>NZ_JABBCP010000004.1:0-161428 GCF_012844445.1 Collinsella acetigenes
CCTTATCAAGTTATACTTCCGTACACATTCGCTCATACTTCGAATTGGTATGATTTAGTGCATCTGTCCCGGATGGAGTCGATATGCTATCGCTCCACCCGCGGTATCCGGTTCTCAAGGTACCCGCCGAGAGTGTTGCGTTAACTGCGCTACTCCCTTCGGCGAGGAAATAATTTACCGGAGGCCCCTACCCTCCGCAATACTCAGTTTTAACATACACATCTCCTACACATTTAACTACCGCCTGTATCTCCTTCCATGCCGTTTAAAGAAAAACGGGGCGTCTAACGACGTCCCGTTTCTAAATACCCTATATAAAGCAGGCTTTAGGCTTCGAGGGCCTTCTTTGCAACAGCGGCAAGCTCGTTGAAGGACTCGATGTCCTCGTAAGCCATCTGCGAGAGGACCTTGCGGTCGAGCTCAATGCCGGCAAGCTTCAGGCCGTGCATGAACTGGGAGTAGGAAAGGCCGTTCACACGAGCGGCTGCGTTGATGCGGGTGATCCAGAGGCTGCGAATCTCGCGCTTCTTAGCGCGGCGATCGCGATACTGGTACTGCAGGGAGTGCTGGACCTGCTCTTTAGCAGCCTTGTACGTACGCGAAGAGGCACCGTAGTAACCCTTCGCACGAGACATAACGGTACGGCGCTTCTTCTTGGCGCTCACTGCGCGCTTGATGCGTGCCATATCAAATCAACTCCAAACGAGATAAAGACGAAATAAAACGGACAGACGGATCTTAACGGCCAGCGAGACGCGCGTTGACGACCTTAGAGTCAGCTGCGGCGATCTCGGTCTCCTGACGGAAACCACGCTTACGCTTGGTGGTCTTCTTGGTCAGGATGTGGCTCTTGAAAGCCTTGGCGCGCATGAGCTTACCGGTACCGCTGCGGCGGAAACGCTTCTTGGTGCCGCTGTGGGACTTCATCTTAGGCATGAACTTCTCCTTAATCGGTTACAAAGACTATTTCTCGGATGCTTCCTCGGTGGCCTCCGTATCGAAGGCGCCCTTGATGGGAGCGAGGAGCATGAGCATGTTACGGCCTTCGAGCTTAGGAGCCGACTCGACCGTAGCAAACGGTTTAAGATCCTCAGCAAGACGCTCGAGCACGTTAAGACCCTGCTCCGGATGGGCCATCTCACGGCCACGGAACATAATGGTGATCTTGACGCGTGCGCCCTTCTTGAGGAAACGCAGCACGTGGCCCTTCTTGGTCTCGTAATCGCCAACGTCGATCTTCGGACGGAATTTCATTTCCTTGACCTCGACCTTGGACTGGTTCTTACGAGCCTGCTTGGCCTTCATTGCCTGCTGGTACTTGAACTTGCCGTAATCCATGACCCTGCACACAGGCGGTTCCGCATTAGGTGCGATCTCCACCAGGTCAAGGCCCTGTTCATCGGCGACGCGCTGAGCATCGCGGATGCCGAACAGACCCAGCTGCGAGCCGTCCACACCGATCAGTCGGCAAGTGCTCGCGGTGATCTCCCCGTTGATGCGGGTGTCATCAGACTTAGCTATTGTCCCAACCTCCTTCTTACACTAAAACAAAACCCGGAACCGCAAAGCGATATCCGGGTCTTCAAAACAAGGTTATGCGGCGTGACCGCACGAATCTTCTTTTTTAGAACCAGACAGCTGCTCATTGGCGCCGAAAGGTGGGAACCCACAGGTTCCGCTTCGTTACTGCACAAACAGTGCGATGTGTATAGTAGCACAGCGTGGATTACTCCACGAAGAGCGCACATGAGAAATTTCATCCGCGCGCTCTCGCGAGTTCGGCGTTTACAAGAAAGGACCCCATCGCTGGGGTCCTTGCTGTTCGGATGGTGCCCGAGGCGAGACTCGAACTCGCACGATGTCGCCACCGGTGGATTTTGAGTCCACTGCGTCTGCCAATTCCGCCACTCGGGCGCACGCTATGGTGCGTTAGCAACTATACCATATTAAAAGAATCCCAAAGGGTTCGTGCAAACTTTTTTCCTTGCGCAGAACATTGAAACGCAAAACCCCGGTCTGCTTCTCCGCATGTGGAAAAACGAAACCGGGGCCATGCGAAAAGCGGCTTTAGGCCTTGTTCACGCTGCCAAACTGCTTCATGAGCTCCTTGGTGCGAGCAACGATAGCCTCGCGAGCCGGCTTGATGAGCTTGCGCGGATCGTAGCCCTTGCCCTGCTGATCCTTGCCAGCCTCGACATACTCGCGAATGGCCTTGGCATAGACAACCTGGAGGTCGGTGTTGACGTTGACCTTAGAAACGCCAAGAGAGATGGCCTTCTTGATCTGATCCTCGGGAATGCCAGTACCACCGTGCAGAACCAGCGGGAGGTTACCAGTGAGAGCCTTGATCTCGCCCAGGCGCTCGAAGGAAAGGCCCTTCCAGTCTTTCGGATACAGACCGTGGATGTTACCAATACCGCAAGCGAGGAAGTCGACGCCCAGGTCGGCAATTTGCTTGCACTGCTCGGGATCGGCGAGCTCACCGGAGGAAGTCACGCCATCCTCGGTACCGCCGATACCGCCGACCTCTGCCTCAATGGACAGACCGCGAGAGTGAGCGAGGTCCACAAGCTCCTTGGTGCGGTCGAGATTGGTCTGGAAGTCGGCCTCGTGAGAACCGTCGTACATAATGGATGTAAAGCCTGCATCCATGGCCTTGAAGCAATCCTCATAGGAACCATGATCGAGGTGCAAAGCAACAGGAACCGTAATGTCGAGAGCCTCAACGCAAGCTTTGACCATATCGGCACAAACCTTGTAGCTGCCCATCCACTTGGCAGCGCCGCCCGTGCACTGCATGATAAGCGGAGACTTGGCCTCCTCGGCAGCCTGGAGAATAGCGAGCGTCCATTCCAGGTTGTTGGTGTTGAAGGCGCCCAAAGCGTAATGGCCGGCCTCAGCATTCTTAAGCATGTCGCTTGCGTTAACGAGCATACGAACCCCCTAGTTCGAAGTGCCGAAATGACATAGCAAAGCATACCATGCGCCATAGCCTCGATACGCCATCTGTCATACTTTCACATAAGCAAAACGAAAGCTTCGATATTCTTCGAAACGAAAGGGTTAATGCTCGTGACGAAGCGCATAGGCCATGAAGGGGTTCGAATCAAGTTCGCGAGAGACGGTCGTGGTGCCGTTATGGCCCACATAGCACAAGGTATCTGAGGGCAAAGAGGTGCCGATGCGCGCAAGCGAACGCATAATCAGCCCCTCGTCACCGCCGGGAAGATCGACACGACCATGTCCTCCTGGGAAAAGGGTATCGCCTACAAATGCGATGTTTGCATCCGAAGTGGCAGTAAACAGCACAATGCCTCCCGGCGTATGGCCGGGAGTCGACAGCACCTGGAAACACGCGTCTCCCACCTCGACCGTATCGCCCTCCTCAAGCAAACGGTCGGGTGCAGGCGGCATCTCGGTATCGATACCCCATGTCGTCTTCATGCTGCGCACTGCCTCGGCAAGATGCGGTGCATCAAGCGCGGAAATCATAAAGGGGATGTCTTCGCCCAAGACACGGCGAACGCCCGCTACGCCGCCAACGTGATCGGCATGCCCGTGTGTGCAGACAACGGCATCGAGATGCGCAGTGGGAAACAGGGCCAAGGCGCGCTCGGCCAGCTTCTCCCCTTCCCATGCGGGATCGATCATCACAGCGTGATCTTGGGAGACCACAATGTAGGTATTGGTCTGAATCGGGCCGTTAACAATAGTTGCGACGCGAAGCGAACCATGGCCCTCGAGCTCCAAATTCGCCTTCAACGGCAATTTGCCATCCATAAAACACCTCTCACGTTATTAGTGACGATGCGCCACCTGCGCACCGCCGCCCTCGCCGGGCATGAGACGGCGAGCATCGAAGACGCTTTCCACGCGACTAATGGCGGCAAGCAGCGCGTCCAAGCCGCTGGCATCGGAGATCTCGACCAAAAAGCGCAGGGTAGCGACTCCCTCGCGGTCGGTCGATGTTGCAGCCGAGAGAATGTTGGCCCCCGCATCGCCGATGGCGATAGTAACGTCTTTGAGCAATCCCATGCGATCGAGACATTCGACTACAATCTCAACCTGGAAGAGAGCATCGGCTCCATCGTCCCATGACACCTCGATCATGCGCTCGGGGTGCTCCATAAGGCCCTTGACGTTGGGGCAGTCGGCACGATGGACCGACACGCCGCGTCCGCGCGTGATGAAGCCAACGATATCGTCGCCAACCACAGGGTTGCAGCAGTGGGCCAGGCGAACCAGCAGGCCATCGCCGCCCTTGACCACAACACCCGAACTTGCGGGCTTGCGCTTGCGCTTGGGCGGACGGCGGCTACCGCGCGCCTGCTTGATCGTCTCGGCAACGATCTCTTCGGGCTCCTTGGCGGCGGCTTCGGTCGGCTTGGGGTCGAGCAGCGCTTCCACCTTGTTGCACACCATGCGCGGCGCGACCTTGCCGGCGCCCACGGCGGCGAACAAATCCTCAAGTTGCTTGAAGTTCAAGTCGTGCGCGACTTCGGTAAGGGCGCGCGTAGAGCGGGGCGTGGATATGCCGAAGCCTCGCTTGCGCAGGTCCTTTGCAAGTGTGTCGCGACCAGAAATGGCATCGTCGTCTTTGGTTGCCGCCGCAAAATAGCGGCGAATCTTAGAGCGGGCGGAGGGCGTACGCACGATGTTGAACCAATCGCGCGAGGGCTTTGCGGCCTTATTGGTCAAGATTTCGACACGGTCACCCATGGCGAGCTCGTGCGAGAGTGGGGCAACCACGCCATTAACCATAGCGCCGACGCAATGGTTGCCGACCTCGGTGTGGACGGCATACGCGAAGTCAAGCGGCGTCGATCCCGCGCGTAAGCTCATGACCTCGCCCTTGGGTGTAAACACGAAAATTTCCTGGTCAAAAAGATCGACCTTCAATGAGTGAAGAAACTCTTTTGGATCGTCGATCTCGTCGGAAACAGTCCAATCGAGCGAGCGGCGCAGCCAATTGATCTGATCGTCCAGGCGCTGAGCGTCGTTGGATTTAGAGGCGGTAGACCCGCCCGAACGCTTGTAGAGCCAATGGGCGGCAATGCCGTATTCCGCCTGCTCGTGCATCTCGTACGTACGAATCTGAATCTCAAGCGGGCGAGCCGTGGGACCGATAACCGTTGTGTGCAACGACTGGTAGTTGTTGAATTTGGGCATAGCGATATAGTCTTTGAATCGCCCCGGCATAGGATGCCACAAAGAGTGAACCGCACCGAGCGCGGAGTAGCAATCGCCCACAGTATTGGTGATGACGCGCAGGGCCACAAGGTCGTAGATCTCGGAAAACTCTTTTCCCTTGCGGCGCATCTTCTGGTAGATGGACCAGTAATGCTTGGAGCGTCCTTTGATCTGAAACCCCTCAAGGCCCGCGTGCTTAAGCTCGTCGGTCAGCGTCTTGATAGTCTCTGCCAAGAAGCGCTCGCGCACTTCACGACTCTCGGCAACCATGCGCGCAATGCGCTGATAGGCTTCCGGCTCAAGATAGAAGAAGGAAAGGTCCTCTAGCTCCCACTTGATAGAGCTCATGCCCAAGCGGTCGGCCAAAGGCGCGTACACGTCCATTGTCTCGCGCGCCTTGAACAGACGCCGATCTTCGCGAAGAGCAGCGAGCGTTCGCATGTTATGCAGGCGGTCGGCAAGCTTGACGATAATCACGCGAATGTCGCGCGACATGGCGAGAAACATCTTGCGCAGGTTGAGCGCCTGCTTCTCGTCCATGCTGTCGACCTCGATGTTCGTGAGTTTGGTCACGCCGTCGACGAGCTCGGAAACAGTCGAGCCAAAGATGCTTGCCACATCATCGAGAGAGGTCTCGGTATCTTCCACCGTATCGTGAAGGAGCGCGGCGCACACCACGTCGCAGTCCATATTGAGCTCGGCCAAGATAATGGCCACCTCAACAGGATGGTTGATATACATCTCGCCCGAGCGGCGCTTTTGCTTCGCATGCTTCTCGGCGGCAAAACAGTAGGCACGCTCGACTTTGGCGCGATCTTCCTCGTTCATGTTCTTGCGGCACAGGCTCGCGAGCTTGTCGTAGCTGTCTGCAGTAATCTGATACGGCAGATCGTCGGCACATGTAATGTGCAGCAGCTCCGAAGTAGGGCGCAGGCTACCCTCCTGGTTTGTATGAACAACTGCACCGGAATGCGGCGCAGCATTTGCATGAGAAGCAGCGCTGCCCATGGTGACCCCTCCCCTTTATTCAGCCCGTGGTGTGATGGGCCTGTTCACTCGTGCAAGCATATCATGAGCAGATGTATCTAAAGCCCAGCTCTTGAATGCTGAGAACTCCATGCGCGTGCGCATGCCCTCGAGGTAACGAATAGAACGAGAAAGCTCAACCTTGCCCGGGTTCTCGGTCATGGCGATACGGCGATTTGCATCCGAACCCTTCACGCACGCAAACCCGAGCTCCTCGAACACGCCAAGGCCACACGAAACCGAGCGCTCATCCACATGTGTGCGCGCATCGATAGCAAGGCACATCTGCGCGATGTCAAGATCGCTCGCCGCAAACGAGTTCTCCCCCGTCTTGGTTCGCGCCGCGCGCCACATGGTCTGCAGTGCACGGTAGAGAACGACAAGCTCGTCGCGCGTGGGCGCCAAAGCATCGAGCAGGTGCTCGTTAATGCGGGCATCGCGAGCAGAATAGAGTAGATGGATGCGAGCGGCGGCGCCATCGCGACCCGCACGGCCACTCATTTGGTTGAACTCGATAGCGCCAAACGGCATGTGATACAAGACAACATGGCGAATATCAGGCAAGTTGACGCCTTCGCCAAAGGCGGAAGTGGAGACGATGCAGGAAAGCTCACCGCTTCTAAAAGCATCCTCGACACGCATGCGGTCGCTTCGTGAAAGGCCCGCGTGATAGAACGCAATGGCGGGAGCGAGCTCGGGGATGCGACGGCGAAGCGTGCGGGCAAGCGCAACGGCAGCGTCGCGCGCATTGACGTACACCACACACTTATCCCCCGTGGCGACGATGGAGACAAGGCAGTTCTCGCGCGCTTGCAAGTTGCGCTCGTCCTCCAGGTTCAGATTGGCACGCACCGTGTCGTCGACCACCACCTCGTTGATGGGAAGAAGGTGACGTATCTCCTTGGCAACAGGACGAGAGGCGGTAGCTGTCGCAGCAAGAACCTGGGGCGAGCCCAACAGCTGCAAAACCTCCGGCATGTCGAGATAGGCACTACGATTTCCGCCCTTTGCCGCGGCCATATGATGCGCCTCATCGAAAACGATAAAGCCGATACGCGCCGGCGCGAAACGCGAGCGGTGAATATCGAGGAACTCAGGCGTGGTGAGAATCACATCGAGCGCGCCGGCGCGCAGGCGCGAGAAAATCGCGTCACGGGCGGCAGGAAGCGTCTCGCCCGTAAGGACCGCTGCGCGCAGTCCCAGCTGAGAAAAGCGCTCGACGAGATGGAACGACTGATCGGCCACGAGGGCGCGCAGAGGATAGACAAAGATGCTCGCGCGATCATGGGAGAGAGCCTCGCGGGCAGCATGAACTTGGAAGATCAGGGATTTTCCGCGGCCGGTGCCCATCACCGCAAGGACACTTTTGCCCTGGCCCAGAGCATCAAGCGCATCGCGCTGCGCGGGATGCGGATCTGCGCATCCAATAAACGAATGGATGAGCGTACGCGTCAGCTCATCATAGGGAAGACGGGCGAGCATGGCACGACGCGAAGCATCGGGAGCATCGCCAAAGGCTTCATCGGCGGCGGCTGCGGAAGCCATGATGGGGGCGTTGTCGTTCGTATCGTCTTTAGAGCCCGCGGCGTCATGGCGAAGAATGTCTTTAACCATGAGCTTGGGCTTCACGCGGCCCTGCCAGCGCTCCGCCACGGCTTCGAACACGAGGTCGACAACTGCGTCGCATGCCACGCATCGATCGATATCGGGCACGCGAAACATAATGGCGGGAACGCTCGAGATGCCATCGGTGGCGACAAAACGCATGTGATCGCCCGTTTTTCCCACCGCAGCACGATCGGTCATGGTCACGCCGGTAGCCGCAAGCAGCGGAACTCTGTTACCTTGTCCAAACGGTTCGAGCACCGAGATCTGCTCGATCGTGTTGATATCGAGCTCGGAAAGCTTAACAACGGCAGCGACCTCATCGGTATCCTCGAAGTCCTCGGCGGGAAGCTGGGCTAGAGTCTCGCCCATCCGGCGGCGAAACTCATCGAGTTTATCGGCCTCGATAGTCACGCCAACGGCACCGGCATGGCCTCCAAAACGAATCACGAGGTCGGAGCATCGCTCAACCGCATCAAACAGGTTGACGGAGCCAACCGAGCGGCCCGACCCTCGCGCGATGCCATCCTGCACGGAAAACAAAAGCGCGGGAACATGGAAGCGATTGGTAAGACGACTCGCCACGATACCCTTCACGCCCTCGTGCCAGCCCTCGCCGCCCACGACGATCACGCGACCGCCGTCATAGCTGGCCTCGGCAAGAGCCATGGCTTCGTCGGCAAGCTTGCCCTCGATATCTCGACGATCCTGGTTGATCTCTTCGAGCTGGGCAGCGAGTCGCGCCGCCTCCATGGGATCGGTCGCCATTAGCAAATCGAGCGCCAAGGCGGGATCTGCCATACGGCCCGCAGCGTTGAGGCGCGGGATGAGCGAGAAGGAAAGGGCATCGGCTGTGATGGTGCGCAAGTCGGCACGGGCAACAGAAGCGAGTGCCACGTAACCAGGACGCGTCGAGGTGCGCATATGGGCAATGCCATCTGCCACAAGCGCACGGTTCTCGGGAGTGAGAAGCATCATGTCCGACACGGTTCCAAGCGCTGCGACCTCGGTATAGGAGCGCCACAGGTCGGGTTCGCCCAGGCGCTCGCCCAGCAGCTGCACGAGCTTGAGCGCCACGCCGGCACCGGCGAGCTCGCGTGAGGGACTCTTATCGGCAATCTTGGGATCGGCAACGGGAACGCCCTGGGGAACAAGACCGGAAGGCTCATGATGGTCGGTCACCACGATGTCGATGCCGCGCTCAACGATCTGCTGTACCTCGTTTTTTGCCGCGATGCCGTTATCGACCGTGATGATGAGCGTTGGAGAGCACGCTTCGACCACTCGGTCGAGCGCGCTGGCGGTAAGACCGTAACCCTCGTCAAATCGGTGCGGAATAAACGGGTGAACGGTGCCGCCAAGGTGGCGCAACGCCTCGGTGAGCAGACAGGTTGACGTAATGCCGTCAACATCAAAGTCGCCAAAGACGGCGATGACCTCGCCTGCAGCAAGTGCCGCCTGCACGCGATCGGCCACATCGCTCAAGCCAGGGATAATCGAGGGGTTCGCCCAGTCGCGCTCGAGAGACGGGGTGAGAAAGAGATGACCTTCTTCGACCGATTCGATACCATGGGCGACCATGATGCGAGCCACCAGCGGGGCCACGCCAAGGGCGTGAGAGAGTTCTCGTTCAAGATTGATATCGTTATGGGCAACAGCCCAGCGGTGAGATGTCTTAAGCGAAGGCATAGGCAACGCACCTCCCCGCAAGGCAATTGCGAGGGACGCGATCGTGAGAAGCATGATGGCGGCGATGGCAGCAATCATGCGCGAAACCAAATGGGCGCATGAGGGCACTTCCTTGATGTGTGGGCCCGCTTCGGCGGGCCGAGCTGTTGAACGCCTTTATTATACGCGTCAAGTGGACACAATGTGCAGGTAAGCCACCGAAGGTATCCATCGTATTTCAGCCGCTGGTAGAACGGTCATACACAATCGCGTCCATGTTCATGGCAGGCGACGGCGTTATACTCGCCCTTGATTCAACGTTTGGCCGCACGATTTTGCGATATCTGATCGCAAGCGTGAAAAACAATGCGAAAGAGGACCTTACCGATGTTCGTGGATCGCTGGCATGCATTTGGAAACCTGATCGGCTCCAAGATGCCCTTTATCGTTCCCTGCTGTGTGGCGGCGGGCGTGCTCTTTCCCCAAGTCTTCTCGCCCATTCGCGCTGTCGTACCCGTCATGTTCGCCTTCATGACGTTTCAAGGTTCTCTCAACAACACCGTCCATCAGCTTGTTGGCGTATTTAAGCACCCCAAAGACCTCATCGTCATCTTGCTCATAAGTCAGGTCTTTATGCCAACGCTCGCCTATTTCCTGGGAAACCTGCTATTTGCCGGCAACGTCAACCTCGTCACCGGCATTCTTCTTGAATATAGCGTGCCCGTAGCAGTGGTCAGCTTTATGTGGGTGGGCATGTTCCACGGCGACGGCCCCCTCGGACTCGCCGTCATCCTGGTCTCCACCGTGCTCGCACCCTTTAGCATCCCGTTTACGCTTCAGATTCTGATGGGGCATTCGATTCAGATCGACGCTGCCAAGATGATCTTTGACATGGTGCTGATGATCGCGCTTCCCGCGCTTGCAGGCATGATGGTCAACGAGCTGACCCACGAGTGGGGACACGAACGTCTCTCCCCCGCTATCTCCCCCGCTTGTCGCGCGTTGCTGGTGATCATCATTACAGCGAATTCGACCGCGATGTCCTCCTACGTGCTCCATATGACCTGGAAGCGCATCGCCGTGGCGCTCTTCATTTTTTTCTACGCCTGCAGCGGGTACATCTGGGGCTTGTTGGTCGCACGCCTTCTGCATCAGCCGCAACCGACGCTTGTCACCATGAGCTTCGCCTGCGGCCTGCGCAATATCTCGTCAGGCGCGGTCATCGCCAGCCAGTATTTTCCAGGCGAAGTGGTGTTCCCTGTCATGTGCGGCACCCTGTTCCAGCAGATGCTCGCTGCATTTTTTGGCGCGCTCATTCATCGCCTATACGATGAGGGCACCTCGACGACGGACGCCGGCATAGCAAACAAAAACGATACCGCCGTATCAAGCTCGCTCGTCAAGTAGCTCCCGCAGACGCTCGGCATCGCGTGCAAGCGTTGTCTCGGCATTGCATTGCGCCAAGCGATAGCCTACAAAATAGGGCGAAACCACCCAGCGCGGAAGCGCTTTGACGATCGTCATCCCCTCCATGTGGTAAAAGAAGAGGTTGTATGACGAGGCACGCCCGCCGTGATGCTCGTTAAGAACATAGCGAACCACCGTCTGAAGCGCGTCGGCAAATCGATTCGTGTCCTCGATGTCTTCTGGAGCATTGCCGTGGGCAAGCCCCTGTGGGCAGATGACGTTTACCTCGAAAAAGCCCATAACGGGATCGGTGGAAATGGTCGCGCGCACGCGCCCGCGCCGCCACACTTCGATTCCCTCGAAGTGCTTCATAGAGATCTCTGCATACCCGTCTTCCTCCTCGAGTCCAACAATTTGCATATGAGGATGCGTGAGGCTTCCGCCCGAAAGCGGGCCCATGTTCTTGTACATAAGGACGCTGCGATAATCGCCCGAATCGATCATCTGCTCCCAGCAGGACAGCGCAAAGCGAATCACGCCATGGAGCTCCTCGGGTTCATATGTAGTGATATCCGCATCATGATCGGCCGACTCGATGAGCACGGTCTGCATGGTGTGGCGCAGCGTGCGAAACTTATTCTGCAACCAAATGCGGTCCCCGTCACGGCGGATGATGTTTTCGAGTCCATCGACGTCGCAAAATGGGCACGACGTGCCCGGCCGACGGTTATCGTCCGGCTTACCCTTTGCCTTTACCACGTCGAATACCAGTGCCATGTCTGCCCCCTTGGTCTCATGTAGATAGAAGTATCGCGCACCCTTGCGGAGGCAGGCAAGCCTGCGATAAACCCTGCCCAAAGCATTACACGGGTGAAACACCTCACCTACGCCGGAAGGGGGACGCTATTGTCTCCATGCTCAAACATACTCGCGTCCTACGGACGCTGCGCAACTGCGCGTGGAGGCAATAGCGTCCCCCTTCCGGCAAGATACCGTGCTTGCGACTTGAATCAAGCAGTTGTCCGAGGACCCGGGGCATCTCTGTCCCCTCACGCGCAGTTACGCAGCGCTCGCAAGAGCGCGAGTATGTCTGAGCATGAGGGGACAGAGATGCCCCGGGTCCGAACAGGTCGATGCCCCTTAAAGCAAAGGCGACACCGCCTGTTGATGCGATGCCGCCCTTGGATGGAACAATATGGTACGAAGCGTCAGCCGCCCAGGTAGGCGCGGCGAACGTCGTCGTTATGCAGGAGTTCTTGGCCCGTACCGCTCAAGGTGATGTTGCCCGTCTCCATCACGTAGCCGCGCGTGGCGATGGAAAGCGCCATCTGCGCGTTTTGCTCAACCAGCAAGATCGTGGTGCCTGCCTTGTGCAGGTCCTCGATAATCTGGAAGATCTGCTCAATCAGAATGGGAGCAAGGCCCATGGAGGGCTCGTCGAGCATGAGAAGCTTGGGGTTGCTCATAAGAGCGCGACCCATGGCGAGCATCTGCTGCTCACCGCCCGAAAGCGTGCCTGCAACCTGGCGACGGCGCTCCTTCAAGCGTGGGAACTGCTCGTAGACGCGCTCGAGGCCGGGAGCGATGGTGCTCTTGGGCTGCGTATAGGCGCCCATCTCGAGGTTCTCCTCCACCGACATCTCGAGAAAGACGCGACGCCCCTCGGGTACCTGAGCCAGGCCCTTGGCAACGAGCTTGTCAGCGGGCGTATGGGCGATGTCCTCGCCCTGGAACGTAATGGATCCCGTCTTGGAGCGCAGCAAGCCCGAAATGGTCTTAAGAGTCGTGGACTTACCGGCACCGTTAGCGCCAATCAGGGCCACAATCTCGTCTTCGTTGACCTCAAAGGAAACGTTCTTGATGGCGTGGATTGCGCCGTACCAGACATTGGCGTTGTATACGGAAAGCATCGGTTCTGCCATGGCGCTACGCCTCCTTCTTCTTGCCCAGATAGGCCTCGATGACGGTCTCGTTATTCTGAATCTCCTCGGCCGTGCCTTTAGCGATAACCTTGCCAAAGGAAAGCACACAGATGCCTTCGCAGATATTCATGACCAGGCTCATATCGTGCTCGATCAGCATAATGGCAATACCAAAGGTGTCGCGGATCTTAACGATATTCTCCATGAGCTCCGCCGTCTCGGACGGATTCATGCCTGCCGCGGGCTCGTCCAGCAACAGCAGCGAGGGATTGGTCGCAAGCGCGCGCACGATCTCCAAACGACGCTGGGCACCGTAAGGAAGGCTTCCGGCCTGATCGTTCGCATGCTTTTCCATATCGAAAATGGAGAGCAGCTCCATGGCGCGCTCGTGCGCCTGTTTCTCGTGCTTCCAATAGCTGGGCAGGCGCAAAACGCCCTCGAGGCCCGTGTACTTTTCCTGGTTGTGCAGACCAACCTTGACGTTGTCCTCGACCGTCATGGACGAGAACAGGCGGATGTTTTGGAACGTACGGGCGATGCCCATGCGATTGACCTGGCTTACGGTCTTGCCGCTCGTATCCTGGCCGTTGAGCAGAATAGTTCCGTTCGTGGGCTGGTAGACCTTAGTAAGCAGGTTGAAGACGGTGGTCTTGCCAGCACCGTTGGGGCCAATAAGGCCGGCGATCTCGGTCTTGCCGATGGTGAGGTTAAAGTCATCGACCGCCTTCAGGCCGCCAAACTCGATACCCAGGTGAATGCACTCGAGCGCCGGTGTCTCGTTGACATCGCGATCGGGGACGATGGCGCGGCTAGGATAGGGTACCATCTTGCCCTTTTCGAACTCGAACTTAGACATTGGCTTCGACCTCCCCCTTCTTCTTGGGCTTAAAGCGGGCGATAAAGCCTTGGATCTGAGGGCTGTTGGTGCAGATCATCACAAGGATGAGGACGATAGCGTAGACAAGCATGCGGTAGTCGGAGAACTCGCGCAGCGCCTCGGGGAGAATCGTCAGCACCGCGGCGGCGATAACGGATCCGCGCATGTTGCCCAGACCGCCCAAGACCACAAAGACCAGAATGAGAATCGAGGTATTGAAGTCAAATTTAGTGGCAGAGAGCTGTGAGAAGTTACCGCCAAAGAGCGCTCCGGCAGCGCCGGCGAGGGCGGCGGAGACCACAAAGGCGATCATGCGGTACTTGGTAACGGAGATACCTACGCTCTCGGCAGCGATACGATTGTCACGCACGGCCTCGATCGCACGGCCGGTGCGGCTGCGCACCAGGTTGAGCACAACAACGAGCGCAATCATGATGAGCACAAAACCGGCAACGAACGTGGAATAGGTGGAAACGCCCGAGGCGCCCTGAGCGCCCTTGATGATGGCGATGCCACCGTCCATCAGATGCAAGTCGTTGACCGTGGCGTTACCTCTAAGGTTGAACACGACATGCAGGCCATGGGCGTCGACACCCACGATCAGACAGGTCACAACCTCCTTGATGATCTCGCCAAAGGCAAGGGTGACGATAGCCAGGTAGTCGCCGCGCAGGCGAAGCACGGGGATGCCGATGATAAATCCGGCGATAGCAGCAAAGACAGCGCCGACGACGATGCTCACGATGAGCGCGAGCGTCTGAGGCGCGCCCGCTGCCTGCATGGATACGGCGGTAACGATGCCCGTGTAGGCGCCGATGCTCATGAAGCCGGCATGGCCAAGAGAAAGGTCGCCCGCGACACCGACCACGAGGTTTAGGGAAATGGCCATCACGATATAGGCGGTGATAGGCACCAGCTGTCCGGCGAACATGCGCGGAATCATATGATTGGTCTGCATGAAGAAGACCACCAAGAACGCAACGATAACAAGGCCATAGGTAATGAAATCGGAGCGCGTCTGCTTATTCTTGAGGAAGTTCATGATGTCCACCTACACCTTCTCCGGGACGTACTTGCCCAGAAGGCCCGCGGGCTTGACCAGAAGCACCACGATAAGCACGGCAAACACAATAGAGTTGGCGAGCGACGTAGAAATGTACGCCTGTGCCATGGCCTCGATGATGCCGAGCAAGACGCCTCCCACAAACGCACCGGGAATGGAGCCGATGCCGCCAAAGACGGCAGCGGTAAAGGCCTTGATGCCAGGCATGGCACCGGTCGTGGGCTGCAGCACCGGAGAGTACGAGCACAACAGCACGCCGGCGATGGCCGCAAGCGCAGAACCGATGGCAAACGTCATCGAAATGGTGCGGTTGACGTTGATGCCCATGAGCTGAGCGGCCGCCTTATCCTCGGAGCAGGCGCGCATGGCCTTGCCCATCTTTGACTTGGAGGTGAACCACATGAGCACCACCATAATCAAGATACAAGCGAGGATGGTGACGAGCGACACGGCAGAAACGTTGAACTGCGCCAGAAACGCTGGGACCGGGAACTTAACCAACGAGGTGAAGTTCTTGGGCGTGGCACCCCACAGCAGCTGGGCGGCGTTTTGCAGGAAGTAAGAAACGCCAATAGCCGTGATAAGGACCGCAAGCGGACCCGCGGCGCGCAGCGGACGATATGCAAGGCCCTCGACGAGCACGCCCAGCGCGGTGCAGACGACGACGGACAGGACCACCGAAAGCCAGCCAGGCAGTCCAAGGTACGATGTGGCGCAAAACGAAACGTATGCACCGACCATGATCACGTCACCATGGGCGAAGTTGAGCATCTTGGCGATACCGTAGACCATGGTGTAGCCCAGCGCGATGATCGCATAGACGCTGCCCATGGACAGGCCGTTCACCAGATACTGGATGAATACCGTCATGTTTCACACCCTCCTTTCGTTATGTGACTCGATTAGGATAGGCCGCCCCCAACGCGACATACAAGGGGCGAAACCCTCCCGTAAAACAGGGGTAACGGTCAAGAAATACACCTTGCCCCAATAGGGAAAAGCAGGGGTGGAATAGTTCCGCCCCTGCTTATGTTACGTGCACCTATGTGCAGGCACTCCGCGGCGCTTAGGCCTGGACGTACTTACCGTCCTTAATGACGTACGCGGTCGGATCCTTTTGGACCTCGCCTTTGTCGTTCCACGTCAGAGTGCCGGTCAGACCCTTGACCGTAATCTTGGTCATGGCCTCGGCGAGTTTGGAAGAAGCCTCTGTAGGATCGACGTCGGCAGGAAGGCCCGCCTCCTTCAAGGCCTCGGCAACTGCATGGACACCGTCGTAGGCGTCTGCGGCAAACTGATCGGGAGTCTTGCCGTAAGCGTCCTTATAGGCCTTCACGAAGTCGGCGTTGTTCTCGTCGTCGGCGGAGAACGGGGTCATGAGCAACAGGCCCTCGGCAAGGGTGGTGTCGAAGCCCTCGACGCCCAGGATGCCGTCCATGCCGTCGCAGCCCATCATCTTGACCTCGTAGCCCATATCGGAGGCGTTCTTGAGGAGCACCGAAGCCGGGGTGTAGTAGATCGGGGCGAAAATCATCGTCGCGCCCTTTTCCTTGGCCTTGGTGAGCTGGTTGGTGAAGGAGGTCTGAGAATCGTCCTTGAAGGTCTCCTCGTCGACGACCTCGAGCTTGGACTTGGCAGCCTGCTCCTTGAACGCATCGGCGATGCCGGAAGAATAGGAATCGCCGGAGTTGTAGAACAGGACAAACTTCTCGTCGCCGTAGTTGGCAGCGAGGAACTTAGCAGCGTTAACGCCCTGGTTGGGGTCGGTGAAGCACACCTGGAAGACATTGGTCTTGCCCTTGGTGACGTCCGTGGAAGAAGCGGACGGGGTGATCATGAAGATCTGGGGATCCTGCGCTGCGACCTCGGCCACGGCAACGGAAGCGCCGGTGGTGGTGGGGCCGACGAGCGCCTGCATGCCCCAGTCGGCAAGGGTATTGAACGCGGTGACGGACTTCTCGCCGTCGGCGACGTCGTCTTCGCTCTTGCTCACGAAGTTATAGGTGTCGTTGGAGAAATCCTTGCAGCCGAGCTCGACGCCGTTGCACACGGAGAGGCCGTAAGAAGCGGCGGCACCGGTCTTGGGACCGATGGCACCGATCTTGAACTCGCCGCCGTTGGAGTTGGCCGATGCGGAGCCGCTGTCGCCACCCTCAGAGGAGCAACCGGCTAGAATACCCGCGACCCCCAGACCAGCTGCGCTCGCGATAACGCTCCTGCGATTCATAACAGGGTTGAATGACTTACCGTTGAGGCTCGACATGCGGCTCTCCTTTCGATGACAGTCGGATTCCAACAGATACCGACAACTGCGAACACGCCCACATTTGTGGGTGTTCAGAAGAATAATCGCTTTATCATCCAAAAGTAAGCGGCATTTATGGGATTTCTTCCTCCAGCGAGAAGCCCGCGCGCGCACGACCCTCTGAGCTGCGGGAAACGTCGTTTTCGCAGCTCAGATTTAATGTTTCAAAACGATTTCGACACGCGAGGACAGCGGCAACGGTTAGGCCTGGACGTACTTGCCATCCTTGATGACGTAGGCGGTTGCAGGCTTTTCGACCTGACCCCCCCATCGTTCCATGTCAGAGTTCCGGTCAAGCCCTCGACGACGATCTTGCACTTTTGCCATCCCGTTCCAAGCGCTGGATCCGTGTCGCCCGAACGTTGAGGAGAGACCACTCGCTTTTTCGGCGCCGTTTGTTACAGGCTTGTTTTGTGTGTCTCGCCTGTTTCCAATATGTCCAAACGGTTTCCGTCGACGCCAGGCGAGGGCCGCCGGCGCGATACCGTGACAGGCATCGGTCGAGCCGCTAGAATGCCATTACGCAAATTCGCATCCACCCTCAGATACCGCGTAAGGAGCCATCTATGCAGGACAATCTCCGCACCGTCAACGTGGGCCTCATCGGCTTGGGCACGGTGGGCGGCGGCGTCGCCCGCACCATCCTTTCCCATCATGATCGCTATCTGGACGCCTACAACATCGACCTCCAGATCGCGCGCGCCTGCGGCCTCGTATGGGAGCAGGCCGAAGCTGTCGGCATCACACCCGAGCAATTCACGAGCGACTGGCATGACGTCGTATCCGACGAGAACGTCGACATCGTGGTCGAACTCATCGGCGGCGAACATCCTGCGGCCGAGATCTACGAGGCCGCCTTCGCTGCCGGCAAGCACGTGGTCACCGCCAACAAGGCGCTGCTGGGACGTCATGTCGAGGCCTTCGCCCGCACTGCGCGCGAGCATGGCGTGCAGCTCAAGTGCGAAGCGAGCTGCGGCGGCGGCATCCCCATCGTGAGTACCCTCGAGCGCGACCTCGTGGGCAACGAGATCCTCACCATCGCAGGCATCCTAAACGGCACCACCAACTACATTCTCTCCCGCATGGAGGCAGAGGGTGCCGATTACGCCGACGTGCTCGCCGACGCGCAAGCCAAGGGCTACGCCGAGGCCGACCCCTCCGCCGATGTCGACGGCTTTGACGCCGCCAGCAAAACGGCCATTCTCGCCTCTATTGGCTTTAGCTCGCGCGTAACCACCGACGATGTGTACCAGCAGGGCATTCGCACCATCACCGCCGAAGATATCTCCGTGGCGCACGACCTGGGCTACACCATCAAGCTTTTGGGCATCGCCCGCAATACCGCCGAGGGTGTGGACGTGCGCGTGCACCCCACGATGATTCCGCTCGACCATCAGCTGGCGAAGGTCTCGGGCGCCATGAACGCCGTCTACGTGGTGGGCGACGCCGTAGGCGAGACCATGTTCTACGGCGCGGGCGCGGGCTCCTTCCCCACCGCGAGCGCCGTGGTGGGCGACATCTTGACGCTCTCCGAACAGATCAGCCGCGGTGTGGCGCCGCTGCCCGAAAGCGAGCCGTTCAGCCGCAACAAGCCCATCCGTTCCATGGACGAGCTTGAGACCAAGTACTACATCCGTCTTCGCGTCGCCGACCGCGTAGGCGCGCTCGCCGAGGCCGTGGACGTGTTTGCCAAGCACGACATTTCCATCTCGCTCATCAACCAGCTCGAAGACGGCAACAGCGACAGCAACGCATGCTCCGTCATCTTTCTTACGCACAAGGCACTGGAGAAGAACGTCCAGGATGCAGCCGCGGCCCTCGCCGCGTCCGACTGCGTAAGCGAGGTCGCAAACGTCCTGCGCATCGAGGACGTCGACGCCTGGACCGACGGCGTGATGGCCAACTAGAGCCGGCGACTTGCGTCCAAACAATCGCCAAGACAAAGGGCTGCCCGAGTTAATTCGAGCAGCCCTTTTTGCTGTTTGAAAACGAATTGAAAAGCCTGCCCAGGCAGCATCTATTTCACTCGCACCGCAGATGCAACGGCATCCCACGGATTGCACATCTCGATGGGCAGGGTATCCCACAGCTTGAGCGTTTGCTCGTCCAAAAACTCGCGGCGCACCACGACCTCGCCGCCATAGAGGCGAAACCACTCGCCGCTCATAATCAGGTAGCCATCCTTGCAGGCGTCCTTGCCCCAGCTGTTCTCGACGCGCCAAGCGCGCGGCGTGCCATCGTCTGCCAGCTCGACGCCTTGGAACGTCATGGCATGCGTCATGCAGCTCTCGCGCATGTCATACATCGTGGCTTTGTCCATATCCAGATCGATATCGAACAGGCCCTCGGCATCGATAGTATCGAGGGCAAGCACGCCAGGGAAGTCTTCGATGTGGCGCGCGAACTGCTGAGACACGTCGCATGCCATATAGCAGGCATGGCCCGCTTTAAGCGAAGCCGTCGCGGCGCGCTCGAGAACCTCGGGTGGCATATTCAGCATGCGCATAACGGGAGCGCCTACCACGGTATCCATCCAGCGCACGCCCACCACGCGCTCGAAGGGGCGCGTTGCGCCCGGGCAGGAAACAAGATCGACGTAATCATTGGCATCAAAGCGCACATAGCGGCGCTGGAACTTCTGGGGAGTGATGCCCTCCTCGCGCAGGATGCGGACGGGCTTTGCGTCCTCGGTGCCCGTCGCCTTGCCCTTCGTCGCCGCGCCCTCCTGAACGTTGACTTTGGACGGATCGACTTCTGCATGCTCGCCCACCGCAAGCTCAAAATCGAAGGTCAGCGGGGGCTCGCCCAGGCAGATGCAAAGCACGCGGTGCACATCCTCCATCATCTGGCGACGACGCTCCTGCAAGGCCTCGTCAGGTTCGCCCTGCTCAACCGCAGCGCGCAAAATCGCGGCATCGCGGCGCAACAGACGATTGAGATAGCGATTCATCTGGGAGGAATCCTTGGTGCACGCGGTCTCGGGCATGACCTCCTTGGGCACCACGCCCCACTTCTCAATGAGGTTGGCGGCAAAGCGCCACTCCCCTCCATCGGGCGCGGGGTTTTCCAACAGCAGGGTTACGGCGCGGTCGTCAAAGGGAAGATGGGCCGTGGCGATGATGTTTCCCAAAAAGGCGTTGGCCTTCTCGAGCTTGTCGTAAAACATGCCATATGCCTGAGAGAACTCGAAGTCGTCCACATCGAGCAGGCGGCAAATCTCCACGCGCTGCGTATTGAGCGTCGAGAACATCCAGCAGCGGCCGGACTGACGCTGGTTGGTCACGGTCTTAGGCACTTTAACGGCAACGCGGTAGGTATCCGAATACGTACGCATGGTAACCGGATTACGGGCTGCTGCCATCACATCCATCGAGGTAACGGCGTTGCGCGCAATGCGATTGCCACGGCTCTTTGCGAACTGCTTTACGAGCTCGGCATTGGCATTCGGGTCGAGTGCCGTAGCCGAAGTACCGAACAAGGCATCGCTCGGCACGCACTCTATTTTATTCTCACGGCTATCCATAGGTCCTCCTTAGGCCTTGTATTCGATTTCAAACGCTTCGAGGGTAGTCCTTTTTGCGGCAGCGCGCAGCCCCCGCTTCTGCATCTCACTCAGCATCGTCCTCGCGATGAAGCTCAAGCATGCGGCGCCGGTATTCTTGCACCGCAAGTTTCGCACGCTCAAGGCGGCGGCGCTCGCGCGGCGAGAGGGACGAAGGATCGACCTCGTTTTCGTAGACGTCCTCGGCAAGCAGGTGCGCCGCCGTGGCAATGCGATTGTCGATCGAACGATGATGCAACGGGTCCGCAGCGATATGTTCCGCAATGTTTCCCCAGGTGGGAGCCTCGTCTGTCGCATCACCATGCCCGTGCGAGGTAAGGACCTTGTGCTCACGCGCAAGCAATTTTGCCAAGTCATGGTGCTCGCGAATGATCTGCGCCGCATCGCGCGGATGCTCGACAACCTGGCTGGCAGCCTCAAGCGGACGGGCATCGACCATGCGATACGTGGCCTGGGCCAGCAAGGGCATAAGAAACACCGTGCACGCGCCCGCGGCAACAAGCACCGATGCCATATCTTGGCCCATGGCGCCCGCAGAAACCGCAACGCTTGTAACGGCGACGATGATGGGCAGCGCCGTGGTGCAGTACAGCGCCACTGTAGTGCGTCCGTGCGGGGTAACATCGCGCGTAAGCGGACAGAGCCTCATGGCGATGGCGATGGGCACGGCGCGGATCACGAGCAGCGCCACGATAAAGCCTGCAAGCATCAGCGGATTGGCGGCAACGGCGGAGAGGTCGATCTTAGCGCCCGACACGCAAAAGAAGACTGGGATCAAAAAGCCGTACGCCAAGCCCTCGAGCTTGCTTTCGAGCGTATGGTCGCCCTCGGGGATAATAAAGCGCAGGACAAAACCCGCGGCAAAGGCGCCAAGCACGATGTCGAGGTCGAAGATCGCCGTAAAGGCAACAAGCACGATAAGGATAAAGACCGTAAGACGCACAAACGTCTGCGACGTGGTATCGGCACGGTTCTGGATAAAGCGGAAGAAGCGGTTGCCCAACCTGCGCGAGCGGGCAGGCACGGCGGCAAGCACCACGCAAACGACAAGAAACGCAGCGAGGATCATAAGCGTCTGAACGCTGCTGCGAGCAGAGAGCAGCACCGACATGGCAAGGACCGGACCGAGCTCTCCCCAGGTGCCGTATGCCAAAATCGAATCGCCCAGGCGCGTGCCCATAAGCGAGCGCTCGTGCAAGATGGGCATAAGCGTGCCCAGCGCCGTCGAGGTGAGCGCTAGCGTGACCGCGATGCCGTCGATGCTGCCCGTCGAAAACGCCGGCGCCATGCGGACGGCGAGCCAGGCAAGCAGGAACGACACGACCCAAGCCCCCAGGCCCCAGCGTCCCTCGCCCCCAACAACATGTTTGGGATTGATCTCGTAGCCCGCAAGCAAAAACAAAAACGCGAGGCCAAGCTCAGACACGATGGATACCGCCTCATCGATATGGATGAGGCCGAGCATATGAGGCCCAAGTACGGCACCCGCCAGCAGCAAAAACACGGTCTCGGGAATCGCACGGCCCGGAACGAGGGCAGCGAGGACCGGGCAGACGAAGGCCGCGCCCGCGATAACAGCCAAAGAGACAAAGGCCATGAAAAGGGCTCCTTTCCTAACTTCCTCACTGTACCCATTTTGATGGGCGGAAATCTGCGAAAGGGGAAAGCCGGAAGGAGCCCTGGAAAATATGACAAAACAAACCCGTGGACTTTTGTCACATGGGGTTAGGCGCGCTCGAGAAGGTCGACCGTCAGATGCGGATCGAACGGCAGCTCATCGAAGGGATAGAGCGGTCGCATAATCTTGTGGTGCCCCAGGCGCGGGAGGTCCTGGTCCACGGCGCCCGGCGTGAGCGCCATGACCCAGCCCTTGGCGGCAGCGGAAAGATCGGGCTCAAGATAGCCCATCTTGACCACGACGATATCCTCGGCGTCAAACGGCGTGCCGGCGGCCTCGTACTGCTCGGAGCAGCCAAACTGCGTACGCGCCGTGGTGACGATGACCTTGAAGTTGCCCTCGGCGATAACGGCGCTTTTGCCGCCGCTACGATACTCGTCAAACAGACGGTCAACCACGCCATCCATCATCACAGGCTCACCGGACACGCCGCCGTTCATGGCACCCACAGCCAGTCGAACGGGAGCGCCCACACCCGCTTGCTCGCACGCCTCGACAGCGGCGGGGTCGTTGAGGGACGCGAAAACGACGCGCTTCGTACTGCCCTGAGCACGGTAAGCGTCGAGAATCTCGCGCAAAAAGACGGTGCTGTCGTCCGTGCCACCGGCACCGGGATTGTCGCCCGTGTCGGAAACAAAGAACGGGCTTACCTCGGCAGAGAGTGCCTGAGCAACGGAACCCTCGGCGGTATCGGTGGGGCCCACGAACTCAAAGACGCCTGCGTTGTCCCAGAAGTCCTGGGCAGCAGCCATGGCAGCGTCGCGCACGGCCTGCTCATCGTAGCCGTAGGACACGACGGCGCCGTGGCAGCGCTCCATGTCGGCCCAAGGGAAGCCCATCCAGATGGATGTATCGAACACATCGTCTTGCAGCTGATAGACACCCAGCTTGGCATACATGCTCGCACCGGGCTCCACCTCGGTCGAGGTCTTCTCGCCCGGAAGCAGCACGGGCACGTTCACGCGGGCGCGGTAGAGCGTGCGCCCGGGATTGTCGAGCACCTTGATAAGAGCACGGGCGGCGCGCTCATGCGTCCAGGGAACATCGATGTGCGGAGCGGTGCGATAGCAGGTAAGCAGGTCGCAGGACTCAAACAGCAGATCCGATATGCAGCCGTGCAGGTCCATGGAGGCAGCGATGGGAACGTCTTTGCCCACGATCTGGCGCACGCGGGAGGCGATCACGCCCTCGCCGTCCTCCAGGTCCACCACGCTCGCGGCGCCATGAATGGTGAGCAGCACGGCATCGAGAGGCTCCTCGTTATGGGCTTGCTCAAGCAGCGTACAGAATTCATCGAGCCACGCGCTGAAAAACTCGTTGGTCACCGGGCCGCCGGGAAGGGCGCCCGCATAGGTAAGGGGCACCCACTCGACGCCTTCGATGCGCTCGATGGCGCCAAAGCGCTCGAGGCGCGCGGCATCGATCGCCGAGGTGTCGCCTGTGATCCACGGATGGCTGTCGAGCAGCTCCTGGCCGCGGCGCACGCGAAATGCGGCCTCGCCCGAGCGGTACGGCGTGAACTCGGAACACTCGATATGGAAGCCTCCGACGGCGATGCGATAGGGTTTGGACATGACAATCACGCTCCAAAGAACCGGGGATATCAAACGGGTCCCATTATGGCGCATGCCAGGGCGGTCGCCACAAACGTTCGCGCACTCGCAACATAACGGCCCGCCAGCGGCGATGGGCGACCTCGAGCCGAGCAGTCTCCCCTGCCTCGCCGACGCTTCCCAAGATCGCGCGCACGGCCCCGCGGTCCGAAATCCGTTTGCAAGACAATGCCCTCCCCACACTGTTATTCACCGGGAATACCGCCCGCTCGAGCTGCCGTTTCTTGTCTTTATGCAGTCCGATTATTAGCATATTTAGGGCATCTCCCCGGGCAGCAAGGTCCGCCCGGGCGCTTCCATCTCATGAGGTGAAATCCTATGAACGCAGATATCGCTATCGTCGGTGCCGGTCCCGCGGGCATCTTCACGGCTCTCAAGCTCATCGAAGAGCGGCCCGAGACCCATATCGTCTTGTTGGAAAAGGGCTTTCCAGTAGAAAAGAGGCATTGTCCCAAAGATAAAACCGGTCATTGCGTAAACTGCCAGCCCTGCAATATCACCACGGGCTTTTCGGGCGCGGGCGCGTTCTCGGACGGGAAGCTCTCCTTGTCCTACGAGGTTGGCGGCGATCTTCCCGAGCTGATCGGAGCCGGGAAGGCCCAGAAGACCATCGACAAGGTGGACAAGATTTACCTCTCCTTTGGCGCAGACGCGCACGTCGAGGGCGCGGGGCACAACGCGCAGATCCGCGACATTCGCCGTCGCGCCATCCAGGCAGGCCTCAAAATGGTCGATTGTCCGATCCGCCACCTGGGCACCGAGAAAGCCCAGGAGCTCTATCTCGCAATCGAAAACCATCTTCGCGATGCCGGCGTCGAGATGCGTTTTCGCACCGAGTGCCGCGACGTGATTATCGAGAACGATATTTGTCGCGGCGTCATTGCCGCAGGCCCAGACGGAGAAGAGCGCATCGACGCCAAGCGCGTCATCGTGGCCACCGGACGCCGCGGCGCCGATTGGCTTGAGCACCTATGCTCCGAACACGGGATCCTCCATACGCCGGGACCTGTCGATGTGGGCGTGCGCGTTGAGATGCGAAACGAAGTTATCGAGGACGTGAACGAGGTTCTCTACGAGGGAAAACTCATTGGCTATCCCAATCCCTTCCGCAACAAAGTGCGCACGTTTTGCCAAAACCCCGGCGGCTTTGTGGCGCAGGAGAACTACGACGGCGGCCTTGCGGTGGTAAACGGTCACTCCTTCAAGGAGCGGAAATCCGAGAACACCAACCTCGCCATCCTGTGCTCGCATAACTTCCGCGAGCCGTTCAACCAGCCGATCGCCTATGCGCAAAACATCGGCAGGCTCTGCAACATGCTGGGTAACGGCCATATCCTCGTGCAGCGCTTTGGCGATATCCTCAACGGCAAACGCACCTGGCAAAAGGAGCTCGATCAATCAAACGTGCGCCCCACGCTGCCGGATGCCGTCGCGGGCGACATCACGAGCGCGCTCCCCTACCGCACGATGACCTCGATCGTCGCGTTCATGCTCGCCGTGGACAAGGCCATCCCCGGCTTTGCCTCTGCAGAGACGCTCCTCTATGCGCCCGAGCTCAAGTTCTACAGCAACCGCGTGACCATGGACAAGGAGTTCACCACAAGCGTCGCCAACCTCCATTGCCTGGGAGATTCCAGCGGTTGGACGCGCGGCCTCATGATGGCCTCGGTCATGGGATACCTCATGGGCGAGCGCTTGGCAGCGGAGGTGTAGGCCAACGAAACAGCACCGACGACAAGGCGAGCCCACTGTCGTATAAAAAGCGAGACGCCCCTGCAGGACACACGGTCATGCAGGGACGCTGTTGTGTGCAGCGGTGCAGCGGCAGCATTTTGCGCAGGGTGCCGCTCAGTCTTTAACTCAGTCTTTAAGGTAGTTGTACACCGCCCGTGAGTAGAGCAGCGCTCCGTATTCAGACGGGTGCGAATAGTCCTGGAAGAAGTTCTTATCGTACTCGTGGGATGAGAAGTCAACGTAAGGCACGCCGGCCTCCTCACACGCCCGGCGAATCATCGCATAGTACTCCTGTCTGACAGACGCGGTATACGCCGTCTGGTCATACATAAAGCCGTTGACCGGTTGGATAACCACAAGCGGAACCATGCCCGATTCCACGCCTGCCGCAAGGGCCATCTTGAAATCCTCGTACTCCTGCTGACTAAAATACTCGCCGCCGCGCACCTTCCATGTGGCCTTGGCTCCCTCAAGCCATGCCTCGCCACGCTTTTGATACCAGTTCTCGTCCACAGCAAAGGTCTTGTTGCGCGATGTGCCCGCCAGATCGTGCGTCGCACTCGTCTCAAGCTCCGTCCAATTGGGAGTCGACGGCGCAGCGCCCGGGACGCGCGGTGATGGTACTGCCGCGCGATTGTTCTCAAGTCGCAACCGCGCGTCATCGACCGCCGATGTCATCGTGCGATCGAGAGTATCGGGAAACGAAGAGAAAGGCGAGGAGCCCTTCGTAACACGGACGCCGTACTCGCCCAGCCGCTGCGTCACGCGCTCCTTAAGGTCTGCGGATACATGGTCGTTTTCCATGAAGGCATCGTAGGCATCGCGCGAGAACATGGCCGGAAGATGATCTTGCGGTGCGCGATAGCACATAAACCACTGCATGCTCGCAAAGAGCACACTGCGGTCTTGCCCCGTCGTGCCGCCGAGCGCACCCATCTCGACAGCTTGCCAAAGGCTCTCGCAGGTAGCGCGGCCCACGGTAAGTGTGCTGATGCCGTATTCGCCGTTCAAAAGGAGCTTGCTGGGATTCATGGCGCCACCATGGCGCGGGCTCAGTTCAGACGAGCCAAAGACAAAGCGAGGATTGTAGCCCGCCTTCGCACGCGCCGCGTATTCGCCGGTCACGAAATGATAATTCGACGCCTGGACATAGGAAAGATACGCGACAAACGCCGCATCCCCCGCGTCCGACGCGCCGATACCCAGCGTGCCTCTCGCCCCAGGCACCATCAGGGCCACGCAAATACCAGCAGCAAGAGCAAGGGCCGCCGCGACGGCCGCCAAGCGCTTGAAGGGCGCACGGGACATGTGCGTTCACCACCTTAGAATGCCGAGTACACCGGTGCTGCCGGCGCACCGTAGGGCGAGAAGAGGAAAAACCAGACGAGTATCGCTGCAAGCAAAAGCACCAAGGCAAGCCATGCAGCAAGGGCAGAGCAAGAGCCTGCGAAGAACCACGCACGAACACGTTTCGCAAAAGGATACAAGCGCGCAATAGGCCCCGTCGTCTTGCGCGCGCTCACAAGCGCACCTCGATCTGATGGATGATCTTGTTCACGGTGTTCATCTCGTCGCGGTCCACCGCCGTGGGCGCAATCTGCACGCCAAACTCCTCCTCAATAGCCACGAGCAGCTCGATAGCCGCCATGGAATCGAGCAGGCCCGCGTCGAACAAGTCGATATCGCGCTCTTCGCGCACCGCATCGTCATCACAGATGTCCTCGAGCATATCCAGGACCTTTTCTTCAGTGTTTACCGTAGCCATCTACATCATCCCTTCGACGATTTGTTGAACCTGACCGGAGAACAAGGCGAACCCCAAGAAGACAAGCTGCATGGTCACTGTCCACGAAAGCGCTCTGTACCAGGTCTTTTTCTTATTGCGTTTGTAGAAACGGGACTTCTTTTGATAGACCTCTGTAGCCGCAAGAAGAATCCCGTGATAGGCGCCGTATGCCAGGTAACTCGGCGTAAGGCCGTGCCAAGCACCCATAAACAGCATGTTCACCATATAGGCGGCACAAGCTGTTTGCAGCCTGGTCGAGAACACGTGGCGGCGCGCAACCACGCGCGTAAAGCGCATGAACACGAAATCGCGCAACCAAGTAGAAAGCGTGATGTGCCAGCGATTCCAAAAGTCCTTGATGTCCACGGCAGCAAACGGCGCGCGGAAGTTGCGCGGGCAGCGAATGCCAAAGCAGTAGCTCGCACCCATGGCCATGAGCGAATAGCCGGCAAAGTCAAAAAACAGGTAGATCCCGTAGCCGTAGGCATAGGCGACCTGGTACGCCACGCCGGTAAGACCAAGGTTCGCCAGTTTAGGGATCCCACCGATGCCCACAGCCGCAACAGGGTCGTACCAGTCGCGCACGATGGTGGCGATTACCAGCTGGAAGACCGCGCCCACCAGCAAAAGTACAATGCCACGTGTGAGCAAGTCGGCATATTCATCGCGTTGATACGCATGATGCGCATCTTCGATAAAGCGGCGAGAGCGGTCGATGGGCCCCGAGGTGATCTGCGCGAAAAACGTCAAGAAGTAGAGGTAATCGACAAGGGGCAGCTCGTCGATCAGCCCATCGCGGATCTCGATGATCACCTGTACCGAGCGAAACGTGCAATACGAGATGCCCATGAATCCCAGGAGGCCCACGCCCGAAGCTGCACTCAACTTGTAAACAACGAGCGGGGCGCACGTGAGAGCGAGTGAGGCACCGTAGACCGCCATGCTGCGCGCGCCGCGCTTCCAGCTGCCCAGTGTCAAAAAGACTCCCGCACAGGACAGAACGACAAACAGCAAGAACGAGCATGCCGCGGCGCGGTCTGACGCAAAGAGAAACGCAAGCATAATGCACGAAGCGGCAAAACCGTATCCGCGAAGCGGACGCTCTGCCAAGCCCAATATCGCTGCAGGCACGACAAGCGCCGCCAGCACGATGAAAAAGGAAGCCGAGGTGAAAAACACCATGGTGCTAACCGTTCTGTAGGGACGCGAGCGCATGACGGTCGAGCTTGCCGTTCCCCGTGACGGGAAGCGCCGGCACAAAGATCACACGACGCGGAACCATGTAATGTGGGAGCGTCTGCTTGATTTGCTCTTTGAGGGCAAGGCCGGCACGGAAGTCCGACAGGGTGCGCTCCTGCGCACTCACCACATAGGCCACCAAGTGTGAGATGCGCCCCTCGCGCTTGGCCGCGACAACGGCGCACGACGCCACCTCGGGTAGGCGCTGAAATGCCGCTTCGATTTCGCCCAACTCGATACGAAACCCGTTGAGCTTGACCTGCAGATCCAAGCGACCGCGATAATGCAGCATGCCCCGGCCGTCCAAACGCCCCTCGTCACCCGTGCGATAGCTCCTCACAGGAATGCCGTTTACCTCGGCTGCACCAAAAGCGTGCTCGGTTAAATCCCGCCGGCCCCAATAGCCTGCAGCAACCGTATCGCCCTCGATGACGACCTCGCCCCATGCACCCGCAGGAACATCGTGCCCCTCATCGTCGACGATGCGCAGGCGTGTACCGGGACGTGGACTTCCCACAGGCAAGGGCGCGGCAGATGCAGCCATCTCGTCGCTCACCACAACTTCCGTCACCGCCACCGTGGACTCAGTGGGGCCATAGGTGTTGATGATCGTCGCGTTCGCAAAGCGCTCGCGCAGACGGCGCACCGTCTTGTTGGCGAGCGTCTCGCCGCAAAAGATGAAAGTGGTGAGGACCGGCAGGAGCTCGGAGGAAAACTCGGGGTTCGCCAGGCACATGTCGGCAAACGAGGGCGTGGACACCCAAATGTTCACGCTGCTTTTGGCAAGAGCACGCAGCAGGCCGACCGCACCCTGGGACGCTTCGCGCGTGAGGCTGAACAGGCCTCCTCCTGCAGCCAGGGCGCCCGCGAGTTCAAAGACCGAGAGGTCGAACGAGAACGGAGCCTGGTCCAAGAAGACGCAGCCTTCCTTGTCCGTGCCGCCGAGAGCCAGATCCCAATCGCAAAAGTTGTCGAAGCATGCGGCCGTAACCTCCACACCCTTGGGCGCGCCCGTAGAGCCAGACGTAAACAGCACGTATGCCAAGTCCTCGCCACAGATCCAAGACTCGCGCTTCGAAACGCTGCCAGATACCGCCGCAGCACAAATCTCTTCGGCATCAATCACCTGCACGAACGAGGACTGTACCCCCGCCGTGTCACCTTCGACCGAGAGGAGCAGCTCGCCGCCCACTTGCTCGGCGATAGATGCCACGCGCGCGGCCGGCACCGAATGAATGTCGACGAGAACATATGGATGGCCGCTTTTCATACACGCTAAAAACGAGGCGACCATATACGGAGACTTGTGGCCGCGCACCACAACGGGCGCTGCGGCACTGAGTCCAAGTGCAGACAGATGCTCGGCAATGCCTTCGGAAGCCCGCCAGAGCTCGGCATAAGTCATCGATTCGCCCGATGATGTACGAATCGCGGTGTGATTTGGATCGCGCTGCGCATGGGCGCAGATGTAATCGAGATACCGCATCGGTTAACCTCCCTCACAGCTCGCGACAGGGGATGCGCCGCGAAGTAGGCCTGTTTTAGCACTCGCCCTCAGACAAGAACGAACCAAAGCCATTACGTGACAAAACTGAAAGCGGACAACAGGGGTATCACCCACCGTCCACATTCGGCATCTTGCATGAGGGGGGGTACGTCAAGTGGCGCTTGCGAACAGCCTCAAGGCCTCACAAAGTGGGCGAGCTGCCCGCAATGGAAATCTGTCAAGCCGGAGAAAAGGCGCACCGGCACCCATGCGGCGCGACCCATGTCGTATGATAATGAGGTTTATGTTATGCATGGTTCAAGGCGCAGGCTGCATGCCCGCGACCGCCGCCGTGCACCGGCACGAGTAGCCACTACCAACAGGAAGGCAGCAGCAATGGTCTCTCGCATCTACGTGGAGAAAAAGCCAGGGTTTGACGTGGAGGCGCAGCAGCTCAAGGCAGAGCTCACCGAGATTCTCGGCGTGAGCGGCCTGACGGGCGTTCGCGTTATCAACCGCTACGACGTTGAGGGCATCAGCCAGGAGCTTTTCGATTCCTGCGTTCCCACCGTGTTCTCCGAGCCCCAGGTGGACGTGACCTACGCCGAGCTGCCCGACTGCGGCGACGCGCCCGTGTTCGCCGTGGAGTTCCTGCCTGGCCAGTTCGACCAGCGCGCAGACTCTGCAAGCGAGTGCGTGCAGCTCATCTCCCAGGGCGAGCGCCCCGACGTGCGCTCCGCCAAGGTTTATGTGCTTGAAGGCAGCCTTGCGCAGGCGGACGTCGAGGCCATCCAGCACTACGTGGTGAACCCCGTCGAGGCGCGCCTCGCGAGCCTCGAGCTTCCCGCAACCCTCAAAGTCGACGTGCCCGAGCCCGCTCCCGTCGAGGTGCTCGACGGCTTCCGCGAGCTTGACGAGGCCGGTCTCGCCTCGGTCATCGCCGAGCGCGGCCTTGCCATGGACGAGGCGGACATCGCGTTTTGCCAGCAGTACTTCCGCGAGGAGGACCGCGACCCCACCATCACCGAGATTCGCGTGATCGACACGTATTGGTCCGATCACTGCCGCCATACCACCTTTGGCACCGTGCTCGATAACGTCGCCATCGACGACGACGTCGTGCAGGCCGCCTTCGACCGCTACATGGAAATCCGCCACGAGCTGGGCCGTGACGCCAAGCCCGTATGCCTCATGGACATGGGCACCATCGGCGCCAAGTATCTCAAGAAGACCGGCCAGCTCACGAACCTTGACGAGTCCGAAGAGATTAACGCTTGCACCGTCAAGGTGACGGTCGATGTCGACGGCGAGGACCAGGATTGGCTCTTCCTCTTCAAGAACGAGACGCACAACCACCCCACCGAGATCGAGCCCTTCGGCGGTGCTGCCACCTGCGTGGGCGGCGCCATCCGCGACCCGCTCTCCGGCCGCAGCTACGTGTACCAGGCCATGCGCGTCACCGGCGCATCCGACCCCACGGTCCCCGTGTCCGAGACGCTTGCCGGCAAGCTTCCACAGCGCAAGCTCGTGACCACCGCTGCCGCCGGCTACTCCAGTTACGGCAACCAGATCGGTCTTGCCACCGGTCAGGTCAACGAGCTATATCACCCCGGCTACACCGCCAAGCGCATGGAGGTCGGCGCTGTCGTGGGCGCCACTCCGGCTTCCCATGTGCGCCGCGAGTGCCCCGCACCCACCGACAAGATCATCCTGCTCGGCGGCCGCACCGGCCGTGACGGCATTGGCGGCGCCACCGGTTCTTCCAAGACGCAAAACACCGACTCCATCGAGACCTCCGGCGCCGAGGTGCAGAAGGGCAACGCCCCTGTCGAGCGCAAGCTCCAGCGCCTGTTCCGCCGCGGCGACGCCTGCCGTCTCATCAAGCGCTGCAACGACTTTGGCGCCGGCGGCGTCTCCGTCGCCGTAGGCGAGCTTGCCGACGGCCTGTACGTCGACCTCGACATGGTGACCAAGAAGTACGAAGGCCTCGACGGCACCGAGCTCGCCATCTCCGAGTCCCAGGAGCGCATGGCATGTGCCGTGGCCGACGAGGACGTCGAGGAGTTCATGGGCTATGCCGCCGAGGAAAACCTCGAGGCTACCGTCATCGCCGAGGTCACCCAAGAGCCGCGCATGCGCATGGCTTGGAACGGCGTTGCCATCGTCGACCTATCCCGCGAGTTCCTCAACTCCAACGGCGCACCCAAGCATCAGGAGGCCCATGTGGTCGCCCGCAGCGTGTGGCAGCCAAGCTGGGAGGGTACAACGCTCGCTGAGCGCATGACCTCGCTCGTCACCGACCTCAACGTCGCCTCCAACAAGGGTCTCGCCGAGCGCTTTGACTCCACCATCGGTGCCGCCACCGTGCTCATGCCCTTCGGCGGAAAGACGCAGCTCACGCCTTCCGAGGCTATGGTCGCCAAGTTCCCCGTAGACGGCGAAACCACCACGGCATCCGCCATGTCCTGGGGCTTCAACCCCTTCCTCATGGAGGCAGACCAGTTTGCCGGCGCCTACCTCTCCGTCGTAGAGAGCGTGGCCAAGCTCGTTGCCGCAGGTTTCGAGCATGAGAAGGCGTACCTCTCTTTCCAGGAGTACTTCGAGCGCCTGCGCACCCAGCCCGAGCGCTGGGGCAAGCCTGTCGCCGCAGTTCTTGGCGCCCTGATGGCCCAGATCGACCTCGGTGCCGGCGCCATCGGTGGCAAGGACTCCATGAGCGGAAGCTTTGAGCAAGACGGCCAGGAGCTCAACGTCCCGCCGACGCTCATCAGCTTCGCCGTGGCCGTGGGCCGTGCCGCGCGCGCCGTCTCCCCCGAGTTCAAGGCTGCCGGTAACCGCGTGGTACGCATCGCGCCGGCTGTCTACGGCGAGGATTATCGTCCCGACGCAGCCCAGCTCATCGACGTGTTTAAGCTTGTCGAGAGCCTGACCGCCGCGGGCACCGCGCTCGCCATCTCCACGCCCGGCTATGGCTGCGGCGCCGAGAGCCTCTTCAAGATGTGCGTGGGCAACCAGCTTGGCCTCGAGCTTGCCGACGACGTGGATGTCGAGAGCCTCTTCACCCCGATGTACGGCAGCTTTATCGTTGAGCTTTCCGAGGACGCCGAGCTTGGCGATGTCGCCGAGGGCGTTGTCGTGGAGCCGCTTGGCACTACCGTCGAGGGCTACGTACTCGAGACCGCCAATGAGCAAATCGACCTCGCGCAGCTGCAGGAAGCCTGGGAGGGCGGCATCGAGAGCGTATTTAGCTATCGTCACGGCGCAGCCGACCTTGAGGCCCAGCCGGTCGAAAAGATCGACTTTACCGCCAAGGACATCCACGTGTTCAGCGGCGCCAAGATCGCCCGTCCGCGTGTTATCATCCCCGTGTTCCCCGGCAACAACTGCGAATATGACACCGCCCGTGCCTTCCGCACCGCCGGCGCCGAGGCCGATACCTTTGTGATCAACAACCTCTCGCCCGAGGCTGTTGCCGAGAGCACCCATGAGCTCGCACGTCGCATCCGCGAGAGCCAGATCGTTATGATCCCCGGCGGCTTCTCCGGTGGCGACGAGCCCGACGGCTCCGCCAAGTTCATCACCGCGTTCTTCCGCGCCCCCGAGGTCACCGAAGCCGTTCGCGACCTGCTGCAGACTCGCGATGGCCTGATGCTCGGCATTTGCAACGGTTTCCAGGCGCTCATCAAACTGGGTCTTGTGCCCTATGGCGATATCGTCGACGCCACGCCCGACGCGCCCACGTTGACGTTCAACACCATCGGCCGCCATCAGAGCCGTCTGGTTCGCACGCGCATCGCGTCCAACCTCTCGCCCTGGCTCTCCCAATGCCAGATGGACGATCCCTATACCGTGGCCATCAGCCACGGCGAGGGTCGCTTCGTCGCCAACGACGAGGTGCTCCGCACGCTCGTGGCCAACGGCCAGGTCGCTACGCAGTACGTGGATGAGGCCGGCATGCCCAGCATGAGCCTCGGCGTGAACCCCAATGGCTCCGTTGCCGCTATCGAGGGCATCACCAGCCCCGACGGCCGCGTGTTTGGCAAGATGGGTCACGTGGAGCGTCGCGGCGATAACCTCTACAGCAACGTTCCGGGCAACGCATGGATGCCCGTCTTCGAGAGCGGCGTGGCATACTTCGCGTAAGCACTTCGCGGCACATCGATTGCAGTGTTAGGCGTCGGCCCTTTGGGCCGATGCCTTTTTACACCGCGCTGGCAAACTTGTTTCTAGCAGCCCCCGCTCTGCAGATGCGCCCGCCCTCGGGCTGGATGCGCTGCACCCCGCAGCCGTACCTCCAGCAGCCGTACTCCTTGTGGGATCGGCAACACTCGCCCACCGAGCTCGCGATGCGCCGAGCAGTGCGTTCCGTCCTCGCTCGCCGCGGCCTGTCCTCGCCCACCGTGCGCTATTCCCGCCATATCCCTCAACGAGTGGCGGTAAATCACTCATTTTGAAACGAGTGGCGGAAAATCGTGCACCCTACAGCAGATTTCGCTTCCAGGACGTTTCAAAAACCGCCACTCATTCGGAAATGTTCGAAAAGCCGCCACTCATTTGAAGCCAGTCCGCTCTCGAGCGGTGACTATCGACGCAAGGCTCGTCCCTCTCAAGCCGTTACGTTTCAAAACCGCCACTCATCAGCGGGTATCAGCTAAACAGGAGATCTTTCGAGCAGCGTTCGCGTTTTAAGGTGACTCTCGGCCTCATTTTTCAAAACTCATCGAAATGTGTACCCTAAAGCCAAACATGCCAAGTAGGCACTTTATTACCCCCTCAAAATCCTGGGGTTTTATCCATTGACTAAAGCAGCTACTCGTCAAATCTCAAAACAGGGTACACATATCGAATTGTTTTGTATAAGTAGCATTTTTCGAACGGCAATTCTTGTTCGAAATGATTCCGGATATCGCTCGCGAAGCAACACTTGCCTTCCGAAAGGCGTTAAAGCACGGTAACATACCGCGGTGCGCTGTGAATAAAATCAGGCACATCGGCCTGGTCGTGTATTATGGGGACCTATGACACGCGAACGTACCAACAGACCATTTTTGGGGACCTTGCCCGGCTTGATACTGGGCTGTCTTGTTAGCTGCGGCCTTTGGGGCTCGGCGTATCCTTGCGTCAAAATCGGCTATGAGCTGTTTGGCATCACCGGCTCAGACGTCGCTTCGCGGCTCGTCTTTGCCGGCACGCGCTTCACCATTGCCGGCATTATGGTTGTCGTCGGCGTTAGCATCGCGCAGCGTCGGGCGCTTTTACCCGCCAAGCGCGACCTGGGCGCCATCGGCATCCTTGCGCTGTTCCAGACGGTGCTGCAGTATTTCTTCTTCTACGGCGGGCTTAGCCATGCCGCCGGCGTTACCAGCTCGATCATCGGAGCGGCCGCTTACTTCTTTGCCATCCTCTTTGCAGCCCTCATCTTCAAGACCGAGGGCCTCACCCGCAAGGCGGTCATTGGTTGCGCTATCGGCTTTGCCGGCGTCGTCCTTGTGAACCTTGGCGGCAGCGGCGACACCGCGTTCTCATTCGCACTCAACGGAGAGGGTTTCATCCTGCTCAGCAGTGTTGCAGGCGCAATCTCCACCTGCTTCATCGCCGTCCTCGGCCGCACTCATGACTCCGTTTTGCTCTCGGGCTGGCAATTTGTCACCGGAGGCGTCGTGCTACTTTGCTGCGGCCTTGCCATGGGAGGAAGCCTTTGCCCCATATCCCCCGGGCCCGCATTCGCCCTCATCCTCTATATGGGCTTTATCTCGGCCATGGCATACACCCTCTGGTCAAGGCTTCTCGCCGCAAATCCTGTGAGCCGCGTGAGCATCTTTGGGTTCATGACGCCCGTCTTTGGCGCGGCGATGTCTGCAGTGCTCCTGGGAGAGACCGACGCCGTGAACCCCTTGTTTGCCCTCATCGCGCTCGCGCTCGTAAGCGCGGGCATCGTTATCGTCAACAGACCGAATAGCCAATAGATGTAAGCGCTCCCACCCCTCGTGCTCGCCACATACATGCAGTAAGACCCCCGAGCCCCTCCTTCATCGGCTCGGAAGTCTTGATTTGCGCCGCGTGGAAGTAAAAAGAATTGAAGCCAAAAAGCAGGGTCAACAGGCTGCGGAAACGCGCACGACAAGCCGAGCAAGGTATCCCCAAGTCAAAACCATCGCAGCCCGAAACGCTCACGTAACACAAGGCCACTAGGATGCTAAGTCAACAGGTGGCAGGGAGGCGCCGCCGCAACGGCTGCATATGTGTGGCGCACGCTACATCGCAAGCCACCGTTTGAACCGGCGCCCATCGGCCAAGCCGCTCATCGAGGCAAAGGGGCAAATCCATATGACCCAAATCAAACCGCTTGGCGCGGAATTCGAAGAATACCTGCGCGACGAATCGCGCAGCGTCGGATCGGCACAGACCATCTCGTTCCCCACGTGCGAGGACGAGATTCGCTCCGTGTTACGCAAGCTGTACCCCGCCGGCACGCCCATCACCGTGCAAGGCAGCCGCACCGGTCTTGCCGGTGGCGCCGTACCCGCCGGCGGACACGTTATGAACCTCTCGCGCGCATGCTCCTACCTGGGCCTTCGTCGCGACGATACGGGCGTGTTCTACCTGCGCGTGCAGCCCGGCGTGATCCTCTCCGAGCTGCGCAAACATCTTGCCAACAAGTCCATCCCCGCGCACGGATGGGACACCGCGAGCCTTTTGGCACTCGACGAGCTCTATGCCGGCCCCGAGCAGTTCTTCCCCACCGATCCAACCGAGGCTTCGGCCTGCTTGGGCGGCATGGCGGCATGCAATGCATCGGGCGCACGCAGCTACGCTTACGGCCCCGTGCGCGGCCATATCTCGGCTTTGCGCATAGCACTTGCCAACGGTGACGCCCTGTCGCTGCGCCGCGGCGAGGTGCGCAGCCACGGACGCCGTCTCTCGCTTAAAACCGAGTCGGGCGCGTCGCTCGAACTCGACCTCCCTACCTACCAGATGCCCCATACAAAAAATGCCTCCGGCTACTATGTCGGAGACGATATGGACGCTATCGATCTGTTCATTGGCAGCGACGGCACTTTAGGCGTCATCTGCGAACTGGAGCTCGCCCTCATGCCGGTACCCGCCGTGACTTGGGGAGTCAACTGTTTCTTTGGGACCGAAGAAGCCGCAATAGCCTTTGTCAATGCCGCGCGCCCTGCCCTTGAGCGCGCCGCGGCAATGGAATATTTTGACGCCGAGGCCCTCGACATCCTACGCCAGCAGCGCGAAGCGAGCACCGCTTTCTCCACCCTGCCCAAACTCGATGCACACTATGCCTACTGCGTCTACGTGGAGCTTGAGGCAGACTCGCAAAAAGAGGCCACGTCCGAGCTCACCCGCTTGGGAGAGCTTCTTGAAGCACATGGCGGCAGCCGGTACGACACATGGGTCGCTCGCACGGATGTCGACCGCGAGAGCCAGCGCTTCTTCCGTCATGCGATTCCCGAAAGCGTCAACATGCTCATCGACGAGCGCCGCCGCACCTTCCCCACCATCACCAAACTGGGAAGCGACATGTCCGTGCCCGACGACCGCCTGGCAGACGTCATCGCCCTCTATCGCAGCTCTCTCGCCGAAGCCGGCCTCGAATCTGCCGCATGGGGACACATAGGCAACAACCACCTGCACGTCAACATCCTGCCGCGCAACGACGCGGATTACGCCGCCGGCAAAAAGCTGTTCTTGGAATGGGCCGCTAAGGTCACCGAAATGGGAGGAGCTGTCTCGGCGGAGCACGGTGTGGGCAAGATCAAGCGTGATTTCCTCACAGTCATGTACGGCAAGGAGCACATTGCCCAAATGGCCTCCCTTAAAGCCCGGCTCGACCCCAAAGCGCAGTTGGGCCGCGGCAACCTGTTTGCGCCCGAAACGGCAGACGCTGCCCGTAAGGAGGCTGAGTAGCATGCGCATCATAGCCTGCGTCAAGGCGGTGCCCAGCAGCACCGAGGTAAAAATGGACCCCAAGACCAACACCATCGTGCGCGATGGCAAACAAGCGGTTATCAACCCCTTCGATGCCACGGCCCTGGAATGTGCCCTGCAGCGCGTGAAGCCCTGGCAAACCAAGGCGCAGACGTCACCGTAACGGCACTTTCTATGGGAATTCCCGCCACGGCAGACCTCCTGCGCGACTGCGTGGCACGCGGGGCAGATTCCGGCGTGCTGCTCTCGGACCGCACTTTTGCCGGCGCCGACACTCTTGCCACCTGCTACGCGCTTATGCTCGGCGTCGAACATATTGGAAACCCCGACCTCATCGTTTGCGGAAAGATGGGGGTCGACGGCGATACTGCGCAGATCGGCCCCGAACTTGCAGGTGCGTTTGATATCCCCTGCGTCACCGATATCTCCGAAATTCGTGAGGTCGCCCGCGACCACATCGTCGTGACGCACGTCACCGATGAGGGCCACGACGTCGTAGAGGTCCCCCTGCCAGCCATCATCACCGTGGGAAAAGACGTGGCACAGCTACGCATGCCCAGCATCGCCGGCGTGCTCGCCGCAGAGGATGCCTCGATCGAGATGCTCACCGCGGCAGATGCGGGCGCAGACCCTGCCCGCTGCGGCCTTGCGGGATCTCCCACCCAGGTCGTACGCTCGTTTGTTCCCGAGCGCACCCATGACTGCACATTTATTGACGGCGATATCGACACCCAGGTGCGCGCCCTCGCCGATCTTCTTGAGGAGCTGAGCTAGATGAGCGGACTTTTGATTGACGCCGAGGCTTGCGTCGGATGCGGGCGCTGCGTCCGCGCCTGCGCCTCGGGCGGCATCGTCGTTACGGGCGAACGACCCAATCGCTGCGCGCACGTCACCGACTCGTGCATCCTGTGCGGATCGTGCGTGGACGCCTGCCCGGTAGGCGCCCTTTCGATTGAGCGTGATAAGACGCAGACAGATATCGACCTGTCCTCCTATCGCGATATCTGGGTTTTTGCCCAAACAAACTCGACGGGAGCCGTGCTGCCGGTCGCGTTTGAGCTGCTGGGACGCGCACGCGAACTTGCCGCCCAGCGCGAATGCCGCGTAGTCGCCGTTTTAGGGGAAGCCTCGGATGTCGACGATGCTGCAGCGAATGCTTTGGTCGCCCACGGCGCCGACGAGGTGCTGCGCTGTCAAGACGATCGCCTGGAAGCAAACGACCCGAGCGTCTTCGCTCACTGGATCTGCGCCCTCGCTCGCGAGTATCGCCCTGAGGTAATCCTCTACGGCGCCACCGATTTTGGCCGCGAGCTTGCACCGGGCATCGCCGTGCGTCTGCAAACAGGCCTCACCGCCGACTGTACCGTGCTCGAAATCGACGAGAAAACCGGCCTGCTGCATCAGACGCGTCCTGCCTTTGGCGGCAACCTCATGGCAACCATCATGTGCCCCGCGCATCGTCCGCAGATGGCAACGGTTCGCCCCGGTATCTTCTGCGCGCCGGAAGCCGACGCCAATCGTACGGGCAAAGTGACCGATGTCGAGCTTGACGCAGCTGTCGCCTCACATGTGCGCGTGGTTGAGCATATCCCCGCCGATAGCCAGGCGTCGATTGCCGAAGCCAAACGTCTGCTCGTGTTGGGCCGCGGCATCGGCTCGAAGAAGAACCTACCGGTAATGCGCCGTCTAGCAGAGCTGTTGGGGGCAGAAATCGGCTGCACCCGCCCCTTGGTCGAAGCCGGTTGGCTCGAGTACCGCCATCAGGTTGGCCAAACAGGCGTCTCCGTTGCGCCCGAGCTGCTCATCAGCCTGGGCGTCTCCGGCGCCATTCAGCACCTGGCAGGTATCAGCGGTGCCCAAACCGTCGTCGCCGTCAACGAAGACGCCGATGCCCCCATCTTCAACGCCGCGCAATATGCCGTCGTCGGCGACTGCGTGGAGGTGGCCCAGCGCCTTATCGCCCAGCTCGAAGCCCGATAGACCATCCGCGTCGCGAGGGCGCTGCCCGCCCCCCACCGTCGCCGCCCGCGCCCCCGCCATTGCAGAATGTCGCCACATAAATGAAGCAGAAAATCCCTTTTAGACCGTGAGGCACCTGAGCTAAAGGGGATTTTCTGCTTCATTTAAAAAGACGCCGCGTGCGCCCGGCACCAGCCAGAGCGCACGCGGCGGCCCGCATTGTGAAAGTGACAACTAGACGAGCTTGCCGGCACAGTGATCGGCCATGTGCTGAATCATCTGAGCCTCCCAGCCCACAAACTCGCCCTTGCGATGACGGAGCTCGCCATCGACAAACTCGTCGTAGGACAGTTTGATCTTGATGTAGCGCGTCACTCGGGAGATACCCTCGTGCGTAAGGCAGGACTCCTCCACCTTATCGGCGCCCAGACCAAAGAGCACCTTGGGGTTGGCCATCACACGCACGGTACCCGACTCGTCCTCGAAGGCGAACAGCGCGCGGGTGACGCCAATCTGGTTCGCGGCCAGGCAGCCAGCGTTCTCCAGGCATGCAAGCGTGTCCGTAAGGTCGGTGGCGACAGCAATGTCCTCAACGGTCGCAGGCTCGCAGGGGGTGCTCAGCAGCACCTCGTCGGTCACCAATTCCTTGATCATGGGTCAACTCCTCATCTATCGACAAAACTGCATCTAGAGTAGCAGAGCGAACGGCACTCGCCCGCGGCGGATATAAGCCGCTGCGAAACCGTCATCTAGCCTTATCTTGACTCAAAAGAGCAACCGGTTGGAAATATTGTCCACATGCTGTGGATTTATCCAAGCACCATACGGTAGAGTGTAGGACGTTGTAAATCTGCGGAAGCGATCCGCAACAGCGAAAAGGGGATTCATGGAATCGTTCTTTAAGTACGGTGAGCGAGGCTCGTCCTTCGGCACCGAGGTCCGCGCGGGACTGACCACGTTCCTTGCGATGGCCTACATTATCGCCGTCAACCCGGCGATACTCTCCGGCGCCGGCATCGACGGCGGCGCGCTCGCCTGCGCCACCTGTCTGGGCGCCGGCATCATGACCATCTGCATGGGCATCTTTGCCAACCGCCCGCTCGCCTGCGCCTCGGGTCTGGGCATCAACGCCATGGTCGCCGGCATTACCGCCACCATGTGCGGCGGCGACTGGCACGTCGCCATGGGCGTCATCTTCCTTGAGGGCGTCGTCATCTTGCTGCTCGTTTTGTGCGGCCTGCGCGAGGCTATCATGGATGCCATCCCGGTAACCCTGCGCCATGCCATCTCCGTTGGCCTAGGCCTCTTCATCGCCCTCATCGGCCTGGCCGACGCCGGCATCATCGTCGCCGGTAACGGCACCCTCGTGGGCCTGGGCGACGTCACCTCCCCCACCTTCATCGTCGGCATCGTCTCGATTATCGTGACCGTGGCACTCGCCTCCCGCAACGTCCCCGGTTCGCTGCTCATCGGCATCATCGTCGCCGTGCTCGCCGGCATCCCGCTGGGCGTCACGCAGGCACCGACGGGCATCGTGGCACCGCTCAACCTCTCGACCTTTGGCGCCCCGTTTGCCGCCACCGCCGACGGCAGCCTCGCCATCGTGAAGGTCCTCACCGACCCGATGCTGCTCGTTGTCGCATTCTCCCTGCTCATGAGTGACTTCTTTGACACCATGGGCACCGCTATGGCCGTAGCCAAGCAGGGCGAGTTCCTCACCGAGGACGGCAATGTCGAGGACATCCGTCCGATTCTTATCGTTGACTCCGTGGCAGCTGCCGCTGGCGGTTTCATGGGCGTCTCGTCCATCACCACCTTTGTCGAGTCCACCTCGGGTGCCGCGGACGGCGGCCGCTCCGGCCTCACCTCCGTCACCACCGGCGTGCTGTTCATCCTCGCCGCGTTCTTCTCGCCGATCGTCTCCGTTGTCTCCAGCGCTGCCACCTGCGGCGCCCTGGTCTACGTTGGCTACCTCATGATGACCGAGGTCACCGAGATCGACTGGACCGACGTGTCCCAGGGCTTCCCGACGTTCATGATCGCCGCCGGCGTGTCCTTCACCTACTCCATCTCCGCCGGCATCGGCCTGGGCTTCATCGCCTATGTCATCGTCGCCATCTTCACTGGCAAGGCCCGCGAGATCAAGCCGCTCATGTGGATCGCTGCCCTTGCGTTCCTCGTCTACTTCTTCGTAGCGTAAGCGCACAAGCCATATCAAACCAGCAGAGCGCGGGGCCGCATAAACGGCTCCGCGCTTTTTTGATTGTTGGGGAGCAACTCCGTTCACTCCTTGGCCATGACCGCTGTTGAGCGGCGGGTTTTCTTTCGTTCCCGATTATCGGGTGGCGGGTTTTCTCTCGCTCCCAGTTATCGGGTGGCGGATTTTCATTCATTTCCAATCGAGTGGCGGTTTCTCGCTCTTTTTTCGTCGAGAAGCCGCGCTCATTCGTATGATTATCCGCCACTCATCTCAAAATGTACGATTTGCCGCCATTCATCCCCGCGACAAAGGCTCCATCCCCTGGACATGGCACAATCGATATGCCCGGCATCACCCTTTGTCGTAAAGGAGCCATACATGGCAGCATGCGGAAAGCAGGTCGCCATATACCCCGCACCCAACGCGGGGGCGCCCATCGTGTACCTGCCCGTTGCCGCGGGAATGGGAGACGACGTTCTCCAGTGCTGTCGTGACCCGGGCTGCCCTCCGTTCACGCTTGTGGCTATCGGCGGGCTCGATTGGAATCGCGAGCTCTCTGTTTGGCCTTGCGACGCCATCACGGCGACCAGCGAGCCATTTGCCGGAGAAGCCGCGGCCTTCCTGCATGAACTTACGCACAAGATCATTCCCACGATCGAAGCACCTCTCGCCGCTCCCCCACGCCTCCGCGCTATCGCCGGTTACTCGCTCGCCGGGCTCTTTGCCTTGTGGGCATGCTGCAAAACCGATCTGTTTAGCCGAGCGGCAAGCGTCTCGGGCTCGCTGTGGTTTCCCGGTTTTGCCGAGTACCTCGACGAGAATCTTCCTCAAGGCGCCCTCGACGTCGCCTACCTCTCCTTGGGCAAAAAGGAGCACAAGACCCCCAACCGAATGATGCGCGAGGTGCTCGCCGACACCAAACGCTGCGAGCAGACCCTGCAAGACCGCGGCGCCAAAACGCTCTTTGAGCGCAATCCCGGCAACCACTTTAGCGAGCCGGCCCTACGAAGTGCGAAGGGCATTGCCTGGATGCTTGCACAATAAGGGTCGTGCGGTTTTCTTTGGACTTCAAGCGCCTGAGCTTGCATAAAATTGGCCATATTTGCTCCCAAATGGCACTATCGGCCGCACCCGTTGGCGCGTACGCTCAAAGCAGCGGTGCACACCATATGAGAGATGGGAACAGCCATGGCCACGTTCACGACCCCCACCAAGCATGACCGCCCTGTAGGAACACGCTTCGCCGAGCCCCGCCCGCGCCACCACGCCGTGCTCGCGCGCGGGAGCTGGCGCCGCGTGACCCGCCGCATCGTCTGCGGCCTGGCCTGCGCGCTCACGGTGAGCTCGCTGCTCATGCCGAGCATCTCGCTTGCCGCCGAATGGGTCGACGTCGGCGGCACCCAGTACAACGCCGGCAGCGCGGCGGGCGACGACGCCGGCACCTGGAGCTGGGACGGTGCCGACGATATGAAGCTCAACGGCTATGACGGCGGTGCGATTCAGGCCGAGGGCAAGCTCAACGTAAGTTACTCGGGCAATAACACCGTCACCAACGAGAACGGCCGTGGCATCTTGGTTATGGATGGTAATACCGAGAACGCCGAGCTCAACATTCAAGGTGATGCATCTAGCACGCTCAACGTGACATCTTCTAGCGACGCCATCATGTCCAATGGCGACATCAACATCGACGGCGCTGGCACCGTCAACGCCACGAGTACCGAGCGCGACGCTATCGATGCCAAGGGCGATCTCACCATCAAGGGTTCGGGCAACATCAACGCCACGGGTGATTCGGACGGCATCAGGGCGGATGGCAACATTACAATCGACAATAGCGGAACCGTCACCGCCAAGGCTACCGAGGATCAGGGAATCGATGCCAAGGAAAACCTCACCATCAAGGGCGGCGGCACGGTAGAGGCAAGCTCTATCGAGGACGTGGCGATTTGGGCCGGCGGCAACATCGATATCTCGGGCGGCAGCCAGGTCAAGGCGAACTCCAAGGAAGACTATGCCGTTAAGGCCATAGGCGGCCTCACGGTCACAAACGCCTCCCTTAACGCACATGGTGTTGGATATGGCGTCTATGCCTATAAGGGCATCACGCTCGACCACGCGACCGTGACGGTCCGCGCAGCCGCAGAACGCGACGATGTCAGCGCCCTCTTCACCGACGAGGACGACATCGTCATCAAGAACGGCTCGATCGTGGATGCATTCGCAGAGGGCGAATTCTCGACTGCGATTTCCACCAGAAACTACAACCCCAACGAAGCGGGTGGTCACATCTACATTAGTGACTCCGTCGTCAAGGCTATAGCCCGCTATGCCGAAATCGGTGGCGACGGTCCCGCCTGCTACAGTGGAGACCAGGATGGCGAGATCACCCCTGAGCGCAGGGGCGTGAACATCGGCATCTTTGCTCAGACCAGCGAGGGCATTATGCCCGCAACCATCTCCATCGTCCGCAGTACGGTCACGGCCGAGGGAGACACGGCGGCAATCTTCGCCCTTGCCATGAGCGCGGACGGCAAGGCGATCGGCACCATCGAAATCGAAGGCGCCAGCATCCTGACGCCTGAAGGCGGCAAAGTCATTGACTATCGCCACAAAGAAGAGCTCAGTGACGGCACCGTCTACGAGGCAGGCCAAACCATTGGCACGGGCGACGCCGTAATTGATTCCCCCTACGACGATGCCGTCGCCAAGAGAGCCGTCATCGCACCGTCCGAGGAGACCAAGCCCGAGGATTCCAAGCCTGATTCCAAACCTGAGGGCACAAAGACGACCAAGACCGTTGCGACCGCAACCGTGGGAGCCAAGACCGTCGGCAAGCTCGCGGCAACCGGCGACACCTCGAGTGCAGCCATCGTAGCGACCGCCCTTGCGGGAGCAGCCGCTATCGCCGCGGGCGCCGTGGCGAGCCATAAGCGCTCGTAGCACACAGCGGAGCGCACGCCCGAAAAGCGCTAAGCATTGTTCCCTCTCCATGTGGAAGCGGCCGCCGGAGCTCCCCCTCCGGCGGCCGCGCTTTCTATCCCGGTCAACGCCACCTAGATGTGACGCCGCAGCGCCTCGACATACGTCTCTCCATAGCGTGTGAGCTGTGAATTCTTACGGGTGATAATGCCTATCTCCATATACTCGTCCACGTCGAGCGGCACGGCGACAATACCCTCGCCGTTGAGCTCGGCCGAGATGACGCCCGAGCAAACGGTGTAGCCGTCCAAGCCGATTACCAGATTGAACAGCGTGGCGCGGTCGCGCACGCGAATGTTCTTGGCGCGGTCCAAGGTGGAGAGAATCTCCTCGGAGAAGTAAAACGAGTTGTAATCCCCCTGCTCGTAGGAAAGATAGGGGTAGTCCTGCAGGTCGTCAAGGGTGACACTGCTGCAATCCGCCAGCGGATGAGATGACGAAAGGAACACGTGCGGCTCGGCACGAAAAAGCGGCGCGAACTCCAGCTCGTTTTGGCGCAGCATCTTCTCGATCACCTCGCGATTGCGCGAGCTCAAATACAAGATGCCCAGCTCGCTTTTCATATGCGAAACGTCCTCGATAATCTCGTGCGTCTGCTCTTCGCGCAGAGTGAAGTCGTAGCGCGCAGCATCAAACTGACGAATCACGTCGACAAACGCATTGACTGCAAACGAGTAGTGCTGACACGAGACAGAGAAATGCGGCACTTGGCGCGCCTCGCCGCAGTAGCGCTCCTCGAGCAGATCGACCTGCTCGAGCACCTGGCGCGCATACCCTAAAAAGGTCTCGCCCTCCTCGGTCACCACCACGCCCTTGTTAGAGCGCTCAAAGATGGTGACCCCCATCTCGGCCTCGAGCTCACGGATAGAGGCGGTGATGGACGGCTGCGAGACAAACAGGCGGCGCGAGGCCTCGGTGATGTTGCCGCACTCGGCGACCTTGACGGCATAGATGAGCTGCTGCAGTTTCATGGGCGCGCCCTTCGTGAGGTTTCTTATGCATATTGGTTTTCTTATCGTACAACGCAACGGCGCAAACCCGCCTCATGGAGTACCATGTATGCCACAGATTCGATGCAGGGGTGCCGCCGCGTGCGCGCGAGCAGGCTGAGAGGGCATGTGCCCAACCCTTTGAACCTGTCAGTTAGCGCTGGCGTAGGGAGCATGTCCTCATGGTTTTGGGACACTGTAGCTTTACGTGCAGCATCCCCAAAAGCCTAGGGAGGCATGCATGATCGAAAAGAACCAGATTAAAGCCGCCGTTGCGGCCGCCGCACACAAGGTGCGCGAGACCAACCCCATGGCGGGTTCCATCACCAACACCGTAACCATCGACTTTGTGGCAAACGCCCAGCTCGCCGTGGGCGGCTCGGCAGCCATGGTCTATCTGCCCGACGAGGGCGAGGCTCTCGTGGCAGCCGGCAACGCCGTGTATCTCAACATGGGAACGCTCTTCCCCATTTATGAGCAGACTATCCCCGCAACGGCCAAGGCCGCACACGACGCCGGCAAGGCATGGGTGCTCGACCCGGTAGGCCTGGGCATTGGCAGCCTGCGCACCAAGCTGCTCGAAGAGCTCAAGCCCTACAAGCCCACCATCGTTCGCGGCAACGCCTCCGAGATCATCGCTCTCGCAAGTCTGTGGGACCTCCTTGGCGCCGAAGACGCCCTCGACCGTCCTCGCGGCGTGGACACCACCGACGGCGTTGACGCCGCACGCGAGGCTGCCGTCGCGCTCGCCCGCTACACGGGTGGTGCCGTGGTAGTCTCCGGCGAGGTCGACCTTGTGACCGATGGCACCACCGTCGTGCGCTCGCACGGAGGCAGCGAGCTCATGTCCAAGATCACGGGCTGCGGCTGCTCTCAGGGCGGCGTGCTTGCCGTCTACGCCACCTGCGCCGACGCCTTTACCGCGGCGGTTGCCGGCACGTCCCACTACAACCTCGCCGGCACGCGCGCCGCAGCCGTGGCCACCGCGCCCGCAAGCTTCAAGGTCACTTTTATCGATGAGCTCTATCGCGCCACGGGCGAAGAGATCGCCGCAAACCCGATGTCCGTCGAGGAGGCCTAGATGAACACGCTTATCGCTGTTGCCATCGCGCCTTGCGGCACGGGCGACGAGCTTTCGGCCGAGGTGGCAGAAGTCGTGCGCGTTATCCGCGAGTCCGGCCTTCCCAGCCGCACGACCTCGATGTTCACCGAGATTGAAGGCGAATGGGACGAAGTCATGCAGGTGGTCAAGGATGCCACTTTTGTCTTGGCAGAAAAGGGCATTCGCACCGAGGTCGTGCTCAAGGCAGATGTGCGACCGGGCTTCGATCACATGATGGACGGCAAGCTGGAGCGTCTGGACGCCCAGCTCAAAGCACAGGAGGCATAGACAATGAGTATGCGCGACAATCTGGATATCTCGGCATACCTGGTACTGGGACCCGAAAACACCCTGGGACGTCCCGTTGCAGACGTGGTGGAGCAGGCCCTCGATGCCGGTTTTACCTGCATGCAGATTCGTTCCAAGGTCTGCTCCGTGCGCGACCTCATCGAATACACGGCACAGGCGGCAGATGTCATCGCCCGCGCAGGCAAGAGCGACCAGGTGGCGCTGCTCATCGACGACCGCCTCGATGCAGTGCTTGCCGCCCGCGAGCGCGGCATCAAGTGCGACGGCGTGCATGTGGGCCAATCCGACATCCCCGTGGACGTGTGCCGCAAGCTTTTAGGACCCGACGCCATCGTGGGCCTCTCCGCCCGCTGCGAGGAGATGCTCGAGTACGTGAAGACAGCGGACATGAGCCTTGTCGACTACCTGGGCGTCGGTCCCCTGCATGAGACGGCGACCAAAAAAGACGCCGGACTCACCTCCGACGGCAGCATCATCACGCAGGATTTCGACGACCTGCGCGCCCTACATGAGGTCAGCCCGCGGCCCATCGTGGTTGGCGGCGGCGTGAAGGCAGCAGATCTGCCCGCCCTCAAGGCCACGGGCGTCGAGGGGTTCTTCGTCGTCTCCGCAGTCTGCAGCGCGCCCGATCCGCACGCAGCAGCGGCAGAGCTCGTTGAGACCTGGCGTCAAGCATAGAAAACGCAGGACAGGCAGCCCATACACATAATTGGGGTCATCGGCGCGACTCGATGGCCCCTTTTTGTTCATGTAAGCCCGCCGGGACGCTCTCGCCGGCGATAACGAGCCCGCCTCCTACAGCAGCATAAACTGCCTCAATGCAGCACGGCTCGAAATACCCAATTTGGCATAGGCGCTCGACAGGCGGTTCTTTACCGTCCCGCGCGATATCTGCAGATGAGCAGCGATTTCGTCGTTTGTCCACCCGCGACAGGCCAACATGGAGATAGCGAATTCCGTCGTCGTCAGATTGTCCGCAACGCTTGCCCCCGCCGTGGGGTTATGGACGCTTCGCCACCCGCGGCTAAAACGATCGGTAATCTTGATGATGCGCGCAAGGTCCCGCGGGAAGTCTTTTTTGAGACACGATTCGAGCACGCCTTGCAAAAGCCCATGGTGTTCACCGAGCATCTCGATCAAATCGTCGAGCTGCGCTATATGCCAGGCACGTACGAAATGTGCCTTGGCACGATCGGTATCATGCTGGTTGATCCACCCCACAGCAGTTATCAGGTGCAAAAAGATCTCCGCCACAGGATAGCTCCCCTGCTTCATCGACAAGGCGTTTTCGGCCATGCCCACGCAGCGCCCGTAATCGCCCTCAAGGTAGGAGCGATGCGCCAGCGCATACGTCGCAAACAGGCGCAAGCCCTCGGGAAGCAGCGCGGCATATGAGTTGAATTCCTCCCGCGATACCGGAGAGGGAAAATGCAGCAGCACGCAGGCGCTCGCCTCAAAGAGCATATACGAGGCGCGAGCACGCGGATTCTCGGTAACGCGCGGGTCCTTTCCCGTCTCCTCAAGATGCCTGAGGCAACGTCGGGCAGTCACCGATCGGTTGAGCGACAGGTTCGCATAGGCGCAAATCAGGCACGCCGAAAGCCGAAGTGACAGATCATCCGAGGTCAGATAGGGTTCTGCCAGGCGACAAGCATCATCGGGAAGGCCCCGATAATAGAATGCCTCGGCATGTGCAATGGCCCCAAAACCGTCCTTGGGCATCTGGGCAAGCGTGTAATCAAGCATCCCCGATTCAAACGCCGAGCACATAAGCGACATGGGGAATCGCCAAGAGTCGTCTTGCATCTGGCTCACAGCAACCTCCCCTCGCGTTCATCGCGTACCCAAATGATAACGCCGGCTGGGCATCCGGCTCGAAATCAAAGTTTATTCTATGCCGCAGGCGTCGGACCTTATGCAAAAAATGCCTGAAGCTCGTCAAGACGGCCCAGCGCATCGGCGCGTCCCACCTCGTATATCTCTTTGAGCTTTTGCGGGTCTTTACATATGGCGGGTACGCTTACGTCCCGGCTGGGGCGAATCACAAATACTGTTCCCTCCCGCTCAAGGCGCTCAATCATCTTGAGACACGCATTGTACTGCTCGTGACGATGCGCGAGCAGCTCCACCAAGTGCGGATATCGATGCAGCCAAAGTCGCAGGATGGGCATCATGCGATTGGGCTTTTTGCGATACCCCCGCGGCTGGGTAAGTACGACGGCGATCTTTTGATAGCCCTGATCGCGCATCCATGCCACAGGAATGGAGTCGGCAGCACCGCCATCTAAAAGCGCGCGGCCGTCGAGCTTCACGGGACGCGACAGCACGGGGATCGATGCCGATGCGCGAATCCACTCGATGTCGCTCGCATCGCCGTGTTCGAGGTCGTGATAGACCGCCTCGCCCGTGTTGATGTCGGTCGCCACCGCCGTAAAGCGCATGGGCCAGGAGCAAAATGTCTCGGTATCCACCGGGTCGAGCACGAGCGGGACCTCGTCATAGGCAAAGTCACGACTGTACAAATCGCCCGTACGCAGCCAATTTCGCAAACTCGCATAGCGCGAATCGGCAGCATAGGCCGTGTTGTAGCGCAGCACGCGTCCGACCTGGCGGGACTTGAAATTGTATCCAAAGGCAGCACCTGCCGAGACTCCCACCGTTCCATCGGCAGTAACGCCGTGCTCCATCCACACGTCAAGCACGCCGGCGGTGTAGAGGCCTCGAAAGCCTCCGCCCTCGAGCACCACGCCGGTACGGCGCGGCAGATCCGCAGTAGAAATCGTCTGTTGCATTCGTCCTCTTTCTCGATGCGCGACAGTATACGCCTGAGTCGCGAGCACATGTGCCTAGTAACGTGCGATAATCCGGGGCGTGTACACGAAATACCGGGGAGGGCCCATGAAGGTTCTATTGGTTAACGGCAGCGCCAGGGTGCATGGAAACACAGCGACAGCGCTACAGCAGATAGCGCAGGCACTCGAGACCGAAGGCATCGATACCCAAATCTTCCAGCTCGGTGCCGGCGCGTATCGTGATTGCATTGCCTGCAATCGATGCTCCGACCTCGATGGCCACTGCGTCTTTGACGACGATCCCGTTAACGAGTTTCTAAACCTCGCCGCCCAGGCCGACGGCTTTGTCTTTGGCACACCGGTCTATTACGCGCATCCTTCGGGACGCATCCTCTCCCTCCTCGATCGCGCTTTCTACGCCGGCAGCGCCGCCTTCGCTCACAAGCCCGGAGCATCCATCGCCGTCGCTCGCCGCGCAGGAACGTGCGCCAGCGTCGACGTACTCAACAAGTACTTCACCATCAACCAAATGCCCGTCGTCTCCTCCACCTACTGGAACGTCGCCTTTGGAGGCGCACCCGAAGAAGCCCTTCAGGACGCCGAGGGCATGGCAACCATGCGCAACCTGGGCCGCAACATGGCATGGATGCTCAAATGCATCGAAACGGGGCGCGCCGCGGGCATCACCGTGCCCGAGCCGGAGCGCGAAAGGACGAACTTCATTCGTTAGTGTCCTTTCGCGCTCGCCGTGCGATACCATGTCGCAAGGCAGACGCACTCCAACGAAGAGGCAGACATCGTGAACATTCAGATCTTTGGCACCAAGAAGAGCTTCGACACCAAGAAGGCGCAGCGCTATTTCAAGGAGCGCCGCATCAAGGTCCAATTCATCGACCTGCGCGAGAAGGAGATGAGCAAGGGCGAACTGCAAAGCGTGATGCGCGCCGTGGGCGGCATCGATGCGCTGCTGGACCCCAAGGCAAAAGACCAGGACACACTGGCACTCGTGCAGCATCTAGCCGAGAGCCAGCGCTTCGACAAGCTGCTCGAAAACCAGCAGGTGCTCGCGGAGCCCATCGTGCGCAACGGACGTGCCGCCACCGTCGGCTACGCCCCCGACGTTTGGAAGACCTGGGAGTAGACACACCGCCCACGCGCAAACGCTCGTTATCGCAGCCGCAGGCAAGCCCAACCCACAGGTGGCCCGCGGCTGTTTTTTCGGCATGTGCAAACCTCTCTGTGATTTTATCCCGCAGGCGGGTACATAAGGCGCGGTCTGTTCTAAGATTCACCTGTCAGCTGCGACTAACAAAGGAGGGCCCATGCCCAACAAGCCTGTCAAGATCGTGATGCTCACCGGTTACCTCGGTGCCGGCAAGACCACCTTGCTCAACCATATCCTCGAAAACGATGGCGGTATCCGTGCCGCCGTGATCGTCAACGACATCGGCGAGATCAACGTCGATGCCGATCTTATCGCCGACGGCGGCCTTTCCGAGGCAGACGACCTCATCCCCCTCACCAACGGCTGCATCTGCTGCACGCTGTCCGAAGACCTCGCCAACCAGCTGCAGGGCATCGCCGAATCCGGCGACTTCGACTACATCATCATCGAGGCTTCCGGCATCTGCGAGCCCATCCCCATCGCTTACACCATTTCCTCCTTCTGCGACGACGCCAAGACCGACGGCGAGCCCCTGCTCGCGCTCGACAACATCGTTGCCGTGGTGGACTGCGCGCGCATGTACGATGAGTTCAACGGCGGCCGCGACCTGCTGGCCGAGAATATCGACGAGGACGACATCGAGAGCCTGCTGATCCAGCAGATCGAGTTTTGCACCACACTCGTGCTCAACAAGACCGACACCGTGACGCCCGAGCAAATCGCCGAGCTCAAGGCCATCGTGCGCGGCCTGCAAAAGGACGCCGTGATCGTGGAGGCCGAGCAGGGCAATGTCCCCATGGACGAGCTGCTGGATACCGACCGCTTTGACTTTAGCCGCGCCTATAAGTCCGCCGCTTGGGTCGAGGCCATGGAGCATCCCGAGGAGCACGACGACCCCGAGGTGCTGGAATACGACATCGAGACCTTTGTCTACGCTCGCCGCAAGCCCTTTGACCTGGAGAAATTCACCGACTTTGTGGAGCAGGACTGGCCCGACGCAGTCATTCGCGCCAAGGGTCCGCTGTGGCAAAACGCCAATCCCGACATGTGCTACATCTTTGAGCAGGCGGGCCATCAGATGCGCCTGATGGAGAATGGCCTGTTTGTGGATTCCGCGCCCGAGGACGAAAAGCAGCAGATCATTGCCGACAATCCCGAGCTTCGTGACTATTGGGACGACGAGGTGGGCGACCGCGAGACGCGCCTGTGCATCATCGGCCGCCATATGGATAAGGATGCCGTCATCGCCGGCCTCGACGCGTGCCTGACCGATTGGCACCGCGCTTAAGAGACCAAGCGCATCCATCCTTTGCGTACAGCGAGCCGCTGCGAGGAATTGCCCTCGTAGCGGCTTTTTGCATGCAAGAATGTGTTGGGAAACTACAGGTAGCGACCGGTGACGCTCTTGGGAAACGCTGCAACCGCAGCGGGCGTCCCCGCACAAACGATTCTGCCCCCGGCATCACCGCCGCCGGGCCCCATGTCGATCACGTAGTCGGCATTGCGGATAAGGTCGAGGTCATGCTCGATCACCACAACGGTTGCGCCCTTGGAAACCAGACCGTCAAAAACGCCCAGCAGAACCTCGACATCAAGCGGATGCAAGCCAATCGTAGGCTCGTCGAACACAAAGACGGCATCGTCTTGCACACGGCCCATCTCGCTTGCAAGCTTAAGGCGCTGAGCCTCACCTCCCGAAAGCGCCGGCGTGGGCTCGCCGAGCGTCAGGTAGCCGAGCCCCAAATCGTGCAAGGTTTGCAAACGCGTCTGGACCTTCTTGAGACCCAGCGTCGCATCGAGCGCCTCGTCCACGCTCATGTCCATGAGCTGCGGCAGCGTAAGGAGACTGCCATCTGCGCTCTCGCGATGAATATGCGAGGCGGCCTCGGCATAGCGCGAACCGCGGCACGCGGGACAAACGATCTCGACATCGGGCAGGAACTGCACGTCAAGCGAGATGGCGCCCGTGCCGTCGCAGGTGGGACAGCGCAGGGTTCCGGTGTTGTAGCTAAAGGCGCCCGCCTTATAGCCAGCCTCCTTAGCCTCGGGCGTGCGTGCGTAGGCACGGCGTAGCTCGTCGTGGATATCGGCATAGGTCGCGACCGTCGAGCGCACGTTAGCGCCAATGGGCGTCGCATCGATAAGGTTCGCGCGAGCGATCCCCTCGGCATCGATCCAGCGTACATGGCTCGGCATGCGCTCGCCTGCTGCCTGAGCTTTGAGGGCAGGAATGAGCGTCTCGAGCACAAGCGTGGTCTTACCCGAGCCAGAAACACCCGTGACCGCCGTCAAACGGCCGCGGGGAATGTCAACCTCAAGGGGCTTCACCGTATGGACCGCACCCGTCGCTATGCGAATGTGCCCATGGTCAAACAGCTTGTCTTCGGCGATTATCGGGCGCAGGCGCCGTGGAGACGTACGCAAAAACGGAGCGATGCGACTCTTGGGGGCAGCGGCCACCTCGTCGACCGTACCCGCCGCGAGCACATTGCCACCGACGGCTCCAGCAGCAGGGCCCATCTCGACCAGATAATCGGCTTGCGTAAGCACACGCGTGTCGTGATCGACAACCACCACCGTGTTGCCGTCTGCAACCAAATCGCGCATGACACTCACCAGGCCGTCAACATTGGCCGGGTGCAGACCGATCGAAGGCTCGTCCAGCACGTAGAGCACGCCGGTCGAGCGGTTGCGCACCACGCGGGCAAGCTGCACGCGCTGTCGCTCCCCCGTCGAGAGCGTGGAGCCAGCACGATCGAGTGCGAGGTAGTCCAGGCCCAGATCGACCAGGCGACGCGCCGTCGACAAAAACGAATCGCAGATATCCGTTGCCATGGGCTGCATCTCGGCGGGCAGGGATGCGGGCACGCCGCGCACCCACTCGATTGCCTCGCCCAGCGTCATGGCAGCAGCCTGTGCCAGGTCGACGCCCCGCACCTGGGGGCGTCGCGCCACAGCCGAAAGCCTCGTGCCAACGCAATCACGGCACGGCCCCTCGCGCAGGAAACGCGCCACGCGCTTGAGCCCCTTATCGTCCTTAACTTTGGCGAGTGCGTTTTCGACGGTATAGACCGCGTTGTAATAGGTGAAGTCGAGCGGCGTGGCACCCTGGCCGTTCTTGGGAACGTAGAGAATGTGCTTCTTCTCGGCCGGTCCGTGAAAGACGATGTCGCGCTCGGCAGGAGTCAGCTGGTTGAATGGCACATCGGTACGCACGCCCATCTCGCCGGCAACCTGCTTCATGAGATCCCACATGAGCGAGCCCCAGGGAAGCACCGCGCCCTCATCGATGGTCTTGGTCTCATCGGGAACCAAACTCGCCTCGTCCACCTCGCGCGTGATACCGGTGCCGCCACAAGTTGGGCACGCACCGCTGCTGTTGAACGCCAGGTCCTCGGCACCCGGTGCGTAGAACTCGTGCCCACACGTCGGACACCTGAGCGGCAGGCCTGCCGCCACGTTGAGGCTCGGCTCCACACGCGCACCGCAGTGAGGACACACGTGATGTGCGCAGCGGCTAAAGAGCAAGCGCAGACTGTTGTTGAGCTCGGTCATGGTGCCAAAGGTCGAGCGCACGCCTGGCACGCTGGGGCGCTGGTGCAGCGCCAAGGCCGCCGGCACGTGCAGCACCTCGTCCACCTGTGCATGTTCGGCCTGCGTAAGGCGACGGCGTGTGTAGGTGCTGAGCGCTTCCAGATAGCGGCGCGATCCTTCGGCATAGAGCACGCCCAGTGCCAACGAGCTCTTGCCCGAACCCGAGACACCGGCGATGCCCACAAGCTTCCCCAGCGGAATGTCGATGTCGATATCTTTCAGGTTATGGACGCGTGCACCGCGCACCTCGATTGCATCTGGAGTCGGTTGTTCGGACATCGGACACTCCCTCATCATTCTCATTCTCAATCATTCCTGCACGACACGCTTAACGTCGAGCCGGCCACTCCATATAGCCAGTTTTAGCGACCAAAGAACTCGGCGTCTGCCGGGCGCCAGGGGCGGAAGGTGGCAGAGTCGACGCGTACATGTGCCGCAGCGGGAACATCGTTCCATTTGACGGTGTAGCCGGCACCATGGGAGCAAAAGACAGAGTCGGGCGTGTTGGGCAGGTCGGCCTCAGGCTCGTAGGCGGTCTGCTCAATCACACACTCGGCGTCATGGCATGGCGCGTAGCCGGAAAGCTCCAGATAAAGGCGACCGAGGCCGCTTGTATAGGCAGCAACGTCAAGCGCGTAATCCTGCACCTCAGACGCCGGAACGCGCCCACTGAGGGTCGCGCGCTCCCCCGCTATCACAGGAGGTTCGTATTCGGCACCCATGCGCGTAAGATCGGCAAGCGCACGGCCCACGCACTCGCCCGGCACGTCGAGCTCAAAGCGATACCACGGCTCCAGCAGCACAGCGGCACCCATCGCCTGCGCCTCCATCAGTCCCTGGCGAATGGCACGATATGTAGCCTGGCGAAAGTCCCCGCCCTCGGTATGCTTTGCATGCGCGCGGCCACCCGTGAGCGTGATGCGCATGTCGGTTATGGGCGAGCCCGTGAGCACGCCCAGATGCTCGCGCTCCATGGCATTGGTGAGCGCCAGGCGCTGCCAATTGAGGTCAAGCTCGTCGGTCGAGGTCACGGTGCCAAATTCCACACCCGAGCCTGCCGACAACGGTTCCAGACGCAGGTGCACCTCGGCATAGTGGCGCAGCGGCTCAAAGTGTCCCACACCCTCAACCGCCTGGGCAATCGTCTCTTTATAGAGAATGCCGCCCGGCGCAAAGCTGACCGCAAGGCCAAAGCGGTCGGCAAGCAAACGCTCGACCACCTCCAGCTGCACCGCTCCCATAAGCTGCAGATGGATTTGCTCCAGATGGGTGTTCCAGTTCACGCCGAGCATGGGGTCCTCGTCCGCTAACTCGGAAAGCGCGACATAGACGGCATGGACGTCTTGCTCGCCGGGAAGCACGGTATAGGTGAGAACCGGCGCGATCATCGGCGAGATTCCCGCAGGCTCCGCACCCAAAGCATCGCCCGGCCGCACATGGGAAAGACCGGTGACGGCGCAGATGCTACCCGCGGGAACTTCCTGCGCAAGCTCGAACCTCGAACCGTTGTAAATGCGCACCTGATCTATCTTGTCGCGCCATGCCTCGCTCGCGGCAATCCCCTCTACCAGCTGTTTTGCGCGGAGAACACCGCCGGTTACCTTGAGCCAGGCAAGGCGCTCCCCATGGTCACCATGGCTCACTCGGTATACGCGCGCGGCAAAATCGCCAGGCCAGGCGCGTTCCTCGATTAGCTTGCCCATACCATCCAACAGCTCGGCCACGCCCTGGTCCTTGAGGGCCGATCCGTAAAAGCACGGGAAGAGGGCGCGCCCGCGCACCAGACGGCAAAGCGTCGGCAGCGAGAGCGATCCCTCGTCCAGATATTCTTCGAGAGCCCCCTCGTCAAGCGCGGCGGCGGCCTCTTGCGCAGGGCCTTCCGACAAAAGCTCCTCGGCATCCAAGCAGCCCTCGCCCAAACGACGTTGCAGCTCGGCAGCGATCGCCTCGCGCCCGGAGTTCTCCAAATCCATCTTGTTGACGAAGATGAACGCAGGGATGTTGTAGCGGTCGAGCAGGCGCCACAGCGTCTCGGTGTGTCCCTGGATGCCATCGTTGGCGCCAACGACCAGAATCGCGTAATCGAGCGCCTGGAGTGTTCGTTCCGCTTCGGCAGAAAAATCGACATGCCCTGGGGCGTCGACGAGCATGAAGCGCGTATCCCCGCGCTCGGTCACTGCCTGCGAAGAGAAGATGGTGATGCCGCGCTCGCGCTCGATTGCATCGGTATCCAGGTGCGAGTCGCCGTTATCGACGCGTCCGCGGGTGCGGATTTGCCCCGCGTCGAAGAGCATTGCCTCGGCAAGCGTGGTCTTACCTGCATCCACATGCGCCAAGATGCCGATAACTGCCTGCTTCATGCTTTCCCCTCGCAATTCAGATTCCGTTTCGACCATGTTGCCGCGACGGCCGCGCGTCGAGGCCGATGCCGAGTGCCCGCGGCTGTCGCCACGTCCATCGCCCACGGTAGTCGCCCGCGGGCATCGCCACGGCAGTCGCCACGTCTATCGCCACGGCCGTTGCTGCCGCTCCATATGCCGCCCATTGTCGCACACCACACTGCAACCAAAACCCGCGCACAAACGTTCACTTTTCCTTATTTTTGCCAAAAAGTTGACGTTTGTGCGTGGGTTTTATTTGCCGTCCGACCCGGCGCAGCTCTATGCCCAGCTCAACCACGGCTCCATGCCCAGCCGCGCATCCAGTACAGCCGCATACCATACCGCCGCCGCGCCTTTTGTGTGACAATAAACTCCAACGTATTACTGCGTGTAATCGGAGATGCGCATATGGATGACAAGCTAAGCATGAACCAAGCCGGGCGAGTTTGCGCCGGCGCGGGCCATAACTGCGCTTTCTCGCGCGCAGGGTCATCGTGCATGGAAAACATCCGCCTGTTTGCCGACCTTCCCGCCGATGCCAAGCGCGAGCTGCTTGCCTGTTCGCGCCACTCGACACATGAAAGCGGGTCCATCATCGTGCATGAAGGCGACCCCATCGAGTCGATCATTGTCGTGCGCTCGGGGCGCATCAAGACCTATCGAACCACCCCGGGCGGCAAGGAATATGTTCTCGACGTGCTGCATGACGGCCAGGCTCTCTGGTATGGCATGTTTCTCAAAGACCATATCTACCACTATTCTGTTGAATGCCTCACGCGCGTGCAGCTGTGCCGTATTCATCGCGCCGACTTCGAGACCATGCTCGCCAATCACCCCAGCGTGGCACTCGGCTTGATCCGCATGGTATGCACCGAGCTCGATCACGCGGAAGAAAAGACCATGATGCTGGGTATCCGCAACCCGCGTCGCCGTCTTGCCGAGTACCTGCTGCTGCGCGACCACAGCTGCGTAGGCCCTGAAATCAACATGCGCCTCGAAGATATTGCCAACTCCGTAGGCCTGCGCCCCGAGACCGTCTCGCGCCACGTGGCGCAGTTTGTCCGCGAAGGCCTTGTCAAACGCGTGGGCCGAGGCAAGCTGCTCGTGCTCAATCGCGACGGACTCGCAGAGGTCGCGCACCACGAGGACTAGCGAGCTTCCTGGCACACAATACCCATGGGCATAAGCGAAACCCACCTGCCGCCTACCCACCTGCCCGCTACGCATTCGTCTGGAAATGCGCCGCCGAACCCGGACGCCTCAGTACGCGGTGCTCCCTCACCCCAAGACACTCGTCAAAAATCCCTATCTACCTGTGAACATTGTTCATATGGTCATTTCTCTAACGAATCTCCACGCCTCCTTTCCAGCGCTTTAAAATTTCCTGATTTTTTCTCGTTACTTGATTCTAATCAAGGAACGCCCCTGCGGGACACAGTACATTGCCCTTGTACTGACGCATGCTTTGCACGGGTTCAAAAGCGAAACCCGCTGCGGCACCGACGTGACGAGAGGAGCGACGATGCAGGGACGTGTCCATTCCACGGAATCATTTGGCTCGGCCGACGGCCCCGGCGTGCGCTTTATCATTTTCCTCAAGGGCTGCCCTATGCGTTGCAGCTATTGCCACAACCCGGACACTTGGGCGGCAGAAGGCGCTGAGATGATCGAAGCCGATGAGCTTCTCGATCGAGCCGAACGCTACCGTAGCTACTGGGGTCCAGAGGGCGGCATCACCGTCTCAGGCGGCGAGGCTCTGCTTCAAACCGAGTTCGTGCTCGATCTTTTCACCAAAGCAAAAGCACGCGGCATCAACACCTGCCTCGACACCTCGCTTGCACCCTTCACGCGCAACGAGCCGTACTTTGGCACGTTTACCAAGCTGATGGACGTGTGCGACCTGGTGATGGCAGACATCAAGCACATCGACCCCGAGGAGCACAAAAAGCTCACCGGGCGCGACAACGCCAATATCCTCGACTGCCTGCGCTACTTGAGCCAGATCGGTCAGCCGCTCTGGATTCGTCACGTGCTCGTTCCCGGCATCACCGATGTCGACGAGTACCTGTATCGCACACGCGACTTTATCGCCGAGCTGGGCAATTGCGTCAAACGCGTCGAGGTTCTGCCCTACCACACGCTGGGCATCTTCAAGTGGGATGAGCTAAACATCCCTTACAAACTTCGTGACGTCGACCCCCCGACGCCCGAGCGCACCGAGCGTGCGCAAAGGATTCTACGGGGCGAGATGTAGGTAATCAACGTGCCGAACAGGAATCGGCACGAGAATGCAAGGAGGCATACATGGCACTACGCGACGAGTGGAATGGCTTTACCGGAGGTCACTGGGTGGACGACATCAACGTCCGCGACTTCATCCAGCGCAACTACACCGCCTATGATGGCGATGACTCCTTCCTGGCCGGTCCGACCGACGCGACCGACAAGCTCTGGGGCAAGGTCCAGGAGCTTCAGGCAGCCGAGCGCGCTAACAATGGCGTTCTCGAGTGCGAAACCGAGATCGTTTCCGGCCTGACCGCCTATGGCGCTGGCTACATCGATCCTGAGATGAAGGACCTGGAGCAGGTTGTGGGTCTGCAGACCGACAAGCCGCTCAAGCGCGCCTTTATGCCCTACGGCGGCATCAAGATGGCCCAGCAGGCTGCCGAGAACTACGGCTTCCATGTCAACGACAAGTACAACCAGATCTTCAACGAGTATCGCAAGACCCACAACCAGGGCGTCTTCGATGCGTACACCCCCGAGATGCGCGCTGCTCGTCACTCCCACGTCATCACTGGTCTGCCCGACACCTATGGCCGCGGCCGCATCGTCGGCGACTACCGTCGTGTCGCTCTCTACGGTATCGATCGCCTGATCGCCGGCAAGCAGGACGACCTCAACCACTGCGGCGGCCGTACCATGACCGACGACGTCGTGCGTGCCCGCGAGGAGATCGCCGAGCAGATCCGTGCCCTCAAGGGCATGAAGGAGATGGCCGCTGCCTACGGTTACGACATCTCCCAGCCGGCCACCAACGCCAAGGAAGCCGTCCAGTGGCTGTACTTTGGCTATCTGGCCGCCATCAAGACCCAGAACGGCGCCGCCATGTCCGTGGGCCGCGTTTCCACCTTCCTGGACATCTACATCCAGCGCGACCTTGCTGCCGGTAAGATTACCGAGGCCGAGGCTCAGGAGCTCATCGACCACCTGGTGCTCAAGCTGCGTATCGTCAAGTTCGCTCGTATTCCGTCCTATCAGGCTCTCTTCTCCGGCGACCCCGTCTGGGCTACGCTCGAGGTTGCCGGTCTTGGCCAGGACGGCCGTCACATGGTGACCAAGAACGACTACCGCTTCCTGCACACCCTGGAGAACATGGGTCCGGCCCCCGAGCCCAACCTGACGGTTCTCTACAGCAAGCGTCTGCCCGAGAACTTCCGCAAGTACGCTGCCAAGATCTCCGTCACCACCTCTTCCATCCAGTATGAGAACGACGACGTCATGCGTCCGGTCTGGGGCGACGACTACAGCATCTGCTGCTGCGTGTCTGCTACCGAGACCGGCAAGGAGATGCAGTTCTTTGGCGCTCGCGCCAACCTCGCCAAGGCTCTCAACTACGCCATCAACGGTGGTAAGGACGAGAAGTTCATGGACAAGAAGGGCAACCACATGCAGGTTGGCCCCGAGTACGCTCCTATCACGAGCGAGTACCTCGAGTACGACGAGGTCATGCACAAGTTCGATCTGATGATGGACTGGCTGGCCGACCTGTACGTCAACATCCTGAACCTCATCCAGTACATGCACGACAAGTACTACTATGAGGCCGCCGAGATGGCTCTCATCGACACCAACGTGCGTCGTACCTTCGCCACTGGCATCGCCGGCTTCTCTCACGTGGTCGACTCCATCAGCGCTATCAAGTACGCCAAGGTCAAGACCGTCCGTGACGAGCAGGGCGTTGTTGTTGACTACGAGGTCGAGGGCGACTTCCCCAAGTACGGTAACGACGACGAGCGCGCCGACGACATCGCTGTGTGGCTGCTGAAGACCTTCATGAAGAAGATCGCCAAGCATCACACCTATCGCAACTCCGAGCCCACCACTTCCATCCTTACCATCACCTCCAACGTGGTGTACGGCAAGGCTACCGGTGGTACCCCGGACGGCCGCAAGGCGTTCACCCCGTTTGCCCCGGGTGCTAACCCCGCATACGGCGCTGAGCAGAACGGCCTGCTTGCCTCCCTCAACTCCGTGGCCAAGCTCCCCTACGAGTACGCTCTGGACGGCATCTCCAACACGCAGACCATCAACCCGTCTGCTCTTGGCAACGATGACGAGCAGCGCGTGACCAACCTTGTGAACGTCATGGACGGCTACTTCGCCAACGGCGCTCACCACCTCAACGTCAACGTCTTTGGCGTCGAGAAGCTTAAGGACGCCATGGAGCATCCCGAGAAGCCCGAGTACGCTAACTTCACCATCCGCGTCTCCGGCTACGCTGTTAAGTTCATCGACCTTACCCGTGAGCAGCAGCTCGACGTTATCGCTCGTACCTGCCACGATCACATGTAAGACTCGCTGCCTACACCAGCGCATCTTCATGCAAAAGGCTCCCGTGCATAAGCGCGGGAGCCTTTTTCTTTGCACCAACCACGTGCAAAACGTCCCCGACACCATAAGGGTATCGGGGACGCAACATCATCTATAAGGCAAAACGCGGCGCAGAAGCGCGCACCAGGATGCTACTCCCGGGGCTTTTGTGCCTCAAATGTCTCTTGAACGGCGATTGCCTCGGCTTCATCAGCATGGATGTGAATACCGTCGCCCGGGCGCTCGAGCTCAGGAATATAGCCGATGTACTCGTTATCCGTGGCATTTTTATTGGGGCTCTTTTTTGCGTACATTTTCACGGCGCCGGTCGTCTTGTTGATGGCCTGGAGCGTGCCCGCACCTGCGACGCATCCGCCCGGGCATGCCATACCCTCAAGCAGATAGCCGTCGTACTTGCCCTTCGTGGCCATCTTCATCATCTTACGGCACTCGGAAAGGCCCTCGGCATTTGCAACCTTCACCTCGCGGTCGGGATGCACGCGATGAATCGCGTTGGCAACCGCTGTGGCCACACCGCCCGAGACGGCAAAGCCGCGGCCGTCGGCGCTCGCCACGTCAAAGTCGCTCGACCCCTCGCCTGCGAGCTTGGTGTAATCGATGCCCTTCGCATCCATCATGCCCGCCATCTCCTCGAATGTGAGCACGAAGTCGACCTCGCTCTTCACGCTGCGGCGCATGGCCTCAAGCTTCTTGGCAGCACACGGTCCCACGAATACGATCTTGGCGTTGGGATGCTGCTTGCGAATCAGACGCGCTGTCAACGTCATGGGGGTCAGTGCCATGGAGACGCAGTCGGCATGCTCCGGAAACTCCTTTTTTGCCATGACCGACCATGCGGGACAGCAACTCGTGCCCATAAACGGAATCTTCTCGGGAACCTCGTCCAAAAAGTCACGCGCCTCCTGCACGGCACACAGGTCCGCACCCAAAGCGACCTCTTCCATGCCCGAGAATCCCAAGTCGCGGAAGGCCTCTCGCAGCTTATCGACATTGCCCTTGCCGCCAAACTGACCCACAAAGGCAGGCGCGACCTCGGCGATAACCTCGTCACCGGCGCGTACGGCCTGAATCACCTGGAAAATCTGGCTCTTATCGGCAATGGCACCAAAGGGGCAGTTGACGAGGCACTGCCCGCAGCTCACGCACTTGTCGTAATCGATCTGGGCACGACCGTGCTCATCGGAGCCAATCGCGTTCATGCCGCAAGCCTCCGCGCAGGGGCGTACATGGTGATGGATGGCCTGATACGGGCAAACCTGCGCACAGCGTCCGCACTTGATGCACTTGCTGTGATCGATGAAGGCCTTCTTGTCCTTAAAGGTGATAGCACCCTTGGGACAGATCTCGCGACACGGATGGGCCAAGCAACCCTGACAGGCGCTCGGCATCACGCGATAGACGTTGTCCTCGCAAGCGTTGCATGCGAACTTGATAACGTTGATGAGCGGCGGCTGATAGTACGTCTCGGGCTTTGCCGCCTCGGCCACCCCGTCGGAAAGCTTTGCCGGCTTGTCCATGCCCTGCAGTGGCAGGCCCATTGCCAGACGGATGCGCTCGCCCACGACGGCGCGCTCCAAAAAGACGCTCTCGCGGTACGCGGCCACGTCACCCGGAATGATTTTGTACGGCAGCTCATCGACCCAACTGTAGTCGCTGGCATTGCCCTCGCCGTTGCCCTCGGCATCCGCTCCTCCCTGGTACGCCAGGCGTGCCACCTCGGAAAAAACGGTACGGCGAATCTTTGCGAGGCCTGTGTACACCCCGCGCATCGTGTTGCTCACAATCGTCCCCCCTCTTGAACGACAAGCAGATATATATCATTGTAGAGTCATATCTTGAGCATGGGGCACTGCAAGCAAAAATGCCCACCTCACATCAAATCTTGAAAGGGCTCGAAATGAAATCTAGCGCATTTGACAGCAGCATGATGATTAGCAGGCGCGGCTTTTTGTCTGCAGCGGGGCTCGGCATCATGAGCATCGCACTCACCGGTTGCGGAGCCAAGGGCACTGCCGCCAGCGCCAAAGGCTCCACGGCGGACTCGGCTGCGAGCAACTCGTCCACCAGCGTACGCGTCGCCTCGCTCAAGGGTCCCACTACCATCGGTCTCGTACACTTTATGGACCAGGCCGCATCCAAGGACAGCGGCCTTGCCAACAGCTATGCGTTCACCCTCTCCACGGCTGCAGACGAGGTGCTCCCTTCCCTCATCAAAGGCGATATCGACATCGCGCTGATCCCGGCAAACGCGGCATCGGTGGTCTACAACAAAACAAAAGGCGGCATCACCTGCCTGAATGTCAATACGCTCGGCGTCCTCAGCGTGGTCACGGCAGACACGTCCATCGTCTCGTTCAAAGACCTTGCAGGCAAGACCGTCTATCTCACCGGCAAGGGAACCACGCCGGAATACGTGATGAATTACCTGCTTGACGCCGCGGGCATCGCCGGCAACGTCACGCTCGAGTTCAAAAGCGAGGCAACCGAGGTCGTAAGCGTTCTTGCCTCGGATCCTACGGCTATCGGCGTGCTGCCGCAGCCCTTTGCCACCGCAGCCCTCGCCAAAAATCAGGCCCTCGCCGCCCCCATCGATCTCACGGATGCCTGGAATGAGGCTGCCGAGCAATCCGGCGATACCAGCGAGCTCGTCACCGGCGTCACCGTCGTGCGCAATGAGTTTCTTGAAGAGCACCCCCATGCGGTCGAGGAATTTCTCAAGGGTCAATCGGCAAGCGTGGAGTACGTCAATGAACATCCCGACAAAGCTGCCGAGCTCGTAGTCGAGCAGGGCATCCTTGAGTCCGAAGCAGTGGCACAGAAAGCCATTCCCGCTTGTCACCTGGTGTGCCTTACCGGCAAGAAGCTCAAGCAGGCGCTCGCCGGCTACCTCGAGGTGCTCTATCAAGCCGATGCCTCGTCTGTAGGCGGCTCTCTTCCTGCAGACGATTTCTACTATCAGGCGTAAGACGCGCCCCGCCCCCTAGACGCAACGAGCTGTCCCATGGATAAAAACCCACCGATCGATAAAAAGGCGACGGGCGTGCACGCCCTCACCCGCTGCGCGCCCGTCGCCTTTTGGCTTGTCGTGTGGCAGGTAGCAAGCATGCTGGACAGCAGCGGCATTTTGCTCTGCGGACCGCTCGACGCCCTGCTTGCCCTTTGTCGCCTGTCAAGCACACAAACGTTTTGGGGCAGCATCTGGTTTTCCACATTACGCATCGTGGCGGGTGTTTTGCTTGGATACGTCATTGCCGGCGTCCTTGCCGCCGTATCTTGGCATATGAGTACGGTTCGCATCCTGCTGCAGCCGGCACTTTTGGCCATCAAGAGCACGCCGGTCGCTTGCATCGTCGTCATCTTGCTCATTTGGATCGGCGCGGCAAATGTCAGCATCATCACAGTATTGCTTCTGGTTGTGCCCGCCATCTACTTTGCTTTGTGCGCAGGGCTCGACAACATGGATGCAGGCCAACGCGACCTCTTTGAAATCTTTGGCGCACGCGGGCGAAGGCGCTTCTTCGCGCTCATATGGCCTGCGGTCCTTCCCTACCTGCAGGCCGCTAGCAGCACCGTCTTAGGCATGAGCTGGAAAGCAGGAATCGCCGCCGAGCTTATCGGCGTTCCCGCGGGTTCCCTTGGCGAGAGAATCTACCAGGCAAAACTACTGCTCGAAACGCCTGACCTTTTTGCCTGGACGTTTTGCGTGATCTGCCTGTCTTGGTTATTTGAACATGGCGCGATGGCGCTTCTTCGCGGTACTTGGCCTCGTGCGGCGAAGCTTGCCCTAAGGGCTCCGCGCGACCTTATGGAAAGCGGAGGCGAAGCCCCCAGCGGACATAACGCCTCCCTACGCGCTCAAGGGCTCTTGATTGGATATGGCGCTGAGCCGTTGCGTGAGCCCCTCGGCTTCTCGCTCGGCCCGTCTTCTTGTCTTTGTCTTCAGGCCCCCTCGGGCACGGGCAAGACAACCCTCTTGCGCACCATGGCGCGCCTGCAAAAGCCGCTCGGCGGTGCTCTTGAGAACGCCGCCCGGGGATGCTCGATGATGTTCCAAGATGCGTGCCTTGTCGAAGACCTTGATGCCATCGACAATATTCTGCTCTTTGCGCGCCCGGGCTTTACCCGCAAAGACGCGCGCGACCTCGCATGTGAGCTACTGCCAAAAGATGCGCTCTCCCGCCCCGTGCGCGAGCTTTCGGGCGGGCAGAGGCGCCGCGTCGAATTGGCGCGCGCCTTTGCCGCTCCGGGCGAGCTCGTGCTGCTAGACGAGCCGTTTGGCGGACTCGACGCGCAGGCGCATTCTTGTGCGCTCGCGTTTGTGAAACGGCATGGCACCAGGCGTATCGTCGTTTTCGCCACGCATGATGCGAACGACGCTCAGGCTCTTACAGCGCAAGTGCTCGAGCTGTAGCGGCATCGCAGCACAAGACGGGCTTTAATCGCAGCCAGCCTCCCGGCGGCCCAGCTACTTGTGGTACGGCTCGCCACGGCTGATTTTGATGGCGCGGTAGACTTGCTCTAGCAACACCACGCGTGCCAAGTTATGCGGCATGGTGATGCGGCCAAAGGAGAGCGTCTCGTTCGCGCGGGCGCGCACGGCATCCGACACGCCATCGGAGCCTCCGATGATAAAGACGATGTCGCTGTCTCCGCCCAGCGCAAGCTGGTCAAGGCACCGAGAGAATTCCTCACTCGAACGCTCCCTGCCCTCGATAGCGAGAAGAATCACATGTGCGCGATCGGGAATCGAGGAGAGGATGGACGCCCCCTCGCGATTGCGCGATGCATCGACACCGCCGGCGCGCGCAGGGTCGATATCGGCAACCTCGCGCACCTCAACCTTGGCATAGCCGCCCAAACGCTTGAGATACTCGGCACAAGCATCCTTCCAAAAACGCTCTTTAAGTTTACCTACAGCGATAACGGTGTATTTCATCGGTTCTCCCCTGTAACGACAGCCTGTCAAGGCACGCTGTCGCAACCCTATTGGCGATTGCAATAATCTTCATCGGCGATAAAGTGGCTGCGGCTGTATCCCCATTGCGAGACGACCGCAAGCTCACCCGCCATTTTGAGGACATCGACGTCGTCCCCATCCTCCGCCCGCGATTTATACAAGACGCCGGGATTGGAGACAACGGCATTGGCACCCGCCTGGTAGCCCTGCAGAATCATAGCGCATGGGAGGCGGCCCCTTTGCGCTCAGCACCTTTTGCAAGCTGCGTCCAAAGCCGTATGATGGTTTTCGCTCATATGGCCCGCATGCAAAGGAGACTCATGTTCAACGTGGTTTTGTACCAACCGGAAATTCCGGCGAATACCGGCAACATCGGACGAACCTGCGTTGTCACCGGAGCACGCCTCCATTTAATTGGCCCCTTAGGATTCTCGCTCGACCATAAGACCGTGCACCGCGCGGGCCTTGGCTATTGGGAAAACCTCGATGTGTGCACCTATGAGGGCTGGGAGGACTTCTTGCGTCAAAACGAGCTCGCTCGCGACGATGAGCGCCTGCACCTCTTGACCAAAAAGGCGCGCCGCACGTATGCCCAAAGCAGCTACCGCGATGGCGATTACCTGGTATTTGGTAGCGAAAGCAACGGCATTCCCGAGGAACTGCTGGCTTGTTCGCCCGAACGCTGCGAGCGCATCCCCATGCTCCCCGACGAAGCGTCGCTTGCCAATGCCGAAGCCTGGGAGGCACACGAGCAAGCGCTTGGACACAGCGAACCCGATCATGAGGCGATTTTGCAGCAGGACATCTGCGGCAATTTTATCGACCCCACAAGCTATCGCATTAGCGCGCTCAATCTCTCCAATTCCGCTGCCATCGTCCTCTATGAGGCACTACGCCAGACGGACTTCCCCGGAATGTAGCGCTGTGGCCTAGTGCTCTTTTTGCCAATCAAATGCGATACGCGGCGTTCCATCGGAAACGTAAATAACCCCCGCTCTCGCAAAGCCATACTTGCGGATCGCATTTTGCATGGGGATATTATCTTCATGTGTATCGATACGCAGGGCATCGGCGCGCTGCTGGCAAAACTCAAAGCAGGCCTTGGCAACACCATGCGTCTTGCCGTTTGAGGCAACGCGATGGATCACATGATACGGTGCGTCGAAGTTCCATGCGCCGTCTTCGATATGAACATAGGCGGCATCGGGTCCGGCTATAAAGGCAAACGTTCCCACCACGGCATCATCTTCCACGCATACGTAGCTGTTGCCGCGTGCGATATCAGCGCGTACCTTGTCTTCCGAGGGGTTGCCCTTTGGCCACTGCGTTTTATTGCCGTGAGCGCGCATAAAGGCCCGCGCGGCATCGAACGTTGCCATGACCTGTGGCAGATCGGCCTCGGTGGTTTTGCGGATCTTCATAGCTCTCCCAATGTGCCCCACGGGATATGCGGCGTTGCGCCCATGCTCCCAAACAATTGCAAACGCCCCCTATCGTACTCAAAGATGCGCGATAATGACCCCAAGCAACTCCGGCAACGCAAGGATTTTACGATGGGCAGCAAGAAGCGTTCGGCTCGCGAAAAGCAAAAGATGGCCTTTTTGGCAGACCTTGGCAACGAGGACACGGGCGTGTCCGACAGTCTCTTTGCCGCCGAGGACAAACGCCGCGACCGCATGCATGCCAAACATGAAGAAGCCCTGCGCTACAAGTCCTGCGAGCGCAAGACGCGCTACAACAGCCGGCTCGAAGCCCAAGACGCCATTGCTGCCTGCGCCGCCCATGGACGCGGCGGCCTCGCTTGCTACAAATGCTCCTGGTGCGGAGGTTGGCACCTCACGTCTCATCCGCAGCGATAACACGGGCGCGGCCGAGCGCCGGCACCTCTAAAAGGCGAGGACGTCGTAGCGAACGGCCTTGCCTTTGAACTGAGCGCTCGGTTTGGCATCTGCAAGAAGCGGTCCCTTTACGGGGCGCTTGATCACGATTTTGCGCGCGCCCGTTGCTCGCGCTGCGGCAAGAAGCGCGGCCTCATCCGCACAGGGCTGCTCCAAGTGATGCAGCAACTGGAATTTTTTCTTAACCGAAGCGCTCTTGGTGCGCCCGGGAAACATCGGGTCCAAATAGACCGCGTACGGAACGGTGCCCGCCGCCACAAGCTCCGCCATGCCTGCAATGCTATCCCCCACATGGAGGTGCATGTGGGCGGCTGCCTCGCTCAAACGCGGATCGCTCGCCGCGCGCTCCAGAGCATCGGCCAGCAGCGCACTGATAGCCGAGTTGCACTCAAACATCTCGACAGTATAGCCCGCCGCAGCCAAGAGCAGCGAATCCTCGCCAAATCCCGCCGTCGCGTCAAAGGCAACCGGATGTTCCACGCCGCGAGCACGCGCAGCACGGACCAGCAGCTCACGCTGCAGGACCCCTTGCTTAAGACGGGGAATCATGTGCGCATAATCGGCAATAAGCTGCATGGTCCCGTCGGTGAGGGCAAGACCTTCCGGCGTTTGGACAAGCTGCAGCCCCGCTGCGCGTGCTTCTTCCTGTGAACGGTTCATTTACGCCTCCCAGCGGTCGAATGTGACAAAATAAACCTGTCGACTTTTTGTCACATGGGGCGGTGGTATTGGGCGATGAGAAACTCGATGGGCGTTTGGAGCTGCTCGAGGTTCGCCAGGCGCTCGCGGTCTTTGCGGCGTGTGCGGTAGTAGTACGGCGTCATTTGGAATACCGCCTCGATATCGGCCGGGGTGGCGAGCGTGATCTGCGCCGCGACCTTGCGGGTCGAGACCAACTCGAGCTCCGTTGTCTGCGGCAACTTCTCGTCGTTTACGTAAGGGGTATCGTAGAGCACCTCTTTAAGGCCCCAAAGATGACGCGCGCCAGGAATAACCGTATAGAGCGAGGCGCCCGGTTTAAGTACGCGCGTGAATTCACGTTCGTTAAAGGGGGCAAACAAATGCGTCGCCACATCGATCGATCTATCGGCCACAGGGATAGCGCGCATGTTGGCAACAAAATACGTGGCGCCGCCGCGCTTGGCGGCCAAACGCACCATCTCTTTGCCCAGATCAAAACCGTAGGCGTCAACGCCTTCGACCGAGCCCATAGCGGAAGTATAGTAGCCCTCGCCGCAGCAAATATCGAGCAGCACCAAAGGCTCCTGGCCCGAGCGGGCGGAGACCTGCTCGCGCACGATGTCCATCAACGCGTCGCGCAAGGGGGCATAATAATCCTGGTTTAGAAAATCGCGTCTGCTGCGCGCCTGACTCTTGGGGTCGCCCATGGAGTCACCGCTTTTATTGGAACGCAATAAATTGAGGTAACCCTCGCGCGCACGGTCAAAGCGGTGCCCCAAAGGACACGTCGCACCGCGATTGTCCGCCTGAAGCTCTTGTCCGCATACAGGGCAACGTAGCATGCTCATTCCATTCCATCGTCAACAAAACCTGAACCCCATTGTGGCACATCACGCTCTTGCACCGCCAAGCTCCTTGACCTCGCCATCCAAACTGGGACAAAATCGTCGTAGCTTTTACCCTCTATCTGCCTAAAGGGGCCTCATGACCGAGCGCACGCATATTGACGAATGGTTCGAGCAGCTGCCCGAAGACGTAGTATCCCAAACGCAACGTCTCCTGGAACACGTCGACACCATGCGCCAAACCGAGACCATCTATCCCGCGCAAGATAACATCCTCAATGCGCTCGCGCTCACCGCGCCCGCAAGTGTACGCGTTGTCATTTTAGGACAGGATCCCTACCACGGGCCCGGCCAGGCCATGGGCCTCTCGTTCTCGGTCCCCAAAGGACAAAAGCTGCCTCCGAGCCTGCGAAACATCTACAAGGAGATGGCTGTAGACCTTGGGTGCACGCCACCCGCCTGCGGCGACCTGACCTCTTGGGCACAACAGGGCGTCCTTTTGCTCAATACCACGCTCACGGTACGCGAGCGCGCGGCAAACTCCCATGCCAAGCTAGGATGGAAGACTCTCACCGATGCGATTGTGCGGCTCTGTCTACAGCTTGAGCAGCCGGTCGTATTCCTCACCTGGGGACGCCACGCCATCGATATGGTCGAGACAGCACGCAAGGCAACGGACGCAAACGCAAACAAGTTCTTCCTTGCCTCCACGCACCCCTCGCCTCTCTCTGCCACGCGCGCGGCAGGCGGCCTGCCTGCCTTCATGGGCTCGCGTCCTTTCTCGCACGCCAACGAACTGCTCACTCAGCATGGAGCCATCCCCATCGATTGGTGCGCCTAGCCACCGCGACATAAAAGACGCGACAGGCATGCGCCCATCGCGTCCAGATCAACAGCTAGCCTCGTTTGTGCATTACGCCTGTAAGCAGGCGACAAGTTCATCCAGGTCGCGAGCAAACGCGATGCCCTGTAGGCGCTCAGGTGAGGTCAGATCGCACGCCAGCATACGGTCGAGCTGCTCTGCCATAGGGTTGTAATAGCCGTTAAGGTTGTAGAAAACGCACGGCGCATCGAGCTGTCCCAGACCGATCATGCTCATGATCTGAGAGATTTCCTCAAGTGTGCCCGTACCGCCGGGAAACGCCACAAAGGCATCGCCCAGCTCGATCATCTTTGCCTTGCGCTCGGCAATATCGGGCGTGACGATCAGGCGGGTGAGGCCCTCCAGCTGTAAGACAGAATCGACAAAGAATTGCGGTTCTACGCCCGTAACCTCGGCACCCGCTTCAAGCGCCGCTAAGGCAAGCTCGCCCATGAGGCCCGTCTTGGACCCGCCATACACCAGGGAGTTCCCGGAGGTGCCAATCCAGGTGCCCAGTTCGCGCACGGCTTGCTTGAGCTGCGGATCGCACCCCTCGCAGGCACCCAAATACACGGTGATGTTCATGCTCGATGTTTCCCCTCAAACTCCCGCGTCAAACGCTCGTTAGAACGAGATGTTGCCGAACTCGGAGAGCTCAAGGCCCTCGTTATGATCGGTCGCCCAATCCACATTCCACGGGCTCGTAAACAGCAGCAGCTTGCCGCCGCGCATGTCCTCGACGCGCAGCGTGTCGCGCGTGAGTGAAAGCGCCGGGATATCGATGGTATCAGGGTCGTTCATAATCCAGCGGATATCGGTGTAGGAAAGCGGCTGACGGCGCACCTCGACGTGGTACTCGGACTTCAGGCGCTGCTCGAGCACCTCGAACTGCAACACGCCCACAACGCCCACGATCACGCTCTCCATACCGGCGCCCAGCTCACGGAAGATCTGGATGGCGCCCTCCTGGGCAAGCTCCTCCATGCCTTTGACGAACTGCTTGCGTTTGAGGGTATCGACCTGCGTGATGCGCGCAAAATGCTCCGGCGCAAACGTGGGGATCTGCGGGAACTGCACACGCTGTTTGCCCGCGCACACCGTATCGCCAATGGAGAAGATGCCCGGATCAAACAATCCCACGATGTCGCCGGCATAGGCCTCGTCGACGATTGCACGGTCATCGGCCATCATCGCGGTGCCCGTAGCCAGCTTGAGCTTACGCCCGCCTTGCATGTGGAAGGCGTCCATGCCGCGCTCGAACTTGCCCGAACAGATGCGCACAAAGGCGATGCGGTCGCGGTGGTTCTTGTCCATGTTGGCCTGAATCTTAAAGACAAAGCCGGAGAAGTCGTTGGCCGCGGGATCCACGGGCTCGCCCGTAAGGGTGTCCTTGTAGGGCAGCGGCGTGGGCGCCAGGCGCAGGAACTCTTGCAGGAAGGGCTCCACGCCAAAGTTGGTGAGTGCCGAGCCAAAGAAGGCAGGGCTGAGCTTGCCGCACGACACGGCGTCGAGGTCCAGCTCATCGCCCGCGCCGTCGAGCAGCTCGATATCGTCCATCAGGTTGCGATGGTTCTCCTCGCCAATGAGCTCGTCGAGCTTGGCATCGCCCAGCTCGGCCTCAACTTCGGCGACCTTCTTGGTGGCGTTGGCATGGCCATCGCCCTCGAAGGCGATCACGTGGCGCGTCTGACGATCAAAGACGCCACGGAAGTTGCGGCCAGAGCCAATCGGCCAGTTCATGGGATACGTGTTGATACCCAAGACATTCTCGATCTCTTCCATGAGCTCAAAGGGATCGCGCGCCTCGCGATCGAGCTTGTTCACAAAGGTGAAGATGGGAATGTGGCGCAGGGTGCAAACGCGGAACAGCTTGATGGTCTGAGCCTCGACGCCCTTGGCGGCGTCGATCACCATGACGGCAGCGTCGGCAGCCATGAGCGTACGGTACGTGTCCTCGGAGAAGTCCTGGTGGCCTGGGGTGTCGAGGATGTTCACGCAGCAACCGTTGTAGGAAAACTGCAGCACCGAGGAGGTGACGGAGATGCCGCGCTCTTTTTCGATGTCCATCCAGTCGGACACGGCATGCTTAGAGCTCGACTTGCCCTTAACGGAACCCGCTGTCTGGATGCTGCCGGTATAGAGCAGCAGTTTTTCGGTAAGGGTCGTCTTGCCGGCGTCGGGGTGCGAAATGATCGCAAACGTGCGACGCGAGGAAATCTGATCAGACAGGGATGCCATGCGTGTCCTAACTGGTATTGGTATGCGTAACGTGCGAATATGCAACCTTAGCATTGTAGCGCGAGCCATAGAGCGCGAGCAACGAGGACCACGCCGTTATCGCATAACGAGAGAACAAGAGAAGTCCATTCAAAACCCGTCTGAACAAACCGGCCCAGATTCCCGTCATCAGGCAGTCCTCATCTAAGCTCAATCTGTCCTCACGCTACGCGATAATCTATCGTGAAATTCAAAGACAGGTTTGCGGGGCTCGCCTCGACAACCAGACAAATGGGTAGATAATTTACCCAATTCGAAATTGATAGCTTTAGGATGCAGAAGGGAGAACGGCATGAACGCACTGAGCGTTGCAAACTACATCGTCAATAACTGGAGCGATACGATCGAGATCACAAATCTCAAGCTCAACAAGCTTGTCTATTATTCATACGTCGAATCCCTACGCAAGCTGGGGCGCCCTCTGTTCGACGACGCAATCGAAGCGTGGCAGTACGGTCCCGTCGAGCCCGCGGTATATCAGGCATTCTCCTCTTATGGCAGAAATCGCATCCAAGTGACAAATGGGCCTGAGAAGCTCGATGCGGCTTCGAAGCAGATTGTTCATTCCGTAATGGAAAAGCTCGGAAACCTGTCTGCGTTCGACTTAGTAACGTTGTCTCATAAGCCCGGTGGAGCCTGGGCCAGTGTCTACTCCCCCGAAAAAGACAACACCATTACCCCTAAAGCGATTCTTGCTTCGGCAGACGGAATTGACGATGGCAAGCTTGTCACTATCGGCCAAGCTGTCCAATCGACCATCGCCTCCATGCCCAACGCATTAAGGCTTCTGGAGAACTCCTGATGCCACCTACCAAGCAGCAGCCATGCCCTTTTGCTCCCCTTGTTTTTGATGATGAGGAAGCGCAGCCATGTTGAGCCTGCGCGCTACTCCACGCTCTTGAGGCTCTCTACCATGTCGATGCGACGAAGCTTGGAACGCATGAACAGCGTTACGATCACCGAGAACACCATGGTGAGGGCAAACGCGACAATAAAGCTCGGAAGATGAATGTCGCGACCGAACATCACCTGGTCCACCTCGGCGGTCACGATCACGTAGCCCTCCATAAAGATGCCCAGCACAAGACCCACAAGCGAGCCGATGAGTGCCAACAGCAACGTCTCGCGATAGATATAGGCATTGACTTCATGCTGCGTAAAGCCCAAGACCTTAAGCGTCGCGATTTCGCGCACGCGCTCGGCAATGTTGATGTTGGTAAGGTTGTAGAGCACCACGAACGCAAGGGTCGCCGCAGCGACCACCAGCACCACTACAACCGAGTCCACGCTCTTGAGCATGCTGCGATAGCTGCTGATGGTCTCGTCGTTATAGCTCACAGTCTTTACGCCGTCGCAGGCCAGTAAATCGTCGCTCACCTTGTCGCGCGTGGCCTCATCTTCTTTCACGCTCGCATACAGCGTGGTAAACGAGGCCTTCTCGCCAAACGTCTTCTCAAAAAGCGCCGGAGTCATGATCACGTAGTGCGCCACATAGTTCTCAACCACACCCGCCACGCGCACTCGGTACGCCTTGCCCGTGGGGTTGCCAATGGCATCCTGCACGTAGATATCAACCGAGTCGCCTGCCCGCACGCCCAACTCGGTGGCAAGCTTCTCGCTGATGAGCGCACCCGTGTTGTCAAGCGTCATCGTCTTCCCCGAGACGCGGTCGCGCAGCGTATGGAACTCGGAATACGACTTGACCTTTTGCGGCACGTCAAGCTCGACCATCTGGTCGGAATCGTTGTCGCGAGCGCCCGCCTGGCGCACCACCATGTTCTCGGTCGCAAGCCAGGTGGAAGAGCCGGTGGAATCTTCATCGATACGCTCGGTCGCGGTCTTTTTCTGCGCCACGGTGACGTCTTCGTCCATGCGCACGATTGTGTTGTAGTGGTACAGCTCGCCAAACTGCTTGTCGATGATGTCGTTGATGGAATTCTCGAGTCCAAGGCCCGTAAGCAGCAGAGCCGTGCAGCCGGCGATGCCGATGATGGCCATGCAGAAGCGTCGCTTATAGCGAAAGAGATTGCGCGCGGTGACCTTCCACGAGAAGGTCAGACGACTCCAAACGGGGCGGATGCGCTCCAGCAAAATGCGCTTACCTGCCTTGGGCGCACGCGGGAGCATGAGCGTCGAGGGCTTCTCGCGCAGGGTGGCCGCCACGGCAAACCAAGTGGCCAGCACAGTGATGCCAATGCCAAGGCCTGCCGAGGACAGGGCAATGGGCGCATCGATAGGCACGGGCCTGCAGGGAACGGCGTAAATGATGGCGTAGGCCCCCATGATGAACCACGGCAGGAACGTAGAGAGCGCCAGGATACCCACAATCGAGCCCACACCGCTCGCGATGGCCGCATAACCCAGATACTTGCCCGTAATGCGCGCGTTGGAATAGCCCAGCGCTTTATAGGTACCAATGAGCATACGGTCCTCGTCCACCATGCGCGTCATGGTGGTGAGCGAAACAAGTGCTGCAACCAGGAAGAACAGCAGAGGGAAGACCTGCGCGATCTGGTCGATACGCCCGGCGTCGGAGCGGTAGCTCTCAACGCCCATGTTCTTCTTTAAGTCGAGGGTGTAGACATCGGCGTCCATGGTGGCGATATCGTCCACCTTGGCCTGGGCTTCTTCGAGCTGGGCCTCGGCGTCGGCAAACTGACTTTGGGCATCGGCACGCTTTTGCGCAAGCTCGGAGCTGCCCGCCTGCCACTGGGCAAAGCCCTCGTCGTACTGTGCCTGACCTTCTGCGAGCTGAGCCTTTCCGCTCTCAAGTTGCCCCGCTCCCGACTGCAATTGCGACAGCGCCGCATCGAGGCTCTGCTGGGCTGTGGCAAAGCCGTTCTCGGCAGCTGCCTTTTGAGCCGCAAGCTCTGATCGCGCGGCGCTCAGGCTTTCGGCCACGCCGGCGGTTTGGGAATCAATCTGCGCGATGCCGCCTTTGAGCTGGGAAATTGCACCCTCAAGCTGAGTCTTTTGCCCCTCGAGGGTCTGTTTTTGCTGTTGCAGGCCCGCAAGCTCCTCTTGAGCCTGAGCGAGCTGCTGTTCACAGCTGGCCTTTTGCTGCTCGAGCGTAGCGCGCGCCGGATCGTCCGCGGGCAGAGCATCAATCTGCTGCTGAAGCTGATCGATGGTCGCCGTCAGCGTATCGATGCCTGCCGTTGCCTGCGTAATGCCGGCGTCGACCTGGGCAAGGCCGTCCTGTACCTGGTCGAGGGACGTCTGCGCGGTATCGAGCTGCTCGGCAAGCTGCGCGCGCGAGGCCATCGCCGCATCGTACTGTGCCTGCGCGTTGTCTATCTGGGCTTGAGCTTGCGCGAGGGCCGCATACGCCTGTCGCTTTTGGGCCTCGAGTTCCGCGGTTCCCGCCTCGTACTGAGCTCTGCCGTCGCGCAGCTGCGCTTCGCTTTGCGCTATGCGAGCGCGCGCCGATTCCAGGTCTGCCGCAGCGCTATCGAGCTGAGCCTTCGCGCTATCGAGTTCCGACTGGCCGCTGGCAAGCTGAGCCTCGGCATCTGCCTTCTTGCGTTCGTATTCTGCGCGTTTCTCGTCAAGCTCGGCCTGTGCCTCCGCACGCAAATCATCCAAACGCGAAGTCTTGATGTCGTTAGAAATCGCATCGATACGAGCGGTTACCGCATCGACCTTTTGCTGATAGGCATCGCTCGACCAGCGCTCATCGCGCGCCCCCTCCACAGAGATAAAGGCCTCGGTATAGGGATAGTCGTCCGCAAAGGCGCCATCGGGAACATAGGCGAAGCTCGTCAGCTTGCCACTGCCCAGCGAGGTTGATCCCATGCTGGTCGAGCAGGTGTAGTAGCCTGATTCACAAAAGCCCACGATGGTGAACTCGCGCACGGCAAACGTATCGTCCAGGTCCTGCGTGCCCTCGATCAAGCGCACCTTGTCGCCGATCTTCACGTCGCTTTGCCACACCGTATCGGCTGAAAGCAGGCACTCATCTGCAGCTTTAGGCCAGGTGCCGCTTGTGAGAATTGGGCGGTTAAGGTAGTCGTCATCTTTAGACGTGGTGTTCACGCCGTCGTACTCGCAGGCGCGCGCTGCGTCCACGTCGAGCGAGTGGTAGCGCAAGGTGCATTGAATGCCGTCAACATCGGAAATCGCATCGGCCTCGTAGGCGGGCATAACGGCAGCCACGCCCTTGACCGCGCGAATCTGGTCAATCTGGTTATCGTCAAGGCCCACCGTTGAGACCACGCGGGCGTCGGAAAGGTAGGTGCCGTCGTAATATTCGTCCCCCGCCAGGCGCATGTCCGGTCCGGTCATGCGCAAGCCTGCAAAGAAGCCCGTTCCCAGCGCCGCAATGATGGCGATAGCGATAAAACGCCCCCACGAATGGGTAACGGAGCGAATCACATCTTTGGTAAATGCGCTGGCCATCGCATGCACTCAATTCTCGGCGATATTTCTTGCAGTCTTCGTTTTATTGTAAGCGACTAGCCCATTATTTGCGCCGGCGCGGTGGACGGGAGCTACAGAGCCGCGGCCGCGCTCCAAGGGCGAATCTTCTTAAGCTCGGGCTCAAGCTTCCTGCGAGCAATCTCCATGTCATAGGCTGCCTGCGCGCGCAGCCAATAGCCATCCGACAAACCAAAAAACGTGCAAAGCCTCAAGTCGGTATCGGCCGTGATGGCACGTCTTCCGAGCACAATCTGCCCAATGCGTTGCGCGGGCACGCCAATTTCCTTGGCAAGACGATACTGAGAAATTCCCAAAGGCTCGAGAAACTCTTCTTTAAGAAGCTCCCCCGGAGTTACGGGGTCGAGCAATTCGGTCATAGCAACCCCCCTAGTCGTGATAATCAACGATCTGCACACGTTGCGCATACCCAACGCGTTATTAACGTCAAACGTTACTATTTTCATACTGACAATATCATATCAAACATATGTTCGCTTGTTATGGTTAAATGTCTCTTCCCGATATTCATCCAGGTGCCGTCGTGTATGAGACAATACAATCCACGAACGTACTCTTTTGAAAGGCCCGCAGTATGAACAAAGTGGCAACGAACCAATCCCTTTCGCCCCGACAGTCCATCGCGGTGGGCATCACGCTGTTCTCGATGTTCTTTGGAGCCGGCAACCTCATCTTGCCGCCCATGCTCGCACTCCAGGCGGGCACCTCCACCATCCCGGCAATGATCGGCTTCCTTGTTGCCGGCATCGGCCTGCCGGTACTCGGCATCGTGGCCGTGGCGCTTGTGGGCACAGCACGCGAGCTAGCCGACCGCGTCCATCCGCTGTTCTCGAGCATCTTCGTTGCAGCCATCTACCTGGCCATCGGACCCTGTCTCGCCATTCCGCGCACCAGCTCAACCGCCTTCGAGATGCTCGTCCCGCTCTTTCCGCAGGGCGCACCCATCGGCACCATCCGCCTGGTCTTCTCCATCGTGTTCTTTGCCGTGGCATACGCCCTTGCCATGCACCCCGGAGCCCTCACCAAGCTCCTGGGGCGCATCACGGGACCCGCACTCATCCTCCTGCTGATCATGGTCGTGGGCTCATCGATCGTCTCACCCGCCGGCGTGGCGCAAGCGCCTCAGGCACCCTACGATAGCGCCGCCTCCATCCAGGGATTCCTTACGGGATACCAAACCATGGACTTGCTCGCTTCTCTCACCTTTGGCCTCGTTATCGCCGAGAATATCAAGGGGCTCGGTGTGAGCGATTCGCACGGTCTCATGCGCGAGATCTCGCGTGCGGGCATTGTGGCTGGCATCCTTATGGCACTTGTCTACTGCGGCCTGGCACAGGTGGGCGCCAGCTTTGGCTCGGTCATGCCGCACGCCACCAACGGCGCGGCGCTGCTCACTGCCTCCGCTACGCTGCACTTTGGCATTGCGGGAACGGTGATTATCGCCGCCATCTACTTACTCGCCTGCCTAAACGTCTGCATTGGCCTCATTAGCTGCTGCGGCACCTACTTTGCCGAGACCTTTGGCGCGGCAGGCCCCGGTGCGCAGACGCGTATACTGGGCCGCATCCCCTACGCAGGCTGGGCGGCGGCCTTTACCGTTTTTTCCTGCGTGCTCTCAAACGTTGGCCTCGACGCCATCCTGACGTTCTCGGTCCCGCTGCTGAGCGCGCTCTACCCCGTCTCCATCGTCTTCGTGATCATGGGCATGGCACACCGCGCGTGCGACCGCCTGCCCCTCACCTGGCCCTGGGCCATCGGAGCCACAACGATCGTGAGCGTTGCCACGGCCCTGCGCGATGCGTTCTTTGCCGGTACGTGGCTGCCCTTCGACGCCCTGCCGCTTGCGAGCCTGGGCTTTGGCTGGCTGCTCCCCGCCCTTTGCGGAGCCGCCGTGGGCGCCATCCTCTCGGTCGCACGCGCAACAAAATAGGTCGGGGTGGGCACCCAAAGGAACCCGCTCCGACCTTGGCGCAGTGAAAAGAGGGGCATCGAATTGCTAGCAGGCGCGCTTGCGCTCCTGCATGAACAGCACGATGCCAATAAGCGCCGGGATGCACACGGAAAATGCCAGCACCGCGGCGTCACCAAAATGGAACACGGGGATGCCAATAAACAGGCCCGCGCAGTACGGGATGAGCCAGATGAGCCACACGCAGATGCTCAGTTTGTGGAAGCCCTGGCGGCTCTGCTCGCTGCCGCGCACGGTGACAAACGTTGCCCACAGGGCATGGAAAAGCATGAAGATAATGGCCAGCAAGCCGGTAATGGCGTGCAGCGGGGAGACAGCCGCAGTCGAGGTGCGCGCGATGGCGGTCATGATGGTGGTGCCCGTTGTGTCGCAGATCAGGCCCAACCAGAACAGCGCGAGATGGCTCTTCTTAAGCGTGCCGGCGCGGCGCTCGCCAAAAACGCCAATGGTATAAAAGACAAGAGCGAGCGTGATCGCCGTCGACGCAGGCATAATCAACGAATTCATAGGTATGTGATTCCTCCAAAGTCGATATCGCGCCGGATGCGCTAGTCGCCCCGGCTTCGAATCATATTGTGGAATCACCACACCTGAACATCAAAGGTGCCTTGTTCATGTCTTACGCGTTGTAGAACGTCCTTCGAAGAAGACCGAAAAGAATAGGACAGCCCTGCCGCCCCGCATGCAGCGCATTGAGCATGTTGTCGAACGTGAAGCGGCACACCGACGCGGCGTCAAAACCCACAGGTAAGTCTGTACGGATGGCGGCGTCGTTCTTGTAAACCTCTACCAGACCGCGCAGGGCATGGTTCAAGATCTGCTGTTCGCGCAGATGGGCCGCATTTTTCTCGACCGCGGGGAGCACCTCGGCGCCCTTGAGCCAGCAGCGCCTAAAGCGGTCGAGCACCATGACAAGCGATGCGTAGAGATCCTCGCAATAGTCGACAAAACCCTTGCGCGCGTCGAGGTGGCAAAAGCCGTCGAAGACGGAACGGCGAAAGAACAGCTCGATAGTTGCCGTGGTGAGTTTGTCCTTAGAAGCAAAGTGGTTGTAGATGGTGCCCACGCTCACATGGCACGCCTGCGCCAGCGAGCGGATGGAAAGCGCCGAGAGGCCCTGCGCATCGGCGATGCGATATGCCTCTTCCAAGAGTTCATCACGAGAAATAACGCTCGAAGCCATCCGGTCTCCCCTGCTGCGTCCGCACGTTCTAGCTTGCTCGTATAAAAGATGGTAGACCAAACGGTGCGCGATGTGGTCATCGTAGTGCAGCAACGCCTGCAGCGTTTGGCAACGGGGTCACTCGAACTAAGCGATGGCGCAGGAAGAAAAGAGCTTCTTGCGGCGCAAAGGCATCGTTCTCGTACGTGCCGGCCGGCGTAAGCCGGGGCGTGTCCGTCCCCGGATAGACCGGCATGTCCTGGGTGATGGTATGGGTAAGGTCGATAACGCGCATGATGGATCCTTTCGAGCTTATCCCATCGTATCAAAGCGGCGCGATGGGACCGAGAGGTTTTGCCCAGTTATAGGCCAACTTGCCCCGCGCAACAAACGGTTGCTTGGATTGGCTGCCTGCGCCGCTTAAGCTTGCACTATCAAGAAACCCGCTGGAAGGAGAGCCACTATGGCCTTTGCCGAGAACCTTATTGCCGTACGTCGAGCGCATGGCCTTACGCAAGAACAGCTTGCGGGCAAGCTCTTTGTGACACGCCAGGCTGTGAGCCGCTGGGAACGCGGGGAAGTTACGCCCGGAATCGACATGATGAAGCTCATCGCCGCCGTTACCGGCGAGCCGCTCTCGCACCTTTTGGAGATGCCTGAGCATTATTGCGAGAGCTGCGGCATGTACCTCACCCCTGACGATTGCGGCACCGATGCGAGCGGCAAGAAAACCGACCATTACTGCAAATGGTGCTATGAGCAGGGAGAATACACGTACGAGACCACAATGGAGGCCATGATCGAGGATTGTGCCCCACGCCTGGCGGAAAATACGGGCATGACGCTCGACGAGGCGGTGTCGCTTATGGGTGCGGTGTTGCCGCAGCTGGAGCGGTGGCGCGCGGTGCGCGAGAACGAGGAGCGTTATGGCGAAGAAACCCGCGAGCTCTACGGAAACGAGACGATTGATGCTGCCAATGAGCGCCTGTTGGATATGGACCCGGCAGCATGGAATGACATGAAGGAGCTTGAGCGAGCGATTCTGGGCCAGCTCTCGATTGCTATGGCAGAGGGCGACCCACGCGGCCCCGAGGCGAAAAAGCTGATACGGATGCATCGCCGGTGGGTGGGCCTCCACTGGGGAAGTGAGCCCGAAGACGAGGCTTACCCGGAGCTTGTTAAGGGATACCTTGCTGACCCGCGGTTTGTGTCCTATTACGATAACCCCTGCGGAACTGGCGCCACCGCGTTTCTGGTTGAGGCTGTAAAGGGTGGGATGTAGGGCGAGGGCAGGAAATCTGCCGCATTTCCATGACTTCCTCGCTCTTTCGCTGAGACATCTCCGCCAATCGCCGGATATCCGCAGGAAGCGCGGCCTCGTCATCTAATTATCCAAACATTAACCCCGCATTCGCGGGGACCATTGAACGCGCGCCCTGCCCCAAGGCGACACGCTAGGATCATCCCCGTATACGCGGGGAGCACAGCTCGACATCGAGAGGAACCAGACCTGACATTCCTCCTCCGTGACGGGCGACGCGACCGTCACGCCCCACAGCTGCGAGACGCACTTCCACCATAGGCCGCCGTAGCTATTGGTGACACTCTTTGCGATCTCGCCGGACTCGAGCCTGGACGCCATCTTTGGCATGTACCGCTTGTCCCAGCACTGTCTGAAGTCGCGCAGCCCAATCTTCTGCACGCATCCCCACGACGAGCTCTCCCTGTGTGGCATAATACTCGCGTCCCATCAGAGATTCTCCGTCTCCAGGATGGGCCCCTACGATGAACCAAGGCCCGTGCGAGAGCTTTCTTTTAGCTCAGTACGTGTAGATATGTCCTCCAGTTTTGCGGGACGCTAGGAAGTGGCAGCAAACCTCCGCAAAATTTTTCGAGCATCAAGAGGTACTCGCGGGCGTCCATCTCGAGGCGTCTAGCGTAGATGAGGTTCCCGTCGTAGCTTTCGAACTCCATGTCCTCGAGCAAACGGCTGAGGAGGACGATGGCGTAGAGAGGACTCCTGCGTGGACAGGTGTTTCCGATTATCCCTTTCGGCTGAGACGGCAGCTGAGCCCTGATGAACAGCGGCTCGAAGTGCGCGCAGATGTTCCGAACGGCGGTGATGGTCTTTGTCCAACTTGTAAGTTCGGCTTTCGTGCAGCGGAACGATTCGGCGACAGCATCGGTCACAGACTTATCGGCAGTATTCGAGAACAGTGCCGACAGCGTTCCAAGCGTCATGCACTCGAGCCCCATCCAGATCGGGAGCCTACGGTGCCCCGCTTCGAAGGCGGCCCTGAACGGCTTGTCCCTCGAGATCCTCTTGTCGACCTCTTCGCTGTACGACCTGAACGACCTCTCATAGTTATCCGGCCTGAGAAACAGGGAACCATCGTAGACGGCGTACGGACCGTGCTCCGATGCCATGGTGCGCAGATACTGGGCGCGAAATTGAGCCTCGAATATGCCAATGTACTTCATCAGCATAGACTGCATGCGCCTGTCGAACGTCAGCAGATTGTGGACCATGTTTATGGTCCTTTGCTCCCATGCCGGCAAGGAGTCGAGGACCTTGATGTATGGGAGCAGGTGCTGGTAGCTTACATGATCGAGTACGTACAGGGCCTCAGGGGTGCCTGCATCGAGGAACCCGTCCTCTGCGAGGGTCGCCAGAATCTCTTTATTTGATTTGAAGCGTGGGAAAATACGACCGGGGGATTTCCACTTGCGTCGCCGCTAGAAGTGCCCCCGGTACTTTCGATTCCTATCATACACCACTCCGTTCTTCTCGCAAGGTCAGCATCGGCCCGTAAGTTTCGTAAGCCTTCTTTTTACGCTTCGGCGGAGGCCCTGTGCGGCCTTCCCGACTCGGGTCTGGCGGCGAGGCGGCACTCGATGGAGTCGCACGAAACCATGCGGGCGCTGCCGACCCTCCAGCTATTCAGGCTCCCGTCGCGGCAGAGCTGCGCCACGCGCGCGGTGCTTACGCCCAGCATCTCGGCGGCCTCAGCGGCTGTAACGGCCGGGACGTCGGAAAGCTCAGCGCTCACCGCCAGGGTGACAACGGTCCCGCCGCGAGACGACGCATGGCCGAGGCCGCCGCCCCTGAACTCCGCTCCACGCTCCAGCGCCGCCAGGGCACGGACGCGCAGCCAGTCAACCGCCATCTCCACGGCATCCTCGTAGGTATCGCCCTCGGTGGCTCCGTCAAGTCCGCATGGCTTCACGACATAGCCACCCTCGGGGTCGGGGTAGAACTCGAACTCCTGTATGACGATCATGCTCACTCCTTATCTGCGGTGAAGAGGAAGGCAGAGTCTGAGCTGCCCCGCCTTCTTCCTGGCCCCCTCTCGCGATCGTCTTCTTTTCTCGCGGCGCCTCGGCACCGGCACCGACACGTCCCCGCAGCGGAACTTGCCTTGCTTGGCACCGGTACCGTTGAGTTTGGCGTAGCCAGCGTCGGTCGGCTCCCGCTCAAGACCCCCTTCTTAGTCACCGTCCGGGTCCTCTCAACATTAAATATTAGCACAGCTAATATTTATAATTCCTGCATGCGTGGGGAGCGCAGGCAGGCCATGAAGCGCCTGGGCTAGCGACGGAATCATCCCCGCATACGCGGGGAGCACGTGGAAGCAAATCACGCAGTAGTGTCGCAGTAGGGATCATCCCCGCATACGCGGGGAGCACATTCCATTGATTCCGCCCGACTTGTAATTGAAGGGATCATCCCCGCATACGCGGGGAGCACACGTCCAGGACGGTCTCACCGCGCCTCGTGCTGGGATCATCCCCGCATACGCGGGGAGCACGCCGAGAAGGGCTACTCCGTCGATGCCGAGAAGGGATCATCCCCGCATACGCGGGGAGCACAGACGCTTCAAGATTTTGAACCCGTCCATCACGGGATCATCCCCGCATACGCGGGGAGCACTCCCCATGCGTGCTTGAGAGCGCTCCCGGGACGGGATCATCCCCGCATACGCGGGGAGCACCGGTATGCATGCGGTCGCTTGCATCGATACAAGGGATCATCCCCGCATACGCGGGGAGCACTCGAGGGCTTTACGCGCGGCGTCAATGCGGGCGGGATCATCCCCGCATACGCGGGGAGCACTCACATTGCCAGAGCGGGTTTGTCCAGTGACAGGGATCATCCCCGCATACGCGGGGAGCACGACGAGTACAAGAAGGCCTTCACGCCGGTGAAGGGATCATCCCCGCATACGCGGGGAGCACTCACCGGCCTTGCCGATGCTCTTCGCATACTCGGGATCATCCCCGCATACGCGGGGAGCACTGGAACAGGATTAGAAAAGACTTCCCAGATGTGGGATCATCCCCGCATACGCGGGGAGCACCGTGACACGACCAGCGCCGCGCCCTCCATCTCGGGATCATCCCCGCATACGCGGGGAGCACCGTGACACGACCAGCGCCGCGCCCTCCATCTCGGGATCATCCCCGCATACGCGGGGAGCACATCGACGCGGTGAACGCCAACGTCAACGAGAAGGGATCATCCCCGCATACGCGGGGAGCACTCGGCGCCCGTGGCCATGTATCTCTTCTGATCGGGATCATCCCCGCATACGCGGGGAGCACTAAAAAAAATTGCCAATAAGCTAAAAAAGTTGGGATCATCCCCGCATACGCGGGGAGCACCTCTTCGCGATGCACCCCGGGCACCGCCTCTGGGGATCATCCCCGCATACGCGGGGAGCACTTGAGGAATGGAAGGCGAATCATGAACCCACTGGGATCATCCCCGCATACGCGGGGAGCACACTTCATCACGAGCGCGGTCGCATGCATGCCCGGGATCATCCCCGCATACGCGGGGAGCACTTCACCTCCCACGACTTCATCGCTTGACTGCTGGGATCATCCCCGCATACGCGGGGAGCACGCGTGCGGGGAGGACGGCGACCTCCGCGCGCTGGGATCATCCCCGCATACGCGGGGAGCACTGCTGGAGCGGTTGCAGCGCGGGGGCGAGGACGGGATCATCCCCGCATACGCGGGGAGCACAACATGGCGCAGGACAAGGACGTCGCCATCATGGGATCATCCCCGCATACGCGGGGAGCACGTCGTCACGATCTCGGAGACGCGCGGGACGATGGGATCATCCCCGCATACGCGGGGAGCACGACGTGCAGACCCCGAGCGCGGCCACCTTCCAGGGATCATCCCCGCATACGCGGGGAGCACGGCTGCAACGCCGACCTTCGCGGCGGCATTCAGGGATCATCCCCGCATACGCGGGGAGCACGTCCATAAGCTGCTGCCATGCATCAACCAGCGGGGATCATCCCCGCATACGCGGGGAGCACGGCGATGTCGTCGGTGTCAACACCTCGCCGCAGGGATCATCCCCGCATACGCGGGGAGCACTCGACTACGCTGCTCGCGAAGCCGGAAATCTTGGGATCATCCCCGCATACGCGGGGAGCACCTGTAACGGGCGATGCACCCATCTCCAGTGTAGGGATCATCCCCGCATACGCGGGGAGCACTAACCCTGCTGCATGACGGTCTGATTGACACCGGGATCATCCCCGCATACGCGGGGAGCACGGCCGCAATCATGACGCCAAAGTGGAAGCTGAGGGATCATCCCCGCATACGCGGGGAGCACGCGATATTCAAAACCTTGGTGCGGACGGTACCGGGATCATCCCCGCATACGCGGGGAGCACCCGAGGAACGCCTTGCGGGCGTCGCCATTGATGGGATCATCCCCGCATACGCGGGGAGCACTCCATGATATATCCTTTCAAATGTCAAATACTGGGATCATCCCCGCATACGCGGGGAGCACAACCTGTGGTGTCAGTATTGAGAACATTCGTCGGGATCATCCCCGCATACGCGGGGAGCACATGATCTCATTATACATATGTGTACCGGGTCCGGGATCATCCCCGCATACGCGGGGAGCACACTAAAATACCTCGTCATTATATAGCGAATTAAGACTATTTCATTCGATTGTCAAAGAACCTTTCGAGCAGCAATTCATTAACCACTGAATTTGCGCGCTTTATGGAAGCGGCTCGCCTTGCTCCAATTTTTCTTTGGGGGTCCAGCGAAAGTCGCATCCTCCGTACCCTTGGGGCGCATTATTAGTTTCAATCCGTCACAATCAACGGGTGCCCAATCAGGCTGATGAACTTCAAAGGCCAAATGCTGCTCGTTCGCAGCGGGATACACCATAATCGCTCGGCCCGACTTCGCAAAAGCCTTTACCCTAATCCACACTCGCTCTCTAACGCGCGCAGAAACATGACCTACAAACACTCCCGGAGCAATTTCGAGGAACCATCGCGTAAGATCTCCCCGTAACCCAACAGGACATGCGGAAAGCACTATAACCGTCATAACTATTCCTCCACGTCCGCAGAAAAAGGGCTCCTTTCGCAGGGGTCCTCATATTGAACGCCACTTGGAACAGACTCGTTTTTCTCATCCCAAAGCAGCACGACGTCGCCGTCAAGCTCAATATCCTCTTCAGTCGCAAGCAGTAGTTTGATATCTTTCACGATTCGCTTAATAAGGCCAGTGCGATAGATTTCATCTCGCATTGCCCTCCTCACATCTCCCGGTATGTCACTCGTCCCACTTGCCGTCACTCTAAAGGCCACAGGAATAGAAACCTCGGCTTTGTATAAATCTGCAATGTCGTAAACAAAAGAGCGCTCATGACCAGAATGGACAAAACCAAGCCCCGGGGAGCATCCAAGCGAAGCAATCGCGGCATGAGAAATGCCATACAAACACGAATGAGCCGCACTGAGCGCCTGATCGATATCAGAACCAGCAGCGTAGTCGCTCGGATCATACATGCGGCCACTCCATGGAACGCCCGTCTCCTCTGAGATTTTCTTATAAATTCTTCTGACCCGCGCGCCTTCCCGGCCTCGCAGCTGTTGCATCGTCAGCCCTGCCACGTCTTCGCCCTCAAAACGCATCAGATACATCTTCCGGGCAACTTCCAGACGACTCCTCTTATTCGAAACAAGGGCTGCTTGGCGCTGCAGCAACGCCGATGAATGTGTCAATGGCTTGCCAAATGCATACATACGCACACCTCGCTCGCCAGCCCAAATCACCGTCACCCCGTTGTCGCCAATCATCTCCATAGCTCGATGCGAAATCGTAGTGCCCGGACCAAGCATCAATACCGACAAAGAAGCCGCGGGCACATAGACCGTGCCCGCGGCGCTTTCAACAGTAATGGCATTGTCCGCTCTATTGATACCGCACCTTTCGAAATACGCAAAGGAGACCCTGTCCTCGATACGAGACAACTCAATAATGTCTGAAGGCGCAGACGCAAGTCTCCCGTTCGCCGACTCTCCCCTTTGCCTCTCGCGCAATTGAGCATCCATCGGAACCCTCCATTTAGCCAAATTACCTACGGAAGTGGAGCCAAGGTCATCAGACCGCACCCAAAAGCTTTGGCACGTCCCATTCCAAAACGTAAAACATGGCAAAGAGCTTCGCGGTCGATTACTTCCAAAGCGCCATCAAATACCGCAGTTGTCAACGTGGCACGGGATCCAGCATGCGAAAAAGAAGACTTTTCCCGTTGACCCACTTGAAACTGAAGATTCCCCATCGGGTCCTCAAGGATACGGAATCCATGGGCCTCAGCACGGTCGAGAAGCCATTGCATCTGCTGCTCAACGGTTACATGCCCTTGGATAGTGCCAATGACGTCTTTGTCGCTCCTGGAGCCTTTGTCGACAAAAACCTTACGTACCGGATTGGCTTTGAGGCGAAATTGCCATCGTTGCCTTTCCCCTATCTTCTTCAAAAAGGGTTCGTAATCTTTGGTTTCCCAACCGCCTTCAACTGGCCACCCCATTTGTTCGCAAAGATGAGTGAAGTCTGGTCTTTTAGGACTAACAACGTAAAGCCAGGCACCGCGGCCCTCGCCGGGAGCGCGATCGATTCGCCAGAGAATTCTCCCCTCTGCAAAATCTTGCCCCGACTGACATGCAGATAAAAAGTCACAATCAGGAACCGGCGCAAACGCAGCCTCAACGGCGCCATGCATCTTGTTTGGCGACGCCATGATTTCAAGCGCAGTACGACGGGCGCCATTCAGAGGGACTCTCGAAATAAACAATTTGCCTCCTTTCCTAGATGAATTCCATAGGGTCATGCCCCTGCAATGCGGCAGAAAGCTGGGCATCCAAACCTTGACTGTCATCCTCTGGAGCAGAGGGGTTATTGATCCACTCACGCACAACCGACCGCTGCCCATAACGACGAATCGCCCCGAAGCTCATGGGCACATCGGCGTGAATCTCGCCCTTCTCGCCGTCGCGAGCATCGCAAGCGATTTCAAGATCGGGATAGTCGTCATTCCACCGTGCGCCTAATCTATTCCGATACCACTCAGATGCAATCCACGGCTCGGTTTTCAAAGCAACGCGGATGTCATCATACGGCCCCCTCTTCGCGTGATAGAGAAGAGGAGCGTCGGGAGGGCACGAACGACGGCCCAGAAACAATGGCCACTTTGGATGAAGCAGCGCTCGTTCGATCTCGGCAATTAGCGCCGAATCCCCTCCCAGGGCAACAAGAAACTTCGCATCAGCAAGGTAATAGCGATTCGAAAGAGGCAAGCTGTCACCGCCTCGCGCCAGATGCTCAGTTTGAAAATCGCGGATCATCTCGCCGAGCTGGTCGACCCTTACGCCAAACTCAAGCGAGCATAAATCCTCCAGCGAAGCCTCACGGCTTCTACCCAGCGCAGACGCCACCAAACCCAAAACACCACTTTTTGACGGCTCTCGCCCAGTATTACGAACGGTAAAACGCGACGAATCACCCCATGACTGTAATGGGCCCGAAAGCGAAAGCAGCAACACCGACATGTTATTCACCCGTACCAAACGCCGCCTCGACCTCAAAGTTGACGCCCTCCACGAGACCCGCAAGGGTCACCTTTTCGGCAATGGAATCCAAAGACTCAATCGGCCCATCAACCGAAACATACCAGGCCTTCTGGGCCTTCATGTCATATTCCTTCTCATACTGCGCGACGCATTCTCCCAGACGCTTTGCGGCAATGTGGGAAATAGGGCCATCCTTACCGGCGGACACCGGGCTCTCATAGGCAGAAACCGCATTAAACGGCTGCTCCTCGCGCAGCGAAACCAAAACGCAGTTGGGAAGCGTTCTGTTTGCAAATGAGTTCTGCTTTCCCGTTGGCATCGAGCGCACAAATGCTTCAAGAAACGCCTTTACGCCACATGCAGTTGCATGGGCATCGGCAAGCTGCTCGCGCAGAGCGTCAACGTTGATATTCGCATAGCGGTACAGCGTCGAAGAGTTGTAATCAACTGTGTCGATCATCGATGCGCCTGCATTATCCCCAGATGCACAATCGTCGATGGCAGTGAAGTAGTCGAACTCCTGCGTGACCCTATCAACCGAAATCGCATGGGCAACCTGACACGAAGCGTCGGTATTCAGCTCTGGGACGTCTGCGAGCATGCGGCCAAACAGCGCGATATCCACTGCTTTTGCACCCTTAAATGCAGACTTCGCCTCCTCTTTCGCCGCCCTATCAAGCTTTTTGAGGTTCTTGCCCTCCTCTGCCCAGGAAACAGCAATGCGCGCCAAAACGTCGAGCTCACCGCGTCCAAAGAAGATGAGATATTTTGTCTCATTCTTTCCTTCGTCGTCTCCGGCTCGTTTTGATATCTCGACCTTTATTCCAAGAGCCCCCAAAACGGCGCTTGCCAGTTCGGCAGCCCGCTCTTCCAACCCGGCATCAAGCTCGACAATTTTCTGTGCAAGCAACTCTGCCGCAAATTTTGTTCTGATGCCCAAAGATTCTTCGGGAAGATATTTGGGAAATTCTTCACGCGCAGCACGTTTCCACGCCTGACTCGATACGCGAGCGCGACGCACGCCTCCATAAAGTGCAGTCTTGGGAGCACCCGTATCGTCACGGTTGATATTGCTGGGAGGAACGGACTGGATTGCATAGATGTCGATAAACATAGTGTCGACCTTTCTCAAATTGAGTATTCCTACTCAAGGGTTTCAACAAAAGCAAAGTAATCCTGCGACCATCGGCTTAGAACGTTTTCCTGCCATCCGCCCGGCAGCTGAAGTAAATAAAGGTCTTTGGCAAGTGTCCAATAATCGAGACGAATTAGCTGATCGGTTTTGGAGCTTTTCATAAGCCGAATAAGCGATCGAACGTTATAGAGCACGGCGTCGAAATCATTCGCCCGCTCAATTGCCATAAGGCGCCGTCTGACGCACGCCGCTTCGTCCAGCTTGGGTTCGATGAGCCTGCACGCCCTCCCAAACGAAGCTCGAGCTGCGCGTGCGCGATAATCTTCGTCACTTTCGTCCTTACTACGCAATACGGCGCAACCAATGGACTTCGATTGCTGATGAAGCGCATAAAGCCCTAATGTGCTTTTCAATGCACAGAACACTCGGCCTTCATCAGATTCGGATGCGCCGAACTGCTCCATCCTCTCGCGCGACCAACCCTCAAGAACGAGCCCGCCCGTCGCAAACCAAGAATCGTTGTTCGAGCCGTTAATTTTGCGAAGTTGCGCCAGTTCGGCACGGGCTCGCGCCGAGGCAGCATTGTTTTGCCCCGTATAGCGGCACTGGATTGACGCGATTTTACTGTTAGCCAGTCTCCCCGCCTCTCGTGCAAGTGCAGCATGATCGACATGTTTTTCCACGGTCATTCCTTCCCTCCCGCATAAATTTGGCTTCTATACACCGAGAGCCTCTTTCAATTTGCGGTTAAACCGACGCTCAGCCTCGGCAATCGAACCCCCTTCCGTACGGCGATTCGCCTGTTTATCTTCACGTTTCTCCCTACGTTCAAAACGTGATTGCGGAAACTTTGAAACAAAGCGTCCGCCAATCGATGCAATTATCTTTTTTGCGTCAACACACCAAGCGGCGCAATAATCCTCAGGTGAGCAATCGGATGGAAAATCTCTCAGCCGCTGACGCATAAGGGGATCGAGAGCAAGATATGCTTCCTCTCGAATATCATCCAGATAGCGACCCGAAACCGTTCTAGCACCGGCAATCATTTCGACATCACGTGCCAATTCGACAAGATAATCAACAGCACGCTCCATGCGATTCACAGAGCCCACCGCGCATCGGCTCGCACCGGAATCGATTCGAACAAGAATGTCGGCAATATCAAGCTCATCATCATACGCGTTGGTGATTACCGAGCTCTGGGTACCGTATTCAACGCCCTGAGCGTGCAAGCAGAGAGTCCTGGGGAGATCGTCAATTCCTTCGTCTCGAAGGGTACCAACCCAGCAAACCACGCCGGGTCGTAACTCATCTTCAATGCCCTGTCCTTCCGATAAAAGTAAAGGTCCAAGACCTCGCCACAAGGCCTTTGAAGCATCGTGGGTCTTGGGAAGGAGAGGGGCCCTCGGCAGGTTAAGCTCTTTCTGTTTTTTCACACTTTCGTACCAAACGGTCATCGTCTCATAACGCGAAGCCCCAATGGGTTGGACGATATCACCGTAGCAAACGATAATCCCATCGACAGCATCCATATCCTCGTTAACGACAAGACGAATTCGCCTGTCCAGCACAGTGAACAACCCAACAGGACCTTTTGCGGTATAGACTCCAAGATCAGCCGACTGCACAGGAAGCTCCCATGCGGGAATGTCGTCCGGAATCAAAAAATGAGAATCGCTCTTAGGGCCGTTGTTCACGGCCCAATTAAGCATCAAAGTCTCAAAAAGGTTCGAACCCTGGACAAAAACCGTACCGATTGCACCGAGCCACCCGATACCAGGAATACCCTTTGGCGCATAGACCTTTCCACTCGTAACGTGGGTGTTTCCTACGACGGGAGACTTGATTCCCGCACAATCAAAAGCAAGACAGAACAAAAGCCACCGCGCGGCTTCTGCAAACGTTATGGTTTCAGGCGCAGCCTTTGATCGCATGGAAAACAAGAACTTCTCTGGCTTGGGCACATCAGCGATAAATTCAGATACAGGATCGTACTCTTTCGCCACGTACTTAAGGCCCGCTACCTGCATAAAGGGTTTTTGCCCAAACAAATCGAAACGATCATGCACTTGATCGAGGTAGGAATCCAAGAGCGAAAGGTCGAACGTCCCGTCTTCCCAGGCTTCACGCCACAGCTCGATCGGATCCACCTCCTCGCCGTGCTTTAGATATTCCTCGTGAGTAAGAGCATACGTCCGGTACACAATCGCCAGACAAAGCCTCAGGATTGGAGCTGACTGTTGCGGGATGTCTCCCGCAACAGTCCTTATGCTCGTAGCCTTCTTAAATAACTCCCTGAGCGACACTTCGCCAAATGACCCGTCGGTCATAGAAACGGGAATCCACGGTTCGTCAATCAAATTGAAATGAGGAGCCTCTGATTCCATCATCAGGACCTCCCTTCATGAATGCGCCTCGAGCGCCACTGGCAACAAACCCCACGAACGAGGGGAACACGAGGTATCCAAGTAGTAACTTGGATCATCCCAACATAGTTAAACATGCCGTCGGGACACATTCATTATGTCCAATATAATTGAACAGTTATTATTTGGATAGGCGAACGGTCAATCCAGTGGCCCGAGCGTATGAAACTGTCCATAGTCCTCCCTCTTCTCCTAAATTCAACTGCGCAGTTAGCTTTCCATCCTCATCTTCCAGAAACAGAGCCAGCTGACCCTGCAGCCATGGAGATTCCTGCCATGATCCAACGTACGGAGAATCCATCGCTTCAAGAACCTCGATAAGTTGCCCGATTCTGTCCATGCTGCATATGGATAGAGGCAGGCGAGCGCTTGACTGGATAGCCAGCTTGGCGACGGCGCTATCTGGAACTTGGTCCACAGGGACTTCCGCCCCGAATTCAACACCATGCCTCGAATCACCGATCCACGGTAAAAGATAAATATGCCCATCAATCCGTTGAAGCAGCATAACCTCGACTGTTTCTTGCGTGTCACGTACCGCGCGAGGCCCGGAATCGGCGTCGGTCTTATCGGTTGCAGATAGAAAGTACCAGTCAGTAAGACTTTGTCCATCTTGAACCATAACTTTCGCCGATTTGAGCAAGCAGCAATGAGCGCGTTGCTCTTTACGCTGGTTTTCTTCCAATCGCGTCTGACATGCCTTCTGATACAGAGCACCCCAAGTATTAGGAATCACACCGGCAACGGCATCGCTATATGCATATTGCACCAAGCGCGCGATATCGTCTGGTAAAACCAGCTTTACGGAAGCACCGGCCTTCGTAAGTCCGCAGACAGAAAGGGCCTCAATAAGGCTCGCCTTTGTGTATACATTTGACACGCCACTACTGAATGCGGGACCGCCGTCGCGCCATGACGTAATTCCACGAATATAGCAATGCGACGAGGCAAGACGAGACGGGCGGGTTGTCCTTTGATGACGATGGCACCTACCAATACGTTGGAGAATCAAGTCGACAGGCGCCACATCGGTCACCAGCACATCGAAGTCGATATCGAGCGATTGCTCAAGTACCTGAGTTCCGACCACGACATATCGATACGGTCTTTGCCCATTTTCAATCGTGGCATCGGGGCCCAACATACTTCGCAGGCAGTTCTCGTTTTCCATGCGATCAATGTCAATAAAACGCGCATGGGTAAGCGTAACGACATCTTCGCCAAACACTCGAGCCAACGCGGCCGCAGTCTTCTGTGCGCGCGTAACCGTATCGCAGATAACGCCGGCGCAGCCGCCATCAGCAAGCATCGTTTCAAGAAGTTCAACAAGCCTACTCTCATCATCGGGCATAACCGAAAGAGTGACCTCGGACGACTTGCCCGATCCGCCGACGGCACATTCCTCGATCCTTTCCCCACGCGTGTAGGTCAACAAGGGATATTGGCATGGGGTAGGGGCCGTCACATCCCTTTTCGGCTCCTCGCTGTTCAAGAGCGGAACTCTCAGCGCCACCCTCCTTCGCGGGCGTGTTGCCATTCTCCTTTTAGCGGTCCACCCAGCAAGATAGTGCCCAGCCATTTCCTCTTTCTGTTTTGCAGGCAAGGTTGCGGACAAAAGAATGACCGGAACATGCCAGCTTCCAAGCCATTCCAGTACCACATCAAGATACTGTCTCATATACATGTCGTAGGCATGGCACTCATCGATGATGACAGCTTTGTTTGCAAGAGCCAACTGACGCAAAGCCAGGTGTTTCATCTGCAGTGCACCCATCAAAACCTGATCGACCGTGCAGACTACAAAGTTTGAAAGCATTCCCCGTTTTTTGCCGCACATCCAATCCGAGATAACAACGCCAGGATCACTTTCTCTAAAGACAGACGCTCCATCAACAGCGTCTCGATCAATATCGATCCGATAGACAGCAGCGTTCTTGCTGATACCCTGATACTCTTCGTTCAGTTTGGCCTTTCCATGAGCCAGGCAGATGCTCTGAGGATTAATGCCATCATGCGGGAGGTGCTCCAGCCAGCGATGAACACGAGCGAACATCGCATCTGTAGTGGCCATCGTCGGAAGAGCAACGCACACGCCGCCAAGACCGACTTTTCTCGCGACGATTTCTGCAACCGCAAGGGCAGCCTCGGTCTTTCCCTCACCCATCGGAGCCTCGATAATCATAAGACCCGGCTCCTCCAACGTTGAAGCAACTTCCACGGCAGTCTTCTGGACAGGACGAGGAGAAAATGGCTTAGAGAACTCGAACCTGTCCACATAAAGGTTGGCAATATCTCCCGGCCCCAACGGATCACCACTCCAAGATGGGATAACGCCAATTAATGTCCACCCGCGCTCTGCACGTTTGGCAAGATAGTCAAAATCAAGCGCACTGGTTGCGCCCAAGAAAAAAGAGCTCAGATTAATAACCCCGTCATCAAAAGCATCTTGACCATCGGCGTACGCATATTCGTGCGAGGGCAGCGTTGCCAGGGGAAACGCTTCAGTGTTGCTCGCCATCCAATCGCACATGATCAAAGCACCCGACAAAATGCTTGCCGCCTGAGGTGGAACTCGCAGCTGAGCAATCTGAATAAGATCGCTTTCAGGTAAGCCTGCCAATTTCAGCGAATACTCAATCAGCTCCTCCTGAACGCGATGCCATTGCTCGCTACTAATTCCAAGAGACGACGGTCGTATTTCGCGAGCGTTGAGGATATCTGCGCTCGATTGGGACCTTCCATGGTGGCACCCGACAATACTCGCAATGGAGCGCGCCCCTTTTCGCGCGTCGGCCAACTGAGCGCTGGAAACCTCTGCCGAAGTATCTCCGACCATCTTGTCGTTAAGGTACTGTTCAAGGATGACTTGTCCCGAAAACGCATGATTCGGACCCCGAGAGTCGCATGAACCAGCCGGAAAAGGCAAGCCGGCACCCTCCGGAAGCCACATCAACGAAGAGACACTTCCACCGCAAGGCACCCAACAGGGCTGGCTCTGAAAAGCAGGCGTCGCCTTTCCTACGTCGTGCACAGCGGCGATAAACGAAAAGAAGGACCGAGCTGCCCCCTCCTCTATGAAGCTCGACAGTACCCGTTTCGTCGACCGGGGAAGCCATTCGTCCCACAGCCGAAAAGCGACAGCAGAGGAATCTGCCATATGGACAAAAAGAGGGAGCCAGGCACGCTGGAGGCCATAATCCGACTTGCCCCAAAGAGAACATGCCTCACGAGAAAGGGCAAGGCTGCCTTCCCAAGTGCACGCATTCTGACCCAAGCTCTGCAACTCATCACCAACCAGACTCGGTCCCGGAATTTAGACCCGCCATGGACAATTTTATATCCCGCTCATTGTGAACTACGCATGTGTCATTCCCAAAACGGCTTTACGAAATTGCCTCTAAAGTCGGCAGCCGGCAGACGAAAGCGTTTTCCCGATGAGCCCGAATAATGATCGACAGCGTTTCAAGTCAATCTTGCAAAGCGACTTTGCAAGATTGGGACACTTCTTGCAATCCTACTTTGCAAGATTTGCCACAAACGATATGCAGCCCCGTGCTAGCGCATAAAACCCATCACGTCCGCGGCACCAAACACCTAGTCCCGCCGCGCGTACTTCAGATAGCCGCCCACGCTGTAGTGATCGGCACCATCATTCGCCGGGTTTCCCTCGCCGCCTACAACGCCCAGGTAACCGTCCTCGAGCTTGTTGCCGTCCTTGTCCACTACAAGCGCGTACCAGTGGCCAAACTCGTGCGCGGGCTTACGCAGCTGGCATGTCAGCGTCAGCTTGGACTCGCCCTCCTTGCAATAAAAGGCACCCTGGCGCTCAAGCTTTGCCAGCAGGCAGCCATCGAGCCAAAAGCAGATAAACGGTGTCTCAAACGCACCTGTAAGCGCACCGGCCTCGCTGTTGTACACATAGCAGAACAAGGCGCGGTCGCCCGAGCAGCTCAGTAGATTGACCTCGGTCGCCTTGAGCTTGAACTCCACCACGGCAAACGCACCGGGACGATCTGCATTCTCGCTCACGTTGGTAACGGCGGTCTTCACCTGGAAATAGAACATCTCGGCGGGCACATCGGGCTGTTCGAGCCTTTGTTTAAGGTTGAGCGACACCACGTCGACGCCCATGTCTGCAGGCGGGCGCAGTGCGTCCAAGCCGTTGCGATACAGCGAGCTCATAAGCTGGTACTCACCGGTATAGCCGTTGTACAGCAGGTCGAAGAAGCCCTGGGCCACGTGCTTCTCCTCTAGTCTCGAGACAGTCCATTCGATTCTAGCGTTGACGCGCGCAAATAGCCCAACGGAAAATCATCAACTTTGGGGCCGCAGGTACGGGGCCACGGCGGTTGAGCACTCCCTCGCCATGATGTTTGCGCGGGTAAGCACCTGCTCGCACAGGTTATCGTCGAGCAGCACGATCTGTGTGATTAGGGCCTTCGCGAGCTCCAGCTCGTTGACTGCGGGTTTATCCTCCCACAGCTCCTTGAGCACATCCGTGGCATCGAGCACTTTGCTGTAGCTGCGGTCCGGCAAGGTCGCAAGGGCACCCTCGGGGTTGTGGCGCAGCTCCCACACAAAGGCGACGGCGGGGTTTTCCACTTCGGCATACGCTGCGACCGAATGATTCTCGGGGCGCGCAGCCTCCATCGGGTCCGTGCGCGCCAAAAAGGAGGCGCGGCTCGGCAACGCGTCAGAGATCTGCCCCACGATCTGCAAGAGCTCGTCGGCATGCGCGCGATAGACATAACAGGGACCAAACGCGCTTCTGCGCTCGGCTTCGATAAGCTCGCGCCCCAGGTCGCGAAAGTCAATCTGCTCGGGCTTGCGAAACGATGCGAGCGCTCAGTCGAATGCGAGCGGCATCAGGTTCGCGGCGATGATGTCAAGGCGATTGAGGCCTTCGGCCGTCTCGCGGATGATTTGAGGTTGGTAGATGATGGTGTGCTCGCCCATATTGAGTTCCTTCCGAGGGTGAGACGCAACAACCACAAGCGCGATGGAAACCGACGCGTATTGATAGTAGCCAAAAACGGCAGCCGCACACGCCAGGACTCTCGCTATGAGGTTGTACTTGAATAAAAATCCGACGACAGGCACAAACGCCGCCGGCATCTCCTAAAGGCGTCAAGCGCCCTTTGTGCCAGGAGTTGGGTCTCTCAACCCTCGGGTGTTTCACACTCTAGCATCCGGCCCGGACACGAACAAGCCCACAAAAAAGAAACGCCTTCAGGAGGCAAGCCCCTTGAGGCGTTTTTAAGGCACATGACCTCGTAGTTTTATATGGAAAATCGGCCTTAGCGGCAGTCCTTATGGATGTCGATACTGCCCGTGCGCATGCGTCTTGGGGCCTCGTCGGATCGCGAACTTAGGGCAACTGTGCAGGCAGCGCAGACACGCCGCGCACTCGGATTTGCTCCATGTGGGCACACCGTCGCGCATTTGAATCGCATCGACCGGGCAGCGTTTTGCGCACAGGCCGCAGCCCACGCAAGTATTCGCATCGACGCTAAACTTGCTCGTGTCCCGGCATGCAGGCAAGCCAAAGCGGTAGTAGAGCTTGGCGGCAAACATCGGGACGGCACGGCGCACGTGGTTTCCCATCGCGCGATTGGCAATCATCTGCGCGCATTCATCAATCTGCTCGTCTGCCCGGGCGTTAATCGCCTCCACCTTCTCCGTATCGGAAAGATCGAACATCGGAGTCCAGGTATCAGGCATCTGGACGCTGTATTGGGCCGTCGTCTCAACGCCTCGCTCATGCAACAGATTGGCAGCAAAGCGCGTAGTCTGCCCGGCGGTGGTGCCAAACGTCGTGGCGGTAAAGACATAGGCATTGGCAGGGACCTCGAACGTTGCACGCTTGAGAAAGTCGACAGCCGGCGTGGGCAGGCCCCAGCAGTACGTGGGAGCGATAAAGCCCAAACATCCGCCCTCTTCAACAGCGATATGCGGATTGGTCTCGCCTTTGAACGTCTCAATCGAGACGGCAGTGTCGCCCAGATGCTCGGCAATGCGCTCAGCAACATAGCGGCTGTTGCCCTCGGCGCTAAAGTACAAAATCATGCAGACCCCAATCTTACCTTTTGCTCATTCGCCATTATCACCCAAGAAAACGCAGAGCGCATAAAGGCTCGCCCCGCCCTGCCGTGCACGCAAGGCCATCAAAGTTGACGATTTTTTGCCAAGCGTGACAGTTTGGTAAAACGTCTTGCGCAGCATGCGCAGCATGATGCAATTCGCCTATACTGCTTCAACTAGAAACAGCCCGATGCGACGTTGCATCGATAGACAAAGGAGACTTCTTATGGCTTGTTTTGTTGTTGGAGGCGGCGAGGCCGTGGCCGTTACCGCTGTTCGTTCCATCGTCAAGAAAAAGGAGATGGAGCGCGGTATCGTCGATAAGGACGGCAATCAGCTCACCGACGCTGCCGAAACCGGCATCTGCTGGACCCGCAAGCTCGGCTGGCTGTGCAACATGCTGTGGGGTGGCGTTATCCTGCTGTGCATCGAGCATATCTGGCATGGCGAGGTCGTGCCCTTCCCGCCGTTCCTGACCGCTATGTACAACGCGGCCGACACCTCCGTCATGCTCCACGAGATGGCAACCGTCGGCGTTGGCATGTGCGTCATGGTCACCGTATGCTGGGCCATCGTCACCGTCGTGGCGGACGCCGTGGTCAAGCGCTCCGCACACACGATTGCAACCGAGGCCTAATATGACGCTCATTATCACGCTTCTTGCCGCCGCCATCGCCACCATCGCATGGTACGTTGCCGGCCCCAATAACCAGATGAAGATTGGCGTCCTTGCCCTTATGTACTGGGGTGCAGGCCTTATGTGGACGGTAGACGGCATTGCCAGCCTCATTGAGGGCGAGGCCTTCATCGAGATCGTCGACCACGCCGCAATGATCGACGATGCCCTGCTGGGCCTCGTTATTGTAACGACCGGCCTGATCGCCTGGGCGCTTTACTTGCTTGTCAAAGACCCCGAAGGCATGCTCCGCAAGTCGCTGGCCGCATAGGCGTCTGACCAGCACACCACAACGCAAACGCATAACGCTCCTGGTAGAAGCATCTACCAGGAGCGTTTTTCTTATCCATCGATGCTGGACAATGCCTCATCACGATCTACCTCCCCGCACGGCACAGCGCCAAGAACAGCAGCATGCACGCCGCCGCCTCGAGAACCAACGCATACACGATAATTGCCGCGTGGCCATAGGAATACAGAGCACCCGTCACACCGGCGCCCACAAACGAGCCCACGCCCATAAAGACCGAGAACATCCCATACGACGTTGCGCGCTTGCAACCCGGCACCATATCGGCAACCGCCGCGCGCATGGTAGATTCTTGAATGCCCAGGCTCGCGCCCCACAAAACCACGCCCGCAACCACCGAGGCAAGGCTGTTGCCAAAGGCAAAGAAGGGAACGATCACGCTCACCACTGGCAAAGCGAACAGCACGCGCACGCCCACTTTGTCGTAAATCGAACCTGTTACCAGCGCAAACACGCCGTCAACACCCATAGCCACCGCATAGAGCACGGCAACGGTTGACGCCGAGACGATATGGGCCGAGACCATGTGGAACGACATGACACCAAACGTTCCTACGCCAGCCAAGACCAAGCCGCAAAAGCCCGTGTACATCCAAAACAGACGAGGGAGCTTGACGGGCTGGGCCGTCATGTCCTTCGACGCGCCCGCAGCCTTGTCCTCCGCCGGCTGACCTCCATCGCCCTCCTCAAACACCTCGGGGTGCGGAACACGGTGGCGCAGATACAGTAGCACACCGATGGCGGCGAGACCGGGGACGAGCATCACGCCAAGCGCAGGGCCGTACGCGTTATGCGTCACCTGCAAAATCGCCGCCGCGATGAGTGGACCCGCCACGGCGCCCACCTGATCGAGCGCCTCGTGAAACGCGAAACCCTTACCACGGCCCACACGAGAGGCCGCATGCGAAAGCATGGCATCGCGCGAAGGTGTGCGCAGCGACTTACCAAAGCGCTCGAACACGATGAGGAACGATACGCCCAGCACACTGCCCGCAAATCCCATAGCGGGAACCGCGAGACCCGTTGCCGCATAACCCAAGATGGCAAAGAGCCAATAGCGGCCGGAACGATCGGCAGCAGGCCCGCTTACCAAACGTCCCGCCAGCGAAGTTGCCTCGCCCAGGCCCGAAACCAAACCTACAACCGCCGCTGTAGCGCCTACCGAGTACAGCAACGGACCTTGGACCGAAAGCGCTGCCTCGTACACGATGTCCATGAGCATGCTCACAATGCCAAAGCCCAAGATGAATCCCATCGGGCTTGATACGCTCGCCTTCGACTTCCTCATCATACGATGACCCTCTAATCCCCAACCAGCACAGTCACTCAATAAAAAAGGGAAACAAAACCCTTGAAGGACTTTGTTCCCCTTTTGCACTAGAGCAACCCTGTAAGCAAAAACACGGTGTGTACGACAAAGGCGATAATCCAGGCAACCGTTACCTGTAAGGCAAAGACCGCCACGGCGTAACGCCCGCCCAGCTCGGAACGCACGGTGCTAATGGCTGCCACGCAGGGCGGGTAAAGCAGGACAAACACCAGGAACACGTATGCAATGGGTGCCGTGAACATGCCCGAAAGCGCCGCCGCAGACGTGGAGCCCAGCAGCACCGTAAGCGTTGAGATGACGCTCTCCTTGGCAACAAGGCCGCACACGAGCGCCGTCGAGGTGCGCCAGTCGCCAAAGCCGAACGGCGCGAACACAGGCGCTATAAGCCCGCCCAGACCCGCGAGCATACTTTGAGACTGATCGGTCACCATATTGAAGCGGATGTCGAACGTCTGCAGGAACCAGATCACGACCGAAGCCGCAAAGATGATGGTAAACGCCTTGGTGATAAAGCCCTTGGCTTTGTCCCATGCAAGCAACAGCGTGGTCTTTGCACTGGGCATGCGGTAGTTGGGAAGCTCCATGATAAAGGGCACAGGCTCGCCCTTAAATGTTGTGTGGTTGAGAATCGTGGCGACAATCATACCCACTAGAATGCCCAAGATGTAGAGCGAGACCATAGCGGGCACGGTTGCCTGCGGGAAAAATGCCGCACAGAGTAGACCATAGACGGGAAGCTTTGCCGAGCAGCTCATGAATGGCGTGAACATGACCGTCATCTTTCAATCGTGATCGGAAGGCAAGGTGCGCGTGGACATGATGGCGGGCGCGCTACAACCAAAACCCACAAGCATGGGTACAAAGCTGCGACCCGAAAGGCCAAAGCGGCGCAAAATCTTATCCATCACAAACGCGACACGTGCCATATAGCCCGAGTCCTCGAGGATCGAGAGCAGCAAAAACAGCACGACGATGCTGGGCAAGAACGAAAGCACGCTGCCCACGCCGGCGAGCACGCCGTCAACCACAAGCGAACGGACCACAGGATTGGTGCCAAACGCCGCAAGGCCTGCGTCCGCTGCCCCAATCACCACCGAGACCAGCTGTTCGAGCAAGCCCTGAAGCGCCGCGCCGATAACGCCAAAGGTGAGCCAAAAGACAAGCCCCATGATGAGAATGAACATCGGGATGCGGTGAAGCGCCCCGTAAGTACACGGTCAATGGCAACGGAGCGCTTGTGCTCGCGGCTCTCATGCGGCTTGACCACACAGGTGGCGCACACGTCCTCGATAAAGGTAAGGCGCATGTCGGCAAGAGCGCACAGATGATCGCTGCCCGACTCCTCCTCCATCTGGCAAATGATGTGTTCGATGGCATCGAGCTCGTTTTGATCGAGATTCAGGGCCTTGATAACCAACGCGTCACCCTCGACGAGCTTGGTCGCCGCAAAGCGCAGCGGAATAGCCGCCGCCTTGGCATGGTCCTCAATCAGGTTTGCGATACCGTGGATGCAGCGGTGAAGCGCACCGTGATCGGGGCTGTCGGCCGCACTCGAACAGAAGTCGATGCGCCCTGGTCGCTCACCGTAACGGGCAATGTGCATGGCGTGCTCCACGAGCTCGCCGATGCCTTCGTTCTTTGCCGCCGAGATGGGAACCACGGGCACACCGAGCTCGCGTTCGAGCAGGTTGACGTCGATGGTGCCGCCATTGGCCGTGACCTCGTCCATCATGTTGAGGGCGATGACCATAGGTCGATCGAGCTCCATAAGCTGGAGCGTGAGGTAGAGATTGCGCTCGATATTGGTGGCATCGATGATGTCGATCACCGCGTCGGGCTGCGACTCGAGAATAAACTGGCGGTCACAACTTCCTCGCCCGTATACGGAGAGAGCGAGTAGATGCCGGGCAGGTCGGTGACCGTCGCCTCGGGGTGGTTGCGGATCTGGCCATCTTTACGATCAACCGTTACGCCCGGGAAATTGCCCACATGCTAATTGGAGCCAGTAAGGCAGTTGAACAGCGTTGTCTTGCCGCAGTTCTGGTTGCCGGCAAGGGCAAAAGTAATAGGCGAGCCTTCGGGCACTGCCTTCTTTGTACGGCGCGGATGGTACCCCTCGCCCAAAGCAGGGTGTGCAACGCTGCCCGTTTGCGGGGCACGGCGCGCAACGGTATCGGTATCGTGAACGTCCACGAGCTCGATGCGTGCCGCGGTGTCGCGGCGAAGGGTGAGCTCATAGCCGCGCAGGCGAATCTCCATGGGGTCGCCCGTGGGGGCGTACTTCATCATGGTCACTTCGGTACCGGGCGTTAGGCCCATGTCAAGAATGTGCTGATGCAGTGCCACGTCGTCTGACGCCACCGACGCAATAATCGCGTCCTTGCCAATCTCCAGCTCGTCGAGCTTCACGCAAGGTCCCCTCAGATAAAGCGAAAGCGGGGCAAACCCCTTAGGGAGTCTGTCCCGCTCGGTTAGTTTTCTACCGGAAACTCTAGCGCGTTATGTAGGAGCTTGCAAATACTCAAGCGCATCTATTGCATGCATCTATTACATGCTTGCTAGTGGCAGCAGTGATGATCCTCGCCATGCTCATGGCCGTGACCGCCGCAACCACAGCCCTCGTGGCCGTGGCCGTGCTCGTGACCATGGCCTCCGCATCCGCAGGTAGCACCCTCGGTCTGTACAACCTCGCCGGCAAGGAAGGCATTTACGATGTCGTCGCAATCGCCTGCCGCGCCGGGGAAGATATCGATGCCGGTCTGAGCGAGAGCGCTAACAGCCCCGCCGCCGATGCCACCGCAGATGAGCACGTCAACGCCACCCGCTGCAAGCACGCCGGCAAGGGCGCCATGACCGGCACCGTTCGAGCCTACCACCTGCGAAGATACAACCTTACCATCCTCAACGTCGTAGACCTTGAACTGCTCCGTTCGACCAAAGTGCTGGAAAATCTTACCGTCTTCGTACGTGACCGCGATCCTCATACTGTTCTCCTTCTTGTGCGACCAAGCGTTTGCGTCAGGTTGTGGAGCGGGGTCGTACGCAACGTTTCCACCCGTGATGACAAGACGACGACCGTTGACCAGAGCATCTGCGACCTTGGTATGAGCGCGGCTGCAAATCATGGCGATCGTGGTGCGCGCAACGCCCATGCGCTCGGCCGCCTCCGCCTGACTCAGTTGCTCCAAATCAATCAGGCGCAGCGCCTCCAGCTCATCGATAGCGAGGGTCACGTCCACGCCGGCAGCCATTCCGTCTGGAGTGAAGCCCAGGTATTCGGGCTGCATGCCCACGTGCCTTGTTTTTTCGCGCCGTCCCGCCATTGTCTTCTCCATTCCTGACATATGTCATAAATGAGCATACGCCGATTGATCCCGATTGCAAGCTATTTTTGACATATGACGTAAATTGGCCTTGATGCCATCTTTGCACACATGACAGAAAGTCCCATGCTGGACCCAGATCCGTTGAATTTACCCCGAGTCGACAACTCGGAGCTACACCGATGCGCTTTGGTATAAAAACGACTTCTAGGATTGAATCAATTGAATCGAACATACGTTCTTATTCATGCTATACTTTGCTTACGGTATGAAATCCTACGTGAGCTGTTCCGAAGACCCCCAATGGTGCGGAATAGCAGGCTCAGTTGTTCACTTTATTGCTGCGGCACACGTTTGTTTCAGGCAGGTTGCGCTCCTGTCCGTCGCCACCCAAGAAGAGCGACACTCACAATCTTCTTTGTTGTCCGTGAGTTTCACAGGAGTGCTTAGCTATGGTTCAAACCATCCCTCCCTTTCCCTTATCCGTCCTCGACAACCTCATCTTCGGCATTTGTTTGACTTTGCCATCGCAAAGTCAAACAGGTACGTTGGCCTTACGGGAATGGCATCGGCTAGCGAAATCGACGATGATGTTGCATTCCTCTTCGTTTGCTCGGGCTTTCCCCATGCCGAAAATCCGCAGCGCAACATGATCAAGAATCTTCTTGAACCCCTCTATGCACAATTGCCTCTCCGGGAGTTTAACGGCCATTCTTACGCTGAAATCACAGCCAGAAAAGCATAAGGGTGAGGCATTCGCTCTAAAAACGATTGATTTTTTGTATACAAAAGTGTATACAAAAAGAAAGAGACGCATATGGACCTGTACAGCATTCATCCTCATGCATTGAAGCATGGGCTCAGTAAAGGTGAAATCACGAGCGCATGGAACCAGGCGTTTGCCTGGTTCCGCCGAGATTTGGACAACGGGGGCATTGACTACATTTTGGTTGGAGTGGGATGCAACGGTAGGCTAATCGAGATGATCGCGCGCTATTGGCAAAGCCAGCGCGGATATGTCATCTACCACGCTTTCACGCCACCGACCCAAAAGGTACTCAGGGAAATCGGACTGGTACGTTAGGAGACATCATGGACATGAAAGACCTGGAAAGAGAGCTTGGTTTTGATATTGATGAGCTTGAGAAAGCCGCTGAAGCCTACGAAAACGACGAATGGCCAGCAGGACGCACAACCAGACTCGGGCGACCGCCTATTGCAGACGAACCAAGCGCCGTCCTTTCCACGCGCGTAGGTGAATCGGTTATTGCGGCATTTGATGAAAAAGCAAAACAACACGGGCAAACACGAACTGAACGCCTCAGGGAACTTGTCCTTCTTGATACCCTCATCGCGTAAATACCGAGCGCATGGGATACGCCCCGTCCTTCTTTGGGTATCTCTCCCTCGATATCAAGTAACGGCCCCAACCGATTGGAGTCCCATGGCTGCAAATCACAACCTCGAGCTGTACGTAATGACCGGATGCCCCTATTGCATCAAAGTTGAGCGCTTCCTTAAGGACAATGGCATCTCCATTCCCCAGCGCAATATCACAACTGACCGCGAGGCCGAGCAAAACCTGATCGCCGTAGGCGGAAAACGCCAGGTTCCCTGCCTTTTTATCGATGGCGCGCCACTCTATGAGTCAAGCGACATCATCGCCTGGGCCCAAAAGAACCTGCTCTAACAAAAAAGACGCGCTCCATAAGGAACGCGCCCCATCGTTATCCATGAAAACGGGCTACGGCAGCAAGGCCCTCCTCGCGAAAAACCCGCTCGGCAGCAGCTTCGTACTCAGACGCCTTGCGCGTCTTGCGAATGAGGCGATGAACCGCTAGCGGATCGGCGAAAGCGCATTTGGCGTAGAACCACCACTCCTTCATGCGAAAAACCGCGTTACCGCCGATCTCGGCTTCATAGGCGCGGTAGAGCGCATCGTGGAAACGCTGGAGCTCTGTGACCGTCGCTGCGGGGCCTCCTTGCATCATGCGCGCAAGCGCCGGGTTGGCAAGCAGCCCCCTACCAATCATCACATGGCGCGTTTGAGGATAGGATGCCATCAGCGCATCCGCATCCTCCACGCTAAAGATGTCGCCGTTGTATGCCACGGGAAACGGCGCACGCGCGAGCGTCTCGCCATAAAGCCACTGCCGAGGAGCACCCTTGTAGTAATCGCTGCGCACGCGCGGATGCACGACGAGCTCGGCCAGCGGACAGCGACAATACAGGTTCAAAATCTCCTCGTACTCGGCATCGTCCTCAAAACCCACGCGCGTCTTAACCGAGACGGGCAACGCGGATCTGCTGCAAACATCCTGCAAAAAGGCTTCGAGTTCGTCGAGATTGCGCAAAAAGCCGGAACCCTTCCCCTTGCCCACAACGGTTCCCGAAGGGCAACCCAGGTTGAGATTTACCTCTCGATAGCCCATGTGGGCCAAAACCTGGGTCGCCCCTACAAACTCATCGGCATTCTTGCTCATCAGCTGAGGAACAACGTTGAGACCGTGGTTATGTTCCGGGTCAAGCTCTTTAAAAGCCTTGCCGCCAAACTGCTTCCCCACGCGAGGAGGCGGCAGAAATGGCGTGTAATAGCGATCGAGCGAACCGAAACACTGCGCATGGACACGGCGAAACACGTATCCCGTAAGGCCCTCCATGGGAGCCAACGACACTATCACGTATGTTATCCCTCTCGGCTCAGTTGCTTTTTGGCTCGCATCATCTTACGGCATCGCCGGACGATATCCAATTGGGCAACTAAGCCCCATATTTGCTAGAGGAAGAGCTGGGGATCCTTCTTCACGGAGCACGCGCCCTCGATCCTCGCGGCGATAGCACCGGCAATCTCTTGATTCACGACGCGAGCATGCTTGGGGCACATGGCGACACAGCGCATACAGCCGATGCAAAGGTTCTCATCTGCCATGCCGCGCGGCAATGTGCCAATTGCCCCAACAGGGCATACACGAGCGCAGAGGCGGCATGCCGAGCACGCCGGAGTCGGCTGGGGAACCAACGTCCCAGCACCGGAATCTTTGTAGGGCTTATTGCCGGGGACCTCAACGTCGCCGGTAACGCCGTTTTGAAGCTTCTCGAGGATCTGCTGCGCAAACGAATGGAGCATCGCGATCTGATCCGGACCAGGCTCGCCCGCGGCGAACTGATGTGCCAAAGAGTGCTCGGCGATGCCGGCCACACCGGCGACCACCGTATAGCCAAGAGCAACAGCGCCGTCCTTGAGCTCAAGCAGGGCATCGTCAAAATCGCGATTGCCGTAAACGATCGTCACGACCGCCTTTGCGCCATTGCTGGCCACCTTGGCAAGACGCTCCATGACGAGCGCGGGCACACGGCCGGCAAAGCACGGAGCGGCAATAACGGCAAGGGCATCGGCGTCAACGCAGGGATCGGCCTTCTCCATCGCGGGGTCGGACAAATCGATCTGAGAGATTGAGCCCCCGTCCTTCGCCAGCTCTTCTGCAAGAGCATCGGCGACCTTCTGAGTTCCGCCTGTCGGGCTAAATACGATCTTTACTACGTTCATGTCGGTCAATCCCCTCCTTTTAGGATGTGCGATCCGGCAGACGCGTACCTCGGTCCCTCAGCGAAAATGCGACTTGCTGCCTCAACCGTGCTCGCTGTGAGCACATCGTTCATTGTGTCTGTCAAAACAAGGAAATAGCAAGGAGATATAGGGGAACGGACGGCATCTCGTCGCATAGAATCATGGCAACGCAAGAAAGGGGCCCCGATGCTCAGGAAATCATTCTTCAACCCATTCTCCGCGCTGCTGCTCGCACTCGCCATCCTCGCGCTTTTTGTCGATGTTCTCCCCCGGCCACAAGGCGAAGCAGATATATTCGCCCCCGCCGTTTTGTTCCTCATGTGGTTTGTGGGAGGCCTCGTCAGACTCTTTTACGAAGAGGAAGCAAAGCGGACTTTCGAACGCCATATGTCCCGCGCAAATCACGCAATGGTCTGGAAGCAAGACGGCGAGTGCTGGACCCAGGTTGACGCAAACCTGCTCGCCCCGGGCAACGTGATCCGCATCAACGCGGGCATGCTGTGCCCCGTCAATGTATCTCTAAACGCAGGCAAGCATGTTCTTGTCTCCGAAGCCTCCCTCACGGGCGAAAGCGGCTTCTCCGTAAAAGAAGAAGGCGACGTCATCCTGGCAGGGACCACTGTCACCGATGGCCAGGCAACCGCAACCGTGCTTTCGAAAATCGATGACGAGGCGCCTCGGGTGCGCCTTGAGGGCACCTCGCATGCCAAATACGGCATCGGTGCAAAAAACGTCTGTCTCAGCCTCATCAAATGCATGCTCGTCGTACTCCCCTTTGTGATGCTTGTCCGCGGCGCGATGCTTGGAGACTGGACGCAGGCCTTGCTGTTCGCGCTCGGAACCGCCGTAGGCCTAGTGCCCGAAATGCTGCCGGTGGTCACCAGCGTTTGCCTTTCCGGAAGTGCTCGACGCCTCAAAAACAGGCAGGTCATCGTTAAAAACGTCGATGCCATGGAGTCCTTGGGATCCATGGATGTTGTGTGCGTTGACAAGACAGGCACCCTTACCGAGGACCTCGCCGTACTTGAGTATTACACGGACATCTTGGGAAACGAGAGCACCCGAACCCTTGGGCTAGCCTATCTCGAATGCACACGACAAGGCATAAAGAAAAACCAGCTGGACCGCGCCGTGGCTACAGCCTGCAGCTCGGAGCATTTGTCCTTCCCGGCAAAAGACCTTTCAAAAGCGTTCTCCCTGTGCGCGAGCGACCCCTTTGACCATGTGACCAAAGCGTCCGGCGTGAAGCTCTCTGCAACGCCCGGCGCCTTTGGCTGCCTGGGCTTTTCTGCATTGCCCAATGCGCGTCTGACCATTGTTAAGGGCGAAGTCGAAAGTGTATGCGACCGGTGCGCCTGGGCCGATTTCAAAGGCGAGCTCGTCCCCATGGATGGCGAAGGGCTGGCAAGCGCCCTGGACGTTGCCGACGACATGCGCTCGGACGGCATCAAGGTCCTGGCAGTTGCCTATAGCACGACATCAACCGACTGGAATGATCTGGTCCTCTGCGGCTTTTTGGGCTTCTTCGATGCACCTAAAGCAAGCGCCCGCGCAGCCGTGAAGGCGCTTTCCGACCTATCGGTCGAGGTCCGCGTGCTCACCGGAGACTCGGCATCTGTTGCCAAGTCCGCATGCTCGAGACTCGGCATCGCATCCGATACCGTGATAACTGGCGCGATGCTCGACAAGATGACCGAATCCGAAGCCCTGCTCCGCGTGGGCCGAGGACGCATCTTTGCCGAGCTCACGCCCCTCCAAAAGGCACGGATCGTCAACCTCATCAGGCTCTCGGGACATACCGTCGGATACATCGGAGACGGCGTGAATGACGTTCCCGCACTCACCGCGGCAGACGTCGGCATCGTCGTCGATTCCGCGGCGGCAGAGTCCAAGGAGGTTGCAGACCTTGTTCTTCTTGAACAGGACCTAGGCGTTGTCGCCGAGGGCGTTCGAGAGGGCCGCCGTGCCTTTGCAAACGCTTCCAAGTACATTCGCATCGCCTCGAGCTCGAACTTTGGAAACATCTGCTCGGTTGCCGCTGCAAGCGTGTTTCTTCCGTTCTTGCCCGCAACCGCCGCACAGCTGCTCGTCTTGAACCTCCTCTACGACGCCGTTTGCCTCTCCATTACTTGGGACAATGTGGACGCAGAGGAAATCAAGCAGCCCAAAACCTGGTCCGAAAAGGGTCTAGGTAGCTTCATGGGCTGCTTTGGCATTGCGAGCTCGGCATTTGACATCATCACGTTTGCCATCCTGTTCCTCATTGTTTGCCCTGGCGCATGCGGTGCATCGTATGCCGCTCTTGACGCCGCGGGGAAGGCTTCATTCATAGCCCTGTTCCAAGCCGGGTGGCTTCTTGAATGCATCTGGACCGAGTCGCTCGTCGTGCTCACGCTCAGAAGCCGGCACCTCGGGAGCAAGGGCGGATACCCCTGCCGACCCCTCGCCATCATGTCCGTGAGCATGCTCGCGCTTTCGGCGATCTTTATGCTTGGGCCAGCGGCGTCCTGGTTTGAACTCGCCACGTTGCCAACCTGGTATCTGGGCATTGTCGCCTTGTTGAGCATCCTATATCTAATCGTCGTCACCGCCCTCAAGAGGGCCTACCTTTCCCGCGCGGGAAATCTGTTCTAAGGCGGGCTCATGGTTACAAGAAGAACTCGTATCGACATCACGCCGGCAGAAGCCGCAGAACTCAGCCATGCGCTCTTCTCATCTGATAGCGCACTCGCCCGCGACCTGGCCCCCGTATTCTCGGATATCGCCGCAGGTAGGCTCAGCGCCGTCGAGGTTGCAATCGATGGTGCCACGCACAGCGACGACGAAAACCTCATTGTCATAGGCGAACTTGCAATCAACACGGCATCAAGAACGGTCGCTCTCTCGGGCACGCCGGTCCAGCTGACCCCCAAGGAGTTTGACATCCTTGCGTTCCTAGCGGCAAACCGCGGGACGGTATTTAGCAAGGAAGAGATCTACCAGGCGGTTTGGAACGACCGTTACCTGCTCGACTCCAGCAACATCATGGCATTTATCCGCAAGATCAGAAAAAAAATCGAGCCAGAGCCCGACAATCCCCGTTACCTCCTGACGGTATGGGGCGTGGGCTACAAAATGTGCGAGTAGACGCGCGATAAACCTTATCGAATCGCAAGAAAGCCGCAAGAATCCAGTCATGGGCTTGGTTCTGCGGCTTTTCTATTCTCTAGATAGTCGCAGATACGAAAGGGGGCGAGGAGCTTGAGCGACAGTGACAGTACCACCGCTGCAGGGCGGCATATACATGAGCAAACGCAACATCGCGCAGGCTCCCTTGAATAGCCCGTCCTGCATTCCAACCAAGAAAACGGAAAGCAGGCACATTGAAGACCATGAAGAAGCGCGGCGGCGCCACCTGCCGTGTACAACAGAATCAAAACCGCCTCGATCAGGCACAGTACAAGACCCAAGACCGCATTCCATATGCGGCAACTCGCCCCCTCACCGAAGTCATGACCTGGGCAGGGTCGAACCTCGGGGGCCTCACCCAAGAAGAAGTCCTGGCAAGCAGGACCAAGAACGGCCGCAACATTATCAACCACGGAAAGAAAAAATCGCTGGCACGCAGGCTTGCAGACGCGTTTGTGAACCCGTTCACGGCAATCCTGTTCTTCTTGGCCGTCATCTCGGCGGCCACCGACATGCTCTTCCCCGCTCTCTCCCTCATGGGCAACACGCCAGAAGACTTCGACCCTCTTACCGTGGTCATCATCGCCACCATGGTGATCCTCTCCGGCACCCTTCGCTACGTCCAGGAGGCCCGCAGCGGCAATGCCGCCGAGAAGCTCCTCGACATGATCACCACCACGGCAACGGTGAGCAGGAAGGGCGCTCCGCGCGAGGAGATTCCCATCGATGAGGTGGTCGTGGGCGACATTGTCCATCTCTCCGCAGGCGACATGATTCCCGCCGATGTAAGGATTATCGAGGCAAAAGACCTCTTTGTAAGCCAGGCAAGCCTGACGGGCGAGAGCGAACCGGTCGAGAAGATCCCCACAAGCTGCAAGGCATCCGACTCGGCAACCTCTTACGAGAACATCGCCCTCATGGGCAGTAGCGTTGTTTCGGGCAGCGCCTGCGCGCTCGCCTTTAGCGTGGGCGACGGCACGCTTTTTGGTGCGATGGCGTCAGACCTTTCCAACGAGGCCGTGGAGACAAGTTTCTCCAAGGGCGTAAACAGCGTTTCCCAGGTCCTTATCAGGTTCATGATGGTGATGGTCCCCTTTGTGTTTGTAATCAATGGCATCACTAAGGGAGACTGGCTCGAAGCGGGGCTCTTCGCCATCAGCATCGCCGTGGGGCTCACTCCCGAGATGCTCCCCATGATCGTGACTACCTGCCTGGCCAAGGGCGCGGTCGCGATGAGCAAGAAGCAAACCATCGTCAAGAACCTCAACTCGATTCAGAACTTTGGAGCCATGGACGTGCTGTGCACCGACAAAACCGGCACGCTCACACAGGACCAGGTGGTGTTGGAGTACCACTGGAACATCGACGGCCAGGAAGATTCGCGCGTGCTGAGGCATGCCTACCTCAACAGCTATTTTCAGACGGGCTATAAGAACCTCATGGACCTGGCGATCATCAAGTGCACAGAGGAAGAGGAGCTGTGCGACCCCCGTCTCACCGACCTCTCCGAGGCATATGTGAAGATCGACGAGGTTCCCTTCGATTTTACGCGCCGTCGTCTTTCCACCGTAGTACGCGACCGAAGCGGAAAGATTCAGATGGTCACCAAGGGAGCTGTGGAAGAAATGCTCTCCATCTGCTCTTTTGCCGAGGTAGATGGAGCAGTTTGTACGCTCGATGAGGAACTGCGCAATCGCATTTTGACCACAGTCTCCGAGCTCAACGACGACGGCTTCCGCGTTTTGGCCATCGCCCAGAAATCCAACCCCTCCCCGGTGGGCGCCTTTAGTGCGGCCGACGAATGCGACATGGTCCTCATGGGCTACCTCGCATTCCTCGATCCACCCAAGGAGTCCACAGCCGATGCCATCGAGGCACTGCGGAAGCACGGCGTTGCGACCAAGATTCTCACCGGCGACAACGAGAAGGTCACGCGCACCATCTGCAAGCAAGTGGGACTCGAAGTCAGTAACATGCTGCTTGGCCCCGACATCGCCGCGATGGACGATGAGCAGCTTGCCCGTGAAGCCGAGCATACGCAGGTCTTTGCAAAGCTCACGCCCGATCAAAAGACGCGCATCGTCTCTATCCTGCGTGAAAACGGGCACGTCGTGGGCTACATGGGCGACGGTATCAACGACGCCTCGGCCATGAAGTCCTCCGACATCGGCATCTCCGTCGATATCGCCGTAGATGTTGCCAAGGAGTCCGCCGACATCATCCTGCTGGAAAAGGACCTTATGGTTCTGGAAGAGGGCATCGTCGAGGGCCGCAAGACCTACGCAAACATGATTAAGTACATCAAGATGACCGCCAGCTCGAACTTTGGCAACATGTTCAGCGTCCTCGCCGCCTCTGCCCTGCTGCCGTTTTTGCCCATGATGAGCATCCAGCTTATCCTGCTCAACCTTATCTATGACTGCAGCTGCCTGGCGATCCCCTGGGACAACGTAGACGAGGAGTTCCTGCTCGTACCACGTAAGTGGGACGCTTCGAGCATTGGGAAGTTCATGCTCTGGATCGGACCCACCAGTTCCATCTTCGATTTCATGACCTACATCTTTATGTACTTTGTCTTCTGCCCGCTGTTTGTAAGCCACGGCGTGCTGTTCAACAACCTGGCAAGCGTGTACTCGGGCGACGCCCTCGCCACCATGCAGGCCGCCTACATCGCCCTGTTCCAGGCCGGTTGGTTCGTTGAATCCATGTGGAGCCAGACACTCGTTATCCACATGATCCGCACGCCCAAACTGCCGTTTATCCAAAGCCGCGCCTCCGCACCCGTGACGCTGCTCACCATGGCAGGAATCGCATTGCTCACCGCACTGCCCTTTAGCCCCCTGAGACCGGAGCTCGGGCTGGGCGCCCTGCCGATCGAGTACTTCTGCTTCTTAATCCCGTGCATCCTGCTCTACATGGCGCTCGCCACGAGCATTAAGAAGGCCTATGTCAAGCGCTACGGAGAGCTGCTGTAGCGAAGCCCAAAAGACCAGCAAAGGAGAGCAAAGATGAACTGGACTCAGATTTGGATGGATATGTTTGGCGCCACCGAATGGCTTGGGCTAAGCATGGGATTTTGGGTGTCCTCGGCCGTGGTTTCCTTGATCGTTGTCATCATGAACGTGGTCCTTTGGAACATGAAGCCCTTATCGAAGAAGGGCTGAATGTTCGCGCGCCCGACTCGAAACATCACTTAACAGCAAGGCGACCGGTGCGCCTATTCGGAGCGCAGTGCCTCCACCGGGTCTTTCTTTGAGGCACTTCGAGCTGGCAGCAGGCCGGCAACCACCGTGAGCACCACCGAAATCGCAATAAGCACGAGCGCGTCTTGAACGGGCAGACTCATAAGGTTGGGTACCTGCTTAGCTTCCAGCGCCCAGGCATTAACCGGGAAGCTCACGATAACCACCACCGCAATGGCAAAAACGCCAGCTATCAAGCCCTCGATAAAGGTCTCGGCATTAAAGACGTTCGCAACGTTTCGTTTGGAAGCACCGATGGCGCGCAAAATGCCGATCTCTTTTTTGCGCTCGAGCACGCTGATATACGTAATGATGCCGATCATGATGGAGCTCACCACCAAGCTGATGCTCACAAAAGCGATAAGCACCAGGCTGATCGTGTTCACGATATCGGTCACGGATCCCATGATGATACCCATGTAGTCGGTGTAGGAAATCACCTGGTCCTCATGGCCGCCGGCCTTTGCCCGCTCGTTGTAATCGTCGATATGCGCAAGCACGCGCTCTTTCGCCTCAAAGTCGTGCGGGAAGATCTTGATAGAAACGGGATTGTCCTCGTCGGCATATCCCAACGTGGTGAGGTTGTTGTCATAGGTGAGCTTTGAGGCCTTAGCGTAGTTCATCATCAAGGAGCTCAGGTCCTCGGCATCCATATTGAAGTGTATGGCGCTTGCAAACGCGGCGGCATCTACATGGAAGGCGCTTGCCAAGCTGGACATGTTGGACGACATCTGTGTCGCCATCTGGTCCATAATGCCTGCAGCACCGGCTTTGAGCTGTGACGAAACCGTGGCTGCAATCTCGTCGCTTATCTCTTGCATGATCTGGGCCATGGCCTGCTGGAAATAAGGCGCAAGCTGGTTTTGCACGTAATCGGTCATAGCTTGCTGCAAACGCTCGGCCAAAGCGTCACCGCCCAGAGCCTTGAGCTGAGCCACGTACTGCCGGGCAGTCGCATCCTGCTCAAGGTATGCCGTGAATGCACCCGCGAGTTTCGACGCGTCTTTAAGATCGTCGGGCGAAAGGGCGCGGAATTGCTCCGATTGCATAAAGCCCGTAAAGAGCTGATTGGCGATAGCGCCCGCCTGCTGCATCTGCTCGGGCGTGAGCTCCAAGCCGTCAAAGATGCCCGAGAGGTCAGGCGTGGGCGCCTTGGCCATGATGTCGGTGAAATCGATATTATTGCCTATGCCAGAAAGATCGATGTTGAGCCCGGAGAGGTCAACATTGGAAAGATCCATGCCGGCGGCCGCACCGGAGAGCGCGGACGTATCGAAGGAGAATGCGCCTTTGAGCGCGGCCTCGTCGACCGAGAACATGCTGCCCACGTCCACACCCTGCTTGGCCTCGCCCTGCAGCTCGTCGAAGGTCTTGCCGGTAAAGACATCGGTATCGGGATGCGCAAGTTGCTCCTGCACAATCTGAGAGTTAGCGGCGCGTTCCATAAGCTGGAGCGTCAGAGCATGCGTGTAGGCGATGCCCGGGCTAAGCGCAGAGGAATTGGCTGTCTTGTTAGGCTTGACCACGCCAACAATACGCAGATCAATGCCAGAGTCAACCTTGCTCGCCATGAAGTTGGCGTCATCAGACATATCGGTCCAAGTGCCCGCTTCGGCATTTTTGCGATAGACATCGGAGGGCGAGAGGATTTTGAACGTAGTGGAAAGTGCATCCTCGTAGGTGAAATCGACATCGGTATCCGGCGTCTCTACCTCGCCGTCTGCCGACATGGCGCTCGCAACAAGGTCGTTGAGCTGGTCAATGTCCAGGGCACCGATGCTGTAGAGCGTGTAGTCGCCCACGGTGCCACGGCTCGAAAGTACAAGCACCGCCTCGTTGGCAGCCGTGGGCCAGTGGCCCGCCACAACGTCATATTGCGAATCGAGAAGATTCTGATCATCGATCATCTCGTTAAAAACATCTGTACCCATGGAGCTCATGCTGGCCGTGGCAGCCGAACTGGCGCCGCCGCTCATCGCGGCGGTCATGGCATTGGGCACGAGCTTGACAGGCGATTCGTCACCCGTATCCGCACGGTAGACGATGGGGGTAACGCCGTAGTTGTACTGGATAGCGTTGACGTCCTCATCAATACCGTCGCCACCGCCGTCCAGCCATTTTTTGAGGCTCGTCATGTCGTTGGATTTGACACTCGCAAACATGTCTTTGACAGCCGTGACCACGGGGATCTTGTCGGTTTTCTTGGGCGTGCTCTCGGTATCTTGAGCGTCGGCGTCGCCTGAAGCGGCGGAGCCGTGGCCGTCCATCATGGTGGAAAGGTCGTAATCCTGACGGGAGATCGTGAGCGGGTAGCTCGAAAGCGTGTCCTCCTCGACCTTCTTGATGTAATTGTTCACACCGTTCGAGAGCGCCAAGATCGCAGCGATACCGATGATGCCAATCGAGCCCGCAAAGGCCGTCATGGCGGTGCGGCCCTTCTTGGTCATGAGGTTTCGAGCAGAGAGTCCCAGCGCCGTGAGGAAGCTCATGGACGTCTTGCGCGTGGGTTTGGCCTCGCGGCGCTGCGCCTTAGCCACGTCAAAGGGGTCGGAATCGTGCGTGATCTTGCCGTCGGCAAGGTTTACGATGCGCGTAGCGTACTGGTGTGCAAGCTCCGGGTTGTGCGTGACCATGATGACCAGACGGTCGCGCGCAACGTCCTTGAGCAGGTCCATGACCTGCACGGATGTTGTGGAGTCGAGGGCGCCGGTCGGCTCGTCGGCAAGGACGATCTCAGGGTCATTGATCAAGGCGCGGGCGATGGCCACGCGCTGCATCTGTCCGCCCGAAAGCTGGCTCGGGCGTTTGTTAACGTGCTCGCCCAGACCGACTTTCTCCAACGCCTCGCGCGCACGCTGGCGACGCTCGGCATGTCCCACGCCCGTGAGCGTAAGCGCCAGCTCGACGTTTTCCAAGATGGTCTGATGCGGGATAAGGTTATAACTCTGGAACACAAAGCCGATGCGGTTATTGCGGTAGGCATCCCAATCGCGATCGCGAAAGTCCTTGGTCGAAATACCGTCGATAAGCAGATCGCCCGAGTCAAAGTGGTCGAGTCCGCCGATAACGTTGAGCATCGTGGTCTTGCCCGAACCCGAGGGACCCAGAATGGCCACGAACTCGTTATTGCGAAACGCCAAGCTCACGCTGTCGAGCGCCACCTGCGTAAACGACTGCGTAACGTATCGCTTGCAAATACCTTTGAGCTCCAGCATGGACGGCAACCTCTCCCACGCGGGCGCACTCGCCCGCTCTCCCCCGCCGTTCGTATTCGACGTGTTTGTCCTACTCTATCCCCATTTTTTGCCGTCATCAGTGAGGAATGTAACGAAGCGCGCCAAAAAACGTTCGAAATGGTGCCCAAAAGAAGAGGCCCCGAGCGGGGCCTCTATATGGTGGAGCTTATCTTGAAAGGCAGCGGACCACTTCGCACGGCGGCGCACGATCCTCGCCATGCTTTACGCGTTTTCTACCGCTCGCTATTCGCAATCGCCTGGTCAATAAGCTTATCGAGCGCTGCGCGCTGCTCGGCGGAGCTGATGGCTCCCACGATTGGATCCCCTACGATGTTGCCGTTCTGGTCGATAACGTAGGTTGTCGGGAACGAGAACAGATTTGACGTAAACTTGCCAGCTTCGCTGTCCGACTTGAACCAGACGTTCTTATACGTCACGCCCTTCTTCTTCAGCACGTCCTTGGCATCTGCAATCTCGTCCTTGTTACCATCGAGCGTGAAAGAATTGACGCCCACGACCTGACCGCCCTTCTCGGCAAGCTCCTTATTCAGGCTCTCAAGATCGCCCAGTTCGCCCACACACGGCTTGCAAGTGGTGAACCAGAAGTTCATGACGGTGACCTTGTTCTTAGAGAACAGCTCGTCGCTGCTCACGTCGTTGCCGTCCAGGTCCTTGCCCGTAAAGCTGGGGAACTTCGTCGCCTCGCTCGAAGCATTGGCATCAGTCGTCATACCCGCGTCCGAAGCGTCGACGCACTCGCCTGCGCTCGGCGTGCTTCCACAGCCGGGGAACTCCTTCTCCAAGCTCTCGAGCTTGTCCTCAATCTCTTTGATTTGCTGCGCGCCGGCCTTGAGCGTCTTAAGCTCATCCGCCGTGAACTCATCCTTGGCGCCGTCGATGGTCTTGAGCAGGAAATCGCCGTAATTGCTACCGTCCTCAATCATTGCCGAGTCTTTATTTGCCGCATTGAATACCTTTTCCCACAGCGCGTTATCACTCGAAAGGATATCGTTCTCCTTTTTCATGAGTTTCGCATACAACTCGGCGGCCTCGTCGGCATTGGTCGGCTTCTGCGCAGTGAGTTCTGCGATCTTAGGATCGGAACTCGCAGATTCGCTCGCATTGCCACCGGGCGCCGAACATGCCACAAGACACAAGGCCAATACCGGCACCATAAACAGGGCTGCAATCTTAGAAAGCTTCATAGTCATTCCTCCGTTTTGTCGAAGCTTGTTTACTTTTTATCAGCGGTCAAGGGAAGCTTTTCCGCCGACACATCCAGGCCATAGCGATAGCTGATGGCATCGACGGGACAGGCCCCAATGCACTTTCCGCACCGGATGCATTCGGCATGATTGGGCGCGCGGACCACATCAACGTCCATCTGACAAACCTTTGAGCACTTGCCGCACGAGACACATTTGCATGCATCGACCCGGATTCCCAGCAGGGATACCTTATTCATGAGCGCATAGAATGCGCCGAGCGGGCAAATCCATTTGCAGAAGGGGCGATAGAACAAAACGCTCAGCAGCACCACGGCAATGAGAACAGCAAGTTTCCAGGTAAAGAGCTGCCCCAACGCAGATCGAATGCCGGCGTTGGCGATGGCCAGCGGAATGGCGCCCTCGAGCACACCCTGTGGACAGATGTACTTGCAAAAGAACGGATCTCCCATCCCCAGATCGTTGACCACCAGCACAGGCAGCAATACCACGGCAAATAGCAGCACAACGTATTTGATATACGTAAGCGCCTTGAGCCTTTTTGTCGAAAGCTTTTTGCCGGGAATCTTATGAAGCAGCTCCTGCAGCCAGCCAAACGGGCACAGAAAGCCGCATACAAAGCGTCCCAGCAGCACGCCGAGCAAAATGAGCGTACCGGTGACGTAGTAAGAAAAGTTGAACTTGGATGAACCTACTACCGACTGGAACGACCCGATGGGGCACGCACCCGATGCCGCGGGGCACGAATAGCAATTAAGTCCGGGTACGCAGACTGTTTTTCCCGCGCCCTGATAGATGCCGCCTTTGGCAAAGTTTGGCAGGTGAATGTTGGTGATGAGCGTCGCCGCCGCCTGAATGAATCCGCGAAATCGGGCCAAAACATGCGACGCAGTGTTTTCTCTTTTATCCAATTCCGATACACTCCAAGCACAGCCTAATCGCTTTGGCCAGCACGGCATCCGCCTCGCCACGCATAACGCCAAAGCACACCATGGCAATTCCGACGATCAACAAAGCGACCTGTACCACGGGTTTTACCGCTTTGAACAACCTGACCACTCCTTTCGTTACGCGACCATTGGACCATATCGACCATAAAATCCGTGTTAAGCGCGATTTGGAATGTACAAGGAGACTGTTATGCGTATTTTGATCGTCGAAGACGAGTGGGCGCTGTGCGACGCAATCGCACGCAGCTTGCGAAACCTGGCATACAGCGTCGACTGCTGCCACGATGGACAGGAGGCGCTCGACCTGCTGGGCGTCGAAGTCTTTGACCTCGTGGTACTCGACCTCAATCTCCCCCGCATCGACGGCATGACCGTACTCAGGGAACTTAGGAAAACCGACTGCGAAACCAAGGTGCTCGTGCTCTCGGCCCGCGGCGAGGTTGCCGACAAGGTGGCGGGACTCGATGCGGGTGCCAACGACTATCTCACCAAACCGTTTCATCTTGACGAGCTGGCGGCGCGCATCCGCAGCCTCACGCTCAGGCGCTTTACGCAAAGCGATGTTGTCCTGACCTGCGGATCGCTAAACTTTGACACTAAGGCACGCGTCGCCTCCGTGGGCAGCGTGGCCCTATCCCTCACGCGCAAGGAGACCGGCATCTTGGAATACCTGATGCTTAACCAGGGGCGGCCGGTGAGCCAGGAAGAGCTTATCGAGCATGTATGGGACAGCAGCGTCAACAGCTTTAGCAATGCGGCGCGTGTGCACATCTCCTCACTTCGAAAAAAGTTACGCAACGCTTTGGGATACGACCCGATTCGCAATCGGATTGGAGAGGGCTACGTTATGGAGGATAGCGAATGAAAGGGCTTTCGCTGCAATGGCGCATAACGATTATGACGGCACTGCTAACGTGTACGGTGTGCGTGCTGACGAACTGCCTGGTCGGCTATACGGGCATGCGCTACATGGATGCCATCGGCAGTGACATCTCGGCCTTTAACGCAACCGGCGAAGATTCGCCCCAGGCGTTCGACCCAACGAAAGCGACCCTCGATGACAAGGTCACAATCGTCGTAAACGACGCACAGGAGTCTTTTGGCACGACGGCCTGGTACATCACGGCTGGAGTCACACTCCTTGGCGGCGTGCTGGCATACTTTGTGAGTGGCCGTGCACTCAAACCGCTACGGGCTTTTGCAGCCCAGGTTGAGCGTGTGCAGCCTGACAACCTAAGCGAAATCAGGCTCAGTGAAGATGTGCCCACCGAGCTACAACGATGCAGCGCCTCTTTCAACGACATGATCGCCCGTCTTGGCGAAGGGTTCTCTGCACAGCGTCAGTTTACCGGCAACGCCGCACACGAGCTGCGCACCCCGCTCGCCCTTATGCAAGCACAGATTGAACTGTTCATCTCCGAGCACTCCGGTTTGCAACCCGAAACAGCCGAGCTGCTCGGCCTGCTACAAGAACAAACCGAGCGCATGTCGAGAATGACCAAGGTATTGCTCGAGATGAGTGAGCTCCGCGGCGTCCCTTGCGGGGACGATGTTGAACTCGGCCCCCTGTCCGAAGAGGTCCTCACCGACCTTGCGCCGCTTGCCGAAAATAAGGACGTAGCCCTCGATTGCACCGGGGACGCTTTGGCAATCGGAAGTGATACGCTCCTCTATCGGCTGGTGTTTAATCTGGTCGAAAACGCCATCCGCTACAGTCACCCCGGCTCGACTGTCAACGTCTCTATCTGCGATACCGATAGCCACGTGTTCCTGCGAGTCAAGGACCAGGGCCCTGGAATACCCAAGCAGTACCGAGAGAGCATCTTCCAGCCGTTTTTTCGTCTCGACAAATCCCGCAGCAGAGCATACGGCGGCGCAGGGCTCGGATTAGCACTTGTCTGGGAGATTGCAGCGCTTCACGGTGGCGCTGTAGAGGTCGAAGCAAGTTCCGAGAACGGGACCACCATGCTCGTAAGCCTTCCAAAACGATCCGCAGCGTTAACCGAACAGTAAAACGAAAGGGGTCCCGCACACGTTTGCGCAGGACCCCTTTGTCAATGCAATTCGCTTAAAAGAGTAGAAGCTCTCCTCGCGGACGATCACGTCGGCATCGCGCAGCGCCTCGAGGCGGTCGCGGGTGATGGCACCAAGGCAGCGAACACCCAAGCGAGCAGAGGGGCGGCTGTGTGCTCCATGGCACCAGCTGTCAGCCTTAGGCAGTGGAATCAAGTAGCAGCGTTAGACAACAGTCCCGGCCACCGTCTCTCAGGCGACGGCCCGGGCACGGCCCCACACGTGACCTCGAAATGAGTGGCGGTCTTTCGAGCATTTTCCACCGAGTGGCGGTTTTTGAATCTTTTAGAAAGCAAAATCAATCGAATGATGCACGTTTATCCGCCACTCATTCATACATGAGCGATTTACCGCCACTCGTTTGGTCGCGAATCGATATAACGACCCTAGCACCTCGTCCTTCGACTCTAGTACCTCGTCTTTCTCAAACAAAGGGCGCACGAAGGAGACTCGACCCCACTCGCACGCCCCATTCACATGCATCGCTAGACAAGCTTGCGGGCAAGGGCGCGAACCTCGTCGAGCTTGGGCGAGGTTGCCATACTGTCGCGCTCGGTCATACCGCTGATGGTAACGATGCCCTGGTCTTCCCAGTTGCAATACGCGCATGAAGCTTTGTACTGCGCGATTGCCGCATCGTAAACGCCATCGCTATGGCTATCGAGCAAAAGCGCCGTCTTGTGGAAGGGGAAACCGATTCCGCCAAAGGCATACAAGCGATCGATGGCGGCCTTCTCCTGCGCAGTGACATCGAACCAATAGATAGGCGAAGCGAAGACTGCCATGTCGGCGCTCTTGAGCGTCTCGATAACATCGCCCATTTCGTCCTTCTGCGCGCAAACCCCCTCGTGGCTAAAACAGTACTTGCAACCCAGGCAACCGGCGATTCTCTTACGCGCCACGGGCACGACCTCGACGGCGTGCCCCCGCTCGCGCGCGGCCTGGGCAAACGCCTCGACCATGATGTCGGTATTGGCTCCCTTGCGCGGGCTGCCACTCAAAACAACGATATTCATTCTGTTTTCTCCTCTCTGAGCGCCACAGGCGTACGGCACATAGGTTTGTTTGTTCTACCCAAAAAGAGAAATGCGGGCGAGATGGAATACAAGCACAAGTTGCAGCGCACCCGGGAGAAGCTACCTACGGCTCGGCCGGGAGGAGCCGCAGCGTTCGCCCTGAATGGCGCCGAATGAGTGGCGGTTTTTCGTGCATTCCTCAGCGAGTGGCGGTTTTTGAAACATCCTCGGGCCGAAATCGCCCGAGTGACGCACGTTTCTCCGCCACTCGTTTCAAAATGAGTGATTTACCGCCACTCGTCGCCTGCATCCAAACCGACGCCCGCCCACGATAGACCCAGGCTGTCCTTCCCGTACAATGAGCAAAAGCCAGGAGAAGAAGGGCGCACCATGGATCGATACCTGCGGGAAACACCGATGCTCGATTACGGCAGCGCCTCCATTCAGGCGCTGATTCACAGACACGGTTGGAACGAACTTCCCGAAACAGAGCGGGTGCGGGCTATCTACAACTACGTACGCAACGAGATACTGTTTGGCTACAACATCGACGACAGCATCCCCGCATCACGTGTCCTCGCTGACGGCTTTGGCCAATGCAATACCAAGGGGACGCTTTTCATGGCACTGCTGCGTCCCTGCGGCATCCCCTGCCGAGTCCACGGCTTTATGATCGACAAAAAGCTGCAAAAGGGCGCCATGACCGGCATCGTCTATCGCAACGCACCGCAAGAAATCCTTCACAGCTGGGTCGAAGTCCTTCTCGACGGGCGTTGGTACGAGCTGGAGGGCTTTATCCTCGATAAGGGCTATCTGGGAAGCCTACAAGCAGCCCACCCGGAATGTGCCGGCGCGTTTTGCGGCTACGGCGTCGCCGTCAAGGACTTCAAGCACCCGCCGATTGACTTCGACTGTAACGACACCTATATCCAAAGCGAAGGCATCACCCGCAACCTTGGAATCTACGACTGTCCAGACGACCTGCTGCAAGAACATGGCCAGGCAATGTCTGCAATAAAGGCGTTCGCCTACCGATATCTTGGCAGGCGTCTCATGAATCGAAACGTGAAGAAGATTCGCAACAGAATGTAGACGGAACCCCATGGGCTGCCACAACTTTCCGAGCGATTTCAAGCTGGCCACAGGCAGCTCGTAATTAACGGGCACGGACCCATCATCTCGCAGAGGAGCCGCACATGTATCACCCAGTAATCAATCTTGCCAGCGCAAAATCGGCCTGGCGCGGCCTTGGCATCTACCGCGCGGGCAAGGTTCTCACTTGCGAAAAAGCCGAGGGGAACTGGTTTGAAGGGACTGTGCAGGGCTCGGCTGAGCAGCCGTACCACGTCAGACTGTCCTTGGACCATCCGCGCAGCTCCACGTGCGACTGCCCGCACGCGAAGAACCGAGCAGTCATCTGCAAGCACAAGGTCGCGCTTTTCTTCAAAGCCGTTCCCAATGCCGAGAGGGACTTTCTTCGAGAGGTCGAACTGGAAGAGCTTCTCTACAACGCAGCCTTAAAACGCGAGGCAGAAGAGCGACATCGCGAGATCGTCTCGTACGTTTCGAAGCTAACGAAAGCACAACTCCAGCAGGAACTCATCAACGCGCTCGAGGAACTAGATTCGCGCGACCAGTACAGCCGTTGGTAATGCCCTCGTACCCTCGTGTTGATTCTGTTAGCACGCAACACAGGCATGCTAGAGTGGCTATTGCGTGTAGCACGAAGCTGCCGCGGCAGATGTCCAACGGCGTCACTCCCCCGCGGCAAATACAGTGTAGTAAGCAAAGCGTGCGGTTGCCCCTCGGGGTGACCGCACGCTTTTGTTTGTTAGGGGTATGCCGCGCGAACCCCCACAAGAAAGGAGAAATTCATGCCAAAGAACAAGGTGCAAGGCGTGATCTTTGGAATCCTCATGTCCATCACGATGGCCTATGGAATGGAGGTCTACAACGTGGCCTGGAAACTGGGCATCCCCATCATGGCGGGCGGCTTTTCCAACATGACCAACGATGTCTTCGCCGATGCCTTTATAGAAGCGTCGTACATGTGGATCTTTGTCTTCCTGTTCTCAAATCTGTGGGGCACGCGCGGGGGCGCATCCCTGGCCAAACGCCTCATCGACCCTGAGCGCGACAGTGCCTTTGTCCAGGGGACCATTCGTTCTTGCTGCACCGTCCTTGTCACGTGCCCCACGATGAGCCTTGTTGCAAGCATCCTTTTCAACATCATTCTCGCAGGCATGCCCGTAAGCCAACTTCCGGGTATCTGGGTAGGCACGCTTGTCAAAAATTTCCCTATGGCACTGTTATGGAACCTCTTTGCAGCGTCTCCTGTCACGCGTCTTGTCTTTGGAGCGCTTTTCTCGCACATGGGAGAAACAAGGGCGGCAGAAGAAGCCAAAGCATAAAGATGCATGCCAAACCGGCTCTGTCTTCGATATACTTCAACACGTCAATGAGCTGCTCCGTGCGTAAGTCCAATTGATGGCTTCGCCGTTCAGCTGTGACATTTTTCGCATCGCGCGCATTCAATCCCTGCTGGACGGTCCTATCAAACCCGTCTAGGAGGGATTTTTTATGTCAACAGAAAAAACTGCGCACGCCGGCAAGCCTGCCGCAAAACTATGGACACGCGATCTAGTGCTCATCATCCTGGTGAATCTCTGCGTCTTCACCAACCACATCATGACCCTCTCCACCTTCCCGTTCTTTATCCAAAGCCTAGGTGGTAGCGAAGCCATCGCAGGTGTCTGCGCGGCAGCCTTTGCCTTTGTGGCCGTGATCATCAGACCGTTTGTAGGCTGGTGGCTCGATAACGGCGTTCGCAAAGTAGCACTTGTGGCGGGCCTGCTCCTCTTGGGTGCCGCACCGCTGGGCTATGCATTCGTGCCGGTCCTTTCGATGAGCATCGCCTTTCGCATGCTTCACGGCGTCGGTCTGTCCTTCTCTAATTCGACCACAGCAACCGTTGCTTCCGATGTGATTTGCCGCCCCCGCTTTGCAGAGGGCATGGGCTATTTTGGCATGGCAACCGCCCTGGCCTCGGCAATCGCACCGGCATTGGGCCTTAGCCTCATGGAAGGCTTTGGATTTGGCACGCTGTATGCTGTCGCCGCTGGCATCGCGGGACTTGGGCTTGTTCTTTTTGCCTTTGTGCGCACGCGCAAGGTAGATGTCCCTAAGAAAAAGCTCGACCTGCGAACCATCATCAACCGCGACTCCCTGCCTGCTACGGCAACCATGTTCGTTTTCATGCTGACCCTTGGCGCCCTGGAAAACTTCGTCGCTATTTTTGCAGCCGAGAATTCCCTGCCCTCAGGGTCAATTTACTTCATCGTAATGTCGGTGATGCTCCTGGTGGTGCGCATCACGCTGGGCAAGTTGGTCGACCAGCGCGGCGAAGCCATCTTCGTCTACACCTGCAACGCGGCGATGCTTGTAGCCTTTTTGCTTTTGGCCCTCGCCCCCAACACGGCAATGTACATCCTCTCCGCAGCGCTTGCCGGCTACACCTTTGGCGGTCTCGAGCCTTCGTTGCAGTCGATGGCGGTTCATACCTCAACCGATGAAACGCGCGGCTCAGCCAATTCGACATTTTTATGCGGTTACGACATCGGCTACGGCCTGGGTGGTGGCATCGCGGGTTCGTTGATTACCGCCATGGGTTATTCGAGTATGTGGATAATCGTCTCGCTGGCCTGCGTGGTAAGTGTCTTTATCTACGCGGTATGGGCGCGTCATTCCGATACGTCGTTTAGCAAGAATCTCGCTAGCCATTAGCCGCGCATCGGCACGTTCTGTACGAGGAACGCCCGACGCGCGGCGAACGTCAATGTCTGTTATTCGACGGCCTCGCAAAAGACAAAGCCCGTACGTAAAGACCGTGCGTAAAATGCGCCAACAAGACGCCCAAGAAAAAAGACGTCCTCGCAGCAGCATATGGTTGAGAAGCCACCTGTCTACCGGCATCGTCCGCTTTGAACGAGTGGCGGTTTCTCAAGCATTTCTAAATGAGTGGCGGATTTTGAAGCGTCTCAGGGCCGAAATCGGCCGAATAACGCATGTTTCTCCGCCACTCATTTCAAAACGAGTGATTTACCGCCACTCGTTTGGACCCCGCTCGGACCCGAAGCCCCCTACGAAACTAAACTCGGCAACAAAATGAACGATTTACCGCCAGTCATCTCAAAGTGCACGTTTCACCGCCACTCGTTCCGCCACTCATTTCAAATCCGCTCGCGCATCCAACCCCGCCTTTACCGAACCATTACGCCTCGTCCCCCGGCATCGCCCTTCCGTAGCCTATAATCATAGTGCACAAGTGGAATATCATCATAAGGGACGGAGGGGCGATGCTAAAACACGGGATACTCGGCCTTCTCAATTACGGCGACATGACCGGCTACGAAATCCGAGAGATCTTCAACAAATCCCTGAATTTCTTCTGGCAGGCGCAAAGCAGTCAGATCTATCGCGAGTTGCGGACCCTCGAGAAAAACGGCTGGATAGCGATCACCACCGTCGAACAAAGCGGAAAACCCAACAAGAATGTCTGTTCCATTACAGAAAATGGCCGCACCGAGCTTCTAAGCTGGCTCTCCAGGCAAGACCCCATCGGCGATACCCGCGTGCCCCTGCTCATGCAGGTGTTCTTCCTGGGCAACCGAAGCAAAGAGGAGAACATCGCCTACTTCGAAGGCATCGCATGCACATGCCGCCAGCAGCTGGCCTCCTTTTCCGACATCGAACAAAGCATCGACTACTTTGAGGGCGAACTCAACCTGCAGGACCAAAGTCCATACTGGAAAATGACCGCCGACTTTGGCAGGAGAAGTCTGCAAATGCACATCGACTGGGCCGAGCACTGCGCCGCTAAACTGAGGAGCGAACGATGAACATCCTGGCCATCAACGGCAGCCCTAAAGGCGAACGAAGCAACACCTGGCGCCTGACCAGCGCTTTCCTGCAAGGAATCGCCACCCGGGAAGAGAGTGCCTACGGGCGCACGCCAGCAGTCGAAACCCTACATGTCACCAAACTCGACATCAAACCTTGCCTGGGCTGCTTTTCCTGCTGGAGCAAGACGCCGGGAACATGCTGCCTGCACGACGACATGCAAGCAATCATTGAGAAAATCCTGTGGGCCGATGTCATTATCTGGAGCTTCCCCCTGTACTACTTCGGGCTGCCCGGTCCGCTGAAGAACCTCATCGACCGCCAGCTTCCCATGTCGCTTCCCTTTATGAGCGTCGAGGCGCAAAACGGCGGACACCCGTCGCGCTATGACATGAGCGACAAACGGACAGTTGTGATTTCGACCTGCGGATTCTATACCGCAAAGGGCAATTACAGCGGTGTGACCGATCTGTTCGATCGACTTTGCGGCAAAGGCGGCTACACCGCGCTCTTCTGCGGGCAAGGCGAACTCTTCCGCGTGAAGGAGTTGGCAGAGCGTACGGACGAATACCTTTCACACGTCGAAAAAGCAGGCGAGGAGTTCGCAGACGGGGGCATCACTGGGGAGACCCGTGCCAAACTCGATCAAGACCTGTTCCCGCGCGATGTCTTCGAAGCGATGGCGGATGCCAGCTGGGGAATCAGCAAATCGGGCGAAGCAGAGGACCCCAGCCTGGTGTTCACCCGTCAGATGGCAGCCCTCTACCGCAAGGATGCCTGGCCTGGACATGATGTCTTGCTCGACATGAACTATACCGACATCGACAAGACCTACCGCATCGTCCTTGGAAAGAACGGCAGTCACGTCGAGGAGGAACCCGCCGAAGGCTTCACCACCAATTGCACCACTCAAATCAACACGCCTCTGAGCGTTTGGCGCTCGATTGCCGCCGGCGAAATTGCCGGCGACGAGGCACTCATGAAACATATGTACTCGGTTGAGGGCGACTTCGACCTGATGATGCACTGGGACGAATACTTTGAGGCAGCACGCGGCAACGCGGGCAGCGGCAATGCAGACGCGAGCGTCAACGAATTGGGTACCGGCAAGAACGCAGACGAGCCAAAAACCAACATGTTGCTGCTCTTGATTCCCTGGATCGTCTTTTGGGTTGCAGCTTCCATCGACAGCTTTTGGGGCAGCCTTCTCAGCATGGCGATATGCGTTCTTCTGCCGGTACTGATGTGCCGAACCAAGGCCACCCGATACGACCAGATTTCGAACCTGGGAGTCGGCGCATGCTCCATCGCGCTGCTGACAGGGGCCTCCCCCATCCTCGTGATTCCGGCATCGTATTTCCTGTTCGGGCTCATCTGGACCGTCTCCTGTTTCACAAACGTGCCGCTGACTGCTCATTACTCCAAGAACAGCTATAACGGAGACGCGGCGCTGCGAAACCCAATCTTCATGCGGACGAATCGCATCCTCACCGCCGCATGGGGGATCCTCTACCTGGTCACGCCCATCTGGACATATTTCATCATGCAGACGGATGCCGCCAGCTTTGTTGGCGCGATCAACTCGGTCCTCCCCGCGCTTATGGGCGTCTTTACTGCATGGTTCCAGAAGTGGTATCCGCAGCACATCGCCCGAGGGTAGAGGCGCGCTCTAAACAAGGGCATGAATCAAGACCCGAAACGTCCCCGCCGTATACGTGTACGGAGCCACCCATCACCCAAGCGTGAGTACGTCTCCCGGAGCGATGTCGGAAGCCTCGGGACTCAGCACCAGCACGCCGTGCCACCCTTCGGTTAAGCCGCCCTTCTCGGGGATAAGATCCGAACTGTCGATTGTGCTAACGGTCGGCAGCGGCTTGCCAATAATTGCGTTGGGAAACATCCACCAGCGCAAGAACCCTGTGGTGGCACGGTTAATAAGCACCTTTGCCGAATAGCGCATGCTGCCATGATGGACCGTCACAATGTCACCTGCCGCGAATGCGCCCAGGCGCACGTTGCCCGCGATTGCGATGGTGCCCTTAAGGCGCTTGATGTTGGGAAGCCCCGCGCAAAACGGCTTGAGTTTGGGCATCGGAGCGACCTCAAGCACCTCGAATACGTTCTTGGCACCGCCGAATCTCTTCGAGACCTCCTGCTTGTACGCATCGATGCTCGCGAGCTCGTCCTCGATCTGCTCCGATCTGAGCTTGGCCAAAGGATCGCTCCGAAGCGCGCCGGTATAAGAGAAGGCAGTGCTGTCCACCGGATCGAGCGGATCGGCATAGAGGAAGTCGTTCCTGAGCATGGTGAGGATGGGCCTGCCGGCATCAGGCGCCTTTTCTAACGTGGCGGGCTCGTCGTCGGTATAGTGCATCGGGTACTTGGGCCGCAGCCTGTAGGCGCACTCGGGGCAAAGCCAGCCGTCCTGCAGCATGGCGCCGCACGTGTCGGTGATAGGATTGAACGCCGTGTTTTTGATGACGTCGCCGCAGCCTGGACAGATGATTTCCTTAGGGGCCTTTTCGTTTCCAACTGCCATGGTGGCTCCTTTCGATGCGGGAACGCTGGTAGTGGCGCGGTGCGCTATGGAGCAAGACGAGCCTGCCGCAGGAGACAGCACCGCGCTCTACCCTGCATTCAGCGTAACGCGCATTCCGTGCAGGCGGAATTACCCCATGTCCCAAATTGGAGTCGGAAAGACATTGGCTACCTCATAAAAATCGCCTCCCATTTCTCGCCTTCGAACGAAATAGAGGACTCTTGCGATACGCCATCCAAGTAATTTGTGGAGACGCGACAAGTGCAGCAAACAGCAGCCCAAGCTTTCTGATTCTTCGTTCCATAGGCTCGTCTTTATTGGCTAGGTACAGATGTTATCTCGACGCCTACGCATCCCATTGAAACGCCCAGAGGAGTCGGATCAAATTGAAAGGACTGGTCCCGGAGAAGTTCCGGGCCAGCCCTCTGCAGCTTAGTTTTTATTGAGCCGTCTAAGTTTGGGCCGCAGTTCACACCCGCGCGGTACCGGCTTCTTGCGGCAAGCGAAATGAGAGCGCCTAGTTTACCAGATGCGCTTTCTTTTGCGCGTGTAGATTGCAACTGCCAATGCAAGTACGCCCGTTCCGGTCAGGGCAGTGCCAAGCGCTGTTGCCGTATGATCGCCCATCGAAGGAAGGGCACTGTTGGCGTTCGCGTTGCCGCCGTTGGTTTGAGAACCGTCCGCGCCAGGGGTGTTGTTGCCCGGGGCGTCCGTGCCGGGTTTGTCGGTATCGGAATTGCCCGGATTGTTCTTGGGCACCTTCTTGAACTGGGCTTTGTAGACAACATCTTCTGTCGCGTCGGTGATTTCCTTGTGCCACGAATCGAACACGTAGTCGTACTTGTCGTCAGACGGTTTCGTAGGAGTGGGTACCGTGATTTGGTCTGCTTTCGTGCCGATTTCGTACCAGTCTTCGCTATAGATGGTGGTTCCGTCTTCATTCGCGAAGGTGATTTTCACCAAAGACGGTTTTGCGGCGGCAATCAGATAAACCTTGCCATCGGAGTCGATGCTGGCGTAGTTGGTGCACTCGGTGCGTTGTTCTTTTGTCTGCGTTGCGTAGCGGGCATTTTCGTTATCAAGATACCAGCCGTCAATCTTTTTATTGGTCACGTCGTCGGGTTTGCCCAGGTAAAGCTCGTTCATGTCTTTTGCGGCCGACAATTTTGCACGGGAACCATCCAGGTAGACGTCGGAAGCCGCCTTGCCTGCGCTGTTGTTGCACAGCTTGGTGTTGGCGATGGTGGTGCCTGCCCCTTCACCGGAATTCGATTCTGCAGCAAAGCCTCCGCCGTAATTTGCCGCCTTGTTGCCCGTGACGGTGCATCCGTCAATGGTCAAGCTGGTGAAGTTGCCGTACGACGCAACGCCGCCGCCTATTGCAGCACTGTTCTTTGTTATCGTGCAGTCGCGAATTTCTGCTGCGGCAGGCGATTTCATCATCACCGCAAGCACGCCGGCGCCATAGCCTTCGTCCTGATTCGCTGTGTTATTGGTGATGGTGGTGTTCTTAAGGAATAAGCCCGGTTTTTCGGCAGCGCCTACGTTTGGGGTGTCAGCGCACAGGCCGTATGCTGCGGCGTAGAAGTATGCGGAAGAAAGAACACCTGCGCCATCGTTTGCTTGGTTTCCGCTAATGGTACCGCCAAGGATTTGTGCCGAGCTTTGAAGGTTGCCCCATCCGCCATTGATGATTTCATCGATTGACGCAACAACAGCAACGCCGCCGCCCATTTCGTTGGCCTTGTTGTTCGAAATGGTTCCGCCCGTCATGACGAACGAAGATCCGCCGGAAACGTACACGCCGCCGGCAGACGTGATAATGCGGGAATCCATGCCGTAATCCGAGGCTTTGAAGGAGGAAGTGGCGAAGCAGTTCGTGATTTCGCCGCCATCCATAGTAAACGAACCGCCGTAAATCACGGCAACACCACCGCCGTAGCACATGGATCCGCCGGTGATGCCACAGTTATCAATGGTGCCGCCATACATATGAAAGGTACCGCCCTGCACGGTTACGCCGCCGCCAAAGTAGTTATTGCCTTTACGGTCGGCAATGGTAACGCCGGGATACATATTGCACGTGCCTTGGATATACAACAGACCAGGTACGTCGTTGCTCTGTTCGTTCCCGCCGCTAATTTTTAGCGTGTCACTGCCATCTGCTGCGCCCAAGTTCAATTGAGCTCCCGACTGTACGGAAATCGAGCTGTACTGACCAAGCGTCATGGTGTGCCCGTTGCCCACAATGCTTACAGGTCGCGAAGAGGTGAACGAGGCTCCTCCGGTTTGAATGTCGTCGGTGAGCTCAATGACGTATTCGCCGCTGGGAGCAGCGTTTACGGTGGCTACCGCGCTATCGAATTCGCTGCTGCTGCCCACTTTAATAGTGGTTGGCGTTGCCGCGAAGGCCGATATCGGCATCGCCAATGCGTAGAGTGCCAATGCTGCAACAAAGGTCAACACCCTGCGTTTTTTACTCACGGTATCTCGCTTTCAAAGTCTTTAGAATCTGAGCCGGGGCGTGCAAGTGCTTGCTCAGATTCGGTAAAAGGATACGATTGCGCAACATCGTAATATAGGGCATATAAGGCTTTCTAAGGCAAATCCAAGCAAAAGATGCAATAGCAAATCTTGCTATTGCATCTGGTTCTCTTTCCGCTCCTTGTTTAATTGGGATTTAAATCCTTCTGATAAGCAGGGCGTTTTCGCCAAAGCGCTTATAAAACCGGTGTTAATACGCGGCTGCTTGTAAATTAATTTTAGTAGACCATTTTTTATTTAACAGACCATTTTCAATACACGTTAAAATGCTGGAAATAGACACACAAAAACAAGGGGGGGGATGCAAAAGATAAGACAATTGTTGGAATCCAAGAAAACAGAAAGGAAGATGCGTAAGGAATGAAGATAAGCAATAAAAGCAAATTCATTTCGCTCCTGATAGGTGCTGCGATGTGCCCCATGGTGTTGCCAACCGCGGCATTCGCGGCAGGGGCTGGCGCGGCATCGGGGGGTTTCGTCATCCCCGGCCGAACTGACTCAGCCTGAAGGCACCGAATCTGCAATTGCAGAAGTAAACGGCAAAAGCTACCCCAGCCTCCAGGAGGCAATTAACGCTGCGCCGCGTAAGGCAACGGTGAAGCTGCTCGCCGACACGAAGGAAAACGTCACGATCTCTACGTATGAGGTTACGCTTGACCTGAATGGCCATATCCTCAACGGCAGTACAGGCCAGCGCAAGCCGGCACTGACGATCAACAACGCCAGGGTTACCGTCCAGGACTCCAGCGAAGCCCAGACGGGCACTATCATGCGCGAGGATACTGCGGCGAATTCCGGCACTTCGTCCCACTATGTCATCGACGTTCAGGGCAAAACCGGTTTCCTGCTGTTCAAGAGCGGCACCGTAAAGAACAACAGCGGTGCCGGCGGAACGAAAGGTGCGTCCCTCGTTCGTATCGGTGACGATAGCGTTAAAGTGCAACCAACTATGACAATTGAAGGCGGCACCTTTACGCAGGATAACTTCATTGCAATTAAGGTTGATTACGGCACCCTTTATGTGAAGGGCGGCAAAATCAATTCGCAAAACAGCTATGCCATTGAAAACTGGAAAAATGCCATCATCAAAGATACTGCGGTCATCAACGGCAACGTTTCGTCGTGGACGTACGAAGGGCGCGGCTCTGATCTGACTATCAGTGGCGGCACCGTCAACGGTAACGTTGAGTCAGTGACTTACGACGGCGCCGAGGGTAAAGCGGCGAAGGTGGCAATCACCGGCGGCACCGTCAATGGCACGCTGAACACGGTTGACTACAGCACGGGTACCACTTCCAACGACCCCACAAAGGCAGCAATCGAGGTCACGGGCGGTACGTTTAGCACCGATCCGTCCCGCTACCTGGTTGAAGGCTCTGCGGCTACCCAAAACGCCGACGGCACGTACGGCGTGGCAAAAGCTTACCTCGCTCAGGTTGGCGAAACCAGCTATTACACCATGGATGAGGCGTTCGATGCTCAGACCAAAACTGGCGAAGCCATCACCTTGCTGCGCGACTACACCACGGGCAGCACGTTCAACTCCGGAACCGTTGCTCGCGTGGTTGACTTGAACGGCCACACCTGGACGTGCACCGGAACCGACGCGAACTCCGCGGCGTTCGAAATCAATTACCCCAACGCATCACTTACGGTGAAAAACGGCAAGGTCGTGAGCTCGCAGCTCATCGGCCTGATTCCGTCAGCCAATGGCGGCAAGATCACGTACGACAACTCTACCCTTACGTTCGATGGCGTCGAGGCCTCTACCACTGCCACGAGCGGCATTGAGACCAACGGCAACAACACGAACGACACTGTTGTCCTGAAGAACAGCACGCTCAACGTTCCCAATGGCTTCGGTATCTACTTCCCCAGCAGCGGAAAGCTGACCATCGACAACTCCACGATCAACGCGAAGACGATGGGCGTGCAGGTGTGCTCGGGCAGCCTGAGCATCAACGCGGGTAGCGCGATTACCGCTTCGGGCGATCCGGTTGCAAAGACCGAGGGCGATGGCGCTATCCAGGACGGCGCGGCGATCTCCATCGTCAACCGTCCCGGCTACAAGGGCCTCGACAAGGTCGCCATCACCGGTGGCACCTTTACGGCTAAGGGCGACAACGCGGTAATCAAGGCTTACACCTGGAATTCCTCGACCAAGGAGGAGTCGGATTTCGATGGTGCCGATAACGCGATCACCGTTTCCGACGGTGAATTTAACGGCAGTCTCAATCTTGGCAATATCGAAGTAAGCGGCGGCAAGTACACAGATAAAGAGGTTGCCAAGCACCTCAAGAGCGGCTTTGCCGTGCTGTTCAGCGACGGCAAGTATGCCGTCACTGACGAGGAGACCGCGAAGGACGATGCGGCCTATTCCGTAACTAATGCTGACGGAACCGTTGTTTACTTCACCGATGCTCAGAGTGCCAACAACTATGCCCAAGAATCGGGCGCTGCTCCTAAGGTTTTGAAGGTTACCGTCACTTTCGATTCCAACCAGGGCACGGCAGTTGTCTCTCAGCTTGTTGCCGTCGGTGGCAAAGTAGCGAAGCCGGCAGATCCTACCAAGGAAGGCTATACCTTTACTGGGTGGTTCACTGACCAGGATTGCGCCACGGCTTATGACTTTGACGCCGCCGTGGACGGCGCTGAGCCCGAGCTCACCCTGTATGCAGGCTGGAAAGCAGCAACTCAACCCGGTACGGGCGAAAACGGGGGCAACGACGGCGGCTCCTCTGCCAATGCGAACGCAAACGCCAACACCGTTAACAACAACAGTCACAACAAGGGTAAGAAGCCTGCAAAGGGCGGCTTGCCCAAGACCGGCGACAGCCTCACTCTTGTCGGTAGCGCATGTGCTTTGGTTGCCGCTATCGCTGCCTTGGTTGCAGCATCCGTGCTTCGTCGTAAGAAGATGAACTAACGTATTAAGCTTGCTCATCTCCGTTTGCTGCACGGTAGTACAGAAATAGGGCTGCTTGATGAAAGGGGTCGAGCCTGGAGGTAGTCCAGACTCGGCCCCTTCGCTTTGAAGCGATAATGGGGCAGACGCCAATACCCCCTTGGTCTATACGGCGTTACAGACATAGAGGGCGGCACCCGCTGAAGTGGGGTTGAAGTCAAACGCGACGCCCGGTCGTTGAAAACGTCTCCGATGACTACTCCTGCACCTTGAGGGCTTCGGCCAGGCTGACGCGCTTGATGGACCGCATGTGCAACAGCGCCACGACCAGGTACGTTGTAAAGCCGATGCCCACGCATGCCGCCATGGACCAGGTCGGCACGTAAATCTCGATATTGCCGTTGTAGGAGAGCAGCATCGCACGGAAAATCGCGCTGAGCGAGCCGATGATCAACGGCAGGCTCAACGCGAGCGATGCCGCCACACATAGCGTAATCGAGCGGATGTACAGATGCGAGATCTCGCCATCGCGATAGCCAAAGACCTTCATGTAGCTGATCAACCGGGCGCTATGGTCGGCCGCCGGCCCGCCATTTCGAAACCGCAATAGCAGAAGCCGGACCGCGCGGCGTCACTCGTTTCGCTAAATCGACTTGATGGGATGGAGGATCACAGTCTTGAGCCTCTCCGGCGCACGCTTGCGCGGGTCGGAGAGGCAGATCTTGTGATGGAGGCGGGCTTCGGAGAAGTCGGGGGCGTAGCCCTGTTCCGTTGCAAATGTGCGCATGGCCTCTACGATCACGGGCTCGCCGCCGTAAGGCCCGGTATGCATGCACTGAACGCAAAGGCCCTCGTCAACCCTCAGCAGCTCGACCGCCGAGAAGTCCGGCTTCTTTTTGACGGCAGCTTCCGAAACGGTCCAGTCGAAGTCCTCGCGAGTGACGAAATCGGGCAGGCGGATGCATGAGATGAAGTTGAAGTCGTCCTTCCGTGCATAATCGATCCCGCCATCGGTGCGGTCTTGCCACCAGGAGCCCTCGAGCGGCGGAATAACGAAGTCGAAATAGCCTTCGATCTCTCGCAGGCCCTTCTTCGACATCTTGATGGTATAGGCAACGCCGTAGAGCAACGGCAACGCATTCTGGTACTCGCCGCCTTCGATGTTGGGATCGCCCTTACCCCGCACGGCGACGTAGCTCATAGGCGGAACGGTTACGACGCCCGGCTTGCCAGGCAGCTTGCTCGTGATGTTGTAGCGCACCGTAGACGCTGATGGAGATGGCTGCGTGCGGGCACGAGCGTGCCGCCGCACCTCATGGCTTGCTTCTCGGGTATTTGGGACGCACACGCGGCGTTCAAAAATGCGGAGCGGCTCCGCATGGCTCGAGACTGAGCCGAGGCGCCCTATTTCCCGCCCTCCAGCAGGCCCACGATGCGGTCGATGTCGACGGCGAAGCGGGGCCTTCCCTCGCGCTCGTAGCGGTCGAGGTACTCCTGGCACTCGGAGACAATGCGCTTGGTGTTGCCGTCGATGATGCGCTGGAGCGTCTCGTAGTAGGCCGAGCCCTCGGTCCTGAAGCGGCGCTGGTAGGCCTTGGTTATGGGGAACATCTTGACGTAGTGGATGCCGTGGCGGCAGCCGGGACGCGTCGCGGGGCGGGGCGGTAGCGCGAAGTACTGGTCTTTGGGCACGTTGGGGGCGATGTCGGAGCGCAGCGGCACGGCGAAGTCCCTGCGCTTCCCGCGGAAACGCAGCCTCACCACCACGCTGCAGGGGCGGTCGCGCTTAAGCATGAGCTCACGGTCGCCCTCGACGAGGTCGAAAAAGTCCTGGGAGACGGATACGATCTTCACCGGTTGCGCCCCCTCATACGAAGCGGGGCCCGCATCGCTGCAGGCCCCTACAGGTGGGCGATACTCTACGCCTTGCGGCACCCCGTCTCCCACGGAGGTTAAACGTACACGTAAGCCGTACTCTGAAAGCCGCGGCTTCCGGCAAGTAGTTTATACCACTAAACGTCGCCTTCGATGCGCACGGCTCGCAAAATAACACTCGCTGGGCCGTCATCCCTGGCAGTTACCCTCCAATCTTCATTGGAGTTAGCAGGTCAATTCATATAGTCATGGGGGCTTATCCTAAAGTAAATCAAATTTATACCCCCATAACTAAAGAATTTCCTATTCCCACTCGATAACAAGATCCGCAGGTAGAAGTGTAGTCCAGTTATTTGCACCACAAATTAACAGGCGTTTCTTCAACTAAATTTGGTCCTCATTTGGTCCCCACGCATAAAACGGAAAGGCCGATTCAAGATCTTTAATCAACTGAATCATCCTTTGGCGGGCATTTGACCCAACGATATTTCTCATCGTCAAGGCGCGCGGCCAACTCATGGCGATCTCTATAGCGCAACGCTATAGGTTTAGGGGAAAGATCGTCTTTTACGGAAGCAATCAACTCGTGAGGCGCATTGTTGTCTATCAGCGAAATCATTGCAAGAACATATCCGCTATAAAGACCGTCCACATAACCCGTTTGGTGCAAATTTTCAATAAGTAAATCATTTGGCAAGCCGCCATATCCACTTGGCAGTAAGCCTTCTTCTACGAGCTGAGAAGACCATAGGGAGATAATCTCATCCTCGTCTTTCTTGCTAAGTTTTCCTAGAATATCATCAATATCAATGCCCTGAACTTTATCGTTAAGGTATGCGAACAAGATCCGAATGAGGGCCTTGGCCGTCGAAGACAACTCGCGATTGATTTCTTCCTTTACCTCATTAGCGACTCCGTCGCCCAATTTTGTTTCTTTATTCATATCCCTTATCCTTCCTAGCGGCATGTCCCGAAACAATATGCTCCGACTCGTCAACAAAGGAAGCACTTGCTAAGCAAGCGCATACCCCCTCTTGAAACGCTCGTCGAAGGGGCAGAAATCGCTATAAAAATGGCCGTCAATAAGCTGTGAACCGTTCGATTGACGTATCGACCGCCTTGATTCCTCGTTTTCCTCCTTTGTTGTTTTGTGTAGCCCTAAACTGAGCGCACTTCGGAGTCGGTATCCAATCAATCTTCTATTGGTAGTCGTTTGCATACGAACTATAGAAGAGCGCCTTGCAATCGACATCGCTGTAGCCCATAACGGCATCCTGCACATCGGCGCGCAAAAGGTTAAGCACCTTGTATACGCCCCCTCCCATGTCCCCAACGAAAAGCACCTGCTTAAACACGTCGGGATACTCACGTAGATAGGCAACGTAACCCTTGAGCTTGGCAAGCGTGTCACTGAGGAAATCTCCGTGCGGGTCGACGATCGACGGTTTGATTGTCCCGTCGCCGTCCTTCACGAAGAAGAGGAAGTCTGGATGCAGGGCCTTGCGTCCCACCGAAGACATGTACGGAATCGAAAACGCCTTGGCAGACATGCTGCCCGACGGATTGCGATAGAAGGCAACCGTACGATTCTTTGCCAATTCGTTCCTAACGATATAGTCTTCCGCCGGGTTCAGGTCGAGCGGGCAGAGGCCGTCCTCTTTCTGCACGATATGGCACGGATACTTAGCGAAGTCATCCGACGTGCTGGTAGACGTGGGCCACTCTATCTTTGTGAGGCGCTTGCCCTCGGTTTCACGCGCCAGCTCGTCGTAGCGCTGCTTTGCCGCGTCGTTAAGGTAGTCATAATCGCCAGATCCATCGACCTTATCGAAGTATTCCTTTCGGCATTGAGCCGCCCAGCCCTCGAGCGCATCAACGATGGTCTGCGTGCGCACCGCTGCGGCAAGGCGCAGGTCGCACTCGGGCCGCCCAAGCTCCTTGAAGTTGGCGCGACGATACTCATTCGCAAACTCCTTAGTGAAATGCATGTCGGCGTCGCGGGCGGCCTTTCTGAGGCCTTCGGCGTCCGTGCGGGCCTCCTCCTGCTCCTGGTCCTCGGTCTCGTTGAGCTTGTCGAGCGTGATCTTGACGGTCTCGGCAACCTCTACGTCGTGTTTGGCTTCGCGGTACTCGTCCTCGTTAGCAACGATGTATCCCTTGAGCTTCTGGACGAACTGTTTTTTCACGTCGGCCGCGGCATTGACATCGAGGCCAGTCTCGACAAGCAGAGTCGCCGTCTTAACCAGGCTCTGGAATTCGTTCCTGGCCTTTTTCGGAATGCGCTGCACGGGAATGGAATCGAAGGCTGTGCGGATACCCTGCCACTCCTGATGCGTGAAAGACTGCTCGCGCTTGGTGGGCGGCTTGGGCTTTGCCATGGGCACGGGTATTACGATCGAGACGGGCTGGGTCGGCTCGGTCCGTGCGGAACTTGGCTCAGGTGTCGCAAGTTGCTGCGGGGCAGACGCTGCAACGTAGTTGCCTGTTGCGGGCTGAGGCGCCAGCTCCGCTTCTGGCGCCGGGACGTCGACGGGCCTGACCGCCGAGGCAAGCGAGGGCTGCGCTCCCTGCATGTCCAACGGCTCCTGAATCGCGATGCCGGCAAGCGACGCCTGGTAGCCGGGTTGTGCCTGCCGCGCCGTCTCGATGGCCTTCTCGTTCTCCTCGTACGCCTTGAGCTCCTGTTGATAGTCGGCTTCGGACTTGGGCACAGCCGCCGTGATAGTCACGGGGTTGAGAACGATGTTCTGCTTGCCGATTGAGCTCTCGCCCATGTCGTCCTTGCGGCCCATGAGGTAGTCGACCACGTCCTGAGTGCTCTCGGGATTGAACTGGGGCAGGTAGCAGGCGACTGAGTTCAAAAGATCATCGGATTCGATGCGCCGCGCAAGTGGAGTGCGTACCATACGTCCCACGAGCTGTGCGATATAGGTCGAGTCCGAACGCCTGCGCTGCGAGAAGATGACCTCCGCTCGCGGGCAGTCCCATCCGTTGGAGACAGCCTCCTTGGCGAAGAGCACGCGAATGCGCGAGGCGTCCTGAACGAACTCGGGCTCGACATAGGGAATGAGGTATTTTCCCGCCGCGATGTCCTTATGCTCGCCGAAGACGTTGGCGAACGACATCGCCTCGGAAAGGCCGGGGACCAGGCCCGTGATCTGGTCGCACATCTCAGCCAGGGCCGAGCTGCTCGCGTTGTCCGCCGCTTGGATGAGCAGCAGCGGGTTGACGGGACTCTCGCCCTCACGGGCACAGTACTCGCCCCACTCGCGGCAGGCCAAGGCATAGCGCTCGCACGCCATAGTGAGGTACTGGTGCTCGACAGGGTCGTCCTTCTCTGGCACGCGCAACTCGATGATGTCCTTGAGCAGACCTGACTCCTGAACCTCGCGAGGGGTCACAGCGACCTTTGGCATACGCACGCGATCGGCGCGCTGGTCCATGGCCGCCTCGAACCTCTGCGGCGTGGCAGAGACCCCGACGACGATGGGCATCGCTGCACGGCCGTCGAGCCCATCAATGAGGCTGGCGTAGATCGTCGCGGTGCCGCGCTCGCTCGAGGCATTGGCCCCCAGACCGCGATGAGCCTCGTCTATGAACAGATAGAGGTTACGCTCCGGATCCCTGATGGTGCGGTCAAGGATGTCCCAGAACACGCGGCCGGAGTTGGCCTCACTACCCTTGGTGAGCAGGCCGTTCTTACTGAGTAGGTCCTTGCTGAGGAAATAGACGTGGCGCGGCTCGAGAATGTCGTGCGCGGCTCCGAAGTCGTTGGTAATTGTGACCAGGTGGCGCCTGTCAAGGATGCTGTCTGCCAGCTTGTCCGCCACGTTTGAGAAACGCACGCTCGTCTGCTCGTTCAGGCTCGGGGAATCCGAGAGCCAAAGAACGACGGCATTCTCGTCGGGCATGAGGCTCAGATCGTCGTCTCCGAAGAAGAGCGCTTCGATCGTCGCTGCGCACATGACCGTTTTGCCCGACCCCGTGGGAGATGCGAGGCATATCGAGGACAGCTCGCCGTCCTGCTCGTAGCGTCGGCGCATCGACTGCAACTTGTTCGCCAGGGTCGCGACCGCACCGGCTTGGAAATCCTTAAGTTCGACTCTCATGTTTACCTCACCGCATCCTCGGCGGCAATCTTGAACGATTGCAGGTAGTTCTCGTACAGGCGGACGACGTCGAGTCCAGGCAGTTGTGCCTTGACGGAGGCGTATCGAGCCGTGTCGTCCGTGATCACATAGGCGCACCCTATGCTGGCATTCTGCTTGACGGCGTCTATGAAAGCGCCGACCGAAGCAAAGTCGAAGAGGACGGCGTAGGCGTCGGCCATGGCAAAGCCCGGCTGCTCGTGCTTGATGATGCTGCCACGCGAACCAGCGCGCAGCCAGAGCAGGGGCGCGATCTCCTCGAAGGCCACGCCCAGCTCGACGGCGTCCGGGTCTTCGTAGGTGAGGTCAAAGAAGACGGCGTTTTCCTCGAAGCCATCGGCCATGGGGAACTCGTCGGTGAACTTGTAGTCACCCTTGATGGGGTCACCCTCGGGCGTCTTGCCCGTGATGGCCGCCGTGACGCGTGGTTTGGTAACGTACTGGCAGATGCCCAGTGCTTCCCATTCGGGGTCGCCCTGGCGAAGACCGCGCTTGGTGAGCTTTTTGGATTCGTCCTCGGAGACCTCGTTATTCGTTACGCTGATGGAGCGCCTGCGCCCGCCGTCCTGATGGTTCAAGCGCATGACGGCATGTGCCGTGGTGCCCGATCCTGAGAAGAAATCGACTACAAGGGCGTCGGGCTTGTCGGCAACAACGGAAGCGATTGAGAGCTCGGTCGCATAAAGGGACTTTGGAAATGTGAAGCGCCTATCGCCGATGAACTTTTTGATATATCGGCTCCCGTATTCACCGGCAGAGAACTGCGTACCACTCCAAACAGTTGTTGGAATGGCAGAGCGCTCTCCCTGCTCTTCGAGAAGCAAGGACCCATCCTCAGCCTTGCCGATGAGTTTAATTTCTCCATTCTTGAGACGCTCCTCTTGGGAATCTCCTAGGTAAAGGAGGGAGTACCGATTACTCTTTTTGTTGTACTCACCTACTTTTGCGCACCCGCGATCAAGCTTGGCCTGTAGAGCATTCTGGGAGATCCTCCAAGTCGCCTCTCGGCCATCGGTCCTAATAGGCCAAACTGCCCTGAGACCCGTTTTTGTCGGTATCTTTGTCCAGTCTTGTTCAAGGGGGAGAGAAGCGCCGAGCTCCTTAATGGTCGCGGTCTCCTCATCGATATAGATGGGATAGAAGAGATTCGGCCTTGCGGTGCGAGCGGCATTGGGACCGCCCCTCAGCAGCCACTCCCAACGTACTTTACGTTGGGAGCGGCTGCTCGACGCGTCATCAGCCACTTTTTCCTCAAGTTCTCCGAACTCAACGGAATAGAGTCTGCGGTCCACTTGGCACGGCGCGGCGGTGCCAAAAAAGCAAAAGACAGCGTACTCGTCAGCTCTCTTGAACTGGTTGCCGCGGGCAACCCCGTTCTTGTTTATGGTGATTGAAACCGTCTGGATACCGGTCGCGTTGGGAAAAACGCTCTCTAAAAGAAGCTCAAGCCTTGCGTACTCCTTCTCGTCGATCGTCACGATGAGTACGGAATCGTTGGGGTTGAGCAGCTGCTTGGCGAGTTTGAGGCGGCGCTCCATGAAGGCAAGCCACTTGGAGTGGCGATAGGCGTCGGAGCCGTCGACGTAATCGTTGTTGTATTTCCAGTCGCGGGCGCCAGTGTTATAGGGTGGGTCAATATATATGCAGTCCACTTTGCCTGCATAGGCAAAGGCCAAGGTTTCAAGAGCATGGTAGTTTTCGCCGTTAATGACTACTTGATAGGGCTTATCGCCAGCGCGCTCGACACGCCCAGTCTCTTTGAGGCCAGCATAAATCGGCTGGTCATATTCAGCAACAGGCACGACATCGTCGACAGCAACGGAGCGGGGCTCACATTCGTTTTCGTCATATGAGGGCGATTGATATGGCTTTAGATCAGCAACCCCCCCCCGAACGGCATTTACCAACCATAGCAGTTGGGAGCTAGAGTCCTCTTTTTTACCACGCTCGGGAAGCACCTGTACGACATCGCCCTCCATGATAGGTTTGCCATAAAGGCGAAGTCGCTCTGGACGGTTGTGTTCAAATACAAGCCCAAACTGGCGCTGCGCCGCAAAGGCGCGGATGTCGGCAGCGAGCTGACGATCGCCCAGCTTGACAGCGCGATCAACAAGGTTCTGAACGACTGCTTGCGCCGTCTGAGACATCACTTCTCCCCCTTGCATTTCTCGTCAATCCATTCGCGCAGGACTTTAGCCACCGTCTTATCCTGGCGCGCGGCATAGGACTTAAGAGCCCGCTTATCCTCGCGGGTTATCGAGAGCGTGAACTTATCTAGCTCCCTTTCGGCATGAACAGCCTGATCTTCCTCCATGGTCGCCCCTCCGAATTGACCTGTTCTACGTTCCTTAATTGACCGAAATCATTTTACTTCAGAATACGTAATTACGTAATTACGTATGCCAATTTGAGCCATGCATCAATCAATCACTAGTCAGTATTCGTTGACGAATCGTTGGGGATAACGAATATATCGAGGTAGACAGTCGTTTTTACCGTCTGTGAGTACCAGCAAATCGATACTCAAAACGTCGTGAGTACATTTTGAGTACCAGTCCGAGCGGCCTCTTGCGGGCGGACGCAATCTGCCGGTCAGCATTAATTAGAAATAAATTGATGGCGTTGCTTCGGTAATTGAAAACACTTTAAAACATACCAGCAAACAATAATCCCAGCTAAACAGCTTGAGAGATTGCGTGGCTGGTTTGCATGTACCACATACACCACAATGCACAAGCATCCATGGCACGCAAATAAAAAACGAGGGAGGCCGCATCCGACCTCCCTCGCAAAGAGCTATTTACTATTCCCACTCAATAGTTAGAAACTCTCTCCAGTTTGGGCTGGTTTGTCGCAGTTTGCTCCAATTTGTCCTATTTACACCTAGTCTCAAAAATTGACGAAATTCCATGGGGTCAAATCTGGGTCACGGTTGTCCGAGTCATTCGAAGCATTTTTGTGAGTCACGGCAAGCTGCGAGCAGTACCGAATAGTCGCACGGGCACTATATATCAAGGGAGGGCAAGGTAGAGAAGCTCTACAAACCCTTAAAAGATCCTCCCTTCCTGCATGAACTCGAGGATGTTGGTATGGATGGATGCCGCCAAAACTTCTGTGCATCCGTTATCCAGCACTTGCCTCTTCTGAAAACTAAGATCAGCCGTTGCAATGACCAGGATTGAAAAACATCTCAAGCGCTTTAATACGGTCGGTTTTGGCGAGGAATCCACCACGAGTCTACCTTTGTTCCTTAGCTATGAATGTTTCAACCCTGGTATCAAGGATCTGGTCGGGGCGAAGGTTGTGCTGGTCGATTAGCATCTCGCATTCCGCCAATCGACCTCCCTCATTAAGCGTTCCATGACTTAGGATCGCAATCAATTGACCAATCGATTTTACAAGTTCGTTAAGCTTATTAAGCGTAAGCACTAATGCTGATTCTGCACTTGCATTCTTGTATGCCAAATTATTTGGATGAACAGATATTGCAAAACATTTCATTTTTGGATACTGAGCTCGTAACCACTCTTTTGCGACCTGAAGCTGTCCATGTTCTTGTTTCGTGAGCGGATTATCCGAAAGTTTTTCGTTTTTTGCTTCAAAGGCAAAAGCAATATCCTCTTCTTCAAAAACCCAGGCAACGTCGGGTCCGTCACCGTTATCGTCGCAACGTTTCGAGCTGGCACCAAGGTATTTCCCCAGCAGCTCAAGTTTTGATTCGAATTCTTTTGAATCGCATTGCTCCGATAAGGATTTCAAGTCTGTGTCGAATTTCGTCGACACATCGCTGCTTTTTCGAGTTTGGTACGAAATGAATTCAATTATCTTTCTTGCTTGCAAGCTAACGTCAGAGTCTGAGCTAGAGAACATGGGCTTAGCAAGTGAACGGTTGAGCCCGTTTGCGCGAGTTTGTAGCTCTCTGGAAGTCTCTACATCGTCATCCGAATAGGCAATTTGAGCTGCCAGGCGGAGGACAAGTCCCTTTACTGAATTGTCTATATTTTCACTATTCGTAAATTGTTTTAGGAGCTCGACAGCTCGACCACTCCTGCCTTTGCGCCATTCGTTTAGCGCTTTTCTTTCACAGAGAGCAAAATCTTCGAGCATGCTGTCGTCAACAGATTCAAAATCGTTGACCTTATCTGCCACATAGCTTGACAAATAGGCTGCAAAATCGGGGTCGTCATTGACTCCCTGATCGATAACCTCAACGAAGTCTTTTGCTGACTTTACTTCGTTCATAATGCCTTGCCCGCATTCGATTTGGGCTCTTGTTGTAGGGGTCAAGAACACAGCATGGCGGTTGTCATTAACCCACTCGCAAAGATCGAATCCAATCAAAGCAACGACACAGTAATCACCCGAACCCCTTGTACCTCTGCCCATTGCTTGCTCAATGTTTTGGGCGATTGAGCGGGCATAGACTTTGCTATGGACTAGGATTTTCGACATCAATTTATGGTGATCGGACATCCCCTTGGGGATGCCTGAGACGACAAGCATACGGCATGCATCGCCTGGCAAGTCAATACCGTTGTATCGATTTGCAAATACAATTGGTGTGTCCAGCTTGCTTACCTTCAGGTCGTTTACAGCCTGAACAACCTCGCTTCCTCCTTTTACAGTGGGGATTCCCAATTGTTTCCATTGCTCTGCAGTTGCAAAGCTCGGTTCGAGGACTACGACGCCCTTTTTGTCTTTCGCAAGGGCAATCATTTTCTCGACGAGCGCGGTTCGAAGCTCTTCTTTTGCCCCAATCTCGAGAACCATCCTCCGCCCTACACCAGCAAGTGTTTTGGGGGAGATGACGTTGATGTCATCTTTCTTGCATCCAAACGATCTAACGATTGCACTTTCGTCAGCAAACGTTGCAGACATGTACACTCTTCTAGGTGCTTCTTCGAATGTCGGAAACTTCTCCACAAGGGGAAGAATTGGAGTAATTGAGAATCTGTCGCGACTCAGTGTTGCAAGACAGTACTTGAGATCGTCTTTGATGAGATCCCAGCCAAAGCTTATAGAGTTTGCCGTAGGCGTGCCTTTTTTATTTGACGCTGCGAAATCAGAAATGCTTCGGGCGACCTTCTGTCGATGCTTTTCCCACGCCCAGAATGGGACCTCCAGCACCTCTTCGCCAGCTGTGCGAGTCCCAGAAACGAAATCGTCGAAAGTTGACACTTTATCGATATCATCAAAGCTTAAGCGAAAGAGCATCGCAACTTTTTGATATAAGTCAGGTGCATCCGATGCATTTACCTCCACCGTGAATGCGCTTCGAACCGAGTCAAAGGAAGAGTGCGCATCATCTATGATGATTACTGAAACTTCCTCGGCTTCGGGTCCTCCTTCCAAGCCGAAGGAGGACTTGCCGTTAAAGAGGGCTTGATAATGGGCAACGAGAATCGTTGAGCCATTTCTGAAATCCGCAGTAAGCGATCCCCTTCCGTTATATTCGGAAGCGGGTATTCCAAGTGTCCTTGCTTGTTCGCACACTTGATGGACAAGCTGTTTGTTGTCGACAAGGTACAATGCTCCACGTTTTAGCTCTCGTGCACTAGAGAGGGCAATCAGCAGGCCTATAAGGGTTTTGCCGCCTCCCGTATTAAGCTTGATAACGGTGTCTTTCGTTTTTCTGTTAGCAAACCATGCATCAAGTACCTCAGCCTGGCTGCTATGTAAATCATCAAAGGATTGGGGTTTCGGCAGCCTATCGAAAATCTCATCAGGCTTTATGCGCAGCGTAGGGTTCTGCGATGCTGCCATCTTTTTAAAATCAACCATTTGATAGTCCTTAGCTATGCTGTTCGACGTTGCAAATCAGATGTTGCCTGTTTTGACCATTTCATCGCTTCGAAGCTGCAGTTCGATTCTGCCTTGAGGTTTTCAGTTTGTTCCAGGACCTTCTCAGATACCTCTTCAATAGCAAAAACCTCTCTCCAGTTTGCCCTATTTACGCTCAGTCTCAAAAATTGACAAAATTCCATGGGGTCAAATCTGGGTCACGGCTTTTCGGGTCATCGGAGGCTATTTTGTAGGTCACAGTGGGTCACGAAAGCTGGCGAGTGGGTTCTCAAGGTGTTTTAATTGCATGGCAAGAGAGAAGCGGTAGACAGGCCCCGTTCCTACTGTGCGCTTTCCCCAGGCCGGCGCCGCCCGTCTGCTTCCGCCCGAGCCTACCGGGCGTCTTCGATCCTGGCGACGAATTCATTGACCCACCGAATCGCCTCGTCAACATCCTGGAGCACGGGCAGGCCCTCTGCGAGGGAGGCGTACATCTCATCCCATCCCTTTTGCTTGGCAATGGCCGGCGGCCAGGCCTGCGCTCGCCTGTAGGAGAAAAGCCTCCGGCAGGCGGCCCTCGCAGCCGTAAGGTCGACCTCGGCTCTGGCGTCGATCAGCTGGAGGTCGATGAGATCGCGGGCCCGATCGCCCGGACCGGAGACGGCGTGGAGCTTCTGGGCGACCTGGTGGTCGAGCGGCATGAGGGGAACTCTGCCGGGCGCGGGGAACCCCATCGCCTCGAAGAGCTCGCCGGCGTCCGTCAGCTCGGCCCAGTCTGGCGCGTCGGCGTCGCCTATCTCGTTGTGGCCGACCTCGAGCGGCACCGTGCACCAGGGCTTCCCGAGGTAGTCCAGCTTGACGTCATACGGCTGCATGACGTACTGCTCGGGAATCCCATCGGGTGAGGCCGGGTCCTTTTCTACCACGCGGCCGGAGAACCCCTCCCAGCCGGAGCGGAGCCCCGAGTCGAGCTGGGCGGCGTAGGCTGCGGGATCGGTCGCCGTGGCGGTATCTAGGTCCGTGGTGAACCGTGTGTTATCCTCGCCGAAGCGCATCTTGAGCGCGCTGCCGCCCTTGACGACCCCGTCGGGGAGCATGCTCGCCACGATCGCGTTCGCCATCACGATGCGCGCCCTCACGAAGTCCTGGGGCGCGCCCCCGCAGAGCCTGCGTATCGCGTCGTCGAGATGGCGCATGCTGTTGGGCCTCTTCATCGGGTTATCTCCTCCTTGATCCGCTCTTCCTCCTCTTTGGTTATGTAGCCGCGCGCGAGCGCCTCGCTTGCGGCCTCGACGGCCCTGTCGGCCCCCATGGTCTTCGAGGCCGCCGCGATGGCGGCCGGCAAGGGCTGGCAGGCGATGCCCTCCAGGTAGACGGGGACCGTCCCACCCATTCGCTCCAAGGTGACCCCGGGGCCCAGATTGCGCCGGCAGCGCCTCGGCGACGCGAGACGCATTTTAGTAGGGTCGGTCGGCGCCAGCCCCAGTAGCGCCACAACCGATTCTCCGCAGAGGAAGGCATCTTCACCCGCCGCCTTCACGGCGATGGCATAGGGCGCCTGCGGCTGCGATGGCCAAATGGGCATGCGGTACACGCCGCGCGCGACGCGCACGAGCTTCCCCAGCTTTTCTTGCTGGACCATCTCCGCCCTGGACATGCCGAGCCCGGCTGCCTCAGCAGAGGTGATTAGGCCGAAGTCGTCTACCGCCTCGTATATGTCGTCGATTTTAGCCATACCGAAAGTATAGCGTATTTACTATACTTTTGACCTATCAAAAGTATGCAGCCCTGAGATGGTGCCTGCAGTGCGCCGCGGCCCGCTTCCTTGCGCACCCCCAGCACCCATGACGCAGTGCGCCATGGGTGCTGGGGGTGCGCCCCAAATCCTGGAGAAAATCTCTCGAGGAGGAATCGAAATGGCGTACTCAAAAGAAGCAATCGATGAAGTTCTGGCATATTTGGACGAGGGACACTCGGCTCGAGACGCGGAGCGCCGCTTCGGCGTGAGCCATGAGAGCGCGGCCAGGTGGAGGCGCAAACGCGACGGCAAGCCCATCCAGCCATCCTGAGTTCATTGCGCAGACCCCTATGCCGGGACGTCCCCCTTCGCCTTCCTTGGCTCCGCCACACTCGCTCAGAACCAGGCTCTTCAGGCAAGGCGCGAAAAACTTTTACTGCGCAAAACTCGAGCCCTACCGGGTTTTCGCTTGATTCCTTGCCCTCGGCCAGAACCTGAGCGGCTTCCGAATCACAAGGCAGGCCAAAGGGGCCGGCCACGAACAAACGGAGGTAATCATGAGCAATTTCGAACTTCAGGAGAAGGCAGTCAAGGCAGCCACCCGCTTCATCGAGCGCAAGGGCTTCGAGCTTTTTGAGACCGGTTGGACTTCCCCCCGAGGGAACCCAGATCGACCTGATCGCCAGCGACGAGGACACCCTGGTCTTCATCGACGTCACCGCAACCGAGTACGGCGGGGGCGGCTTCGGGGGCGGCAAGATCCCCCGCAGCGACCTTGGGATCGCGGCAGCGTCCTGGCTCGCAGGCAACACGCCCGACGGCGACATCCAGGTCCGCTTCGACATCATCGACATGCTGGTCGTGAGCACCGACAGGGCGCTCCCGAGGCACCACATCAACGCCTTCAGCTGAGGGGTCGAGCAACCGACCTCCATCCCGGCCCCAGCTGGAGGGCCGGGAGCCCTGGATTGGCTACACTATCTTGGGCAGGAAAACGAGGGAGGAAGATCGCTTGAGAGAAAGGACCTGAGATGGTGGACCCGCAGCACCCCAGGCACTTCAGCGAGGAGTTCAAGCGCCAGATAGTCGAGCTCTACAACGCTGGCAAGCCGGTTTCGAAGATCATGTCCGAGTACGACTTGGGCCGGTCCACGGTGAGGCGCTGGATCACCAGGATCAACGAGACCGGATCCAGCAAGGCGGCCGGAAGCAGGACACCCGAGCAGCAGCGGCTTCTGAAGCTCGAGAAGGAGAACAAGCGCCTGCGGCGTGCTGCGGTGTTGTCAGCGAGCAGCCCCACGCTGTAGGGGCTCGACACCGCGAGGAACGCGTTGCGCTCGTAGTCGGATGCCGACTTGCCGTGGTTCTTTTTGACAACCGAAAGCTTGCAGCGCAATACCTCGGCTAGGAAGCTCACATCGCCGCAGGCGGGCTCAAGGAAGCGGCTTTCAATGCTCTCGCATTCGGAAGCCACCTATCGAGCATGGCGTTGACCTCGCGCTCATTAGTGAAGACCTCGCCGTGGTCCATGACTCGATCTCGGGATTTGACCTGTTTGGCCATAGGTGCCCCTGAAAGATCGCGGAATTTTGCACTGCTTCAGAATGTATCAAGGCCCATCTTGATACAAGGTAGAAATTGATGCGCAGAACTTGTCGGTGCGGTTTTGTCTCCAGGTGGCTGATAGAATACTCGTGATTAATAAACTGACTAAACATAAATCAAGAAGCTACGAACGTGTCTCTATAGCTTGATTCGATAAGGAGGAGCCATGACTGTTAATTCGTATTTGCAGGGCAGAGCAAATGACTTGGTTATTCGTGAAACCGAGAAAGAGAAGATTCAAAAATCGGTTGATACCATAAAATTAAGGCTCAACGGTTATTTTGGTAGCGACTTGTCAGATGTCCTATTATTCGGGTCTTACACGAGGGGGACTATCCTCCCCCGCTCGGCAGACTCACGCTCAGACATTGACATCATGGCAGTATTCAAAAATGAGTACGGATGCAAGCCGCAAACTTTCCTAGACAAACTTAAGAAATTTGCTGAATTCCGGTACCCAAATAGCATCGTTGCTCAATCGAGTCCCTCGATCGTTCTGAAATTGGAACATATCACGTTCGAAATTACCCCTGCATACAAGAGCTGGTACGGCTACTATATACCGGCAAGCAGAAGCGAATGGCAAGCAACCGATCCGAACGGATTTAACAACATCCTCGTCGAGTGCAACAAGAACAACGAATACAAGATCAAACCTGTCGTTCGCCTCATGAAGCTATGGAACCTTTCGTTAAACGGCAGAGACATGGCATCTTTCGAGCTAGAGAAGAAGATCGCTGAAGAGCTGAAATATGCATATCTCTGCTGCTCTTCCTACACCGAATATCTGAAAAAGGCCTTCTTCGCCATTCAATGGGATACGAATTGGAAGAAAGTCGACGATGCGGTCCAACATATCGACAATGCTCTGAAGTACGAGGCGGATGATATGCCGTACAGCGCTCTCTCGGAAATAAAAAAAATTTTCCCGGAGTGATTCCATGAGCACCAGGGATGACCACTCATCAGTATACAAAGTTGCCACGGGTCTCGGCGTAGCCGAAACCGTACTGTTCGCGTTGACGGTAGTTTTAAACCTGGCTGCGACAGTGGCTCCTAACGATATATCGTTCTGCCTGAACATCGCAATCGCGATATCGGCGTTCACTTACTCGGCTATATATATGATCGACGACCTCCATGTGTGGTACCAAGCTGAGAACGGGCGGCGAAAAGGCGCCATTGAAAACGCTTTCCATACCAAGTTGACGCCGATGCGCACGGAAGGTTATTACAACAACGGCGCCGGCGATTCTGAAACGAAATATGCGCTCAACCTATACGAAAGCTGCTATTTCACTGAGGCAATCTTGAAGAAGATGCTTCCTGGGATAATCGTGAAAATTACTCTATCGGCAATCGCCCTGACTGTTTTCATGTTCTGCTTCGATCCTGCGGTGGTAGTGATCTTGGCTCAGGGCATTTTCTCTACTTGCGTTCTCTTCGGCTGTACGGGAAGCATAGTATGCTATACACGGGTCAAACGATTGAACGAGATCTTTTTTGACATCTTTGTCACTCGGCAATACGACGGAAGTGGCATCGATGCAATTAAGCTCAAATCGACGGCCCTAGAATACGAAGCCGTGAAGGCGCATTACAAAACTAGGCTTAGTTCTAGAGTTTTCAACAAGCTCAATGATCAGCTTTCTCGAAAATGGAATGATTTGCTGCAAGAAATGAATCCCGCGACCGTTTTGGCGAGTGCATCGTAAATCTCGAATCATTAGGCTGCCGACAACGCATAAACGACTGTTCAAGAATTGACGGTCTGGTATGAGCAGGTCGCGAAAGCGAATACTTTGCTCGACCCATCGTATTCAAGCAGAACGAGGTCGCTTTTGCCAATCCACTCGGCAATCGCGCTTGGGTCGTCGAAGCTTGGGCATACGGTCTCAGCACTGGCGTCCACGACGTCCATGGCAATGACCGATAGCTCATACGTGCCGCCATCGCGGGTATGCAGGAAGATTACGCGCGAATGGCTTCGCGCGTAATCTTCCTCGCTGTACTTCGTGAAATCCGCGAACGCGCTGCCGTCGGACATGCTGCGCCCGCAGATCGGGACGAGGAGCGACTCTTCCGTGCAGTCGGCGTCGATGTATGGGGTGCCGCAGCCGCCTTGGCCGAGCGCATCCAGGTAGAGATAGGCCTTCGGGTTCCGCTTATCGGGCCTGGCTACCGGTTGGCTTATGTTCGTGCTGGGTACCTCCATCCAGGCGACGATTTCCTGGGACAAGCTGTCCCAGTCGATACCCCGGGGCTCCTCATGCTCGCTTTCCCCTGACACGGCGCCTTCGAGCGGCTCCGCGATCTCGGCCTTGTCGCTGTCGTCTGTGGCGATCCAGGTGCATAGCGCGGCGACGGCGAGTGCGGCGAGCGCCAGGCCAAGGCCTTGGAGCTCATCTTCCGGATTGATGAGGAGTTCGGCCTCAAGCCGAAAGAGATCGGGGGGGGCGAGGTCGTCCTGACGATCGGCCCGTCGTCGAAGAAAGCGCCCAAGCTCGCTCAGGCGCTCAAAGCTTGGCTTGCGCAGATTGATTCGGAATAGTCCGGCGAAATCACCTCCGAGCAGCTCGCCGAATGGAAGGCGAAATTCGGAGCCTAGCAAGCCACTTTGGGAATGATTGAGAATCACTTCTTGCGGTCAAAACCACTTTTTTCGTTGTTGCAAGGGGCATTTTGAGGCTGAGATCAGCTTAATTTTTGATTTGTCATCCCCTCAATTTGACCTGGTGTTTTAGTCAAATACCACCGAAAAAGGCCCAGTGATTCGCGATTGATTCGAATCACCCTCAAACAGCGCGGCAATCGCCAGAACACTCGTCGCAGGTGGTTTGGTGATTGTCGCTTTTTCACTATGTTGTCGCATGGTCGCCATGGGGTGTAACGAATATCGAATCCATAGAATGACAGCAAATCAAAATACCTGTTCAAAGGCATAAAAATACCCCGGAAACTTACGCTTCCGGGGTGGAATCATTCTCTTGTTTTGCAAGTGCCTTGATTCGCTATGACCCTCAATGGAACTTTATGAGCCATGGTGAATCATTTCAGGTGGCTTGGCAAAATTAGCCTAGGGTCACTCCCACTCGATGGCGTCGGTTCTTCCGTCCCGTCACTCCAGTTACACCCAGTTTTCGGCATCGACACGGAACGCGTGCCGCCGAATGACGCGATGTCGCGTTTCGTCGGCTTCGGGGACAAAAGCTGGGACAACCTCAAAAACTTTTTTCAAACTCAGGGCTTTGAGTTTTTGTTTTTGTCCCAAAGTGCGCGGCGGGTCGCCTTTGGATGCTCGATGGCGCCGAAAACGCCCGTTTTGAAACTCAACCGCCCTTTTGCCCGCAAGCCGCCAGCTGCAATCGCAAGTGAATTAACGCGGGTGGCTTGCGCGCCATTTGCAAAACCCCAGGTCGCAGGTCTTCGCCATTCGTGAACAAAGTGAGTAGTCTCAGGTGGCTTGCTTATGAGTTGGCGAACGGGCCTTCAGGATTCAGGGCAAACATGCTGGTAGAATAGGATTCTCAAATCAATGACAGGAGACCGAGCATGGCCGAACCCCACGATAGGAAGCCGATCCTCACGATCGAGCAGCAGATAGAGCACCTCAAGCAGAAGGGCGTAGCCTTCGAACTGTGTTCCGAGGAAGAGGCCGCGGACTACCTGCGCGACAAGTGCAACTTCTTCAAGCTCGCATCCTACCGCAAACTCTTCTCGAAATACGAGGGAGGCCCGCGCGACGGCCGCTACGTAGACCTCGACTTCGGCCAGCTGCGCCTGCTCGCGGCGCTCGACCAGGAGCTGCGCCACGCCCTGCTCGGCATGACGCTCGACATCGAGCATTTCCAGAAGGTGACACTGCTTCGCGAGATGGAGGACCGTGGAGAGGACGGCTACGCCATCGTGGCCGACTACATGGCATCGCTTACCACTGCAAACAGGGAGTACCGCCTGCGCGAGCTCAAGATGAGCGGCCGCAGCCCCTACAGCTCGAGCCTCTACGCGAAGTACTCCGGCGACATGCCTGCCTGGGCCTTCCTTGAGCTCACCTCGTTCGGCACCCTCATCGACTTCGTGCGCTTCTGCGCCAGGCGATGGGGCGACAGGCGCCTCGAGGCCTCCCACTACGACCTCAAGCGCGTGAAGTCCGTCCGCAACTGCGCCGCGCACGGCTCGTGCCTGATCAACTGCTTCGCCGAGAGGGGCGCCGCCCGGGGCTCGGCGTCCAGCGGCGTCTCCCGAAGGGTCGCCGCCGTGGGGATTCCCAAGGCGACCAGGAGGAAGTGGATGGGGAATACGGCCATGCAGGAGGTCGCGACCGTGCTCGTGGCGCACTCCGGCTTGGTACCCGAGGGCTCCTCGCGCTCGCGCGCCGCATCCGAGCTCGCCGAGATGTTCGCCAGGGCCGACGGCGAAACCGAGGCGCTGCCCGACAAGGGGCCCGACGCCGCAGCTCGCTCCGCGCTCGAGTTCCTTCGCAGGTTGACAGAATCGCTCGGGTTGGTAGAATAGCCTGCAGATAGCAAAACCTTCACGGTTTTAGGGGCGGACTTGCGCAAGCGACTCTGCCCTATTTTTATATTCACTCGCTATAGGAGACGGATGATACCTGGGTCAATGACAGAACTGAGAAGCCCGGAATAATGGAGCCAGTTAGAAACCCTCGGGTTTGCGGGGCGGGATCGTGAGAGCGATTCTGCCCTATTTTTTTCCTCCGTCTGCCCCAACCAAGTAGTTCGAAGATAGCCTGTAGGTGTCCTCGTGGGCGCCTTTTATTTTCAGGGAATCGGCCGCTTCATGAACGAGCGACCGGCTTGACCTAGACGAACCGCCTTCATCTCCGTCTAGGCGCCGGCAATCAACATCGTGAATCCGCGCGTGCTACAATGCGGGCACCAGAGATGAAAACACAGTCCCCGTCGGGTAGTCGTGGGCGTGCGGGAGTCCGCATCAGTAACCTGCCTCCTTGGTTGTCCCTTCTCTGCATGGTCATCTACATAAAGGAGGAACCAGCCATGCAGATCAGCGTGTCGTCCACCCTGACCGTATATCACGACGGCCAATTCTGGGTCGGGCTGGCGGAGCATGTCGAGGACGGCAGGTACGGCGTCGCCCGCATCGTCTTCGGCGCAGAACCGTCCGATGAGGAGATCCTGCGATTCGTTACAAGCAAATGGGCGAAGCTCGCGTTCTTCGGTGACGATCCGTCCGAGGCGAGCGAGCCCGCGAAGAACCCCAAGAGACGCGCCCGCGAGGCGGCGAAAGCCCTTAAACGGCCCGCGGTGAGCACCAAGGCGCAGCAGGCGCTCGCGAATCAGCGGGAGACGATGAAGCGGGAATCGGCTCAAGCAAGAAGCCAGCGTCGAGCGGATGAGGCGGAGGCGCGCTTCGAGCAGCGAAAACTGAAGCGCAAACAGAAGCATCGCGGTCATTGATACCACCATCAACCCATATATAGCAGCAGGCGTAGCTTCGATTGAAACTACGCCTGCCACCTGGTGCTATAACGTTATACAGAACGTATGTTCTATACCCACTCGATGACTAACCCAGTCCGAGCACTACCGATGCGTGTCGCGTCATACCGCCTAAGAGCTGATTCGTTCAGAAAAGGTTCAGGGGGATCGTCGAGTTTATTGCACCCTCGCGTTTTACAAAAGAGAGTACAAGGCCCTTTAGCTCGAATTATTGCATTTAGAACCCCGCCGCTCATCCATCCTAGCTTGCCCAAACAGCCCTCCCGCGATGTCCATGTTCCAACGGATGGGTACCATTTACCCGGGTGCACCTGGGGCAACGGGCCGGCAGGCCCGCGCAAGGTCGCTCGCATAACACACAACATCAAACACGACAGAAGAGGCGAACGACAGATGCCGGACCCCGGACGACAGCACCGCGGAAGAGAAGCATTCCAACCACAACCGAACGAACATCGCTCCTAGGCAGGCGCCCGCATGGGCGCCTTTTACTTTTCAGGGACTTAGCTGAGAGCTAAGCCACGCGGCTCATGGCCGTTTCGTGGAGGCCCGACCAGCTCGACCCACCTCGACCCGTCTCCGTTCCCGTCATGCGCGCGATGCGCCAGCAGGCGGTTCAATCGTCGCGCAGACGAAAAGGGACACTGTGCCGCGCGGTGTGCCCGCACGGTGCCGCACGGGAAGATTGGAGGAACCATGGCACGCACAGCCGAATGCGCCGCGCCCGAGAACAACCAGGGCCGCGACGAATGGATGACGGTGATCGAGATGCAGCAGTACATGAGGGCGAGCCGAAACAAGGCGTACGACCTCATCTGGTCGGGAGAGATCGACTCGTACAGGCTCGGCAGGAAGCTCCTGGTTTCGAGGGCGTCAGTGGACGCCTACATCGAGTCAAGGAGCGGCAGGAAATGACGGCGGCGACCGCCCCGGGAGCCGCCCGCGGCCGGGCACGCGAGGGAGCCTCGAGACGAAAGGAGCTCGAGGACGACCATGACCAAGAGCACTAGCAGGAGCCAGGTGAGGCTCATCGCATCGACAAACGCGATATTCGGCGCCGACGAGGCGTGCGCGATGCTGCGCATCAGCCGCGACGCCATGTACCGGCTCGCCAAGGACCGCGACGACCCGTTCCCGATCCGCTACATCGGCGGCAAGACGCGCGACGGCATCGTGCTGCACGACGAGCTCGTCGCATGGGTCGAGCGCAACAGCGTCGTCGGCTCGCCAAGAAGGGGCTAGCGCCATGGCGGCCGCAGGCCCGAGGGGGCGCGACGGCCCCTCCCCGCGCGAGTTCGCGACGGTACGGCACTTCATGATGGCGGACCTCGGCCTCTCAGGCCTTCCCCTGCTCGTCTACGCGCGCATCTTCGGCTTCTGCGACGCCGGGTGCGGCTACTTCGAGAGCAAGGGCGGCCTGGCCCGATTCCTCAACGTGCAGGAGCGCAGCGTCCACCGCGCCATCCGCAACCTGCTCGACCAGGGCCTCATCGAGGAGTGCGGCGTGCACGCCCCGGCGCGCGGGCATGCCACCAAGCGATACCGCATCGTGCGCGAGAGGCTGCCGCCCGGAGCGTTGGCAACCCCTGACGATTCGTCAGGGTTCCCGGCGCGAAAGGGTGACGAAATGACAGGGTTCGCCGCGAACAAGGATGACGAACCGTCAGGGCTCGCAGCCCGAACCCCTGACGAAATGACAGGGAAACCCCTGACGATATGCCACCCAATAAGCAAAAGGGACAACAAGGACTTCAGAAGATAAGGAAGGGGCGCCCGATGGACCGAGCGGGACTCATCACCCTGGAGCAGGCCCGGGCCGCCGGGCTCTCCTTCGACGAGCCGGAGCCGAGGGCGTGCCCGCACTGCGGCGCCGCCCTCGAACCGCTCGGCGCAGCGCTGGCGGGCAGGGTCGCCTGGGTCTCCAGCGCCCCCTGCCCGTGCGAGGGCGCAACCAGCGAGCGGGAGGCCGAGGCGCGAAGGCGCGCGGCCCTCGCCGCCAAGGAGGAGGCCGCCCGCCGGGAGAAGGCGCTCGCGCGCGCGGGCATCCCCAGGCGCTACTGGGCCGCCGAGGCCGACCGCCCCGAGTTCGCCGAGTACATCGCCTCGTTCGCCGGCAACGGAGGCGCCGGGCTCTACATACACGGGGGCGTCGGCGCCGGAAAGACGCACGCCGCCTCCGCCATGGCCAGGCTGTTCGCCGAGGCCGGCTACGACGTCGCCTTCACGACGGCCAAGGGCATGCTCGAGCGCGTGAAGGCCACGTTCGACGAGGGCGGCACCGAGGCGGCCGTCGCGCGGTACGCCAAGTGCGACGTCCTCGTGCTCGACGACCTCGGCAAGGAGGACGCGACGGAATGGTCCGTCGGCACCGTGTTCAGCGTGCTCGACGCGCGCTACGAGGACATGCGCCCGACCATCGTCACGTCGAACTACGCGCCGGGCGCGCTGGCGGACAGGCTCGCGAGGCGCGGCGAGCGCGTAACGGCAGAGGCGATCGCGAGCAGGATCTCCCAGACCTGCAGGCCCGTCTACCTGGGCGGAAGGGACAGGCGCCGGCTCGGCTAGCTTGTGCGCTTCCCGTGGAGGCGCGGACGGCTCGACCCAGCTCGACCCATCGCGGGCGGCCCCGGTCGCCGCCGCAATCGAAATCGCTATACACGTCTTGGGCGGCGCCGACGCGCCGGCACGCACGCCTGCTCCGACTCGCACCGTGCCCCCATCGCGAGGACGCCGCCCGCCAAACAACAAACGAAAGGCGGAGGGCCCATGGACGGCTTCGAGAGGATAACCGGCCGCGAGCACGACGGGCTCGTGGAGAAGTGCCAGGAGAACGGCTGGCTCAAGGTCGGCGGCTTCGACTGGCAGGACGACCCGTTCCTCGAGGAGTACCCCTACGAGTTCTCCCGCACGGACAGCGTCGACAGGCTCCGCGAGGCGCTCGGCTCGGGCAACTGGGCCATACGCCAGGGGTTCTGCTACCGCGACCTCGCGTTCATCCAGCAGGTGAACGGCGGCGACGAGTGGTGGACGCTCAAGCGCGACGGCGACGCGTGGACCGGCTTCGAGAGCTGGAGCTTCGGCGCCATCGCCCAGGAGCCCGAGCGGTTCGAGCGCGCCATGCGCGACATGTGCGAGGCGACGCCGGAGCAGTGCCGCAGCGGCGAGTGGGCCCATCTGCACGAGAAGGCTCCCGAGCCGCTGGCGCAGCGCGCCGCGTCCGCCCGCGAGGCGAGCCGCGCGCACGCCGGGCAGGAAGCCCGCGCCCCAATGGCGCGCGAGAGGGCCGTCGGGGCCGAATAGGGACGACCGGGGCGCGAAGGCGCCCTTTTTCATCTCGACTGGAAGGGAGGCGCGGGATGGCGAGCGACTACGGGGACGAGGCGGGCGGCAAGCTGCTCGACTGGATGCTGAGAATCGGCCAGGAGGCCGGCGCCGAGGCAATGGCGCGCAGCGCGAGGGAGCTCTCCGAGCGCCTCGCGGGAATCCGCGGGACCATCGCCGGCGGGCGCGCCGAGGCCATCGCGGCCGACGGCGCGCCGACCTACGCGAAGCTCAGCCTCGAGGAGCTCTCTGGGCTTCCCGAGTACGCGACGATCAAGGAGGTCGTCTCCGACAAGCTGCGCGCCGCGTCGGTCGAGCACCACATCATCCCCGGCGAGGGCCGCGACTGGCTGCTCTTCAAGGTGGAGGACGCCCCCGAGGTCGACGAGGCCTTCCGCCAGCTGGAGCAAGAGACGGGCAAGGCCGCCGATCGCGCAAGGGAGCGGCTCTCCGAGATAGCCGAAAGGCGCCAGGCGCCCGAGCGGCTGGCGGAGCGCGCCGAGCGGGCGCGCGAGGCGTCGAGGGCCCACAGCCAGGGCATCGGCCGGGACCGCGGCCCGCGCCAGATCGAGGGGCCCGAGAGATGAGGTGGCAGGCGGCGGCCGCGCTGGCCGCGGCGGCGTTCGCCGCGGGAGACTTCGCGG
>NZ_JABBCP010000005.1:0-124000 GCF_012844445.1 Collinsella acetigenes
TCTCGGCGGCCCCGTCGCCCGAGCCCTCGCCCGCCGAGGTCGGGAGCGTCCTCGCGCTCGTCGAGGAGGCGTTCGACAGGAAGCTGCGCGCGGCGTAGCATGGGGAGGGCCCGCTCCGGGGGACGGCATTACACCACTTTTCGGGACGCGATACCAAATGACTGGCGGTTTTTCAAACACTTTTAAATGAGTGGCGGTTTTTGAAATGCCCCAAGGCCAAAAACTGCCTATAGATGCATGATTATCCGCCACACATTCGAAAAAACGCGATTTACCGCCACACATTCGCGCGTGCGAGAGAAGAGGCGGCACGACGTCTGCGGAGACTTACGACGGCAGCGCACCCAGCGTACCCCTTAGGCGCGAGGATGCGCCGAAAGATATACCTCGCGCAGATGGGTGCGGTCGACATGGGTATAGATTTGCGTCGTAGAGATGTCGGCGTGCCCCAAAATCTCCTGCAGGACACGAAGGTCGGCACCGCCCGCAAGCATATGGGTTGCAAACGAATGACGAAGCGTATGGGGATGCAGTCCCTCGATACCCACCAGGCGGCCGTAGCGCTCGCAGATAGCATGAACGGATTGGCGCGATATGCGTCCGCCGTTCTTATTCAAGAAAACACCCGGGCACGCGGCGACACGACGAGCATGAGCCGCCAACTCGCGGCGTGGTCCGTCGAGATAATCGACAAGAGCCTTGAGAGCAGAGCCGCAAAGGGGCACCAAGCGCTGTTTCGACCCTTTGCCGAGCACGCGGACAAACTCGTCATCCAAATAGAGATCTTGTACGTCTAGGCCCACCAATTCGCTCGCGCGTAGACCGCAGCCATAAAGGACCTCGAGCATCGCCCGGTCGCGCGCGCCGGCGGCACCGGCTGGAAACTCTTGATCAAGCAATGCCCGCGCAGCATCGATGGAAATATAGTCGGGCAGACGCTCCTCTTTTTTGGGAAGATGCACGTTAGCCGTTGGATGAGTCTCGCAGATCCCCTCGCGCACCAAAAAACGGTGGAAGCTCTTCACCGAGGAAAGCGCACGCTCGATCGACGCGCTCGCATAGCCACAGTCACGTCGCGCAGCCACGAACGCCTCCACATCCGCACGTCGAACGTCCTTGGGAGCATCGATGCCCCGTCCGATCAGATGCACAAGATACGCCTCGAGATCGCGACGATACGCAGCCACAGTATTTGCGGAGAGATTGCGTTCCACCACCAGATGATTGAGAAAATCACGTACGTTATGCTCAAGTGGGGTCTTACCCGTAAGTAGATCTCCCGCCGACCGTCCCCGAAAAGCTCCTGGCGTCCCAGAAACAAAAGGGACCTTCCGATCCCGCGTCGTGGCAGAATCGGAAAGGTCCATACGAACATTCATATCGCGAGAGCGTTGCGACAACTACTTCTCCTGCGGATTATGCGGGTTCACAAGTTCGCGCGATGTGCCCTCATGCTGGCCGATAGCCGCACGAACGAACTCGCGGAACAGCGGCTGCGGCTTGGTCGGACGGCTCTTGAACTCAGGGTGTGCCTGGGTGGCAACAAACCACGGATGAACATCCTGGGGAAGCTCTATCATCTCGACCAGACGCTCATCGGGCGAAACGCCGGAGATAACCAGTCCCGCCGTGGCAAGCTGGTCACGATAAGCGTTATTGAACTCAAAACGGTGACGATGGCGCTCGTAAACAAGCTCCTCCCCATAAGCCTCGCGCGCGAGAGTGCCCTCTGAGAGCTTGCAGGGATAGGCACCCAAACGCATGGTGCCGCCCTTCTCGGTCACGTCTTCTTGCGAGCTCATAAGGTCGATAACGGAATGCGGGCCCTCGGGATCGAACTCCGAAGAGCTCGCGCCCGCAAGACCGGCAACGTTGCGAGCAAATTCGCACACTGCAACCTGCATGCCCAGGCAAATACCCAGATAGGGAATCTTATGCTCGCGAGCATAGCGGGCGGCGCAGATCTTTCCATCAAAGGCGCGCTTGCCAAAACCGCCAGGCACCAGAATGCCGGAAGCGTCGGAAAGAACCTCGTTCACATTCGAGGCGTCAAGGCTTTCCCCGTCGACAAGCTGGACATCGACATGGCGATCGTAGAAGATGCCCGCATGGTGCAGAGCCTCGATAACGGAAAGATAGGCATCGGGAAGCTGGGTATATTTGCCCACTACGGCAATCTTGACGCGATCCGCATGCTTGTTAGCGTGGTTTTGCTTGCCAATGAAAGCATTCCAGTCGGCCATATCGCGTTCGCGCGGGTCGAGCCCCAGACGCTCACAGACACGCAAGTCGAAGTCCTGATCCGCCAAAAGGCCCGGAACATCGTAGATGCTTGCACAGTCTTCATTGGTAAACACGCAATCGGTGTCGACATCGCAGAAGCTGGCGATTTTGGAGCGAATGCTGTCGTCGATATCATGATCGGAGCGCAAGACGATGATGTCGGGTTGGATACCAAAGCTGCGCAGCTCCTTGACGGAATGCTGCGTGGGCTTGGTCTTGACCTCGTGAGCTGCGGCGATATAGGGAACCAAGCTCACATGGATGAAGCAGACGTTCTCGGGGCCAGCATCTTTGCGATACTGACGAATGGCCTCCACAAAGGGCTGTGACTCGATGTCACCGATGGTTCCACCCAACTCGGTAATGACCACGTCGGAGCCCGTCTGTTCCTCGATGCGGCGGAACTTATCCTTGATGGCGTTTGTGACATGGGGAATCACCTGGACGGTGCCGCCCAGAAAATCGCCGCGGCGCTCGCGCGCGATCAAGCTCTTGTAGATAGCGCCAGTGGTGAAGTTGGAATCGCGGGTAAGGTTCTCGTCGATAAAGCGCTCATAGTGACCAAGGTCGAGGTCGGACTCATAGCCGTCCTCCGTAACAAAGACCTCACCATGCTGGAACGGACTCATGGTGCCCGGGTCGACGTTGAGATACGGGTCGGCTTTCTGCATCGTCACCTTGTATCCGCGCGACTTAAGAAGACGGCCCAAAGAAGCCGCCGTGATGCCCTTGCCAAGCGACGAAACAACGCCACCAGTTACAAAAACATGCTTGGTCATATTTAGTTACCTGCGCTTCCCGTAGAAGTTTCCATTGTCTTCGACGGGTCTTTATTGTACGACGAGACTTTGGACATGCTATTGAAAATTAAAATCGAAATAAAAGAAATCGGGCGGCCCCGGCATCAAATGCCAGAACCGCCCTTTCAAAAGCAGTAGCTTCGGTGGCGCACCGAAAGCAGGAAAGGCAGCTATCGCTTTTCTGAAGCGATGCGCTTCCCCATCTCCAAACCTTTGAAATACCACCTGCCGGAATCGGTGATCGAATACGTGTTGGGGAGCTGCGCCCCGGCCTCGGTAAAGTGAACTTCCTGATCGAGCAGTCCCGCTTCGGATAACCGGGAGATAGCGGCGTGGATGCGCCATTCGCTTACACCAACCTGCTTGGCGAGCCATGCACGGGAGAACCCAGCAGCGTCGCCTCTTTTTTCCACGGCATCGATACTCTGTAGAATCGCCAACTCGACGCGCGCCATATCGGCAACGCTTGCACGTCCCCTACCTGCCATGCTATGTCCTTAGAACGTTCCGTCACTGCGCCATGGGCGGACACGCGACCGGGCTCATCCGGCCGCTCTTGCATATTTTAGGGCAATAAAACGCGCAAAATATAAAAAATCGGCATGATAGCGCGTATTTTTGGCAGGCGGACAAAGACCGGCCTCAGGCTCTCCTGGACCGGTCTTTATCAGGGGCATTTTGTTGCAAAGCAGCCTAGCGATGGTAAAGCGTATGGCGCTCGTACTTGGGCTCACAGCACACGTTGATACCCAAGCGGCGCATGACTTCCTCGTCGGTAGGCGAGATGATCACGCTAAAGAACGCATCGCAGCCGCGCAGCTGTTCAAGGCCGGAAAGGACGCGCGCCGCAACCTCGCTCTCCGCCGAGGTGATGGAGAGGGCCATGAGGGTCTCATCGGTATGCAGGCGCGGATTACTGCTGCCCAGGAAATGAGTCTTCAAGCGGCTGATGGGCTCGATGGCATCGTCGCTGATGACCTCGACCTCAAGGTCGACACCAGAAACAGCCTTGAGCGCATTCATCAGAAGCGAGCTGGCGCAACCCAGGCGATCGGATGTCTTGCCGGTTACCACAGAGCCATCGGGCATGACCATGGCACCCGCAGGCGCCCCGGTCTCCTGCTCGCGAGCGCAGGCCGCGGCACGCGCGGGAGAATAGTCGCTATCGACGCCCGCCTTGGTCATGATGCGCTTCAGGCGATCGACCTGCTCGTCACCCATACCGGTGCGACGAACCTGCTCGCGGCCGGCAAAATAGCGGCGCACGATCTCCATGCGACTCGCATCGGAGCACGCCTCGTCGTCGGTGATGGCAAAACCAACCATGTTGACGCCCATGTCGGTTGGGCTCTGATAGGGGCTCTCGCCCAAGATCTTCTTCATAAGCGCACGGACCACGGGGAATGCCTCGACGTCGCGATTGTAGTTAACCGCGGTCTTGCCATAGGCTTCCAGGTGAAACGGATCGATGATGTTCGCATCGTCGAGGTCGGCGGTTGCCGCCTCGTATGCGATGTTGACGGGATGCGAGAGCGGCAGGTTCCACACAGGGAAGGTCTCGAATTTGGCATAGCCAGCCTCGACGCCGCGCAAGTGCTCGTGGTAGAGCTGCGACAAGCAGGTAGCGAGCTTGCCCGAGCCAGGACCCGGGGCGGTAACCACCACAAGGGGGCGCGTCGTCTCCACGAACTCGTTCTTGCCATAGCCCTCGGGCGAAACGATCAAGTCGACATCGTGGGGGTAGCCCTCGATGGGATAGTGCAGCTTTGCGGTGATGCCCAGCTCTTCTAGGCGATGGCGGAAGACATCGGCTGCAGGCTGGCCCGCATATTGAGTGATAACGACGGCGGCGACGGCAAAACCGTTGCTGGAAAACAGGTCGACAAGACGCAGGACATCCTCGTCGTACGTGATGCCCAGGTCTCCCCTCGCCTTGTTCTTCTCGATATGGTTCGCGTTGATGGCGATGATGACCTCGACCTCATCGGCAATACTTTTGAGCATGCGGAACTTGGAGTCGGGCTCAAAGCCGGGAAGAACGCGGCTCGCGTGGTTGTCATCAAAGAGCTTGCCGCCGAACTCCAGGTACAGCTTGCCGCCAAACTGTCCGATACGCTGGCGGATATGCTCCGCCTGCAGCTCGATGTACCTGCCGTTGTCAAACCCCTGACGCATGCGACGGGCTCCCTCCATAACGATATGGTCTCGTATCCAACGGGAGATTATAGCGTGAGAGAGCGGCTTTTCGGCACGACAGGTGCACTCATGCAAAAACGATGCCGAAGCCCATACCGTGCTACCATAAACCTTCGAATAATACGAACCACCTGTTCAAGGAGCACCGCTCGTGGCAGATACCTCGTCAGCATCCACATCCACCCACGCAAAAACCGAGCTGCAAAAAGACATCTTTATCCTCAAGCAGCTTGTGGGCAAAGACTTTAAAATCAAATATCGCCGCAGCTTCCTGGGCGTTGCCTGGAGCGTGCTCAATCCGCTGCTCATGATGATCGTGATGGCCATTGTGTTCACCACCATCTTCGCCCAAGGGCGCAATGAATCGATCACGCCGGAGATGTACCCGCTCTACCTCATTGTGGGTAACGTCACCTTCGCCGTGATGTCTGATTCCACAAGCCAGGCGCTTTCCTCCATCATCTACGCATCTTCACTGCTTAAAAAGGTCAAAGTGCACCGCTTTGTCTTTCCGGTGCAAAAGGTCTTGTTCTCACTCGTGAACTTCGCCTTCTCGCTTATCGCGGTGGCAATCGTCATGCTGTGGTTCCACGTAGTGCCCACTTGGCATCTGCTGCTACTTCCCATCTGCCTGATTCTCCTCATGTTCTTTTGCATGGGCCTGGGCCTTTTGCTCTCTGCCGCCACGGTGTTCTTCCGCGATGTCATGCACCTATGGAGCGTTGTGCTCACGGCATGGACCTACTTCACCCCGATCTTTTGGACCACCGACTTCATCCCCATGATGGACTCGCACATCCTGCGCGTCTTGATGTATGCCAACCCCATGTATAACTACCTGCAGTTCATGCGCGATATCTTCTTGTTCCAGACCTGCCCCACCCCGCTCGAGTTCGGGCTTTGCGTTGCCTGGGCGGTTATCGCCATGGTTATCGGCTACGCCGTCTTTCACAAGAACGAGCACAAGTTCATCCTCTATATCTAGGAGCCCGGCATGTCAGATGCAAAGAACGCCGCGGCTGCGGCCGAAGAGTACGCCGTCGAGGTCAACGACGTCACCATGATCTTTAACATGGCCTCCGAGCAGCTCAACAACCTCAAGGAATACTTCATCAAGCTCGCAAAGCACGAGCTGTTCTTCAAGGAGTTCCGCGCGCTCAAGCACATTAGCTTCAAGGTGCGCCGCGGCGACGTGGTAGGCCTTGTGGGCACCAACGGCTCGGGCAAGTCCACCATGCTCAAGGTGATTGCCGGCGTGCTGGAGCCCAGTGAGGGCGAGTGCATCGTGCGCGGCAACATCGCCCCGCTCATCGAGCTGGGAGCAGGCTTTGACATGGAGCTCACCGCGCGCGAGAACATCTACCTCAACGGGGCGCTGCTTGGCTACACCAAGCAGTTTATCGACGAACACCTGGATGAGATCGTCGATTTTGCCGAGCTGCACGACTTCATGGATATGCCGCTTAAGAACTACTCCAGCGGCATGGTGGCGCGTATCGCGTTCGCCATCGCCACCATCACCGAGCCCGACATCTTGATTGTCGACGAAACCCTCTCCGTTGGCGACGTCTTTTTCCAGCAAAAATGCGAGCAGCGAATCCAGCACTTCATCGAATCGGGCGATGTCACGGTATTGTTTGTCTCCCACTCCATCGAGCAGGTCGAGCGCATCTGCAAGCGCGCCGTCTGGATCGAAAAGGGCGATCTTCGCATGGATGGCCCTGTCAAAGAAGTATGCGAGGCATATCGCAACCAGTTCAACTAGCCCGCGGGCAGCAATCGAAAGCACAATATGCCCCATAAAATCGAGAAAGCGGAAGGGGTCTACACAGCAGGCACCCTTCCGCGTATTTTAGGTGACAACCTTCGCCGTGCGCGCGAGGAGATGGGCCTTTCCCAAACACGTTTTGGCCTGATGGTCGGCCTTTCGCGTCAAATGATCAACACGCTTGAATGCCGGGGCTGCAATATACAGATTGACTCGCTGCAGCGCATTGCCGACGGATTGGATATCCCCGCTTGGAAGCTCTTGGAAGACCATGCGGGCGAATGCACCGAGCGCGAAAACACCCACTCCACGCATACGCATCGAGACACGCACGTTTGCTGGTAGGCGTCGGCGGCAGCTGTGCGCGCGTAAACGGAATACACTCGGCCCGCGCACATACCGTCTCCATGCTAAAACGCATGACCGCACGATTCTTTGATAGCCCCCGCCTTGTCGCGCTGCATCATGGCTACACTGGTATATGCCAGCCATTGCGGCAACAACGCCCCACGAGCGACAAGGAGCATATCGATGGTCGCTACCGAACGTGCCGAACAAACCCTAAAGTATCTCTCGCTGCTCTCGCAGCAGTTTCCCAATCAGCAGTCTGTCTTCACCGAGATCATCAACCTGCAGGCGATTCTCAATCTGCCCAAAGGAACCGAGCACTTTATGAGTGACCTGCACGGTGAATATGAAGCCTTCATGCACATCCTCAACAACTGCTCGGGCGTTATTCGCGAGCACATTGACGAAATATTCGGCGATACGCTGTCCAACTGCGAAAAGGGTGACCTATGCACGCTCATCTACTATCCAAGCGAAAAGCTGCGATTGGTGCGTGCGGCGAGGCGGGACTCCCCCACCTGGTACAAAGAGAATCTCAACCATCTCATCACCGTGGCGCGCTCCCTTTCGAGTCGCTATACGCGCTCCAAAGTCCGCAAGGCCATCCCCCACGATTACGCCTATATCATCGATGAGCTGCTGCATACGCACCCGGATGAAAACAACTACCGCATTCGTTATCACGAGCGCATCATCGACTCGATTCTCGAGACCGACTCGACCGACGACTTTATCCGCTCGCTCTCGGCGCTCATCAAGCGCCTGGCAGTCGATCACCTGCATCTTGTGGGAGACGTCTTTGACCGCGGCGGTGGCGCGGCAAAAATTATGGACCGCTTGATGGACTACCATTCGCTCGATATCCAATGGGGCAATCACGACATCTTATGGATGGGAGCCGCTGCAGGCGAAGAAGCGTGCATCATCAGCGTCTTGCGCAATAATCTGCGCTACGACAACTACGAGATCCTCGAAAACGATTATGGCATCTCGCTGCGCGCCCTTGTCGCCTTCGCAAACAAGACCTATCACGCCAACGACAGCATCACGCCGCTCATCAAAGCCATCAACGTCTTGCTGTTCAAGCTCGAGGGGCAGATCATCATGCGCCACCCCGAGTTCGACATGCAAGATCGTCTGCTGCTCGACAAGATCGATACAGATGCGGGCACCATCGATATCAACGGCATTACCTGGAAGATGCGTACAACCGACTTCCCCACCGTCGACTCCGAACACCCTTACGATCTTACAGAGGAAGAGCAGGCTATCGTCGATAAGCTCGTAGCAGAGTTCACCGGAGCCGATCATCTGCGTCGCCATATCGAATTCCTCTACAGCCGTGGGTCCGTTTATCTGGTACGCAACGGCAACCTTCTGTTCCACGGCTGTGTTCCCATGAATGACGACGGCACGTTCTCGAGCTTCAGTTGCATGGGAACGTATCGCTCTGGCCGCGATTATCTCGATTTTTGCGACAACGTGGCCCGCCGCGCATGGCGCACGCGCGAACGCGATGCTCTCGACTGGATGTGGTATCTGTGGATCGGCTTCAAATCGCCAATGTCCGGCCGCCTCGTCAAAACCTTCGAGCGCTCTTATATCGAGGACCGTACCTCATGGGAGGAGCCCATGGATCCATACTTCACCCTTACGCGCGAAATCCCTGCATGCGATGCCATCATGCGTGAGTTCCGCCTTCTGCCGGGCACGGGTCATATCATCAATGGACACACACCGGTCAAAACCGTTGCAGGCGAAAAGCCCATTCGCGCCGACGGACGCCTGCTGGTAATCGATGGCGGCTTCTGCCGCGCCTACCATCCCAAAACCGGCATCGCAGGCTATACGCTCATCTCCAGCTCGCGTGGCATGCGCCTAAAGGCGCACGAAGCGTTTAAGAGCGTTGACGAGGCTTTGACCAGCAACGCCGACATTCAAAGCGTGACCACGCGTTTTGATGTCGCAAAACGCCGCTTGATGGTTTCCGACACCGACACCGGCGAAGAGATCCGTCGTCATATCAACGACCTGCGACTCCTGCTTGACGCGTATCGAAACGGCGTCTTGCCCGAGGTCTGCCAGGTCTAACTGCACGCAAGCCCGCACGGCGCACGAGGCAGACGCTGGGTCATGCGGGCTGCGGATTTTTGACCAGCGTTGAGCCGTTCCTACCCAGCATTGCCGATTCTGCCCAGTAAACAACATTCGGCCGTTTAGATGGCCTTCACCTACCGCCTACGGATTTGTAGGCTTAGTAGTTTTGTAAGGCCACCCCTTACCTTTGCATAACAAAACCCATAAAGTATCTCTTCGGACTTACTACCTTATGTCCGTAAGCGTCTAATCAGGAGCATCTGTGCGAAAACTTGCCAACATGCCAACAACAAAGCAGTTTGCAAAATTCGCCGTGGTGGGATTTGCCTCCCTCGCGGTTGATTACGCCTTACTGTTGGTCTTGGTTGAATGGATGCATATCGACCTCCTCTTTAGCACGACGGTCTCGTTTATCGCCTCTGTGATAGTGAACTACGCACTGAGCATGCGCTTTGTCTTTGAGCATAAGGAGGACATGAGCCGTAAGCGTGAGTTCACGATTTTTGCCATCCTCTCCGCCATCGGACTTGGTCTCAACGACCTGTACATGTTTGTAGGCGTCGCCGTTTTCAACATTGGCTACCAGTTCATGAAGCTCGTATCCACGTTCCTGGTAACCTGGTACAACTACTTTAGCCGTCGTCGTTTTCTGGACGGCAGCCGCGCATAGCCGTCAGCAATAGCACATTGATTGATAGGTGCCCTGCAGAGTTTTCTGCGGGGCGCTTTTGTATATGTATGGGTCCTCGCGCGCGGAAAAGCTAAGAGCAACGGTGGCGCAGTCCTCGCCGTCTGTGCACGATACGCAGCACAGCTACGGCCTCTGCCCCGCCCCAGAGCCCACGTCCCAATGCCCGCACACAACGATGAAAGCATCTGCTTCGCAAGCCGAACCAATACGGCCCGAGAGGCAGCCCGCACGTCTTGCAACAAAAAGCGCCGAGATCCGCAAAGGATCCCGGCGCAATTGAGCAATCGAGTCAAAGCGATACCTAGAGGCTACTCCCCCGTCACATATCGCCAGACGATCTTCTCGCCGCCTGCAAGCTTATAGTTAGCGCATGACGTCATGGGCATTACGCCGTTGACGTAATACGTCCAGCCGCTCTTGCCACCGTGCTCTTTCTCGGCAAGGCCGCCAATCGAAGAGACATATAGACCAAACTGCGTATTGCCAGCGTTGATGCTCACACCGGTTGCGCACAAGGCGTCATAGACCGTTGCTCCAGCAGGAATCGAAACAGATGCCGAAGAACTACCGGCGCCAACCGCAGAACCATCCACGGTGACAGAGACGGTAATGCTCGCATCCGCTTGAGCAGGGGAACTCGAACTCGAGCCCGAGCCCGACCCCGCTTGAGACTGAGCAGCAAGAACACTATGCGATTCCGTTGTCTTGACAAGAACCTCACCTTGCGAGGTGGCCTGCTCGATAACGGTAACCTCTGCGTCATCGGGCAAAACAGGAGCATCGCCCGCTTCTTGTTTGAAGCCGTGGTCTTTACCAAGGGCAGCATACGCGTCGCCCGAGATGCGGTACCCATCGCAACCAGCCAGGATTTGCGCAGTATCCTCGTTTTTGCTCGCACGCTCCACGGGATAGGAAACGACAACGCGCACGGAGCCGGCCATGTCCTCGGCAATCCAAGTAACATGCGAAACCTTAACGTTCGCCTCACGCGCCCATGAAGCAAGGGCGGCGGCGCGACGCGCGGTGCTGGTGATTGCATCCTCCGCCGTGGAATCGCTCGCGTTTTCAATCCAGATGCCGTCCTTGCCAAGAACAACGTTCACGTCGCCTGTCGAAAGAGAGACATCGTCCGAACCGTATTTGAGCCGAGCGATCTGCCCTTTGACATCGTCATCGGTCACCGAAGAAGATGCAAGCTCCAGCGATGGCGAAGAAGATGAGCCCTCCTCGACCGTTTGGAGCGTATTGCCGCCCAGGAAGGCAAGCGGATCGGATCCGTTTGCATACTGATACGCGGACCATCCGCAAAAAGCAATCACGAGAGCCGCAAGCACAGCAACGACAACGCGAACTGCCTGTGCGGCGTCCGAATTCCTACGTGCAGAATTTGCCATGCTACTCACCGCCTTGCTTTTTGCGCTTAAGCACTATAAGAACAACCACGCAGACGCCCAAAGCGATGCCGATAAACGGCCAGGTGGGTAGATCGACCTTCTTTTTCTCAGCGGTTACCGCAACTGCCCCGCGATCGGACGACTTCTCGACGGAAGTCTCGAGCTCGCCAGAATCAAAACCGGCAAGAAGCGACTCATGCTCGCCGGTCTGCCGCGCCGCATTGCTCTTGAGGACCCCCGCCAAAGACACAGTAGCGTGCGAAGTAAGGACGAGAGAGGTCGAAGAGGCGTTGCCCTTGGTTGAGACCGGGCGAGACGAAGGAACCGGCGAAGGCACAGGGCTCTCGTTCTTTGTCCACTTGGCATAAAGCGTCATATCGGCCGTCACGACGTCTTTGGAGAAATCCCACTTCTTGCCTTCAGCCGTGTACCAGCCGAGGAATGTATAGCCGTCGCGGGTAGGGGCGACCGGCTCGGAAACCATCTTGTTCTTGGCAACATAACGCGGTGCGACGTACGAACCGCCCCGTGCATCGAACGCAACTCTCCAGGACTCGGCACCCGCTAGCTTAAAGAGGCGTCCCGAGTCATTGGCGTAGTACAGGTTGCCCTTCTCATCACAGATGATAGAAGCGGTGCAGTATTCACGATACTTTGCGTCGGGCGTGAATATCATTTGCGCCGCATCGTCGCCCAGTTTATAAGCGTAAACGCCACCGGGCAGAGCGTTGCAGGTGAAGTACACGTACGTGTCGTTACCTTGAACCGAGACGAGCGGGGCACTCTTGGACTCGCCCTTGTCTGCGCGGATGCTCTTTTTAACGCTCATAGTGCTCAGATCGATGACAGAGAGCGTTCCGTAACCCTCGATGTCCATGCCACAGACATACGCCAGACCGTTGCTCACTGCCGGCGTAGAGGTGGAAATGGCAGCGAAAGCGACACCCTTCCCCTCATTCTCCATCGTGAGCCTGTTGCCGCTGCGACGAATCTTGTAGAGCGTTCCGTTATCGCGGGAGACCGCGAGATACGTGCCGTCGCCGTTCTCGCCAGCCTCGACGGCGACGATGCCAGAGCGAACGGGCGTGCCTACGCTTACGCTCGAGAGCTCTTTGCCGTTGGAGCCATCAATGAGGGCAACCTTACCGGACTCGTTACCGATGATGATGTCGTCACCGGAGGCCGCAGCGCCCGCCCAGTAGTAGCCCTCGTTCTCGTTGGTCTCGGACTTCTTCTTGTCTGTTGTCCAGTCCACTTTGCCGGAAGCCAGGTCAACGCACACGAGCGCACCTTCTGAACCGTCGACAACAGTGAAGCCTGCGTAGGCCTTGCCGCCGGAAATGGTCACGGACGTGAGAGCTTGGGTATCTTTGATCCCGAGCGAAGGGGTCTTGTATCGACAGGCTATCGAGTACTGCCCATCCTTCTTGTCCAGAACAAAAATGCCGAGCGAGCCGTCCTCAAAAGGAACGACCAGATAGCCGTCTTTATAGGCGGGACGGCAGAAGTAGCCATTGTTCGCACCAATAGAGCAGCTCGCAAGCTCCTTCTTTCCGGTTTCAGAATCTATGAGCACAATGCGGTCGCCCTTAACCGCGCAAATATTACCGTCGATAATGAGCAAGTCCGAAACGCCTTTTGCACCGCCCTTGATATCCGCAGGCTCATCCCACGCAGATTCAGCTGCACCAGACGGAGTCGGCACTTCGACAACCGAGCCATTGGCTTTGCCGCCGGCAAACGCAGACCAGGCAGAGTCGAAGTTAGACTTAGGCGCGTTGGGGTCGGTCGTGAGGGCATCGGGGTCAGGCAGCTTGTCGTCAGCCGTATAGACCCAGGCGATAGACTTCGCGTCCTTCAGCTTGACGCTGCCCGCGCCCAAATCGGAAGGCTTGCCATCGATAAAGAGCTTCCAGTAAGCCCCAGTCGTAGAGTCCCATGCGAGCGTTCGCCCATCAAACGGCGATGTAATTGAGTTGAGGAACCAGCCCCATGTACCCGTACCATAATCCGCAGAGATGCCACTCTGCTTGAAGGCAAGTTCAGTCGCATCAGCCACGGTCGCGGCATCAACCATGGTGTAGTCAGCCGCAGGCGCCCACGTCTGAACATTACCGCCGCTGTCAACACCGATAATCTGCAGGGAAGCCTTTGTCTGCCCAGGCATAGTACCGTCAGAGCCGTAGACCCAGGAAACTTTGTCACCGGCCTTGAGCGTGTAGTTACCGGCGCCCACATTTGCAAGCTTGCCGTTGACAAAGAACTGCCAGTAATTCCAAGTGGAAGCGTCAACCTTTTCGGTCGAGAGCTTTACGCCCTCATCAAACGGAGAGGTGAGCGAGTTGAGGTACCAGCCGTAGGAGCCCGTCCCGGTGTCAGCGCCAATGCCAGCCTGCTTGAACACCTGCTCAGAGAGCTCCGCGGCGGTCGAGCCCTCCTTCACTTGGACGGTCGTGGGCTGAGCCCAGGTCTGCTGGCTACCGTCCTTAGCCTGGCCAACAACCTCGCAGCTCACGGAGAGCTGGTCGGTGGGCGCAGCGTCACCGTACTTCGAGTAGCACCAGACGACAGAGTCGCCCGCCTCGAGCGTGTAATCGCCAGCGCCCACCGATGCGGCCGTACCGTTGATAAAGAGCTGCCAGTACGCTCCGGTCTGCGAATCATAGCCAAGCGTTCGGCCCGCGTCGACGGGCGAGGTGACGGAATTGAGGTACCAGCCCCAGGTTCCCATGCCGTAATCGGCAGTGAGGCCGTGCTTCTTGAAGAGCGCCTCAGAGAGGTCGGCGGCGGTAGACCCCGTTTTGAGCGTATACGGCTCGGCGGCGGTCCAGGTCTGCTGGTTGCCCTTAGCGTCGACGCCAATAACCGAGCACGTCGCTGTGACCTCGGGGCTGTTTTGACCACTCGTGCCCACGACCGTCAACGTTGCTGAGACATCCTGGTTGGCAAGCTTGGCATACGTGGCATTGTCAGGATAGCGCTCGGCATAGCGAGCGTACTTCTCGCTCGTCAGGCGCGAGGAAACGACAACCTTCGTGTTGTACTGCGGCTGCGTGACCTTGAGATTCTCTGCGGAAACAATAGAGCTGTTGCTCGACTTAAACAGACGCCAGTCCTGTCCGGACATCGCATCATAGCCAGGCAGGTCAACAGGAACAATGCCGAGGGACGTCGAATCGGTCGTTGCCTTGTTGTAGCTCCAGGCAAGGTTGCCGTCGGCATCCAGATACGCTTTCTGAAACGCGTGCATGTCACCGGTAACAGCAGCGGCATCCTGACCGTTAAGGATGGCAGCAGCGTAACCAGCCTTCGCCTTTTCCATAAGAGAAAGCTCAGCATCGAGCTCCCCCTGATCCTGCGGAGCAATCGCAAAGTCGAGGGTCTTGCTTGCCGTGACCTCGGCGTTGGACTTATCGGTCACCGTAAGGGTAATCTTGGCCTTCGCCGCCTCGGCGCCAGGCAGCGGCTGGTAGACCGTGCCTTTGTAACCGTTGAACGTGATGCCGTCGGTGCTGGCGGAGTACTCGACCTTGTAGTACTTGCCGTCGATATTAAGCGTGCTCGTGCGCGGCATCTGCAGATCGGCGGTCAGGCCATCCTTGTTAGCGACCGCGTCGGTGCCGGAGTACTTGATGTTGTTGTAGGTAAAGGCCGCATCGACCTTCTCCTGCAGTGCCTTCTTGTCGGCGGCGATCTTCTCGGGATCGCCCTTGACGGTGAGCTTGAAGTCGTGCGAGCCGGCAAGCTTGATGTCGCCACTCGTAACCGTAACCTTGGCGGTCAGCGTCACGTCTCGATCGCTCGATGCGCGCGAAACCTTACCCGTCTTATCTTCCCAGCTATAACCAGAAACAGACAGGCGCTCGGTGTCGGAGCTTGTCCATTCAACAGAGAATTTCTTTGCGGAACCCGCCTTGTACGGAAGCGTGACATTTTGGGTCACGCCATCGGCGGACTCGCCCGCCGCGTAGCCAATCTGCAGGGATTCGGCGGCACTGTCAAGAAGGTCTTGCAGCTCAGCCTCGTCCCAAGCAACCTGTACCGACTTGTTGGGCTGGTAATACTCGGTCTTGCCATCGCGCGACAGCTCAAACACCACATCGGCGCTACGCAGACCATCGATGTTGTAACCGGTGTAGTTGTTGGGGTCGATGTAGAAGAACTTCACATCGCCGTTGGTCTTATCCTGGGCGTCGGAGATACCGACCGTAGCCTTGGCGTCCTCGGCCTTAAAAGCAACGCTGCCCTCGGAGACCTTGACGTCAATATCGGTGAAGCCCAAATCGGCAAGCTGCGCCTTCAGAACATCGTTGACGTTGCCGCCCTTGGCGCTGTAATCAACGGTGATCAGTTTATTGGCATCGTTGAGCTTTTGGACTGCGGCCTCAAGCGATCCTGCGGCGATGACGGGATTGGCAGAGACGAGCTCGACCGTCGAGCTGCCGCTCGTGGCGACAGCCTTCAGATACTTGCCCGCGGCAGAAGCCGAGACCGTCGCCTCGGCGCCCGACATATCGGACAGAAGCGTCCAGTCGGCCGTCGGAGCCTTCGCGTCGTCGGCCGCATACCAGGCAACAGTCGCCCGGTCGGTGACGTCGATACCGTTGGTGGTCGAACCGTCGGCGCGCTTGGCCTGTGCCGTCGCCTTAACGCTATCGCCCGAGACGAGATGAATCGAATCACTATTGATCTGCGGCGTAGTGGTCACGCGCAGCAGGTTATACTCCCCCGCCGCGGTAACGCTGTCCGACGAAACCCACTCAACCGTGTTGTCGAGAGCGCTCGCCGTAACCTTGATCTTCTTGCCGACAAGCGCATCCGTAATAGTCAGGCTACCGTCGGTCGTATCGATGCCGTCGGTGAGCTCGGTCCAGTCGGCATCGCCCTCGCCCTTGGCATACCACGCCATGGTGAGCTCAGCATCGTCGGGCACGTCCTTCGTCGAGCCCGACCAGCTGCCCGGAACCTGCACGCTCGGCGTGATCTTTGAACCCACGCTCAGCGTAACGTTCTTATCGGCAAGCTCAATGCCCGCCAGCTTGTACTGGCCCTTAAGCGTCACGGGACCAAGCGGAGCAATAGACTGCGTGCCGCTGTACGAGCCCTTCTTCTGCGTGCTGAAAACGGTATTTTCGCTCGTCACCTTCACGCGCAGATACTTGCCGGCATAGGCAGCGTCAACGGTATAGGTGGCCTCAGTAGCACCGGGGATATCGGTATAAGCGGAGTCATAGCTCGAGCTGGTATTTGCATACTGCCACTGATAGGTCACATTATCGGTGCGGTCGATATAGTTATAGTTGGAGCCGTCCTTTTTGCGCACCTTGGTCTTGAGCTTGTCGCCCACGTGCACGCCGTTGGTGGCAGGAGAGCCCTCAAACTGCACGTCATAGAGCTCCACTTGACCCGCAACAGAAACAGGACCCGCCGCATAGTAAGAAGGCTTCTGCTCGCCGTAACCGCCGTTGGCCTTGGCCACGACGTAGTAGCCCTTAAGGGCAGCGGTCACCGTCAGGGTGCTACCGGTCTCACCCTCGATAGGCGTGTTGCACGAGTTGGCCCTGTTCGAAGTGCCCTTGTACCACTGCCACGAAACGTGCGAATCAGCGGTAACGTCAGTGGAACCCGCCTTGGCGGTCGCCGTAATCGTGGAACCAACCTCGACTTTGCCCGAAGTCGGGCTCATAGTCACGCTCGTGACATTAATTGAACCGGCAGCAGCAACGAGAGCGCCCGTCGAGTTGGTCAAGCTCGAAGAGCCGATCTTCGAAGACACCTTGCACTTGAGGTACTTGCCGCCCAAAGTATCGGTTAGCTCGAGGGTCTCACCCGTAGCACCCGCAATGTCGGTATACGTGCCGCCCTTGGTGTCAGAGCTCTGCCACTGGAAGTTGAGCTTGTCCGCGTCAACGAATGCGCCGTACGCGCCGCCCGTCTCCTTAGCGCGAGCTTTAGCGGTATCCCCTACTGTGAAGACGCTCGTGTTGTCCTTGGTGTTAACGATGGACACGGCCGAAATCTCGACCTCACCGGCCAGCTTGACCTTGCTGGATGTGGTCTTGCTCACCGTGTTGACGCCGGCAGTAGCCTCGACCTTAATGTACTTACCCTCGAGGTCATTGGTCAGTGTAAGCGTAGCGCCCGTCTCGCCCTTAATCTTGGTAAAGCCCGAGTACTTCGAGGTGGATGCGGACCACGTGTAGGTGACCTTGGCGTCGGCGGGGGCTTGCTGATAAGAGCTTATGTACGGAGTCGCCGTAAGGGTATCGCCCACGCTCGGCGTGTCGCTACTGAGTTTGACGCTGCCAAGCTCCATCTGCCCGGCGCCCAGCACGGGACCGGGGATGTTATTGGCATTGATGCCCGAGCCGGAAGAAACGGACGGACCATAGTAGTCCTTGCCATCAACCGTTACCTTGCAGATGAAATATTTGCCTTCCATCGCGGCGGTGACGGAGAGCGACTGCTCATGGCCTACGACCTCGGTGTAGTCGGCGACATTGCTGCTGGCCCTGGTCGTGCCGGCGAGCCAGGTGTAGGTCCAGGTGCCGGGATTGGCAACGGACTCAGTCAAAGTGCCGTACCAGTCGTCCTCGACCTCATCGTACATGTTTGCCCAGAGCGTATCGCCCGCATTGAGCGCGCCCGACTTTGTGGAATAGGAGTTGTCTTTATCCTTGGAGTCCTGGATATAGACCTTGGCCTCGGAGGTCAGCTCGTCAGCAGAGGCGATTGCGGGGGCATTGGCCTTTCCTGTAGCGGTAACCGCAGTGGGCGCGACGGCCGCAGGCTGCTCGACAGCAGCGTCGGCTTCGGGCGCGGCCTTCTCTGCCGGCTCCTCATCGGCCACAGGCTCCTGCTCGGCGTCGGCCGCGGCGTCGTCGGACGCGGGCGCGTCCTCGGCAGACTGATCCTCGGCAGCGGCCTCGACCTGCGGCGTCGCCGCGAGCTCATCGACAGCCCGGGCGATGCCCTCGGCGCCTTCGGCCCACAGCTGTGCCGGCGTGGTGCCAAAGACCATAAGCATGGTCATAAACGCCACAAGAACACGTGCGGAGGCTATTCTCATGTTCCTGATTGTGCGCGCTACTCGATTGCGCGCCTCTTTGCTCGACAAAGCGGCAGGCTGCCGCTCACCGTCGTGCGGGTGCTGTCCGATCACGTCGGACCTCCTTTCTCCAGAGCCGTGTGCCGCATGAGGCGACACCTAGATGGGAGGCGATCCGACTTGACATCATCCATCCGCGCGCACCGCCCGATCTGCAGCGCACTGATTCCACGGATGTCCGAGATACGGTTACTGGTACAGCCGGGGATTCTCACCCCGATTCTCCTGGGCGCATGCGCCCGTGCGTCTCCGCACCACCATCTTGGCCATGTTTTACCGGAGCTATCCTACCACAGACCGTATGGTCCCCTACCTGCCGGAACAATCATCGGGCAAGCTTTTCACGCACTGTTATTCAAGATGCGTGGTCAGACGCACGAAACTCGCCTGCAACCGGTCGGCGTCAGCAGCTCTAGGGTTTTGGCAATGCGATAAGCGAAGCGCAAACAGTAACGGTAAAGCACATCACAATCACGCCCGTTCCAACTAAACACACCTGAAGCTGCCCACAATTTCGAAGCACGGGAATACGCTTCCACAGCCCGCGTTTATCGAGCAAAATGCTAACGATAGCAGCAGGGGCGACAACGGTTAACAGGTCGTATTCCATAACACGAAACCAAAATGGAAGCGCCGTATCGAACGCATTGGGATAAAAGATCGCAAATTGACTGCCCAGAATGCATAAAAACCAATTGCAAAGAAGCAGCAGATTCCAAATGGCTCCCGCCCATCGCGGTATACGGCGTAGCATTCGGATAAAAGAGCTGGCAGCACCCCGCATGTTCGAGAACGCTCCATGCGCCTGATTTACCATCGAATCGAAGGGGGCCGGATGACCACTTGAGTTGGGTCCGGGGCGCTTCATCCATGCCTGCTGCGGCAGCGAGCTCACCGCGGAGCTCAATTCGCGAACGCTCGCATAGCGCTCGCGCGGATCAAAAGCGCAGGCCTTGCATATCACCCGTGCGATAGAATGCACAACGCCAGCCTCCTCGCAAGAAGACACATCCATAGCGTTGGGAGGCTGCCTACCCGTAAGACAAAAGAACAGCACCTTGCCCAAAGCATAGATGTCGCTGCGCACACTCGTCTGCCCAAAGCCAAACTGCTCGGGCGGGGCATAGCGCCGCGTGCCAAAATGCGTGGTATCGCACTCTGCGTCTTCATGCCACAAGCGCGCAATGCCAAAGTCGATCAACTGCGGCCCCGAGGGCGAAATGATTATATTTGATGGCTTAAGATCCCTATGGATAACGGGCGGATTGATGCACTCATGCAGCTCGCGAACCGCTGTGCAAAGCTGTAAAAAGAGATATTTCATCGCTGCCGGAGAGATGCTACCGCTCGATACGTATTCGGAAAGCGTGGGACCCTCGATATACTCCATCACGACCGAGCGACGCTCGGGACCTCGCAAGCATTCGACGATCTTTGGCACGTGACCGATAAAAAGCCCCGCCCGCTGAGCCCGCTGCAACACCTCGTAAACGTCAGCTCCATCCGATTGCACGGGATATACCTTACGAACATATCGCGGCACCGCGCTATCGAAACTGCCGTGCGCCACCGGCGCGCCGGCGGGCACAACGACCTCAGTCGACCCCGTAGCGTCAGCATCTTTTAGCACTTCGATTACGCGCCACCGGTCGTCATGGCCGTACGCTCGCAGAAAACAATCGAGTTCGCTGTCGAAATTGCTCTCTATGTCACCTGTTATATCCATGGGGCATATCATAGCAAGGCGTGCGGACAAGATTTCGAATCAATGTATGACGAGAAACGTCTAACAGATAGTATCCTCGCCCAGGCGATAGAGCTCCTCGTTGACCTTTTGCAGCGAGCGAGCGCGATCGATGCAAAACAGGATGATGGCGTCGCGCCGGCACTTGGGATCCAGGCGCGCCGCGCCGGCAGCCGTAAGCGCACGATTGGTCTCGCGCACGCTCAAGGCCATGGCAAAGGCGATTTGCAGCACCTTGTTACGAGACGGGTGGCGTTGCCCGGTAAAAATCTGGTAGCCAAAGGTCTCGTTAAGGTCGGCCATACGCACCACACGCACACGTTCGAGGTGCTTTTCTTCCAACAGCTGCTGAAGATAGTCGGAAAGGGAGATGTCTGGCAGCTCATGGCTGCCGAGAAACGAATCGACCGTCGGAGCATCCAGCAGCTCATGCAAAAGCTCTTCCGTCAGACGTTCGTGCTCCATCTCCCCCTCCTTTCATAAACAATTCGGTTAACACGAAACCGCTTCTTAGAAGCCAGAAACGTCCACGCGCTCCCAGTTGGCAACGTCCTCGGGCTTCTCCATGCTTGCCGCCTCGAACTTCCAGGTGCCGCCCGCCTTGAGGTTATTGATGTTCGCGAGGGCTGTGCCGATCTGCGCGCCATCAGCATCATACAAGTTGTACTCGATCTGCAAGTAGCTCTTATCCTCATCGGTATTGTTGACGAGGGTGCCGGTGATCTTCACGCCGTAGGGGTTCGAAGTGTCGAGAGTCTCGTCCGAAATGGTGTAAGGCTCCTGCTCTGGCTTCTTCTCCTCGGTCTGCTCGGTCTTTGCAGCGCCGGCGCTCGTAGAGGAGTCACTCCCCTTGTCGCCGCCGGAAAGCGAACCAAACGCGCCGAGCGCCACAAGCACAACGACAACGATGAGGACGATCTTGCCAATGGGTTTTTTCTTTTTCTCTGCCATGTTCTTTCCATTCTCCAGTCCAACGAGAGCACACGTCACGTGATGTACCGCCCATGGTAAAGAGAGTGGAATTGTATTTCATTAGCTGGGAGCTAATGCGAGGGTGGATGGCGAATTTCGGCAGCACGTAGGGAGGCCACCCGCGCCCACTCAACGCCGAAAACCCGCGCACAAACGCGCATATTTCGCCCTCCAGAGCAAAAAGTCGACGTTTGTGCGCGGGTTTTGAGATGCGGAGCGCCAGCCGCAGCAGGCCACTCGTGACGTACTGTCGCTGCACGCAAATGCCTAGACTCGAGTGCACGCAAAGGCACGACCGGCGGCCTGTTTGCCCTATGCCATATGCACGAGGCGCTTGTACACGTCCAGGCCCAAAAGCAGGCACTCCTCCGAGAAGAGCATCGTATCGGTATGGAGCGCAGCCGTGGCGTAGGCAGGGCACCCCTGCTCATCGCGCGGGTTTTCGACCGGCAGCCCACCATCCTCCGCCGTGGGAACGCCACAGCCCAGCAGGAAGAACACACCCGGTAGGTGGCGCTGGTAGAAAGAGAAATCCTCGGCAATCAGCAAGGGCTCCTCGATAAGCTCGAGCTCGGGCACCACCTGGTGCGCCAAGCCGAACAAAGCAGGATCGTTATCCACAGGCGGATATCCTTCAGCAAAATCAAGATCGTAGGTGCAGCCCGTAGCCGCACAGGCCTCCTCCAACGCGCGCCGGATGCCCGCGCGTGCACGGTTGAGCATCGAATCGGTAAAGACACGCAGGCTACCGGCCAGGTGTGCCTCCCCCGCCACGGCATTGCACACCGTACCCGCCTCGACCAGACCAAACTTGCAAATGCATGGTTCTTCGGCGCCCAATCTATCCATGAGCTCACGCTCAGCCACCAAGAACCGCGCTGCCGCGAGCGCGGCGTCGTGCGACTCCGCCTCGTGCACGCCAAGAGTCTTGGCAATGTGGATGCTTTCACCGTGGATACGCACGTGCGTCTCGCTCGCACGCGCGAGCATGGGGCCCGCACAGGATGCAACGGTACCTGCCGGCAAATCGGGCCACACATGAAATCCGAAGATACGATCGACGTGATAGCGCTCGAAAACCCCGCTCTCACACACCGTCTTAGCGCCGCCCGTGGTCTCCTCTGCCGGCTGAAACACAAAGAGCACATTGCGTTTGAGCTCACCGGGGCGCTCACGCAAAACGTAATCGACATACACGGCGGCCGCAAGGGCCATTGCCATATGGGCGTCGTGGCCGCAGGCATGCGTCTTGCCCGGATGAGTCGAAGCAAAGCTCGCGCCCGTCGCCTCTTCAATGGGCAGCGCATCCATATCGGCACGAATCGCTGTCGTAGAAGCAGCGTCGACGCCCGCGTCGAAATACGCGCAAACGCACGAATCACACGGATGCGTCACCTCGCAGGAAAGCCCAGCGAGTACGCGCTCTACATATGCCGTGGTCTGACCCAGATCAAAACCGAGCTCCGGGATGCGGTGAAGGTCTCGGCGATAGCGCACGATCCGTGCAAGGTCGGCGTTTCGCTGCGTATCGTTTGTATCCATGGGTGCCCTTCGACGCGTTTGATTGCCCGACATTATAGGGCACCCATCTTGCCCCAGAGCGTCGAGGTACCCTTTCATGCGAGTATTACGAAACAGTGTCGTTGCTGCTTTTCGCCTTGTTTCACCATCATATTCATGGTACTGTGGCAAAACTCGATAGAGGAGCGGGCGCGAAGACGCGCGGGCGAGCCGGCAGGCAACGACCCCGCACCGAGGCAACCCCGCCGAACTTGGTCGACCGGGCACGGAAGACCAGGTGGGCTTGCGGGAAATACCCGCAAGACTGTCTGCACGGACATTCTGCAGGAGTGCTATCAGAAAAGGAGCCTCAATGGCAAAGACCCCCTTTGTGTCCAAAGACCAGCTGGTCGCTATAGCAAAGCAGTTCCCTACCCCGTTTCATCTGTACGATGAGGCAGGCATTCGCCGCAACATGGAAGCGGTGCGCGACGCGTTTGCTTGGAACCCCGGCTTTAAGGAATACTTCGCCGTCAAAGCGAATCCTAACCCGCGCCTCATCTCCATCCTGCATGAGTACGGGGCAGGCTGCGATTGCTCGTCTGAAACCGAGCTCATGCTCGCCGGCGCCATGGGTATTGCGGGTCACGACATCATGTTCTCGTCCAACGACACGCCTGCAGACGATTTTCGTCTGGCAGCCAAGCTAGGAGCCATCGTCAACTTTGACGACATCTCGCATATCGATTTCTTCGAGCGGGTGGCAGGCCCCATCCCCAAGACCGTGAGCTGTCGCTTTAACCCCGGCGGACTCTTCCAGCTGGCAAACGGCATCATGGATAACCCGGGAGATTCCAAATACGGCATGACCGAGGAACAGCTCTTCGAAGCTTTCCGCATGCTTGTTGAGCGCGGCGCCGAAAATCTGGGCATCCATGCCTTTCTGGCAAGCAATACCGTCACCAACGATTATTACCCCGCCCTCGCGCGCATCCTGTTCGACCTCGCGGTACGCCTGCAACGCGAAACAGGCGCGCACGTGACATTTGTCAACTTGTCCGGCGGCGTTGGCATTCCCTATCGCCCCGAGCAAGAACCCAACGACATCCACGTTATCGGCGAAGGGGTGCGCCGGGCGTTTGAGGAAGTGCTCGTCCCTGCGGGCATGGGGGACGTCTCCATCTTCTGCGAGATGGGCCGTTTCATGATGGGTCCCTACGGTTGCCTGGTCACGCGTACCCTGCACGAGAAGCATATCTATAAGGACTATATCGGCGTCGATGCAAGCGCCGTCGACCTCATTCGCCCTGCCATGTACGGCGCCTACCATCACATCACCGTGATGGGACAGGAAAACGGACCGGACAAATCTAGCGCCCCGGCCACAAGCACCTACGACATCACCGGCAATTTGTGCGAGAACAACGACAAGTTCGCCGTCGACCGAGCGCTCCCCCGCATCGACATCGATGACCTTCTGGTCATCCACGATACCGGCGCGCATGGCTACTCCATGGGCTACAACTACAACGGCCGTCTGCGCTCGGCAGAGGTTCTCCTGCACGAGGACGGCACCTGTGAGCTCATCCGCCGCGCCGAGACGCCCGCCGATTACTTTGCCACGCTCGACGTCGCTCCCACAGGTCGGCAGCTTCTCAACAATCTGAAGAACAATTCTTAAGAAAGGGACTCAATAATGGATATCCGCAATCTGGAGGGCTCGATCGTAGCTCTCGTCACGCCTTTTTGCGCCGACGGCAGCATCGACTTCGCCGCACTTGAACGCTTGGTTGACTTCCATCTGCAAAACAACACAGACGCCATTTTGGTGCTCGGCACCACGGGTGAATCCGCAACCATGACCGACGAGGAAGACAACACCGTCGTTGCCGCCGTGGTCAAACAGGTTGCCGGACGCGTCCCCGTTATCGCGGGCTCCGGATCCAACTCGACCGCCACGATGCTCGATAAGTCGCTCTCCTACCAGCGCTTGGGCGCAGACGGCTTGCTCACCATCACGCCGTACTACAACAAATCCAATGAAGAGGGCATCTATCAGCACTTCAAGACCGTGGCAGACGCCGTCGACATCCCGTGCATCCTCTACAACATTCCCGGCCGCTGCGGTTGCGGCATTAGCAAGCACAACGTCGAGCGCTTGGCTGCCCATCCCAACGTCATGGGCATTAAAGAGGCCAGCGGCAACGTTGCGTTTGCGGCGAGCATCGCGCATCTTCTGTCCGACGAGTTTCGCATGTACTCTGGCGAAGACGCCCTCACCGTGCCGCTTATGAGCCTGGGCGCCTCGGGCACCATCAGCGTCTGGGCAGATGTTCAGCCCGCGCTCGTCCACGAGATGTGCCACGCGTATCTGGATGGTAACGTTGAGCGGGCGCGAGAGATTCAAATCGCCGGTCAGCCGCTCATCCAAGCGCTCTTTAGCGAGGTCAATCCCATTCCCGTCAAAGAGGCCCTGAGCCAGATGGGCCTGCTCGACCTTCACTATCGCATGCCGCTCATGCCCATGGCGGACAACACCCGCGCTGTCCTCACGGCAGCACTTAAGGAGGCAGATATCATTGCTTAGCACCATCATCATGGGGACGGGCCGCATGGGCTCGCTCATCAAGGCAACCGCCGAGTCCATGACGGATGCATCCGGCGAAGCGCTTTTTGACATCAAGGCCCAAATTGGCTTTGATACAGACGAGCTCACCACGGCACCCGCCGCCGACGTGATTATCGATTTTTCCAACGCCTGCACCCTGTCTGCCGTTGCCGCCTATGTCGAACGCACGGGCGCAGCGCTCGTGAGCGGCACCACGGGCTACACCGCAGAACAGCTCGAGCAGATAAAGCAACTGGGAAAGCACGCCCCCGTCATGTGGAGTGGCAACTACTCCATCGGCGTGGCTACGCTGCGCCACCTGGTGGCACAGGCAACGCGCGAGCTCCCCGGCTTTGATGTTGAGATCTGCGAGACGCACCACAATCAAAAGGTCGATGCCCCTTCTGGCACGGCAAAGATGCTGCTTGACGAGGTTATTGCCGCCGAACCCGAATGTGGCTACCACGCCCAATATGGCCGCGAAGGCATGTGCGGCAAGCGCGACCCCAAAGAAATCGGCATGCATTCGCTACGTGGCGGCACCGTCGCGGGCGTGCACACAGTGAGCTTCTTTGGCACCGATGAGGAGGTCTCCCTCACCCACCGTGCCACGAGCCGCCAGATCTTCGTTAACGGCGCGCTTGCCGCCGCGCAGAAACTCGCAAAACGCGAACCCGGTTTCTACACCTTTGACCAAGTTATGTTCGAGTAGCCAGACGCTAACAAGAGCCATACACCGGCTACGCCCCTCGTTTTGAAAGGAAACCCCATGTCAAACGACACCAATATGGATGCACAGGAGATCATCAACTTCATCGCCAACGCCAAGAAGAAGACACCCGTGAAAGTTTACGTGCGCGTTAAGGCAGGCAGGAAGGTCGACTTCGGCTCCGCTCACACCTATGGCGAGGGCGCGGGGCAGGTTGTCTTTGGCGACTGGTCTGAGCTCAAAGGTATTCTCGATGCCCATGCAGACGATATCGAGTACTTTGACATCGAAAACGACTGCCGCAATTCAGCAGTGCCCCTGTTGGATATGAAGGGCATCAACGCACGCATCGAGCCGGGCGCAACCATCCGCGACCGTGTGTCCATCGGGGACAATGCCGTGATCATGATGGGTGCTGTCATCAACATCGGCGCCGTGATTGGCGAAGGCTCCATGATCGATATGGGCGCCATCCTGGGCGGCCGCGCCACCGTGGGCAAGAACTGCCACATCGGTGCCGGTACCGTTTTGGCCGGCGTCGTCGAGCCCGCAAGCGCTACGCCCGTTATCGTTGAGGACGGCGTGCTCATCGGTGCTAACGCCGTTGTGCTCGAAGGCGTACACGTGGGCGAAAATGCCGTCGTCGCCGCCGGCGCCGTGTGCGTCGAGGACGTTCCCGCGGGCGCTGTCGTAGCAGGCGTTCCCGCCCGCATCATCAAGCAGCGCGACGAGAAGACCGATAGCAAGACCGGTCTCGAGGAGGGACTGCGCCAGCTGTAACAGCAAAGCAAAGAAAAGCCCGAGAAAGCTGAACTGCGTCCCAAATCTTAGATGCCCTAAAAGCGACTAGGCTGCGAGGGTCTGGTTCCGGAACTCCTCCGGGTTCAGACCCTTCAATCTTACCTGCGGCTGTGATCTGCGCCGCACCGGACAACAGCCCTGCATGGGCCGCGTCCACGGCCATTCCCTCCGGGATATTATGTAGCGGCACCGCCGGCGTCCCGATGGCGGACGCACCGGCAATGCCGATTTTTTATTGCCGTTGGCTTCCAGCCATGAAATTGCCGCCCCCATGCGCTCCAGCGGATACCTGTGATAGCCGTGATTTTTTTCGCGGACAACATGGCGAGCGCGTTTACGCCGCGAGCGCAAAGCTATTTCTCTGCCCGGCGCAAGCCGATCCTCTGGATTACCCCGATCAAGGCAATGACTGCGCGGTCCGATCCGCCGACGCATACCCAATATGCGCCATAGAAGCCACTGATTCCTCTGTACTTCAATCATCACACGACCGATTCCGGCCTTATTTCTCCAAGATCTCCGCGATCTTTGCAAAGTCCTCTTTTGCCTCCCTGAAGATCGGCAGCATGCAGTAACAATGCACCATCTTCGGGCGGGCAGACACCGTATAGGGGACATTTGCCCGCTTACAGGCTTTCTCAAAATCCGGCAAAGCACCGTAAAGCACTTCGTCGGCAGAATAGAAGAAGTTGATATCGCCTACGCCGGTAAAATCTCCCCGAGAGCCAGAGATCATATAGTCCGGCACATTCTCGCAGCCGTGCCGCATAAACTTCTCCACCGTCACCATGAAGGCATAATCGATGGAAACGTCTCTTTCATTGAGCGCCTGCATCCGCGCCCGTTCCGCATCATTCCACGGCACCTCGCCGGGGGATACGGCGACAATGTGCCTCGGCTGCGGCAGCGGCTCGGGCTGTGCATTGTTATGCGCCGCAATGCCAAGCGCCAGCGCACCGCCAGAGGAAAAGCCGCAGGTACTGACGTTCCCACCGCCATACATCTCAATCATTTTTCGGTAACATTCGTACACCATCGCGTAGGTTTCAGTAATGCAATGCTCCATGCATAACGGGTAAAACGGAAACCACACATCACAGCCGGTATCACGGCACAGCTTGCGCATCACAGGCAGATCGCCCTTATCGGGACCGATCACCATGCCACCGCCGAAGAAATAGAGAATAGCTCGCTCGGACGGCTTCGGACGCTCTCGCACAATCAGGCAGGGAAGGCCACTCACGGTGACTGTTTCATAGTGCGCCTTGCGGTCGGTGGGCGTAAAAACGCCGCGGTGCCGATTCTGCTTTTCGATTTCCTTTTGCAGCGCATCCTCCGGCAAAGCAAATGCCTTTTTCGCACCGGAGAGTTTATAAGCCATGCGCAGGATAGATGCAAAAATGCTCATGCTCGATCTTCTCATTTCCGTGCCGTGATGCACAGCCAGTTTTTCTTTTTGTGTAGCTGCACATCGTGAAAACCCACTTGCTCCAGATGAGCCTTCAGCTCGGTGTCCTTGTAGATGACCATGCCGCCGATGATCTTCGTCCACTTCTCATCCTTATCCGTGTCGCCGTTGCTCTCGTTGCAGATAAGAAAGGTCCCGCCGGGCTTCAACACTCGATAGATCTCCTGGAAGCATTGCGGCAGATCAGGCCAGAAATATACCGTTTCAAAGGCCGTAACGACATCGAACCAGTCATCTGTGAAAGCCATATCCGCCACACTGCCTTGAAGGACGGAGCAGCGCCCCTCCGCGATGGCGGCGCGGTTGACCTTCCTTGCCTTCTCCACGCTGACGGGCGAATAGTCGATGCCCTTCACGATACCCTGCGGGCAGCTCTTCAGCAGCCTCTTGATATTTGATCCGCCGCCGCAGCCGCAGTCCAGCACTTTGGCATCCGGTGAAAGGCACAGGAATTCAAGTCCCCATGTTGCCACAGGCGTATGTCCAAGATTCATCATAGAAACCATGATCCTGCCGCCAAACCCTACGGGCTTGCGGGTGTTCTCGAAAAAGGACATTCTCCGTCACTCCTTTTCCAAAACGATGATCTTATTCGAGATATTCCGAACGATAGATAGCTTGCCCAGCAGCTTATAGATTGGCGCAAACGCCGCCATGCCTTCCGTCAGACTGTGCTCTTCGACAAATCGGAAATCCGGCAGCAGCGCCGCAAGGGCTTCACCGTTCTTCACTCCCCAGCTGAATTTCGCATGGCTGCCCTCGATGGACTTTTCCTTGAAGCACCTCGCCATCATCGGATTCATCGTTTCAACGAATACCGTGACCTTCTCAAAGCGGCTGGAAATCACTGCAAAAATCTGCTGCACGTCTTTTGCGTTCAGGTACATGGTCAGCCCCTCAATGACAATCAGTGCTGGCACATTCCGCTCGCTGATTTCGCCTCCCCAATCGTCCATGGCGGACATGGCTATTTGCGAAATCGCACCGTTTTCCGGCAAGAGCTTCTCACGCACCGCCATCGTCTCCGGCAGGTCGAGGTTGCACCAATGCGAGTAGCCCGACACCCGATAGCAGCGGGTGTCCAGCCCGCAGGCGATATTGACCACCACCCCACCCGGGTGTTTCGAAAACCATTCTTCCGTCAGACGATCCAGCACAATGGTGCGGGCAATAACGCCGCTGCGCATGGCGGCATCCTTGTCGGCAAGGGAGAAATCGTAGTCTAGCTTCTCAATGATTCCCTCTGCTTTTGCGTCGTGAATGGTGCCGCGCCCCCGACTCTCTTTTGCCCTTGCATAGACGGTTTGCAGCATGGTCTCCGGCACGCCCGAGAGCTTGATTTTTTCTCCCATGTCATAGCTCCTTTTGTTTTGCGCACTCTGCGTACGTCAGTGGGAACGAGGCCTTCAGCACGGTGCTTTTCTGCACCGTCCAGCCGTTTTCCCGCAGAAATGCCAGGTATTCCTCGCTCGTCCACCTGCTGTGCAGAGGAAAGCCCGCCAGCTTCATGGCAAATGCCTTGACCCTTCCAAAGAAGGAGTTGTCCGCGTGGGTGAAGGTCGGCGCGACCAGAACGCCGTCGTTTCTTAACACCCGGCGTATTTCGGAGAGAGCATTCTGCGGTTCCGGGACGATATGCAGGGCATTTGCCACAATGATCACATCAAAGCTTTCATCGGCATAAGGGAGATGAAACATATCCTGCACAGAGAAATGCAGCTTGGTGGATCGATTGTCCCGCCGTGCTTCCGCGATCATCTCTGCCGACGCGTCCGTTGCCTCGATATGGTCGGCGCTGCTTACGATGTTCTTTGCGATAAGCCCCGTGCCAGTGGCCAACTCCAGTGCCGTTTTGCGCCGCACCGCGGGGCGTAGCAATCCGTATAGCTGCGCGTAGGCCGCCGCGTCCTTGCGCATGAAGAGGTCGTATCGCCCAGCGTTTTTATCCCAGAAGGTTTGGCTTTTTTCCATCGCCCTGTCCTCGCAGCAAAATGTTAAATCGCTCTAACTAATATAGATGATCGGAACAGTTAGATTAGTCTAACCACAGCCATTTTAAAAGTCCCACGCCGCAGCTTTTCCGCTTATGCAAAGCATGGATGGGTTTGGGATCCAAGAGGTTCTCACGCCCCGCGGTAAAGACACAACGGGTCTGAAGATCCTCGAACAATGCCTACCCGACTACATGGTTTTGAGCCGCAACGCTCTCCTCTCTTTCACATGCCTTGAGAGAGGGTGCACCGTGGTGGATCCAAATAGGACAAGCCACCAGCCCGATGACCTGCCCTATCCCAAAGACATTTAAGGTCTTAGGCACGGGCGCGCAGCATGCAGCGACCTTGTTGAAGACAGGATAAGCAAGTGCCGCTGCATCATGAAGTTTATGAATCGCCTATACAGAGTTATGGTCGTTGAGCGCTATGAACGACAGCAGGCCCCTTCTACGCCATTCAAGCGTCATGAGGCGTCGATATCCTATCGGTTCTCGATGCTGCTGATCTTCTTGAGCTCAATAGAGATGAGACCGTTGGGCTCGTTGACGAACTCGATGTAATCCGAGTTGGAGCCCATTTCGGCCGGGAAACTGATCTCGATACCGGTATCGGTGCGAATCTTGTGATTACGCACAGCCGCGCGCTCAACTTGCTTGCGCTCCACGGGCACGCGCTCGGGCAGCTTCTCCTCGCGCAGGGCGGACTTAACGCTCTCTTTGATCTGAGGACTGTCTTCGAACACCTCGTCGACGATATCCCAGGGCGGCAGCTCTTCGTCGTCCTCAACACGCTCGGCCACAGCGGCCTTGACCTTAGCAAGCGCCACCGCGGTGTTAGTGCCGTGCTCTTCGGCGACCTCCTCGACCACGCGCGTAACGGTGTCGATAGCCTCCTTGCCCGAGACGCCCGTTTCGCACTGCAGCAAGCCCTCCGGAATCAACATACGGTCCTCGCCGGCAATCTTGCGTTTCTTGTCCACGTAGCCGATCTCCATAGTGCTTGCGCGCACCACGCAGTAGCTCTGCAGCTTCTGCGAGGGATTGGGCAGAATCGCATAATGGCGAGCGATGCCGTTGACGGTCTGGCCAGCATCGGTGCCCACCTCGTGCATAAACGCCTGTTTGCTCGAAAGAAGCATCACGGCAAACCAGCGCACATCGTCGTCATCATCAAAATCGGCAACGAGAATATCGGTTGATTGGGCTTTATCAGCACGCGAAAGCTCGCCGCCGATAAAATCTGCCACCTGCTGCGAAAGGTCGATAAAGTCGCGCTCACCATAGAAATAGCTCTTGAGCTCGCTGCCGAATGCAGATTCCTCGGAGAAAGTCGCCCGCTTGTTGTCCCCACTTTCTCGCGCACGACGCAGATGCGTGGTGACAAACTGACGGCACGCACGACTGTCCTCGAGGTCGAGCTCACGTTGGCTGATGACGTTGACCGCAGAATCGAAGTCCAGAATATGCAAGATGGCGTGATTGATCTTCATCGATATGCTCCTCGGTGCGAATTGAACCCTGCCATGATACCAGCACATGCGGGGCGCAAACCAAAACTACAGTGCCTTGTTCGAACCAGATCCGTATTCGCGCAGGATGGCGGCAACTTTATCTCGCCAGGCAGAGACTCCATCGATACGCTCCAGCGGCAACGATGCCCGAAGTGTCTCGGTCAAACTTGAAAGCTCGGGCAGCTTGGGAGTCAATGCGCAGCGCGCGAAGGCAGCCAGGGTATCGATGAGGAACCTCCGCGTATCGGAATCAACCTCGGAAAGCGCAGAAAGAATCTTTGGCACGTTTTGCTGCCAATCGGCAGCAATATCCGAAAAGTGCTTCGCGCCCGTAACGCTCAGCAGCCCAAACAGCTCGTCAATAAAACGGCCGCGCTCTGCAGGCGTCACGCCGGAAACCCATGCAGCCAGGGCATCATCCATATAGCGCGCGCCCGCCGAGAGACCCTCGCAATAGGCGAAATCGGTTGCCCCCTGCGGCACCACCCAGGAAAAGGGATTGTGCTGCAAAAGACCAAAGTCGCAGCTTTCGACCACAGCATAATCCTCTTGATGCTCAAAGATCATACCGATAATCGAAGAGCGCGGGAGCGTTTTGTCAATCTTGCCCGCAGCCGCCAGCGCCTGATACTCCGCGCCGCCCAAAAACGTCTCATTAAAGCCAGGGCCATCATGGGAATACACGCGTACAAGGCGCTCACGCACAGCGGGGTCGCACATGCTCGCCGCATAGACCGCAAGGTTTCCACCTTTGGAATGACCGCCGCACATAAGCGGACCGTCCAGCGCGAGCGCGGCCGATTCAAGATATGAAGTCGCTGTTGTTTGCGCAGGCACAGGACAGCGGAAAGACATGTTGAAGTCTTCCTTCCAGCCCACCATAGTCGAATCGGTTCCTCGAAAGGCAATGTAGACGCTTCCGTTGGGTAAACAAAACGTCATGGCGGCAAACTGTTCCTCCGCTGCCGCGTCAAACACCGCGCGATAGCCGCATACGCGCATGCCGCGATAGCGTGGATTGGCGCACACGGCGACCAACAAGTCCCAACTGCCCCGTGGATCCCATAGCTCCCCTGTCATGGACTCGCGACACTCCAGGCGCAAAAGGTCGCGAACGTCGACGCCCTTCCAGGTGTTAACAGAAGGGCAATCGGCAGGCAGCCGATAGTAGGCAAGCCAGGACAAAACGAGGCTATCGACCGCACAAAACGGTCGCTCATTCCATGTATCCAGAGCGGTTTGAGCATAGGTCAGGAAATTGCCCGAAGCACTCACGTCCTCTTTGCGATCGTCCATGAACCCCTCCCTGCTTCAGATGCTTCCGTGTCTCCATCCTACCCAAACAGCAGACAGAATCGAAATGTGACAGATTAAACCAGAGGACTTTCTGTCACATCGCTCATCAATAGAAAGATGCAGGCCAGAACCAACAAGGTCCTGACCTGCATCTTCGTATAATGTGTCGAAATAAACCTGTCGACTTTTTTGACACACGAGAAGGGTTTTTACGCCTCGAAGTCGACGTTGGACATGACGTCCTTGAGAGCGTCGGCAGAACGATGCAGCTCGGCGTACTCCTCGTTGGAAAGCGAAACCGGCACGCGGCACTCTACGCCGTTGCGGCCCACGATGGTAGGCATAGAGATGCAGATGTCATCGAGCCCATACTCGCCCACCATAAGGCTGGAGACGGGAAGGATGTGCTTCTCGTCGCGCATAATCGCCGTGCACAGACGGCGCACGGACATGGCGATACCATAGTAGGTGGCGTGCTTCTTGGAGATGATGTTGTAGGCAGCGTTCTTAACGTCGTCGGCAATCTTCTTCTCGGATGCCAGGTGATCGTAGTGACCGCGCATCTCGCAGAAATCGCTCAGGGGCACACCGGAAACATTGGCGGAGGACCAGACTGCAAGCTCGGAGTCGCCATGCTCGCCGATGATGTAGGCGTGAACGTTGCGCGGGTCGACATCCAGGTGGGCACCCAGAGCCTCCTTGAGGCGTGCGGAGTCCAGCACGGTACCGGAGCCCAGAACATGGCTCTGGGGTAGACCGGACATCTTCATGGCGGCATACGTCAAAACGTCAACGGGGTTAGAGACGATGAGCAAAATGCCCTCGAAGCCCGCCTCGCGAATGCGCGGAATAATGGACTTGAAGATGGAGACGTTCTTGTTCACAAGGTCAAGACGCGTCTCGCCCGGCTTCTGAGCAGCGCCAGCGGTAACGACGATGATCGCGGCGTCGGCGGCGTCCTCGTAGTCGCCAGCGTAGATCTTCATGGGATTGCCAAACGGTGTACCGTGGCTGATGTCGAGTGCCTCGCCCTCAGCACGGTCGCGATCGACATCGATCAAAACCATCTCGGAAAACAGGCCGCTCTGCATCAACGCAAAGGCGGAAGAAGAACCCACGAAACCGCATCCGACGATGGCGACTTTCCTGTCGTTAACCATGGCACTCCCATCTCTCATGAGCCTAGTTGTCTCTCTAGGTCCAACTCAGGTTATCTACAAACCTATTATGAACCACTCGACAGCTCTTTATCGACCGTTCGCCGAAAAAGACATGCAATTGTAGGAGCTTTTTCCTTTAACCAACGATGCCGGCAGCCTCAATAGCGTCAACGGCTGCACGCAATCCCTCGGGAGGCAAGACGAGCGCCATGCGAACATAGCCCTCGCCATGCGGGCCAAAGCTCGCACCCGGCGTCACGATCACGCCGGCACGCTCCATGAGCTCCTCGCAAAACGCCATGGAGTCCACGCGCCCACCGGGAAGCTTTGCCCACACGAACATCGAGCCGTGCGCATTGGGGCGCTGCCAACCGATAGCCTCGAGCCCGTCGCACAAGGCATCGCGACGCTCTTGATACATCAAGCGCTGATGCTCGACCTCATCGAGCGGGCCGGTGAGCGCGGCGATAGCGGCCTTTTGCAGCGGCAGATACATGCCAAAGTCAATCTGACTGCGAAGTTTGGAGAAGGCGGCGACCACATCGGGGCGCCCTACCAAAAAGCCAATGCGCGCACCGGTGACGTTAAACGATTTGGAAAGCGAGAAGAATTCCACGCCCACTTCGAGCGCGCCGGGATACTGCAGGAAGCTGCCACCGCGCGGACCATCGAACGTGATGTCCGAATACGCGTTGTCATGAACGATAAGCAAGTCATGCTCACGCGCAAAATCGATAATTTGGGCATACAGCTCGGGCGTGCCCACCGATCCGACCGGATTGGCGGGAAGCGAGACGATCATGTACTTGGCACGATCTGCCACCGCAGGATCGATACCCTCCACATACGGCAGGAAATCGTGTTCGGCGTTGAGCGGATAGTATGCGAGCTCGCCACCGGCAATCTTCACGCCCGCCTCGAACACGGGGTAGCACGGATCGGGCACGAGCACCGTATCGCCCTCGTCAAGCATGGCAAGGCCAAATACGCCCACTCCCTCCTGCGTTCCGTTAACGGAGCAGACCATATCGGGCGTAATGCCCTTCACACCAAAACGCCGAACGTAATAGTCGCACACAGCCTGCTTGAGCTCGGGCAGGTCGCGCAGAGAGTACTTCCACATCTGAGGGTCCTGAATAGCCTGCGCGACAGCATCGACCACATGCGGGTACGGCTCGAAATCAGGTGTTCCCACCGAGAGATTGTAGATAGTTCGACCCTCGGCCTCCAGGGCGACACGACGGTTATTGAGGGCGGCGAAAACCTCGTCACCAAAGCGATCGAGTCGGCTGGAAAACTTCATAGGACGAACCTTTCAATTATGCGAAATAAAGACGATGCTCCTCAGTGTAGCGCTGCCGCACACCCGCGATGTTCAAAAAGGCGGATGCACGGCAGCGTTTACAAAGCAGCCTGGATTGCCAATACCCGTTAGCGCTTACAGGGTTTCAAGCTGCGCCTGCCAGAGCGCGACCGCGGCGTCGCTCGGCATGCGCAGGTCCCCGCGCGGACTCACGGCAACGGAGCCCACCTTGGGGCCATCGGGCAGGCAGCTGCGCTTGAACTGCTGTGAGAAGAAGCGCCAGTAGAACTTCTTAAGCCACTTCATGATGGTCTCGGCATCATAGGTACCAACGAAGGCGCCATCGGCATCAGCGCCGCCCGCATAGCGCCCATCAAAAGCGGCAAGCGCCAGTCGATACACCTTTTTGGGTGCAAACCCACAGCGCAGTACCTGATACAGGAAGAAATCGTGCAACTCATAGGGACCAACAAGGTCTTCGGTCTTTTGCGAGATCTTGCCGCCTTCCGTCGCAGGGAGAAGCTCCGGGGAAACCGGAGTGTCAAGAACATCAAGAAGAACGGCGGCAAGACCCTCATCGCCTTTAGCACGCGCCTCGTCGGCAACATAGTGCACCAGATGACGCACGAGAGTTTTGGGCACACCGGCATTGACGCCGTACATGCTCATATGGTCGGCGTTGTAGGTTGCCCAACCCAAGGCCAACTCGGAAAGGTCGCCGGTACCCACCACCAAGCCGCCCTCGCGATTAGCCACATCCATGAGAATTTGAGTGCGCTCGCGAGCCTGTGCGTTCTCGTACGTGACAGAGTGGTCGGACTCGTCATGCCCGATGTCCAAGAAATGCTGTCGTACTGCGGCGGCGATATTAACCTCGCGCAGCTCGCAGCCAAGCGCCCGGCTCATAGCCGTCGCGTTGCCGTGCGTGCGGTCGGTTGTTCCAAATCCCGGCATCGTGATGGCGAGAATTCCGCTGCGGTCAAGACCCAGCAGGTCAAAGGCGCGGGCACACACCAGCAGCGCCAGCGTGGAATCCAAACCGCCGGAAACGCCAATCACCGCGCGACGGGAATGCGTGTGCGCCAAGCGCTTGGCAAGACCATGCGCTTGGATGGCAAAAATCGACTCGCAACGCTCCGCGCGGCGACTGGGGTCCGCCGGCACGAACGGATGCGGGTCGACAAATCGATCGTCAAGCGAGACCTCGCATACATCAAGGTCAAACGAGGAGATCGCGTAGCCCGAGGCATCCGCCTCGACGGAGAACGTGGACATGCGGCGACGCTCTGCCGCCAAAAGGCCGAAGTCAACCACGGCGGTAGCGCCAACAGCGGCATGCCCCTCCCCCGCACGGATCAGCTCGATATCGTTGAGGGGATCTGCCTCGCGCAGCATGCGACCGTTCTCGGCAACCAAGCAGTGGCCACCATAGACCACGTCCTGCGTCGATTCGCCCCAGCCGGCACTGGCGTAAGCGTAGGCGCACATAAGGCGAGCGCTGGTGGAGGCAACCAGGTTGCGACGATAGTCCGCCTTGCCCACCAACTCATTAGAAGCCGAGAGGTTGCAGACAAGCGTGGCACCTGCACGAACGGCATCGGTGCTCGGAGGATTGGGAACCCAAAGGTCCTCGCAGATCTCTGCGGCAACGACAAGGCCCGGCATGGTATCGCACTCAAAAAGCTGCTCGGTGCCAAACGGAACCTCATCGCAGCCGGCAAAACGGACCATGCTCACCGAAGTAGGGCCGCAACAGAAGCGGCGGCCTTCGTAGAACTCACCGTACATGGGGATATTCCGCTTGGGCACAAGGCCCAAAAGCTCACCATGGCACAGCACCGCGGCGCAGTTGTAGAGCTTCGCCGCCACGCGCACGGGCACGCCCACAAGCACGAGGGAATCGACGTCTGCCGTCTCTTCGGCCAAGCGGGCCACGCCCTTCTCGGCGGCATCGAGCAGCACCTCTTGTAAAAAAAGATCCTCGCAGGTATATGAGGTGATAGCGAGCTCTGGAAGCACCACAACCTGGGCTTTCGCCGCGCGCACGGCCTCAACGCACGCATCGACGTTGTAGTCGACATCTGCCACACGCAGCGCCGGCGTCATCGCGGCAACTCGAACAAACCCGTCTTTCATGTCAATCTCCCTCACATTGAACGTGCAGCGGATGCGTCAGATAAAACGTTCCACGCAGGTTTTCACACCGCGCGTGGCAGCAAAAAAGGCAATCAGGTCACGCTTTCTCATCTCGAACCCCGACCCTGCGCTCTGCGCCACCGCAAGGGCGGCACGACGCTGCGCCCCCTTGGGCGGAAGCGTGTACCATTTCCCCCCGTAGATGTCGCGCAGCAAACGCGATAGGTGCAACGCGCACGTATCCGCCTCTGCAGACGGCAGGCGCACCAGATCGAACAGCGTCAGGTCCAGACACCAAGCAACCATCTCGCCTGGACACAGCCCGAGTAGGCCACGTTTACGCCATTCGTCAAAGATAACTTCGAACATCAAGAGATGCTGCTCAACCTTTTGCACGCGCGACGCTTCGGTGTTATATACATGGGTGAGCGACCCATCCGTCATTCGATAACGGTAGAGCTTGTCGGGAATAAGGACCGTCTTTTTGCTGAGCGGATAGACGGTGAACTGATACGGAACATCCTCCGCAAAGCGCAGGCACGTCGAGAAGCGAATCTTCTCGCGCTCCATAAACGTACGGCTTATAGCGGTGCGCCAGGCATAAGGCTGGGCATTCGCAGAGAAGAGCAATACAGCATCAAAAGTATCGAACGTTGCCGCAGAAGGACTGAGCAGCTGCCGGATACGCTTTGAAGCACGATCCTCGGGCTCGCATACCGCGCCAAACGTCACCGCGTCGGCATCGGTCGCATCGAACACCTCCACAAGCCGCCGGCAAAGATCGGGCGACACGGTATCGTCGGAATCGACAAAGTCGACGATGCGCCCGCGCGCGACATCCATGCCCGCATTGCGCGCGGCGGAAAGTCCTTGGTTTTGCTGGGTTATCACACAAATACGCGCATCTCGAGACGCGTATGACTCAAGGATGTTCGCGCAGTTATCGGGCGAGCCATCGTTAACGCAGATGATCTCAATATCGGCCTCGGTCTGCACAAGGAGTGAATCCAGGCACGCGCCGAGCGTGGCTTCGGATTTATAAACCGGAACGATAAGGGAAACGGCAGGTGCCAACGCCGAACTACTCATGGTCCGACCTACTTTTTGCATAGGCAAGAAGGAGCCCAGGGCCCCCAAGCTTGAGATAATGCATCGCGCGTCCAAACTTGCCCGAAGTCGCATAGTGCTCGTTTGCCCGTGCCCACGCAGCGGGATCTTTCAAGATGCTCTCCAGGTTCGCACGCTTCCAGGGCTTAAGGTCGGCAAGCTCGAATGTATGGTCATCAAGCGCCGCCTTGAACTCGGACGCCATGCGCTCCAAGAACATCACGCGAAACTGCGGTGCTAGACGCACATAGCTCCACATATAGGAGTCGTACTTCACCGCCTGGCAAATGCGCGCCAGGCGCGCCGCCTCCTCCTCACCGCAACGATCGGCATACTCACACGAGAGCCAACGCTCAATCTCGGCGTATTCGTCGTTGACGCAAAAGACCTTGTTGGAAGCGTTGACCGAGGAGCCTTCGTTGTCCTGACGATACGAGAGGATCGAATCGTGGATCCACACCGCTCGGTCCGCCAAGGCAAACGCCTTGAACGTAAAGGAGGCATCCTGGAATGCGGCGCCCGGCGTAGGGAGGAAACGAATATTGCCATCTTCCAGAAAATCACGCCGATAGACGGCAGACCAGATGGAAGGCTTCTGGTGGAATGCAAAGGCATCCGCCGCGGGGCGCACGACCTTGCCACAGCGATTGGGAGAAAACATCTCAAAAAGCTCGCGGCGCTCCTCGGGCGTCGACCAATAGAGGTCGAAGTTTCCTTTGACGATCTGGGCATCGTGGGTGCGCGCGACATGTACCAGCTTCTCGAGCGCATCGGGAGCCATGAAATCGTCCGACTCCAAAATGCCAACGTACTCGCCACGCGCCTGGTCGAGGCCCCGGTTCATAGAGTCGCCGTATCCGGAGTTGGCCTTGTCGATCATGACGAAGCGCGCGTCGCGCTCCATGTACTCGCGGATAATCGCAGGGCTCGAATCGGTAGAACCGTCATTGATGCAGATGATCTCGATGTTCTCGAGCGTCTGCGTCGCAGCGGAATCGAGGCACTGCCGAAGATAGCGCTCCACGTTATAGATGGGAACCAGAAGCGATAGCACCGGTTGAGCGTGTTGGTCCACAAAGCCACCTTTCGAGCCAAAATTGATTGGTTCCATAATACCCCGCCGTGCCCAAGCACACGCCGGCGCGAGACGTCGCCTCTCAGACATCATCGGATTGCGCGGTTTTTCTCAAGATGCCGCAGGGACTCTATAATGAATCCATCTGAAATGACGTCGTAAAGGTCTTCAAACGTGAGCGAAATCCAAACAGCTGGCACATCCGCATCGCCCATCGAGCGTCTTGCGCTCGTCGTGGTCACCTACAAGCGCCAAGAAATGCTCGCAAACCTTTTTGATTCAATCGCCGCACTCGACGATGCCCCCTGGCGCATCGTCATCGTGGATAACGAGAACTCCCCCGCCACCAAACAGATGGTGGCGGAATTCAACGAGCGCTGCCTTGCCCTTTGGGGCCACGGTGACGAGGCGGATGCCGAAGGAAGCGCAGATCGCGTGGTCTACGCCCCGCAGCTTGAGAACACAGGCGGCGCCGGTGGCTTCTCGGCCGGCGTTAAGCGCGCCTATGAGCTGGGAGCCCAGTGGTTTTGGGTCATGGACGACGATGTGCTCGTTATCCCCCAGGCAATCTCGCGCCTGGCTAAGTGGACCGACCGCTACGACGCAATCCAAGGATCGCGCCTTGATTTCGATGGCGGCCCCTTCTTTTGGCAGTATCAGCTCATTGTGCCCCTGGGCATCCCCAACCCGGTAGCCCCCGCCAACCTGGGAGAGGCCGGATGCAAGCCCATGAATCAGCTCTGCTTTGAAGGTGGCCTCTTTAGCCGTCGCGTAGTGCAAAAGATCGGCTACCCCGACGCGCGTTTCTTCATCTATGGAGACGACGCCTGCTATGGCTATCTCGCCAGCAAGCACTTCCCTGCCGCCGTGGTATCCGACCTCATCCTGCAGCGCGCCCGCGTGGTCTCGAACTGGGACATCGCCGGCAAGCGCCAGCTCAACTCCACCAGCGATACCAACCGCTACTACATCATGCGCAACCGCGCCTATCTCGCTCGCTATCTCAAGCTCTACGGCGATTACAATCCGGTGCTCTTCCGCCTGGGCAATGTTGCCACCTTCTGCAAGGAGCTCATCCGCCTTGCCGTTGTAGACAAGACGTTCAAAACCGGTGTGCCCGCGCTGCGCCGCGGATGGAAAGATGGAGCAAAGATTCTCTCCGACCCCTCCTGGGAGCCCATGCCACCCGTCGAATAGCGGCCACGCGATCAAGCGCCCGACAACCGGGCGCTTTTTTATCGTTAAGCGAGCACCTCGCGTCTATGCTCGCAGGAGTCGAACCCTCACAGAAGCGATGCAAAACCAACACAGCCTCTTAACGTGAGTTGGCACTTTCTGTTGACTCAAGCAAACGCGTTCACAAACGCGGCCCGGGGTACAACAATCGAGTGCGCGCCACGCGCATACCGCGAAACGCAGCCCTAAACGAACCACCTATGCCGCGGGAGGAGAATTCCGCCATGGCCCTCAATAATGCACAAGAACGCTACACCGACACCCGTCGCACCCGTGTTTACCAGCGCGAACAAGAACAGTTCATCGGACAAACCCAAGCGATTGCTCCTAAGGAGAAGTTGCTCGAGGGACTTTCCATCCCTCAGGTTATCGCCGGCGCCGCAGCAGCTGCGACCTCTGTCGCGCTCGCCTCGCATATCGGCATCGCGGGCTCGGTAATCGGCGCAGCAGTAAGCTCCGTCGTGACCGTGCTGAGCTCGCAGATCTATCGCTACTTCCTTTCAGCGGGAGCGGCGAAGCTCAAACATGAACCGCAACACCCCGGCCCTTCAAATGCCTACGTGTCGGGCTATGGCTACAGCGAGCGCGCCGCGCAGGGCTATTACGATCGTCAGCCCGCACGCTACGGGGCACGCATCGCCCCCACTAAGCTCCAGGCGCGCGCTGCGGCCGAACGCGCGGCAACCCAACGCAAAGTCGTGATGTTCTCTGTTGGAACGGCAGTGCTCGCCGTTGCTCTGAGCGTGGCGATCATCCTTGCCCTCACCGAAGGGGAAGGCCTGGGCGAGCGCGTACCCGCCCCCTGGTCTGCGGCAGAGCCCGCCCAGGAGCAGTCGGACAAAACGCCGGAGACGCCGCAGGCCGATGCCGCCGCGTCGACCAGTCAAGACATCGCAGCAAGCAACGACGCATCTACTAGCTCCACCCCCCTCGAGCGGCACCGGTCAAAACCAAGACTCGTCTTCCGCAACCGGGAACAGTGGAACCGCATCAAACGGTACCTCCAACTCCGAGACATCCGGCACCGATAAGGGAGGCGACTCGGATTCCCAACCCTCATCTGGAAACTCAGCCAAAGGTGACACCAACACGACAAGCGGCACGCCCGCATAGCCTGCAAAGCGCCATCTGAGGCGTTTGAATCCATAGGGTGGGTGGTGCCATAACCTGCAGACAGACTCAGGTTAGGATTTCATATGCCTCAGAACACCTCCCTTACCCTCGGAAATCATATCTATCTCTACCGTCTGCTCTCCGAAGCCATCGGCTGCGGCAAGCAGACATTTCTCACCCAGGTCGAAGAGGCCCTCGAAAAAGAGTCCCTTGGCGCCGCGGACCTTGGATTCGAATCCACGCGTGAACTTCTGGAAGAGTTAGACGATTTCATCAAACTCACCGTCTTCAAAGGAGGTCGCATCTATGCGACCGTCATTGCTCAGCCCGCATGGGACGAAGCTCTAGCTGCCCCGCAAAAAAAGGCAGATACCAGCGGCAAGTCCTGGAAGAAAAAACGCGGCGACAAGTCGATCAAGGCGGTGAAGCCGCGCCGCGTCAAGCGCGAGATTCTCGAATCTATCGAGACGATCGAAAAAACTCCCGTCGAAGCTGCCGCGCAAGCCCAGGCCGAAACGGCCGTCCTCGACGAAGCGGCTGCCAATGATGCCGACTCCCAGGCAGAAGAAACCATCTGCGAACAGGAGGATTCCGATGTAGCCGAGCCGGTCGAAGACGATACCCTCAAAATTAATACGACAGAAGAGGGCGAGGAGAGGCCAACCGTCGAAGAGCAGGAAAGCGACTCCCTCCCCGCCATCTCACTGACTGTTATCTACGACCCAGATAACGCCAACGCAGGTGTCACCACGATCGAATCGAATCCCATGGCGGACGCATCCGCAGCCGAACAAAGCTCTGACGGACAAGATTCCGATCTCGCGCCCGTCAAGGATGACACGCCCGCAAACGATAGCGAACCTGTGAAAGCCCCGGAAAAGGCACCGGAGCCCGCCACTGCAGCAAAACCTGCGCCGCAACCCGTCGAGCCCCCGGCTCCCGCACCCGCACCGGAGCCTATCGATCCCGCAGCACAATACCCCGACTATCCCGTAGATTTCTCTACCGAAGTGTTCTGCCCAGGCGATATCCTATTCGAGCTTGCGTCGCTTCTTCCCTTTGGAGCAGACGCCATGGGTATCGCTGGCGAATACTACTGGATTGCCCGCGAGCGGGGCACCATCGACGCCACCCGCAACCGCGCGTCTTTCGCCCTACGCTACACCCAAACCGGAAAACGTCACGAGGCAATCGTGCACTTGCGACGCCATCCCAATACCCCAGGTTCCACTTGGGTCATCGATCAAATCGAAGCCTCCGAGCTGTAACAAAAAAACGCCTCGAATCCAAAACGGATTCGAGGCGTTTTTGACTCAAGCGATAAGCCTAAATCGTCGATACGGCAGGCTTGCCGAAGCCTAGTCGCGCGTCAGCTTGCGATGGATGCGGTGCGGCTGAGCAGCGTCCTCGCCCAGGCGCGCCACACGATTTTCCTGGTAGGACTCGAAGTTGCCCTCAAACCAATACCAGTTGCCGGGATTTTCGTCCGTACCCTCCCAGGCCAGGATGTGCGTAGCCACACGGTCAAGGAACATACGGTCATGGCTGATGACAACCGAGCAGCCCGGGAACTCGAGGAGCGCCGCCTCGAGCGAGGAAAGCGTCTCGACGTCCAGGTCGTTGGTGGGCTCGTCGAGCAACAGCAGGTTACCGCCCTGCTTGAGGGTAAGAGCAAGATTCAGGCGATTGCGCTCGCCGCCAGAAAGTACGCCGGCACGCTTCTGCTGGTCTTGACCCTTAAAGCCAAAGCTCGCCACATAGGCGCGGCTGGGAACCTCGGTCTCGCCCACCATCATGCGATCGAGGCCGTCCGAGACAACCTCCCACAGGCTCTTGTTGGGATCGATGCCCTCACGGTTCTGGTCAACATAGGAAATTTTGACCGTCTCGCCGATCTCCAGCTCGCCCAAAGTCAGAGGTTCAAGGCCCACGATGGTCTTGAACAGCGTCGTCTTGCCCACACCGTTAGGGCCGATCACGCCGACGATGCCGTTGCGCGGCAGGCTGAAGGAGAGGTCATCGATAAGCACGCGGCCATCGAACTCCCTATGTAGGTGATGAGCCTCAAGAACCTTGGAGCCCAGACGCGGGCCCACGGGAATGCGAATGTCGGTCCAATCGAGCTTTTGGCTCGCACGGGCCTCAGCCTCCATCTCCTCGTATCGGGCAAGACGGGCCTTGTTCTTTGCCTGGCGTGCCTTAGGAGAGGAACGGACCCACTCAAGCTCGGCGTTCATACGCTTGGCAAGCTTGGCGTCGCGGTTGCCCTGCGCCTCGATGCGCGCGGCCTTGGTCTCCAGGTAGGTGGAGTAGTTGCCCTTGTAGGGATACAGGTGACCGCGGTCGACCTCGCAGATCCACTCGGCAACGTTATCCAAGAAGTAACGGTCGTGGGTGACGGCAAGCACGGCGCCGGGATAGCTGTGGAGGAAATGCTCGAGCCACAAGATAGACTCGGCGTCCAGATGGTTGGTGGGCTCGTCGAGCAGCAGCAGGTCGGGAGCCTCAAGCAGCAGCTTGCACAGCGCCACACGACGGCGCTCGCCACCAGAAAGGACGTTCACGGGCATGTCGGAATCAGGCAGCTGAAGGGCATCCATGGCCTGACCGAGCTTGGAATCGATGTCCCAGCCGTCGGCGGTGTCGATCTCGTCTTGCAAGGTGGCCATCTCGGCCATGAGCGCATCCATATCGCACTCGGGATCGCACATCTCCTCGCCGATCTTGTTAAAGCGATCGACCTTGGCGATCAGGTCGCCAAACGCCATGCGCACGTTCTCGATAACGGTCTTATCCTCGTCGAGCGGCGGCTCCTGCTGAAGGATGCCCACGGTATAGCCAGGGGTGAGCTTGGCGTCGCCGTTGGAGACCTCCTCGATGCCAGCCATGATCTTGAGCAGGGTCGACTTGCCCATGCCGTTGGGACCCACGACGCCGATCTTCGCGCCCGGGAAGAAGCTTAAGGTCACGTCGTCGAGAATGACCTTATCGCCATGCGCCTTACGTGCCTGACACATAGAATAAATAAACTCGGCCAATTTTTCACTCCGTTAGCTCGGGTTTTATGTTTCTTACGCCAGGTATTGTCGCATGCCGCCGTCAGCGTCTCCGCCCGCGCCCTGCGCGCCTACCGAAAGACCACGGGTTGGCGCGGGGCAACAGAGTTGATTCACGGTCCTGAGTTTCGCAGGCACGTCTACAGATACGCTACCGTATGAAGCCGGCGAAGCCATTCCCTCGAAGCTCAAAGGCAAACCGCGCCGACAGGTTTGTTAATCATCGGCGCGTGATGCGCATCTTGTCATATCGAGAGTATCCTGATGGCTTGTCGCAACTGCAAAGCCACGCGAAAGGAAGCCATTCGTGCCCGGACTGGGAACCCTCATCAACGTCGCCCTCATTATCGCAGGAGGTGCCGCCGGCCTCATTGGCGGAAAGTTCATCACCGTTCGCGTGCAAGATGCCCTGCTCAAAGCATCCGCTCTCTGCGTTTTGTTCATCGGTCTTTCCGGTGCATTGGAAAAGATGCTCATCTTCGGCGATGGGAAACTTACGAGCACCGGATCGACCATGATCATCGTCTCTTTTGCGACAGGAGCGCTCGTGGGCGAGGCTCTCAATCTGGAGCGACATATGGAGCGGCTCGGTGAATGGCTGCGCGACCGCTTTGCAAATGGAGCAGAAGGCGGGTTTGTAGACGCCTTCGTCACAGCATCCCTCACCGTGTGCATCGGAGCCATGGCCATCGTGGGATCCATTCAAGACGGCATCCTCGGCGACTGGTCCACACTTGCCCTCAAAGGTGCCCTCGACTGCATCATCGTATGCGCCATGACCGCCTCGATGGGGCGCGGCGCCATCTTCTCCGCCTTGCCAGTAGGCGTGTTCCAGGGAACAATCACCCTGCTCGCACGCTTTATCCAGCCCATCATGACCGCGGGAGCGCTAGACAACCTCTCGCTCGTAGGGTCCATGCTCATCTTCTGTGTAGGCGTGAACCTCATCTGGGGCAGGACATTCAAGACCGCAAACCTCCTGCCCGCCGTTATCGTAGCAGTCCTTTGGGCTCTGGCGTGCGAAGCGTAGCGATGCCGGCTGAAGACGCGCTTTCACAGCGACCGCCTTTTCGCATTGCGCCACACTAGGTACGAGTAGGCATACATAGCCGCAGTGCCGCCCATGACCAATACGACGATGCCGACAACGACCATCGAATCCGAAAACAGTGGGGCCACCAGTCCCAGCAAAACCATACCAAGGCCCATAACAACAAAGCACTTGCCGCCAAAGCGTTGGGTACGGCGCCAGTTATCGGGGTCGGCAAGCGCCCAGGGCGTCTTCACACCCATCGTGTAGTTTTGCTTGACGCGCGGCAAGTAATTGCCAATGCCCACGAACAAAAGGCCGATAGCAGTGGAAACAGCCACATTCACCACGCCGCGAGCAGGGACGATGCCCCATACCGTCAGCTCGCACAGCCAGCCGATAGCGCACATAATCAGCGTAAAAGCAATCACAAAACCCTGGTAGAACTTGCCCGAGGTTCGATATGCCTCGCCTTTAGGGTCGATACGTGGCACCACATAGAACATCGCCAAAAACGCCAGCGGCAGAGCACCGAGCGCGGAGGCCATCCAGCGCGGACCCCAGCCGTCAACGGCTCCATCAGCTCCCCAATGTGTAGGAATCTGCGCGGGCAAGCTCGGCATCACGATGAGATGAGCCGCCACGTTAACCAGACACAAAACGATAAGGACAATCCATACGCGCAACGATACACCCGTAGTACGAACGTCCCTTGTTTCCTTATTCATCCCCATCATCCCCATTGTCTGCAAACCCCATAAACCAACCAATCAAATCCTGCATGACCGTGGTGTTTAGGCTGTATACGATATTTTGCCCGTGACGCTCGTCCCTCACGAGGCCCGCGCTCTTAAGCGTTGCCAGATGATGACTCAAAGAGGGCTTGCTCATATCGAAATGTTCAGCCAACTCCCCCGCCGTCAGGTCGCTGCCGCGCAGCAACTCTAAGATGCGCCGTCGCGTGGGGTCCGCAAGCGCTTTGAATCCCTCTCCCACCACGGAGCCTCCTTCCAATCGTCTTCAACAGCATCATATCCAATAGTTAGACGTTTGTCTAACTATCTAATTTCTCAAAAAGAAAAGAGGTGCGCCCCACCGGAGCGCACCTCTTTTGGCTGATCACCTAAAGAATCTCGACAGACCCGTCTTTTACGGTCAGACCCATATTGCCAGCCAAAAGGTCGTCAAGCAACGTACCCACAAGCTCGAAGCGCCAGCCATCGCGCAGCGGGCTGCGCTCGGGATGCTCCATATAGGAGAACAACTCATCGCGACTCGCAATGATGGCAGTCGCCACGCCGGAGCGCTCGGAAACCAGGCGCATGAGCGCGTACATGAGGTCGCAAACGCTTTCGACCTCGGGCGTGGGCGTATGATGCGGGCGACTGATGAAGGGAAGCTTATCGGAAGGACAATTGCGCCCGCGCTCGATGGCGACGAGAGCGGCGTCAACATCCGCCTCGGAAAGCTGCTCGGTTCCGCGTGTACGACGGAAATCGTCAACGGTCTTGGGCGCACGCTTAACCAAGGCAACCAAAACCTCGTCCGACATGATCCACTTACGCGGAACGTTGCGACGCTCGGCACGGCGCTCTCTCCATGCCGCGAGCTCGCGGGCGATGGCGAGTTGTCGACGCGTGCAAGAGTTGATGCGCTTGACGCGCTTGAAGGCAAGGCGGTGGTCGACAACGTAGTGCTCAATATTTGCGAGCGGGCGCATCTCATCGGTCACCCACGACACGCGACCAAGCTGCCCAAGTCTATCCATAATGACCCCGTATGCCACAATGAGGTAGCGCACGTCATCCACAGCATACTCGAGCTGCAGATCGCTCAAAGGACGACGAGACCAATCGGTCAGCGACTCGGTTTTTGGTAAATCAACATCACAAAAAGCATGCACAAGACCGTTATAGGACATCTGCATGCGCTCACCCAAAAAAGCGGCAGCCACCTGTGTGTCAAAGATGGGAGCAGGAAGAACGCCTAGCGTGTGGTAAAGAACCTCCATATCCTGCGAACAGGCATGGAACACTTTAATAACCCTCTCATCACCCATCAGCTCCGCCAAGGGAGAAAGGTCTTTGATAACAATGGGGTCGATGATCACGCACTCTTCGGGCGTCGCGGCTTGCACCAGGCACAGACGTGCATGGTACGTGCGCTCGCGCAAGAACTCGGTGTCGATGGCTACGGCATCAAAAGCCGCGGCGCGCTTGCAAAATGCCAGGAGCTCCTCATATGTGGAGATGTACATGCTCCTCCAGAATCATGGTTGGCGCACTCGTGCGCAGGGTAGGATATCGCTACATAAACTATACAGGGCTTTACGACGAACGGGACCTAAACGTATGCGTTGCCTTATCATCCACAATCCCGCCTCGGGCACCCGCTCCGACGAGATCTACGCCTTTGCCCATGCGCTCGCTCAGGCAGGAGACGAAATCACCATGCGCTTTATCGGTAAGGGCATGGAGCCAGAAGACGCCACGCGCGATGTCACCGCGTTTGACCGCGTGGTGGTCTCGGGCGGTGACGGCACCGTCTCCAACGTGCTCAATTGTTTGCGAGACACGCATGTCCCCACCCTCATCTTCCCTTCGGGCACGGCATGCCTGTTCTTCAACAACATCGGCAACGCACCGGAGGCTGCGGCCCTTGCCAAGGCATGCCGCCGTGGACATACTGTCCCTGTCGACATGGGCGAGCTCTTTTGGAATGACGCCGAAGGCAACGAGCAGCGCCACGGCTTCATCATCATCGCCGGTTCCGGCTTTGACGCCGCCATCATGGAAAAGGCGGCGCCAAACAAAAACGAGATCGGCGAAATCGCCTATGCGCTTTCCGCACTTGCCACTCCCAACCCTCAGGTAGCGCACTTCACGATTGAACACGATGGCAAGGTCGATGAGTTCGATGGCATCGGATGCATGGTGGGCAACACCGCAGTGATTCAAAACGACATCAATCTGTTTCCCGATTGCCGCATGAACGACGGTCTCATCGACATCGCCGTCATCGAACCGGTGGCGACGGTACAGCTGCTCCCCACCCTACTCGCAGGCGTTTTTGACCCCGCAGGCAAGGGGCTCGGGCGCCCGCAGTTCAAGATGCTTCAGGCAAAAGAGGCGACGATTACCTGCTCGCCCTCGCTTGGCATGGAGTACGATGGCGAGCTCATTCCCAATCCCTCGGGCATCTTTGGCGCACGCGCATTGCCAAAATGCCTGGATATCATCGTCGACGACTTCTCCAAGCTCAATCCCGACAACCTTTAGCGAATCTCGGCCGTGGGCTCGTGTTCTACCGCCGCCCACAGAAACAGTTTCGAAATACTTGTTGCGCCGCCCTCTTGCTGTGCTATAGTGCAGCGCAACCTAAACAACTTCGCTTTCCCGAAAGGAGCCACCAGAATGACCAACTTCTCCAACAACTCTGTCATGAACTGGTGGTGGCGTGATGCGTATACGGTCGGTCGACTGTGAGTCCCTCACGCCTAAAATAGCTCCAGGCAAATAATGAGGCCTCCGGTTTCGACCGGGGGCTTTTTTCTTTACCTCGGCTCCAACCGCACGCATCACGCGCCTCCATCGCATCTACCCACCAACGACGACAAACCCCAAAACAGCTCAAGAAAGGTTGGCCATCATGTCCAACGCAGCAACCCAGCCCCGCACCGTTTCCGCCACCGACCACGGCACCCTCGACGTTCGCGCGCTTGTTCTTCTTGCCGTTCTCTTAGCCGCCGGCTTTATCCTCAACTTCACCGTCGGCAAGGCGATCTCGAGCATTTCGGGCGGCGTCATCAGCCCCGAGTTCATCATCTCCGCCTTCTGCCTCACCATTCTCGTCGTTCGTCCCAATCTTGGCCAGGCGCTCGTCATCGGCCTTATTTCCGCCGCCGTAATCCAGATCACCACCAGCTCGCCGTTTATCGATTTCGCCGCTGAGGGCATCGCCGCAATGCTCATGGCCGCAATCGTCACCGCCGCATCGCGCCGCGGCACCATCTCTCCCGTCGCAGCAGCCGTTGCCACATTCGCAACCACCCTTGTCTCCGGCTGCATCTTCATGGTCATCAAGATGGCGATGATCGGCCTCGTGGCAGAGCTCGCCGCCGCCATGCTTCCCGTCGTCGCCGCTACCGCCGTTTTCAATGGCATCCTGGTCGCAGCCCTCTACCTGCCCATCAAGAAGGCCCTCAAGCTTTCCTAGCCTTTATATCCGCCAAACTGGCAACCCGCCAGCCCCGTATCTCATCTCTTTCATCCTCGAAAGGACACCGCTTATGTCCAGCACCACCGCCCACAGCATCTCCATCGGGGCTGCCGGCGCTTTGACGATGGCCAAAGCAATCAAAAAATAACCTGGGGGCGCCTTGCCCGGCGCGAGGATACCTTCATAGGTGCCCTCGCGCCCTTTGAGCGAAAGCATCGCCCGTGTTTGCCCTCTTGAACCGAAAGGCCGTTATGAATCCGATCATCGACATTGAGGACGTCTCGTTCTCGTATCGCGAGACGCACGCGCCCGCGTTGAACCACATTTCGCTCGCGATAGGCGAAGGCGACTTCCTCGGCATCATCGGCCCTTCGGGTGCAGGCAAATCCACTCTCGCGGCATGCCTTTCCGGTGCGATTCCCCATCACTTTGGAGGAACGCTCTACGGAGCTGTTCATGTTGCCGACAAGGATACCTGCGAAGTCACGCTCACCGATATCTCGCGCATCGTTGGAAGCGTTTTGCAAGATATCGATACCCAGATGGTCGCATCCGTCGTGGAAGACGAGCTGCTTTTTGGTATGGAAAACTTTGGCGTGCCGCACGACAAGATCGAGCAGCGTCTCTCGGAGGCCCTGCAGACCGTTGGCATTGCCAACCTGCGCGATCGCGAGATCGCCACGCTCTCGGGCGGCCAAAAGCAAAAGGTCGCCATCGCCGCGATTATGGCGTTGCAGCCTCGCGTGCTCGTGCTCGACGAGCCCACCGCCGCTCTCGACCCGGCAAGTTCGCTACTCGTTTTCGATACGCTCGCAAAAATCAACCGCGAACAAAACGTGACCGTCGTGGTAATCGAGCAGAAGGTGGCGCTGCTCTCCACATTCTGCAACCATGTGGTCGTGCTCGATAATGGGAAAATCGCCCTTGAGGGAACGCCGCACGAGGTCTTTTCGCACGCCGAAGAACTCCAGCAAATCGGTGTCGACAGCCCTCGCGTTGCTCGCATCTCAAACAGCCTTGCACGCAAGAAAATCTGTTCTCAAGCGTCGCCTTGCCTTACCGTCGACGAAGCAGAGGCGCTTATCAAGCACGTGGCGGGAAACGCCCCCCCCCACGACATGAAGCGCTTCGCCGCGCCCTCGCCCCACGCGCCCCGGCCCGCGACAGCACAAGAGCCCGTGGTCGCGTTCGAACATGTTGATTTTGCCTATCCCCTGGGCGGAACTGCGGTACACGACCTCACCCTCGAAGTGCACCCCGGCGAGCTCATAGGTCTTGTAGGCCAAAACGGCGCAGGCAAGACTACGTTCACCAAGCTCCTCACAGGCCTGCTCAAACCCGACGCAGGCAGCGTGCACGTTGCGGGCGCTGATACCAAAACTACCCCCACAAGCGTTATTGCCCGCTCGTGCGCGACGCTCTTCCAAAACCCCGACCGTCAGATCTGCAGGGAAACCGTTGAGGACGAGATTGCCTTTGGTCTCGAGCTCCACGGAATGGAATCAACCCGCGCACACGAAAAGGCGCGCAAGGTGGCGCAGCGTTTTGGCCTCCCGCTCGACAAGGCGCCGTTTTCGCTCTCGCGCGGGCAGCGGCAGATGGTTGCGCTCGCGAGCGTCCTTGTGGTGGAGCCGCGGGTGATCGTGCTCGACGAGCCCACAAGCGGACTCGACTACCGCGAGTGCATGACCGTGATGGAAACGGTCAAGCACATGGCCGAGGCAGGCTGCGCTGTGATCATGGTCTGCCACGACATGGAGGTGGTGTCCGACTTCGCCGAGCGCATCGCTGTCATGGCAAATGGACGCATCCTGGCATCGGGCCCCTCGCGCGAACTGTTTGCCCAGCCCGAACTCATGCATGCGGCATCGATCGAACCGCCGCAGGTCATCGAGCTTGCACGCCGCCTTTCGCAGTCCGTCTCGCCCGCCTTTGAAGGCATCAGCGAGGTTTCGGATATCGTTCGCATCACCGAGGAGATGGTCCATCGTGGTTAATGTCATCGATTACGTGCCCGGCACCACGCTGTTGCACAAGCTCAACCCGGTAGCAAAGCTCGCACTCGCCGCAGCGATCATTCTCTCCACCTTCTTGGCTCAAAGCTACGCGATGCTCATTGGTCTGCTCGCGCTCACACTCGCTTTGGGCGTCTACGCGGGCGTAGTCGATCGCTTGCTCAAGCTGCTGAGGCTGCTTATCCCCATCGCCTTGATCATGCTTGTGCTTCAAACCGCCTTCATGCGAGAAGGCGAGACGCTTTTTGCTTTTGTAACCGACACCGGTCTCATCACGGGCTCCAAGGCCTGCCTTCGCCTTTTGGGCGTGGCGCTGCCACTCGTTTTGATGCTCATGGTCACCAAGCTCAACGACCTCGCAAACGCCTGCGTTGAGAAGCTGCACGTCCCCTACCGCTACGCCTTCACCTTCACCACGGCGCTGCGTTTTGTCCCCGTGTTCAGTCAGGAGATGAATGCGATTATCGAGGCGCAAACGGCACGCGGCGTGGAGTACGACACCAAGAACCCCATCAAAAAGCTCAAGCTCATGCTGCCGCTGTGCGCCCCGCTGCTTATCTCGAGCGTAGGCAAGACCGACGCGACGGCACTCGCCGCCGAGCAGCGCGGCTTTTACCTGCGCACGCGCAAGAGCAGCTACAAGCGCTACCCCTTTGCCGCCTGCGACATCGCAGTCCTCGTCTTTTGCGTCGCCCTTATCGCTGCAGGAGCGGTTCTTTAGTTTTTGTTCCCCCGTCGCGCAGACGTGCTCCCCTTGCTACCATGCAACAGGAAGGTATGTGATAAGGAGAGCATATGGCACGCCGCAAGAAGCAAAAGAAGCAGGTTAAGGAAGCACTCGATCTGCGCACGTTCGAGCACACCGATGAGGCGGAAAAGCTCAGCGCGACGTTTGGGGACATGGCACTTCCCTCGTTTTTCATCGACTCCATCGCCGGTTCCTACGGTGCTGCCGCCTCCTCTATATTGGAAGGAATCGCGCAGGCCAAAGACCGACCCGTAACCTTCCGCGCAAACACGCTGAAGTCGAGCGCAGAGGAAGTTGCCGAGGCGTTGCACGCCGCGGGTATCGAATTCAAACGCGTACCGTGGTATGCCGACGCCTTTATCGTCCCCGCATCCTTTGAGCAAGCCGTTTGGAATCTCGACCTCATCCACGATGGCAAGATCTACCTGCAGAGCCTCTCGTCCATGCTGCCTCCACTGGCTTTGGCCATGCAGGCAGGTCAGGATATCTTGGACATGTGCGCGGCACCCGGCGGCAAGACCACACAAATCGCGGCCCTCGAGCCGCAAGCCCATGTGACAGCTGCGGAGATGCACGCACCCCGAGCAGACAAGCTCGAGCACAACCTTGAGAAGCAGGGCGCCAAAAACGTACAGGTCATGCGCGTCGATGCGCGCGAGCTTGACGAGTTCTTCTCGTTTGACCGCATTCTGCTTGACGCCCCCTGCACAGGCTCGGGCACGCTCATCGCTGGTTGCGAGCGAACCCTCAAGGGCTTTAGCGAGCAGCTTCTGCAAAAATGCGCGCGCTCCCAACGCGCACTGCTGGACCGCGGTCTCACCGTGCTCAAGCCCGGTGGCTACCTGCTGTACTCGACATGCTCGGTACTTCCCCAGGAAAACGAGGACGCCGTTGCCCACGCACTCAAAAAGCATCGCGATTGCGAACTCGCGGCTCTCGATAAGGCAGAAGACGCCGACGGCAACCTCACGGTCGCCGCGCCGTTTGCCGAGCTGCTGGCCCAACATGATATCCCGGTTCTGCACAACGAAATCGAGGGCACCGTCACCGTTGCTCCTTCGCGCGAATACGAGGGCTTCTTCCTTGCGCTTATGACCAAGAAGCGTTAATGGCGATTGCGACCGTTGTCGCTACGAGAACCAACTTGGGAATCCGAGCGGCGATGAGCGCCTCCCGAGGCGGCATCGCGCTGCTCGCGACGGCGGGCCGATGCTCCCTTGATGAGGGTCATCACAAAATAGAGGGCGGCGGCGATGCAGATCACGCCAACGAATAGCGCTACGGGACCGATAATGTCCATGAGATTCATCTGCATCTGTTTCTCCGTTTAGTTTGCATAGACGATGCGTGGGTATAACTACTCCATTAAATTACTCCTAACAGAGTGATAGCTTATCTTCGGCATGCAAGCACGCACAAAAGAACAGGAGTCCACCACGGCGTGGGCGCAAATGCAACACATGCATGCCGTACAAAAACGAACATCCATCACGGCCAGGAAGGAGCAACTCCGTGGATAACCTGACTGAGAACAAGCCATATGCCAATCCCGATATGCTACCGTGCAAAAACGTTTCAGCAGCCCCGCTGGATACAGAAGAGCATGAGGCTAAAGTCGAGCAGAGCATCGACGCCACGGTCGATTTTACCGAAGTCGATATCGACCCCGATCTGTCTGCCCCTCCCCATGCCGTAACCCCGGCGGGAATCCTGCCCATGGACCCCGCGCCCATCGAGGGAACCTTGCGCAAAGCGACTATCTCCGTACCCGATGCCATCGAGGATGCGAGCGGCTTCACGCTTTTTGGCCGCCGTATCAAGTCGCTCATGTACTCGACCGACGTCGCTGTCATTCGCAACAGCAATGCCGACGCCGTCTTTGCGGTCTATCCCTTCACGGCACAGCCCGCCATCACGCAGGCCCTGCTCACCGCAGCCGAGTGCCCGGTGTTCGTAGGCGTGGGCGGCGGCACGACGACAGGTAAGCGCTCGGTACAGCTCGCAGCCGTATCCGAGATGCAGGGCGTCGCAGGCGTGATCGTCAACTCTCCTGCCTCGCCCGAGATGGTCGAGCACATCGCGCACATGGTAGACATCCCTGTCGTAGCGACCGTGGTACGCGCAGACGACGCACATGCCAAGGTGCGTGCTGGCGCCAAGATCCTAAACATCGCCGCAGGCAAAAACACGCCTGAAGTCTTGCGCGAGCTGCGTCGCTCTTATCCCAACCTTCCGCTCATCGCACCAGGCGGCAAAACGCCCGAATCCATCCAGGCGACTATCGGGGCAGGTGCCAACGCTATCATCTGGACCCCGCCCTCGGCGCAGATGATGCAGCAGGACATGATGGCTCGCTACCGCGAACAGGAAAACGCAGGCCTGCACGAGGAGCCGTCGATCGACCCCATCTCTGCAGGCGATATCAACCCCATCGAAGGTGTGGGCTCCGATATCCCATTTACCGACGACGTAATCGCTCACCTGGCACAAGCATCCCAGCGTCGCCGCGAACGCAGAAACGCGTTTTTCTCGCGGCGCAAATAATCTACCCGACCGCACAGCGTAAACCAGCGTAAAAATAAAGCGCATCGATACCAAAACCGGTATCGATGCGCTTTTTCTTGCATGCTCGAGAGGTGCAAAAAGGCACCGCATCTAGTCGACGCGCGCATCTCCCATAAAGAACAAAGCGACGGTACCAGGACCGGTATGGGAACCAATCACAGTGCCGATATCATTGATATCGATCTTGCCGGCAAGCTGAGGCATTTGCTCGACCAAAGCGTCGGCCACCGCCTCGGCGTCCGCACGGCACGCCGACTGCGACATGCATACCTTGCCAGTGTAGGCCGCGCCGCCATCGATGTGCTCCATGCAGGTCTTGACCATCTGGGCGATGGCGCGTTTTTTGGTGCGAATCTTCTCGCGCGGAATCAAATGGCCCGTGTTGTCCACGTTCATGAGCGGACAGATCTTGAGAGCAGTACCCAAGACACCACTCGTCTTTGAGATGCGGCCGCCGCGAATGAAGCTCGTCAAATCGCTCGAGAAGAACCAATGATGGACATTGAGTTTATGAGCCTCTGCCCAGTCCGCAACCTCGTCAAACGTCGAGCCGGCGTCACGCAAGTCGGCAAGATACTCCATGAGCAAGCCGTATCCCGCAGACGCCGCAAGCGAGTCAATCACGCGAATACGACGCTCGGGGTAGCGCTCACGCAGTTGCTGGGCTGCCAGACAGGCAGAGTTATATGTTCCAGAAATGCCCGAGGAAAGTGAGACATGCAGCACGTCTTTCCCCTCTTTGAGAGACGGCTCCCAAAAATCGATGTACTCGCCCATACCCACCTGAGAGGTCTTGGGCTGCGCACCCGCCGTGATGCTCGCAAAAAACTGCTCGGACGTCGTGGATTGGTACAGATCGTCCAGATAGACCTTGCCGTCCACTTCGTAATGAAAGCAGATGTACGCGATATCGTGCTCGGCAAAAAACGCCGCAGTGCGATCTGCGGTCGACTCGCAGGAAAGCATGAACGAAGACATGGAAACCTCCAATTCAAGACGGACGAACCCGCCCCGCAAAGACTATTGATGGGGATATTATCCCACAGCAAAAGGCACGGGCGCTTTGTTATCCGCAAACCGGGGCCAATGGGACGGACGGTTCGTTATTTGCCCTTGCACCCTTCAAGCGAGCTCAGATCCACTTCCAGATGAACCTCGGGCACCGCAGAGAGCTCTGCCAAAGTCACGCCATCCACATAGGCATCGATCGCAGCCTCGAGACCGGTCCAAAATTTGACTGTCGAGCAAAGCCCCGCTCGACCGCACGAGCCGTCGAGGCCTTCGCATGCAACCGCACCCGTTGAGCCTTCCGCCACGCGCAAGATATCGCCGGCGCGAATCTCTTCCGCAGGCTTGGCGAGCATATAGCCGCCGCCCTTGCCGCGAACGCTCTTGAGCAGCCCCGCCCCCATCAAGGGACGAACCAGCTGCTCGAGATATTTCAACGAGATGCTCTCGCGCTCGGCAACCTCTCGCAGGGCGATCTTGCCTTCTTCATCGCCAAACGCCGCGATGTAGATCATGAGTCTCAGGGCATAGCGCCCCTTAGACGATATAAGCATTCGTCCTCCCATCGGCAAACAAGACGCGCGAGGGTGCAAACCCCGCAAAACCGCTCGTAGCTGTGACTTTTGCACATAGAGCTAAATTCGAGCAAAGTACTCGGATTAACGCTTGACTAAAAACGGTATCATCTTATCGTTATTCCGAGAGAATTCCTAGGGTTTAAACCCTGTCGCGATTGAGAGGATGCGCACAATGCCCGATACCGCACTTCTTCATGTGGAGAACCTTACCGCCTCCGTTGAGGAAAAAACCATTCTTCATCAGGTGAACCTTGATGTCCCGGCAGGTGAGACGCACGTGCTCATGGGCCCCAACGGCGCCGGCAAGTCCACTCTTGGCCACCTCGTCATGGGCGACCCCGTCTACACCGTCAACGATGGCCGCATCTTCTTTGACGGCGAGGACGTCACCGACCTCACCACCGACAAGCGCTCGCGCGCCGGCCTATTCCTTTCCTTCCAGGCACCGGTCGAAATTCCCGGCGTGCCCCTCTCCAGCTTCCTGCGCGCCAGCATCGCCGGCCGCCCCGGCCTGGAGATGAAGGGCAAGGAGTTTCGCCGTCGCGTGAAAGAACTTGCCGCCGAGCTCGATATGGACACCGCCTATCTCAACCGTGAGCTGGGCGTAGGTTTTTCGGGCGGCGAAAAGAAAAAGGTCGAGATGCTGCAGCTGCTGCTCTTGCAGCCCAAACTCGCCATCCTCGACGAGACCGACTCCGGCTTGGACGTCGACGCTCTCTCCGTGGTCTCCCGCGGCATGGACGCCTATCGCAAGTCCTGCAACGGATCCATGCTCATCATCACGCACAACACGCGCATCCTCGAGCACCTCTCCGTCGACCGCGTCCATGTGATGGTCAAGGGCCATGTCGTACGCACCGACGACGCCTCGCTCATCCCCTGGATTGACGAGAACGGCTTCGAGTCCTTTGAACGCGAGGCCGCAAACGCCGCCGCAAACGCCCAGTAAGGAGCATCAGGCATGGCAAAGAACCGCACCGAGGTAGCGGATATCGACCGCAGCCTCTATGACTTTACCTACGGCGAGGAGGGCTTCGAGCGCCTTGCCGCCGGCATCACCCCCGACATCGTGCGCGAGATCTCGTCCAAAAAGAACGAGCCCGAATGGATGCTCGAGCTGCGCCTCAAGTCCCTCGACATCTTCAATCGCTTTCCCAACCCCACCTGGGGACCGGGCATCGACGGTCTTGATATGGACAACATCGTCACCTATGTGAAGCCCAACACCGATCAAAAGCACGATTGGGACTCCGTGCCCGACGACATCAAGAACACCTTCGAGCGCCTGGGCATTCCCGAGGCGGAGCGCAGCTATCTGGCAGGCGTCGGCGCACAATATGACTCGGAGCTCGTGTACCACAACATGCAGGACACCGCGAGCAAAATGGGCATCGTGTACTCCGGCATCGAAGAGGCGCTGCACGACCCCCAGTGGGAGCCCATCATCCGCGAGAACTTTATGACGGTCATCCCTCCCACCGATCACAAATTCGCAGCTCTGCACGGCGCTGTCTGGTCGGGCGGCTCGTTTGTCTATGTGCCCGCCGGTACCAAGCTGGACTTCCCGCTGCAAAGCTACTTCCGCCTAAACGCTAAGGGAGCCGGCCAGTTCGAGCATACGCTCATCATCGTCGAGGACGATGCCGATCTTCACTTTATCGAAGGCTGCTCGGCGCCCAAGTACAACGTGGCAAACCTTCACGCCGGTGCGGTAGAGCTCATCGTGGGCAAGCGCGCGCACCTGCGCTACTCGACTATCGAAAACTGGTCGAAGAACATGTACAACCTCAACACCAAGCGCGCGCGTGTGGATGAGGACGGCGAGATCGAGTGGATCTCGGGCTCGTTTGGCAGTCATGTGGGCTACCTGTACCCCATGAGCGTGCTCAACGGCGCCCGCGCGCGTTCGAGCTTCACCGGCATCACGTTTGCCGGCGCGGGTCAAAATCTCGATACTGGCTGCAAGGTAGTTCTCAACGCGCCCGACACGACAGCTTCCGTCGAGACCAAGGGCATCTCCAAGTCGGGCGGCGTGCAGACCTTCCGCAGCTCCATCGTAGCGACCCCGCGCGCCGAGGGCGCCAAGGCTACCGTGAGCTGCCAGTCGCTCATGCTCGACGCCGAGAGCCGCTCGGACACCATCCCTGCAATGGACATCCGCGCCAAAAACGTCGATGTGGGACATGAGGCGACCATCGGACGTATTGGCGACGACAAGATCTTCTACCTCATGAGCCGTGGCATTTCCGAGGAAGAAGCACGCACGATGATCGTCAACGGCTTTGCCAACCCCGTGAGCAAGGAATTGCCGCTCGAATACGCGGTAGAGATGAACAACCTGATCAAGCTCGAGATGGAAGGAGCGATCGGATAGATGAAGATCGAGAATCTCAACGCAATGCCCGCTCCGACCTGGAGCTGGCTCAAGATGAACTCAACCTCCCTGGAGATCGACCCCGAGTTTGCCCCTGCGGGCGCTGCAGCCGTCGAAGTCGAGGGGGCAGACGCCTGCAGGGGCAACGACGGCGATCTCGAAGCTGCCCTGAAACTCGCCGATAGTCGTTTTCCCGCACGCCGCGTGGCGGCGCCGGGCGATGCCTCCGACCGCGAGCGCGTCGATGCAGGCAACCTTGACCAACTTGACGTCCCTGCGCTTTCTGCGTATCAGACGCAAGCCGTGCATCTTGAGGAGAAATGCGGTCCCGCCGAGTCATTCTCGCACGGCTGTGGCAGCGAGACGGCAAACTACCTAAGGTCCGTCGCCCAGACGCCCGTAGTGCTCAAGCTCGCACCGTATCAAAAAGAGTGCGTCACGGTTCGCATCAACGGTGCAGACGGCGCCATCTCCGCCGCAGATATTCAGGTCATCGCCGGCGAGCACGCCGAGCTCGACCTCATCGTCGCACTCGACTCCCCTGTCATCGGTACTGGCATTGTGGGCTCGCTGCTCTCTGTCGTCGCCGCCGAACAGGCACGCGTGAACGTCACCTGCGTGCAGACGCTCGACGACTCTTGGACAGCGCTTGACGCTTCGGGCTTCTTCCTCGACGAGGGCGCCCGCGTACACGTGCAGCATACGGTGCTCGGAGCTGGCAAGAGCGTTACCGGGCTTGCCAGCGAGCTGTGGGGAGACACCTCGAAGATCTCTGTCGATACCGATTACCTGGCTGCTCGCGATCAGTTGCGCGACTTCAACTACTCGATTCGTCAGCTGGGCCGCAAGACCGAGTCGAACATGGACGCCAACGGCGTCCTCACCGGCGCCTCCAAGAAGGTTCTGCGCGGAACGATCGACCTTGTCCACGGCTGTCGCGGATCGGAAGGCACCGAGCGCGAGAGCGTTCTTTTGGCCAATAAGGGTGTCGACAACAAGACCGTCCCCGTCATCCTGTGCGACGAGGACGACGTCGCCGGCAACCACGGTGCCACCATCGGACACGTGCGCGACGAGCAACTGTTCTACATGGCCTGCCGCGGTATCTCGGCAGAAGAAGCGGAGCAGCTATTCATTACCGCCAAGCTCGAAAATGCCGTCATCACCGCTCCGGACGAGCGCATTCGCGCCGGCATCGTACGCCTGGGCAACAAGCTCGTTAGCAACTTTGAAGAGGAGATCGCCTAGCATGGCCGTCGATATCCACGCCAACCCGTATAAACAAGATTTTCCACTTCTGGCAAACCATCCCGAGATCGCGTTTTTAGACAGCGCCGCCACCGCGCAGCGCCCCGCCTGTGTGCTTGACGCGTCCCGACATTTCTATGAGACGATGAACGCCAACCCGCTGCGCGGACTCTACTCGCTTTCCGTCGAGGCAACCGAGGCGATTGCGAAGGTGCGGGCACAAATCGCCGCCTTGATTGGCGCCGTCGACGATGCGGGCAATCCTCTTGCAAACGACGTTGTGTTCACGCGCAATACGAGCGAATCGCTTAACCTTGTTGCCAAGAGCTTTGCGCCCACGGTCCTTAAAGCTGGCGATGAGGTTGTCATCAGCATCATGGAGCATCACTCCAACCTCATTCCCTGGCAGCAAGCTTGCCGCAAAGTCGGTGCCACGCTGGTCTACCTGCGTCCCGATGACCAAGGGGTCATCACCGATGACGAAATCGCCGCAAAGATCGGGCCCGCTACCAAGATTGTCGCCATCGGCGAGGTCTCAAACGTCTTGGGCGTGCGCAACCCGGTAGAGAAAATCGCCGCTGCAGCACATGCCAATGGCGCCTACGTAGTGGTAGACGGTGCGCAATCGACGCCGCATATGGCAGTCGACGTGCGCGAGCTCGGCGCCGATTTCTTTGCCTTTAGCGCCCATAAGGCGCTTGGCCCCATGGGCATCGGCGTCCTTTGGGGTAAGCACGAGCTGCTCGATCAGATGCCGCCCATGCTTACCGGTGGCGAGATGATCGATTCCGTCACCGAGCAAGACGCCGTCTGGGCCCCTGTTCCCGAGAAGTTCGAAGCCGGCACACAAGACGCTGCAAGCATCTATGCGACCGGCGTGGCGCTTGATTACCTTGCAAACACCGTTGGCTATGAAGCCGTGCAGGGTCGCGAGCAGGCACTCGTCGCCTATCTCATGCAGCAGCTTGCCAAACTCGACTATGTTGACATCATCGGCCCGGATGATCCCGCGCTTCACCATGGCGTCGTAAGTTTCAACGTGCGAGGCATTCATCCACATGACGTAGCAAGCATCATGGACATGTCAGGCGTGTGTATCCGCGCAGGGCATCACTGCGCCCAGCCGCTCCTCACGTGGCTTGGCGTCGAGAATCTTGCCTGCTGCCGCGCAAGCGTCGCATTCTACAATGACGCTGCGGATATCGACGCTTTTGTCGCCGGTATCAAGCAAGTTTGGTCCACCTTCAACGGCTAGGCCTCAAACGAACACGACGCGACGCACACGACTCAAGGAGCATGTACCTCATGGGCAACCTCTATACTTCGACCACCTTCATGGAACACAACTCGCATCCCGACTATAAGTACGAGATGGACTCCCCCACTCTTACTCACGACGGCATCAACCCCAGCTGCGGCGACGAACTCACGCTGCAGCTGCGCGTGGAGAACGACGTGATCAAGGAGGCGTCTTTTGTGGGCCACGGCTGCGCTATCAGCCAAGCCTCGGCCGACATCATGGCCGACCTCATCACCGGCGAAACGGTTGAGGAGGCAAAGCGCCTAGCCGGCCTGTTCCTCTCCATGATCCGCGGCGATGAGCTCACCGAAGAAGACTATGAAGACCTTGATGAAGCTGCTCAGCTCAAGGACATCTCCCACATGCCCGCGCGCGTGAAATGCGCGGAGCTCGCCTGGCGCACACTCGACGGCATGCTTGATAAACAATAGGTTCATGCCCCGCGCGTCCGCCGTACGAGCGCTACAATAGTGCTCGTATTAACCAGAGAAGACGTAGGATGCCCCGGTCGCCTTCGCGCGGTCGGGGCATCTCTTTGAGCAATATAGGGAACGCTCATGACACCAATGACTTATCTCGCTATCGGTTTTGCCGCCGTGATGTTCGGCATCGACAAATCGCTTGCCTCTGGCGCAGGATTACTCTCGGTCGCAACCCTCACCGCGGTGATGCCCGCCCATCAGGCATCCGGTCTTACGTTGCTGATGGCCATCTGCGCCGATTGGAGCGCCATTTGGGCATATCGCGGCAATGTGTCGGTTAAATCCCTCGTGCGCTTGATTCCCTTTGTAATCGTAGGTATATGTGGCGGCATTGCGTTTCTATATGTTGCCGATAACGCCGCCATGCGCCGCACGATCGGCATCATCCTCGCCGTATTTGTGGGCATGTACTTTTTGAATCTTATCCGAAAGCGCCTTAGCAGCAATCCTGAAGCATCGTCAGAAAAGACGCCTCGGGAGGACACCGGCGTCTCCGATGCAGAGCGCGGCGGAAAGGCAGCGGCGTTCTCATGGCTTAAACGCATTGTTTGCGGCATCCTTGCCGGCTTCACCACCATGGTCGCCAACGCGGCAGGCCCTGTTACCGCCATCTTCTTTTTGTCCGAAAACCTGCCTGTTATTCGCTTTCTGGGCACCACTGCCTGGTTCTACCTCATTGTGAATCTGATCAAGCTGCCCATCTCCATTCATCTAGGCATGATCACGTGGGCGGGCTTTCTTTCCATGGCGTGGACCATCCCATTGATCATCATCACCGTGATGATCGGCCGCGCTATCGCAAGCCATGTGAGCCAGGAAGTCTTTACCAAGCTCATCTACGTGCTCTCCGTCTTTGCAGTCATCAAGCTGCTCATCTAATACGAAACACAGGCTGAGGTGGCCGGTACGGCTCGCCTCCCAAATGCAGAGCAAAGCGTCAGCGGCCCTTGGAGCGGATACTCCCAGGGCCGCTGCATAAAAACGGGTAATATGCACTGTTTTTTGCATAAATAATTACACCCATAAAACAAGAGTACATAAACCGCAGAGGCCACACTCCAAAATGGCAAAAAAGTTAAAAATTGCGCGATGTAATTGTTCGTCCTCAGTCGCCAGAACAGGAAAAAGAGGCCAGTGGGGCCTTCTGAACGCCGTTCAGAAGGCGCTAGCAAACGGTATAGCGCTTACCAGGCTTTATACATGTCAAACTAGAAGGCTTCAATCGCGCAAATGCTAACTTTTTTGCCAAATAGAAAGCCGGCAACTGAGCCAAACGGCCATTTGCCGCGGCGACATCATGTAACGATAGCGAACCATATGTACAAACGCCCGAAGTTAGAGCACAAAATCGACTACGAAAATAGAAACCGAACAGCCCAAAAGCGGGCAACGATTTCCTTCCCTATAATATCGGTAGCCAATTCAAAACGACTCCCCCATCCAGGAGGCTGCACATGCCAGACAGCGCCACGGTCGCAGAGACTCGCGACACCAAGCTCGAGATCATCATGGGGCGCCCCGCACTCGACAAGCTCGCTGCATCCACTGTCCTCGTGTTGGGCTGCGGCGGTGTGGGCTCTAACTGCATCGAAGCGCTCGCTCGCGGCGGCGTAGGACACTTCATCATCCTCGATAAAGACATCGTCGCCCCCAGTAACATCAATCGCCAGGCAATCGCATTCCATAGCACCATAGGGCGCCAAAAGGTCGACGTGATGGAGGCGATGATTCACGACATCAACCCTGCGGCCACAGTTATCAAACGCACCGATTACATTCTTTCCGAAAACACCGAGGAGTTTTTTAACAGTGTGCTTGAACAGGCAGGCGGCAAGATCGACTATGTGGTCGACGCCATCGACACCATCTCGGCCAAGCTCTCAATCGCACTCTACGCCCAGGAACACGATTTGCGCCTGCTAAGCTCCATGGGAGGAGGAAACAAGCTTCATCCCGAATGCCTGCACTTCTCCGATATCTTCAAGACCGTTCGCGACCCCATGAGCCGCATCATGCGTAAAGAATGCAAGAAGCGCGGAATCAAATCGCTCTGGGTGCTATCAAGCTGCGAGGAATCGGTACGCACGCGTCCACGCGACACAGCGGACATCCATGAACGCTCCGAGCTTGGCACCGCAAGCTTCATGCCTCCCATCATGGGGCAGATGATTGCCGGTGAAGTTATTCGCCGCATCTCGGGCGTCGGCTGCGAGCGAGTGCGCCCCGATGGCGCCGTCATCGGATAACGGCAATGCAACTTTTTGACATGCACTGCCATCTAGAACTGATGGCAAACGGAGAAGGCGTGGCCCAGCAGGCAAAATCCTGTGAGCTCACGCTTCTGGACACCGGAGTACTCCCGTCTGAATTTACGGCGGAACAACACCGTCATGCGTCCAACGACTCCGTACATGTCGCTTGCGGACTTCATCCCTGGTGGATCACCAATACGCTACAAGATACCGAATTCGAGCAGCTTATCAAACAGGCTCGTAACTACCCCCTGATCGGCGAGGTGGGCCTTGACTTCTCAAATGCCCACGCACAATACGCTGCACGTCAGATTCGGGTATTCGAACGTCTCGTATCAGCCTGTTCTGCCAACAAGGTCGAAGGTCGTCTTCTTTCAATCCATGCCGTACGGTCGGCGTCAAACGTACTCGACATTTTGGAAGCCAACGATACCTGTCAGAAAGCCAATGTCATCTTCCATTGGTTTTCCGGCACGAGCGAAGACCTCACACGAGCACGCAGGCTCGGGTGCTATTTCTCAATCAATGAGCACATGCTTCAAAGCCGTCGAGGGCGCGCCTATGCCACACAGATAGAAGAGGAACGCCTCCTACTTGAAACAGACTTCCCCCTCAAACCAGGTAGCATGTGCACGGCACGACAGATATGCACTTCTCTCAACACGACCCTCGAAAAGCTTGCGCAGCTACGCAAAACAGACGCCGAGGCACTGGGCGGGCCCATCGCCCAAACGAGTAAGAGGCTCCTTGCCAGCGCAACCGCCTAGCAACAAAACGGCCGCACGCTAACACGCTAGACGCTCGCCTATGTTCAATACATCGGAAATCTGATCGATAATGACATCGGCCTCGGCTTGACTAAAACCAAAACGGTCCTCGCGCTTGGCGATTACCGTCAGCCCGGCTCGACAACCCGCCTCGATACCATAGAGCGAATCTTCCACGCAGCAGCACTCCTGCGCATCCAGCCCTAAGGCCCCAAGTGCATGCAGATAAATCTCGGGATTGGGCTTACTCTCACAAAACTGTTCGCCCGAGACGATCGTCTCGAATGAACGGCGCAGGCCACACTCATCAAGCGCCTGATTGATGCTCTCCAACGGCGACGACGACGCAAGCGCGCAGCGAACTCCATGGGCCTCAAGAGCATCAAGGGCCTGCGGCACACCAGGATTTAAAAGCTCCCGATAGTCCATACTGCGCGTCGCGGCCCAATCGTAATAGACTTTTCGCACGCGCCCGGCATCAATCTGGCCATGTCCTGCGCGCTGCCACCACGCTTGAATGGTCGCGAAGAAGTTCTGCGACGAATTGCCCACCATGTGTCGGCGCTCTTCCTCCGTCACGCCCAGGTCAAACGCGTCGCTAAAGACAGCGAGCTCGTGATAGTAATACCACTCGGAGTCAAACAGCACGCCATCCATATCGAAGATAACGGCGCGAAAGGGCACGTTGAAGACCATGCCTTATCCCTTTCCATAAAAATGGGGCCCAGGAAACGCGCCCTGAGCCCCAAATCGCAACATGCGTCTAGGCGCGATGCTCGTGATAGAACGCGATAAGCGCCTGCGTGCTCGCATCCTGCTCGGCAAGAGCCTCGTCGTCATGGAAAGCGACGGTGATCTCGCGAGCGAGCTGCTTACCAAGCTCGACACCCCACTGGTCAAAGGAGTCAACGCCCCATACCGTGCCCTCGACGAACACGATGTACTCATAGAGCGCCACGAAGGCACCCAGCGAATGCGGCGTTAGGGCCGTGCCCAAAATAGACGTGGACGGTTTGTTGCCGGCAAAGCAGCGGGCGGGGACGATCGGTTCGGGCGTACCCTCGGCACGCACTTCGTCGGCCGTCTTGCCAAAAGCCAGGGCTTTGGTCTGAGCGAGGAAGTTACCCAGCAGCAGCTCGTGAGTATCCTGGTCGCCGTCCTTCAAAGGGTTCTCGGTATTCACGAAGGCGATGAAATCGGCAGGGATCATGCGCGTGCCCTGGTGAATCAGCTGATAGAAGGAGTGCTGGCCGTTCGTACCCGGCTCGCCCCAGAAAATCTCGCCGGTATCGCAAGAAACGGGGCTTCCATCCCAACGCACGCTCTTGCCGTTGGACTCCATGGTGAGCTGCTGAAGATAGGCCGGGAAACGGTGCATATACTGGTTATAGGGCAGCACGGCATGCGTCTCGGTGCGCCAGAAATTGGAGTACCAGACGTTGATCATACCCATGAGGACGGGGACGTTGTTCTCGAGCGGGGTCTCCTTAAAGTAGACGTCCACGTCATGGAATCCGCGGAGGAACTCCTCGAAGACTTCGCGTCCAAAAGCAACGATAAGCGACAAGCCCACCGCAGAGTCGACAGAGTAGCGGCCGCCGACCCAATTCCAAAAGCCAAAAGCGTTTTCGGGGTCGATGCCAAACTCTTCAACACGGTCGAGTGCGGTAGAAACGGCGACAAAGTGCTTCTTGATGGCATCGGCGCAGCTGGCATCCGAGCCGTCGATAGCGCCCTTGCGCTCAAGCCCCTCAAGCATCCAAGCCTTTGCCTCACGAGCGTTAGTAAGCGTTTCGAGGGTCGTAAAGGTCTTGGAGACAACGATCATAAGCGTAGTCTCGGGATCGAGGGGACGCAGCTTCTCGGCGATATCATTGGGGTCGATATTCGACACGTACGTGCAGTCGATACCGGCATTTGCAAAGGGCTTGAGGCCCTCGTAGACCATAACCGGGCCAAGGTCGGAGCCGCCAATACCAATGGAAACCACGTGCTCGATCTTCTTGCCCGTCACGCCGGTCCAAACGCCGCTGCGCACTTTGTCGGCAAAGGCATACATGCGATTGAGAACGTCGTGAACGTCGCCCACGACATCTTGCCCATCGACCATAAGCGAGCCGCGGTCGGACTTGGGAGCGCGCAGGGCGGAATGAAGCACCGCACGATCCTCGGTCGTGTTCACATGCTCGCCAGCAAGCATCGCATCGCGACGCTCCTCGACGTGCACGGCACGAGCCAAATCGAGCAAAAGCTTAAGCGTCTTCTCGGTGATGAGATTTTTGGAAAAATCGAAGTGCAGCTCGCCCATATCGTGCGAGAACTTGGAAACACGATCGGGATCGTCGGCAAATGCCTTCTTCAACGTGAAATTCGCAGCAATCTCTTTTTGGTGGTCGACAAGCGCCGCCCACTCCGGGGTCTGCGTTGCATCAACAGGAGCAGAAACAACAGGCATAAAATCCTCCTTTTGCGAGCCGGGCTGCGCCCTTGCCACAAAACCGACGTCGCGGCGCTCGCACGTAATAAGACGATGCCCTCATTTTAATGCAACGCACACCCAAGTGTTGCAACGCGTGCCAGAGACTTTGATAACGCTATGCTGCAACGTCTGCAGTTCGTGAACGACCGGCGAGCGCAACGAGAAGGCTATGGGCTTCCCCTCTGGTAAGATGCTCGATTACCTGCGAGTTTCCCGTCTCAAGGGCTTCTTTCACCAAACCGGTGCCTTCGACGGCATCCTCCAGGTCTTTTCCCGTTGCCCCAAGCTCCGCAAGCGAGCGAGGCAGCTGCAACGCACCAAGATAATTGCCCAGGCACTCGATAGCCGCACGCGCATCTTCAAGCTCGTTTCCGCACGAGGAAAGCCCCCACACACGCCGTCCCAACCGAGCAAGGCGTGCAGCGTCACGCTCCATAACCAAGTTCAAAACCGGCGGCAGCACAACAGAGAGGCACGATCCCAGCGGCTTTTTTAAGCGCGCAGAGAGCACGAGCGCAATCTCTCGACTCACGGGATGCGGAACGCGACCCGGCATGCACATATTGTTATGCGCCATGCAGGAAGCCCACATCAGATCGGCACGCGCCTGTACGTCGGCAGGATCCGACAAGACAAGCGGCGTCTCCTCGACGATCGCGCCCATCAGCCCTTCGATCAATCGATCGCTCACACCCGTTGCCTGGGAATCTTCAAGGTACAACCCAAATAGATAGGCTAGCGTCTCACAGATGCCGCAAGAGACCTGATACGCAGGAAGCGTTTCGGTCAGAGCAGGATTGAGCACCGAAAACGAAGGAATCAAAACGTTGGAGGTCGCCTCTGCAACTCCCCTGCCCTCTTCAAGCTGCAGCATAGCCGTAGCAGACGCCTCCGATCCCGAAGCTGCCGTCGTGAGCACGCAGCCAATGGGAAGCGCATCGTCGAGCACGGCCTCGCCGCAAAAGAAATCGAGCACATCGCCGCGATAGCGCACGCCTGCAGCAATCGCCTTGGCAACATCGATTACGCTGCCGCCACCAATCGCCAAAATAAAGTCGACCCGTTCATCGCGCGCCAAATCGATACCCTCTCGCACCAGCTCAAGCTGAGACGCCGGTTGCACCCCCGAAAGCACCGCATACTCCAAAAGCGCCCTATCGAGCGAGGTCCGAACACGGGCGAAAAGACCCGAGCGACGCGCAGACCCTTCGCCTAAAACGATAAGCGCCTTCGTGCCCGAAAAACGACTCACCAAACGGCCGACCTCAAGCTCGGCATCTTCGCCAAACTCAAAATGCGTGGGTAGGCAATAACTGAAACGATCCATGAGCATAAACCCTTCTTCGCCGCAGCCACTAACAATCATTACCTGCTGAGTATGCAGGCAAGAAGGGCTGATGCAGGGATAATCAAAGAGGGTTAACGCAGGAGCACACAAGCATTAATCGACAAGAAACGCTCTCGAAACGATGAATTTCTCCCTACCTCGGACGGGCTATTCTCCAAGCTGCTCGGAGGCTTCGAACCACGACGTCTCTAGGTCATCGAGCTCATCTTGCTTCTCGTCGATCTTTTTTTGCTGGGCCTCGAGCGCCGCGTAATCGGTGGGGTCGACATCGGCCATACCTGCCTGCAGTTTTTCGAGCTCGGCGCGGCGCGCCTCCATCTTGCGCTCAAGCGAGGATACCTCACGACGCAAGCGCTGACGCTCTGCGTTGGAAAGACCCGAGGCCGCCTGAGACGGAGAGGCGGAACACTCCTGCGTGCGCGATGCAGGGGTTTCAGACGCAGCAGCACTCGCCTCGTTTACAAGTTTGAGATACTGATCGACACCGCCGGGAACATGGCGCAGGTGCCCGTCGATTAACGCAAACTGGGAATCGGTCACGCGCTCCATCAAGAAGCGATCATGCGTCACGAGGATAAGCGTGCCGGGCCAACCGTCCAGCAGATCCTCCACGATCGCAAGCATATCGGTGTCGAGGTCGTTGCCCGGCTCGTCCAACATGAGCACGTTGGGCTCGTCAAGAATCGTGAGGAGCAGGGAGAGGCGACGACGCTGGCCACCCGAGAGGTCCTTGATACGACTCCAGAGCTGCTTGGTTGTGAACCCTAGGCGCTCGCAGAGCTTCTCGGGGCTCGTCTCCTTGCCATCAACGATATAGACGCGCTTGTACGTGGAAAGAACCTCGCGAATGGTCTCGTCCATATGAGGGTCGAGTTCCTCAAGCTGCTGGGAAAGCACACCGAAGCGCACGGTCTGACCGATTTTCACACGCCCCAAAAGCGGAGCGATCTTGCCCTGAATCACGTTGAGAAGCGTCGACTTTCCCGCACCGTTCTCGCCCAAAAGACCAAAGCGGTCGCCGGCGCCGATAAGCCAGGTCACATCATTGAGAACAGGACGCGAAGCGGCACCACCCTCCGAATCGGCCGTATCGTAGCCTGCCGTCACATCGAGCACGTCGATGACTTGCTTGCCTAGACGCGACACCGCCAGGCGTTTAAGCTCCAGCTCATCGCGCACGGGAGGAACATCGGCGATAAGTTCGCGAGCCGCATCGACGCGAAATTTTGGCTTGGTGCTGCGCGCCTGGGCCCCGCGCGATAGCCACGCGAGCTCCTTGCGGGCCATGTTGCGACGACGCTCCTCGGTCACGCGCGCCATGCGGTCGCGCTCGACGCGCTGCAGAATATAGGCGGAATAGCCGCCCTCGAAGGGATCGACGCAACCGTCATGGACCTCCCACATCGAGGTGCAGACCTCGTCCAGGAACCAACGATCGTGCGTGACCACCAAAAGAGCGCCGACACCCGCTTGCCAGCGGCTTTTAAGATGCTCGGCGAGCCAATTGATAGTTCGCATATCCAAGTGGTTTGTGGGCTCATCGAGCATCAGCACGTCATAGTCGCCAATAAGCAGGCGAGCAAGGTCCACGCGACGCCTCTGACCGCCCGAAAGCTCCCCCACGGCTCCTTCCCAAGGGACATCTGCAATCAGGCCATCCAAAATGCTGCGTACCACAGGCGATGCCGCCCACTCGTATTCGGGCAAATCGCCCACCACAGCGTGATGCACGGTATCGGTATCGCAAAGTGCATCGCGCTGGCCGAGCACGCCCACACGGAGGTCGCGACGATGCGTGACCCTGCCCTCATCGGGCTCGGTAATTCCGGCAAGCACCGAAAGGAGCGTAGACTTGCCGTCACCGTTCTTGCCAACGATGCCGATTCGGTCGCCTTCCGCCACGCCCAGCGTCACATCTTTAAGAATGACCTTGGTGGGATATTCGAGTGAAACCGCGTCACAGCCAAGAAGAGCCGCCATAGAAATACCGCCTAACGTACATGTTCAGTCAAGTACCCATGCTAGCACGCGACTCCGTCCACGCATAAGAAAAGGGCACCGCGACCGAAAGGGCGATCGCAGTGCCCCTGTGCAAAGCGCCGCACCGGTGGCGCACACGATAGAAACGCGCGCCGTCTCCGGCGGGCCAGCGGAACATATTCCGACTAGGAGAACATGCCCGTGAGGTAATCGTTAAGACGAGCGTCGTTTGGGCGCTGGAAAATCTGCTCGGTCTCGCCGTACTCGACCATATCGCCCATGTAAAAGAAGGCGGTGCGATTCGACACGCGGCTCGCCTGCTCCATGTTGTGCGTAACGATGACGATGGCACGGCCCTTCACCACATTGCGCATAAGGTCCTCGATGGCCAAGGTCGAGATGGGATCGAGCGCCGAGCACGGCTCGTCAAACAAGATCACATCGGGATGCATGGCAAGGGTGCGCGCGATGCACAGGCGCTGCTGCTGGCCACCGGATAAGGCAAAGGCGCTTTTGTCGAGCTTGTCTTTAACCTCATCCCACAAGGCCGCCCCGCGCAGACTCTCCTCGACCATCTGATCAAGGACGTCCTTGCCCCGCACGCCGTGACGACGAGGGGCAAACGTGATGTTGTCGTAGATGGACATATGAAACGGATTGGGCTGCTGGAACACCATGCCAATGGATTTGCGCAGCTCATAGAGGTTCTCGCTTGGAGTATTGATGTTGTGTCCGCGATACTCGATCTCGCCATCGACGCGACAGCCTCGAATCTCGCGATTCATAAGGTTAAGACTGCGCAGGAAGGTTGATTTGCCGCAGCCGGAAGGCCCGATGAGGGCCGTGATCTCGTCTTTATGGAACGCTAGCGAGGTGTCGTGCAATGCATGGTGATTGCCGTAATAGACGTTTACGTCCTTGGTCTCGAGCACCACCTCGTCGGAGATGGCGAAGCCCGACACGCGGTTGCGCTTCTCACTCGAGCTCACGCTCGTCATAAAATCGGCGCTTGTGGAGTCGGTCTCCACCGCAGAAGTCTCTACGCTCATTCGGCCGTCATCCTCCTTGCAAGGGCCTTGCCGACGATGCGTGCGGCAACGTTGAATAAAAGCACGCAGATCATCAATAGAGCAGCGGTGCCCCAAACGATAGTTTGAGCCTCGGGGCTTCCCTCGCCGTAAATCTTGTAGATGTGCACCGCAAGCGACTCGGCCGGCCTAAAGACATTCCAAGCGCAGGTAGGGCTTGCGAAGTTAAGCGTGAAGAAATTAAGACGCACCGGCGAGCTCATACCAGAGGTGAACAGCAAAGCAGCGGCCTCGCCAAACACGCGACCAGCCGAAAGCACCACGCCCGTAACGATGGCCGGCATAGCCACGGGAATCAAGACGTGCACCGTGGTCTCCCAACGCGTGAGGCCCATGGCAAGACATGCATCGCGCTGAGAAGCGGGAACGTCTTCTAGCGCCTGTTGGATCACGCGCACGAGGATAGGGATGTTGAACATGGTGAGTGCGACGGCGCCGGATAGAATCGAGTATTTCCAGCCAAAGTTCACGCTAAAGACCAGAAAGCCAAACATGCCCACGACGATTGACGGCAGTGACGAAAGGGTCTCGATAGCCGTCGATGCAATGCTTGTGATGGGGCCGTCGGGCGCATATTCGACCAAAAACACAGCACCGCCCAAGCTGATGGGAAGCGAGATGACAAGCGTCAGAATCAGCAGGTAAAACGAGTCAAATAGCTGATACGCCACACCGCCTTGAGTACCATTGGCACGCGAGGCCTCGGTAAGAAAACCGGGCTTGAAAAGCGTTTCGATACCCTGGCTCAAAATGAAGAGCACCATCGACACGACGATGACCATCACAAGGCCCACGATGAGCGTGAGCACGCCGGTCGCGACCTTGTCGTTACGCTGTGAGCGCTCAAGATAGGCGTCTTGTGCCTGAGTTGCCGACTTAGCCACGAGCCTTCGCCCCCTTACGACCGATGAGATGGATAATCAAGATGAAGACGAGCGACATGCCCATGAGCAACAGACCGAGCGCCCACAGGATATCGTCCTGTGCGGAACCTTCTGCATAGACCGCCATGCTGGTGGTGAGCGTGGTGGTGATGGTAGACGCGGCATCGAGCAGACCGGCGGGCATCTTCTCGATACCACCGATCACCATGCGTACGGCAAGCGTCTCGCCAAAGGCGCGCGTCATGCCCAAGATTACAGCGGTCATAAGCGAGGGAAGAGCGCTTTTGAGCACAACGCGCCAAATAGTCTGCCAACGCGTGTAACCAAGTGCCAAAGATCCCTGGCGATAGCCGTCCGGCACGGCACGCAACGCATCAATGGAGAGCGTGGTCACCGTCGGCAGAATCATAACTGCCAAAACGATAGAACCGGGAAGGATACCCAAACCGGTCGAGACCCCAAAGATCGCTTTGCATGCCCCCACGACAACATGAAAGCCAATAAGACCGAACACGACCGACGGGATACCCGTCAAAAGCTCAATCAAAGGTTGAAAAACCTTTGAGCCAAAACGCGGACGAATCTCGACAGCAAAAATCGCCGAGCCCAGCGAGATGGGCAGCGCGATGATCGTGGAGAGGATCGTCACAGAAAACGACGTGACGATCAGGGGAAGAGCTCCGGTATAGGGCATACCGTTTTGATCCGTGTTCGAGAGATCCCATTTGGTTCCCCCAAAGAACCCGGCAATGTTGACGCCATCCTTGAAAAAGGCGGAAAGACCCTTCTGGGCGACCATGATGATCAGGGCCAACACAACAAGTGTCACGAGCACGACGCACGCGCCCGTGACACCCAAACCCACTTTTTCAAGGTTGCGTTTTGGCATCTGCTTTGCCATTACGCACCTTTCGTTGTAGCAACAGTCAGCAGGGAATAGATCGGAAGGCAGCGCCGTTATTTCTCGGTCACCTTGCCGGAAGCGTCCTTGACAACCTTCATCTCGGAAACGGGAATGAAGCCCTGCTGCTCAACGAGCTCCTTCTGGACATCATCGGAAAGCATGAAGTCCAGGAAGGCAGTGGTAGCCTCATCGGCGTCCTTGGCGCAGTACATATGCTCGGTTGCCCAGATGGGGAACTTGTTATCGTAGACGTTCTCGCTCTTGGGCTCGACGCCCTCGACCTTGACAGCGTTGAACTTGGAGTCGTCGTAGTGAGAGAAGTCGAGGTAGGAAATGGCATTATCGGTGCTGGAAAGCTGAGTCTGGACATCACCGGACTTGTCGAGCTCGGCATCGCCCTTGAACTCGTTGGCCTCAGAACGAAAGACAGCAGCCTCAAAGGTGGCACGAGTACCAGAACCGGCCTTACGGTTGAGCACGACGATAGTAGCGTCGTCACCACCGACCTCTTTCCAGTTGGTAATGGTGCCGGAGAAGATGCCCTTCAGCTGCTCGAGGGAAAGGTCGTCAACCTTCACGTTCTTAGAAACCACAGGGCCCATGCCCACAACGGCGACCTCGTGATCGACAAGGTTCTTGACATCGTCCTTCTCGAGCTTGGTCTCGGCGAAGACATCGGAGTTACCAATAGTCACGGTGCCGGCGGCAACAGCGGTCAGGCCCTTGCCCGAGCCGTTACCAGAACCGGAGATGATGACATCGGGGTACTTGTCCATGAACTTCTCGGCAGCGGCCTCAACGAGCGCCTGGAACGAAGAAGCGCCGTCGTACGTCACCTCACCCGCGATATCCTTGGCAGCAGCAGAGCCAGCAGCGGAGCCCTTGGCAGCGGAAGCGGCAGAGTTGCCGCAACCAGCAAGGCCAAGACCGGCCATGGCGGCAATACCGCCAGCAAGACCCAGAAACTGACGACGAGAGCAAGAATAGTCGAACATGGTTCTCCTTTCGCGAACATACCCGTTCGCACATCAACGCAGATGGCGTTTAGATCATCGTCGTGCCCTTTACTCGACGAGTAGATCTGGTTGCACCGCGCGGCTCCCCGCATGGGAACAGATGCCGAGGCCCTTGCGAGAAACCGTCCGGTGCAACCCCACCTGCTAAATCCTTGATGAGAACTTTAGGCGCACGCCAACGCGTTTTTTTGCTCAACGCCACCTCATTACGCGCACGTGACTAAACATTACGCAGCTCTCGTACGTCATTTACGCGCTCTTTACAAAAGGATCGTTTGGTTAATTTCGTGCGAAGAACACCCTGATCTTCCCCGCCGGAAATTCAGGGCAAAAAAATGCCCCGGCAGCAAAGCCACCGGGGCACCAGAAAGGAAAATCCGCGTTCTGTTTACAGATCGAGCTCCATCAGACGGAAAATCGCCAGGATGTAGATCTTAAGCGCCTGCTTGAGCTGCGCCTCGCTTGCGCCCTCATTGGGCCCATGCATGAGACCGGCCCACTCGGGCAAGACCAGGCCATGGGTCTCGGCGCCAAAGGAAACGGCGCTTTTGAACTTACGCGCATAGGTGCCGCCACCCATGGAAAACGGAGTGGCGTTTTCACCCGTCACATCGTTATACGTATCGATAAGCGTCTTGACCGCCGGGCTATCCGCGGGGATATAGAAAGCCTCGACCGCATGGTCGACATTCAGCGTCGCGCCAAAGCGCTCTGCCACCGCGCGGCAGGTATCCTCAAGCTCGGTCAGGTTCACGCAGTTGGGCAGGCGAACGTCGATGGTCTGCAGGATGCGACCCTCCTTGACCTCGATGGTGCCGCCGTTGAGCGTAAGAGGTCCAAAAGCATCGTTCGAGGCGGCAATACCCAAAGCGGAGCCCGTGGTATCGGCATGAATGATCGAGAGCAGCTCGAGCGCCTGCGCCTCGTCACCCTTGCAGATGCCCGTTTCCTTGAGATAGCCAAGTACGAGCGCGATGGCATTGAGCGTACCCTCGGGCATGGAGGCATGCCCACCGATGCCCTGAGCCGTAATGCGGGCGCGACCGTCGCCCACGGGCTCAATCGTCAGACGATCGGCATTGGCCACGGGGGCAGGAAGCTCAGAGGCATCGACGGCAACCTCGCAGATGGACTGAGACGGCACGGCGTTGGTGGCCTCGGCACCGCTCCAGGACAAAATCTTGCCATCGGCAATCACACCGCTGGTAAAGGTAGCGCCAAACTGGCCCTTCTCCGCATTGCAAACCGGGAACTCCGCATCCGGGGTAAACAGGAACGCCGGGTCCTCATGAGTCGACAGGTAATGAGGCACATCCTTCATGCCCGTCTCCTCATCGCAGCCCAAAAGCGCACGGAACGTGTACCTGGGAGTCACGCCCTCGCGAAGAAGAAATGCGCCAGCGTACAGGCCAAGAACGGCAGGGCCTTTGTCGTCGATAACGCCGCGGCCCAAAAGCCAACCGTCGCGGCGCACCATGGTAAACGGATCGGTGTTCCAGCCGGGGCCGGCAGGGACCACATCGACGTGCGCGATCGTGGCGATCTGGCGCTCCGACTCGCCGGGAATATCCGCCATGCCCATATAGCCCTCGTCATCGGAGGTCTGATAACCAAGCTTCGCGGCGATGCCCAGTGCACAGTCGAGAGCGGCGCGCGAGTCCTTACCAAACGGAGCGCCCGGCTCGTTTGCACCTTCAATCGCCACAGAAGGCACTGCCACCAGGGCGGCAATATCGTCGAGGACGTTGCCCCATACCTCGTCGACGTACTCGTCAACGCGCTTCTCGAGTTCTTTATCCATCATGCAGCTCCAATCCAAGCCGTGTACAACCATACGTATCAAAATAGGCGAACCACTTTAAAGCTCAACACCCAAAGCCCAAGCGAGCTGCGCAACATCATGCGCCACGAAATCTGCTCCGGCTCGCTCATGCTCTCCCTCGTCGGCAGCGCCGGTATAGATACCAATGCAGGGAATCCCCTGCTCATGCGCACCATGAACATCATGGAATCGGTCGCCCACCATCACAGAATCATCGATAGCGGCACCAAGCTGTGCCATAGCATCACGAATGGATTCCGCCTTGGTATCACGACCCGGCTCCAGCCTACCCACAATGGCATCAAAGGGAGGAAGGTCAAGGAAATCGATCATTTGGTGCGCCGTTGTCTCGAGACGCGACGTCGCGACGGCAACCTGTCTCCCCTGCCCCCGGAGGGCAACAATCAGCTCGCGCATGCCGGGAAAGACCGGGTAATAATCGGGCGACATATCCTTATCGAAAATCCGACGGTACACCGCGGTGATACGCATGCCTTCTTCAAGAGGCTGATGACAAAGATCGGCAAAGCCATTGAAGAGCGGTGGACCGATCAGGGAATGCAAATCGCCCTCGGCCTCTCGAGAATAGCCGCACTCGACTAGGGCCTCGCGCGCACAACGCATAATATACGTGCCGGTATCGGCAATTGTGCCGTCAAAATCCAGCAGGACCGCCGTACGGTCGGCAAAAGGAGCCGCCGTGTATTGACCCATCACCGAAACCACCAATCGATCGAATCCAAACGGTGCCCATCATAGCATGCGCCGTAAACCGTGCACAGGCGTACATCGGCACGCGGACGGTATGGGCGATAACAAAACGACCCCCGGCAGAAATACACCGGGGGTCGTTATCACGTTCTATGAAAAGAAGCGCTACTCCGCGTCAGCTTCAGCCTCGGCCTCAGCCTCGTCATCCTTCTTCTCGTTGGGAAGCGGGGTGACGTCGATCTCGAAGCCCAGGGTCTCAGCAGCAGACTTCATGGAGAGGGAGATACGACGACGGTCGAGGTCGATCTCCATAACCTTGACCTGCACCTTGTCGCCCACATGGGTGACCTGAGAAGGCTGGTCGACATGCTTGTTGGCCATCTCGGAGATGTGCACCAGGCCCTCGATGCCCTCGCCGAGGTCGACGAAAGCGCCGAACGGCACGAGCTTGGTGACGGAGCCCTCGACGATAGCGCCCACGGGGTACTTCTTGACGAGTGCACGCCAAGGATCCTCGGTGGTCTGCTTGAGACCGAGGGAGATGCGCTCGCGGTTCAGGTCGACGTCGAGCACCTCGACCTCAACCTCCTGGCCGACCTTGACGACCTCGGAGGGATGGTTAACGTGGTTCCAAGAGAGCTCGGAGATGTGAATCAGGCCGTCGATGCCGCCGAGGTCCACAAATGCACCGAAGTCCACGATGGAGGAAACAGTGCCCTTGAGACGCATGCCGCTCTTGAGCTTGGAGAGGATCTCGGAACGCTCGGCCTTGCGGGACTCCTCGAGCACCACGCGGCGGGAGAGAACGACGTTGTTGCGGTTGCGATCCATCTCGATAACACGAGCCTCGATGGAGGTGTGCAGGTAAGAGGTAAGATCCTTCACGCGGCGCAGATCCACGAGGGAAGCGGGCAGGAAGCCACGCAGGCCGATGTCGAGGATAAGACCGCCCTTGACGACCTCGATGACCTCGCCCTCGACGTTCTCGCCGGAGTTGAACTTCTCCTCGATGCGGTTCCAAGCGCGCTCGTACTCAGCACGACGCTTGGAGAGGACCATGCGGCCCTCCTTGTCCTCTTTCTGGACAACCTGGGCCTCAACGGTATCGCCAAGAGCGACGATATCTGCAGGGTTGATATCCTTGCGGATGGAAAGCTCGCGAACGGGAATAACGCCCTCGGACTTGGAGTGAAGGTCTACCAGGACCTCATCGCGACCGATGGAAGCGACCGTACCGGTGACAAGGTCGCCCTCGTCAAAGGTGGGAAGGTCGTTCAGGCTCTTCTCCATCTCGTCGTCCGCACCCTCATCCAGCGAAAAAACGGACGTGTTCTGAATCTCACTCAAAGGTGGACCCCTTTCGAACTTACGGGGCCCCGATTGCAAGCCTGCAGATGTGCGGTAGGAACGGACAAAGAAGCCATCCGGCGCGCGCACCGTTTGGATATATCTCGGGGGCCAACAGATACTGACGTGACGCTTATGCAATCACGATGGTATAGGTTACGGTGAATCGGCTTCGATTTCAAGCGCGAACTGCCATTTTTTGGGCGTGTGGAGACTTTTCCGCAATACCTCTAATATGGGCGGTAGCAAGTTGTCGATGAGCGGTCAGCGGTCTATTTTCTCCACCCAGCGTCCCTAGCACTCGACTTGAGTCTTGCCGATCATGATGTTGAGGATCTCCACGTCGGCGTCCTTCATGCCCACACGGCCCACGTAGCCCATACTGGCGATCGTCTGCTCAACCGTATCCTGAATCAGGCCCTCTCCCGCACGGAACCCACGACCCTGCATGGCCATATCGTGGCCGAGGATCGCCGCATCCACTGCAGCCGAAATCTTGGCAGCGCAGCTCGCCTTGGCGCCGTCGCACACGATGCCGCCAACATTGCCCAGCGTATTGGAAACGGTGGCACCGATCTGCTCGCGCGTACCGCCGCACAGCCAGGTGATGGCAGCGCCCGCACCGCAGGCGGCACAGATGGCACCGCAAAAAGCGGAAAGCGCGCCAATATAACTTTTAACGTGCACGGCAATGAGGTCGGACAGCATGACGGCACGCACCAGACGTTCATGGTCGCAGCGCAAGAACTCGGCATATTCCATAACGGGGAGCGCGCAGGTGATGCCCTGATTGCCCGATCTGCATACGATAACCACCGGCAGCGCGCAGCCATTCATGCGAGCGTCTGAGCCGGCAGCAGCACGTGCGCGGGCACGGCAGGCGACATCGGCCGCACGAGCTCCCAATAGGGTGCGACCGACCTCGGCTCCCCAGGAGTGAGCCAGGCCCTCGGCACTGATGGCACCATTGAGTTCGATCTGGCGCTCAACCGCTTCGCGTGCAGCGTCGATATCGCCGTTCTCAATGAAGTCGATGATGGACTCGACGGTCATGGGCGCCTCGGCGCTATCGGCGGCGCGCTTCGCCACCACGCGCTCGGCGCAAGCCGCGCACTCCCCCGCCGACTTGCCGCACACTGGGATGCCGTCCAACGTATGGCATGTCACATTGGTGTGATGGTCGATAATCTCGACGACGGCAACATGGCTCCCGTACGTTGCAGTCACCTTGATATACAAATTGGGAACGCCCTCGACCAGCGAAACATTGCAGTACGAGGGGTCGACCAGCAGTTCATTCGCACGGGCACGTGCAGCGTCATCCACGCTTTCCAGCACCTCGAGGGCGCTCTTTGCGTCACCACCCACAGCGCCCAAGACGGCTGCCGCCTCGATACCGCGCATCCCGCCTGAGTTGGGTACCGTCACGCTCTTCACGTTTTTAATGATATTGCCAGAGCAAGCAACGTCCATGTGCTCGGGCTCGCCACATAAGGTCTGGCTCGCCAGCGCTGCGGCGTATGCGACGGCAATCGGCTCGGTACAGCCAAGCGCGCAGACAAGTTCACGATTAAGGGTCTCGCAATATGCGGCATCACGGATAGGATCGGTGGGCATGGCAATCTCCTTAATTCGCACCCCGCAACAAGGTGGCGAATAAACGAATATCTCTTTTAACCATTAGCATTTGATAGCAACAAGGACAAAATCGCAAGTCGCCTTCCGACAGGCGGCAAAGCACCGCCATGAAAAACGCCGTGGATGCAATTCCACGGCGCCCATGCCACACGCTAACAGCTCTGAGGAGCCAAAGCTGATTAGCCAAAGAAACGCTTGATCTCGATCTCGCCGTTCTCAACACAGTCGGAACCATGGATCACGTTAGCGTCGACGTCGACGGCAAAGTCGCCGCGGATGGTGCCAGGAGCAGCGTCGAGTGGATTAGTAGCGCCCATAAGGGTGCGCATCTTAGCCACAGCAGAAGGGCCAGAAACAATCATCTTAACAACAGGACCGCTGGTCATAAAGTCGCAAAGGCCACCAAAGAACGGCTTGTCTGCCAAATGGGCGTAGTGCTCCTCGACCGTCGGACGGTCAAGGGTGGTCATCTCCATGCGTTCGATGACAAGACCACTGCGCTCGATACGCGTGACGATCTCGCCAATCTTGCGATCGCGCACGGCATCGGGCTTGATCATGATAAACGTCTTCTCGATAGCCATAGTTGTAGCCTTTCAAGTAGGTTCGTACGTGCCCACGTCCGTTGGGGCACCCGCTCGGGATTGCATCGCTGCAGAGTTCCATTCGAAACAGCAAGTAGCAACTTACTGGGATCTCCGTATATGTAACCCCCTGCCTTCGAAGCGCGATTAGCCTACCATCAGCACAACGTTCGCAAGCAATGAAGCGAGTGAAGAGTCGTTTAACGCCCGCGAGTGGGCTATTTCACGCCGTTGCGCACCACTCCCACAAGAGTTCTCCGCAACTTAGAGCCATGAGCTCAACTTGACGAAGCGCAGCCGGAAACGAATCCACCGAGACATCAGGGCAACTCGTCCGTATATCAAAAGAGAAAGAGGCGCCTGCGCGATTGCGCAAACGCCTCATGAGAACCTACAAACGCTTTGGTTATTAAAGCGAACGCTCCTAGTTTGCCCCATGCCCCATCTCGACTACAGGAGTCAGCTCGGAAAGCCTGGCGCTATCGAGAGAAAGCTGCTCTTGGGCGGAAGAGAGCTGCTCGGCCACGGCCGCGGGTGCCGTACCGCCTTCGGTGGTACGCGCCGCCACGATCGATGGAATGTCAAGCGCCTCGGTAATATCGCGCTCGAACAGAGGGCTTGCCTCCTGGAATACCTCGAAGGGAAGGTCCTCAAGGTTGCAGCCGCGCTTCTCGCACGTGAGCACAAGATGGCCCACGACGGCATGCGCCTCGCGAAACGGCAGACCTCGCTTGGCCAGGTAATCGGCGACATCGGTTGCGGCAAGGTGGCCCACGCTGCACTCGCGGCGCATAGCGTCCTCGTTGACCGTCCAGGTTTCGATCATGCCGGCCATGACTGAAAGGCATTGCATGAGCGTATGCGCCGTATCGAGGGCGCCCTCCTTGTCCTCCTGCAAGTCCTTGTTGTAGGCAAGGGGAAGGCCCTTCATGGTCACGAGCAGCTGCGCAAGGTTGCCATACACGCGGCCGCTCTTGCCACGGATAAGCTCGGCAAAATCGGGGTTCTTTTTCTGCGGCATAATGGACGAGCCCGTGGAATAGCTATCAGAAAGCGTGATGAAACCAAATTCGGACGTAGACCACAAGACGATCTCTTCGGACAAGCGTGAGAGGTGCATGGCCATCACAGAGCCCGCGTAATGAAGATCGAGCAGGAAGTCGCGATCGGAGACGGCATCGAGCGAATTGGGAATCACGCGTGAAAAGCCAAGCTCGGCAGCGGTCATCTGACGGTCAAGCGGATAGGTGGTACCAGCAAGAGCGGCAGCCCCCAAAGGCGAGGCATCGGCAGCATCGAACGCGGCAACGAGACGCTGGAAGTCACGGGTAAACATCCAGGCGTAGGCAAGCAGGTGATGGGAGAAAAGCACGGGCTGCGCATGCTGCAGGTGCGTGTAGCCAGGCAGAATCACATCGGAGTACTTTTGCGCCGCGGCAATTAGGACCTGACGGAGATGAAGATTTGCCTCCATAAGCTCCTTGGCCAAAGCCTTGCACCCAAGGCGTGTATCGGTTGCAACCTGGTCATTGCGCGAACGGCCAGTATGCAGACGCTTTCCCGCCTCGCCGATACGACGCGTAAGCTCGGACTCAATGGACATGTGAATGTCCTCGTCGTTGATATCGAACGTGAATTTACCAGCATCGATATCGGCGCCGATCCCATCGAGTCCAGAGCAAATCGACTCAGCATCGGCTTGGCTAATGATGCCCTGAGCTGCAAGCATTTTGGCATGAGCCTTGGAACCCGCGATATCTTGACGGTACAGATGCTTGTCGACGGGCAACGACGCGCCAAACTCCTGCGTGACCTGCGCTACGCCTGCCTCAAAACGGCCTCCCCACAACGCCATGGGAAACCTCCTCAAATCGATTTCAAACAGCTTTAGTGTATAGAAAAAAGCGACGTCGCAGCTCATTGGCTGCGGCGCCGCGAATAAAGTGCATTGCTGCCGGCACCCGAGCTTTTATGCGATACCGGAACCGGGGCCCTGGACCTTGGACCAAGTCTTGAGCGACAGCGTATCGAGATAGATGAAACCAGCGGCGCTCTTCTCGTCAAACGTGGTGTCGCGGTCGTAGGTTGCCAGACCGTAATCATAGAGCGAGTACGGAGACTTGCGGCCCACGATGGTGAGATTGCCCTTGAAGAACTTGAGTCGCACGGTGCCGGTCACAAACTTCTGGGTCTCGTCCATAAAGGCATCGAGCGCGGCCTTGAGGGGGCTAAACCACTTGCCGTTGTAGACAGTCGTAGCCCACTGCTGCTCAAGCGCAAACTTAGCACGCAGCACGTCACCCTCGACGGTCAGGTCCTCAAGCGCCTTGTGAGCCTGCAGGAGTGTGAGTGCAGCCGGGACCTCATAGCACTCGCGAGACTTCAGGCCCACGAGACGATCCTCGACGAGATCGAGACGGCCAAAGCCGTTGTCGCCAGCAATCTTGTTGAGCTTGATGATGAGCTCAGAAAGCTTCATCTGCTCACCATCGATGGATACGGGCTTGCCGGCCTCGAAGCCGATCTCCACATAGGTGGGAGTATCGGGAGTGTTCTCGGGGCTCTTGGTCATCGTCCAAGCGTCGTCGAGCGGCTCGTTCCAGGGGTCCTCCATGTGACCGCACTCGATGGCACGGCCCCACAGGTTATCGTCGATGGAATAGGGGTTGTCGTTAGCACCCTCGGGAACAGGGATACCATGCTCGTGAGCATAGGCAACCTCGTCCGGACGGCACTTGAGGTCCCACTCGCGCACAGGAGCGATGACCTTGAGGTCGGGATCGAGAGCCAGTACGCCTGCCTCGAAACGAACCTGGTCGTTACCCTTGCCCGTGCAGCCATGAGCAACGTACGTGGCACCATACTCGTGGGCAACCTCAACGAGCTTGGCGGCGAGCAGCGGGCGCGAAAGGGCGCTCAGCAGCGGATATTTGTTTTCATACATGGAGTTAGCAGCGATGGCATGAGTGAGATACTCATCGGAGAACTCATCGCGAAGGTCGAGCACCTTGCAGTCGAGAACGCCAAGGCTCAGAGCCTTTTGACGCTTCTTCTCAAGATCGGTCTCCTCCTGGCCGACGTTTCCGCACACGCAGATAACGTCGAGGTTCTTCTCGGTCTGCAGCCATTTGACGCAGACGGAGGTGTCGAGACCGCCGGAATAAGCCAGTACTACCTTTTCCTTGCTCATGTTTGCTTCCTTTCACCCTTGATAGCTATTGGAGCAACGAATATGTCCGCGAGCCGTTCGAAGACTCGCGGTACTTGTTATAGCAGCTTCTCCGCCTTTTCTGCACGCGATATGAATAAATTCGCGCAAAAACGCATCCTCCCCGTATCTACAAAACGCTCTACCTGCCGCGCCCGTGAAACCATCCCCTCAGTGATGAACATCACGTAACACGGCAGAAACAATGTCAAAGCGTCTTGGCTATACTGAGCTCAGCCAAATCGAGGAAAAGGAAACCCATGCTGCCGGATTATCTCCAGGACCCCCGCCTCGGCGACATCAAGCTGCTCGCCGTCGATATGGACAAAACGCTCCTCACCGACGACCGAGGATTTCCCGAGGGTCTTTTCGAGCGTCTCGATGCGCTTTACGAGGCCGGCGTGGTCTTTTGCCCCGCAAGCGGACGGCCGGCGCCCAAGCTGCAGGAGATGTTCTCCGGGCATGCACATAAGCTCGCCTTCTGCTCCGACAACGGGGCTTGCGCTCTCTGGCACGACGAATACGTCTTTCGCGACCTCCTCGACCACGACCTCTACCGCGAGGTGCTCAACTTTGCGGCGCAGCGCGGCAACTGCGCCTGCGTACTTTGCGCCTTTAACCATGTCTATATGCTCAAGCGTGACCGCGAGTACGCGGGCGAGGTGGGCGTTTATTACGAAGACATCATCTTTGTCGATTCCTTTGACGAGGTCGACGCTGACGCCAACAAAATCAGCTTGTTCTTCCCTGAGTGGGATGCCGAGCCCGCCTACGCCGATGTGTACGGGCCCACATTTGGCGACCGACTGTATATCACCAATGCGGGCCGCGAGTGGATCGACTTCATGAATCTTGGGGTCGATAAGGGCTCGGGCGTGGCGCATCTGTGCGCACAGCTCGGCATCGACGAGGCGGACGCTGCAGCCGTGGGCGATACCTATAACGACATCCCCATGCTCGAGCGCGTGGGCCACAGCTTTATCGTTGCAAACGCGGAGGCACACATGGAAGAGCATGCCTCCTGGCGCGTTCCCAGCAACAACGACGCCGGCGTCCTCGCCCTTATCGATGCGATCCTCGCCGCCAAGGGCGACCGCGCGTAAAGGGCCATCAAAAGCTGCCACGATACCGAAGGACCCGCCCTTCCGCTCTCCAATATGCGAAAACCCGCGCACAAACGTTCACTTTTTCCTCATTTCGAGCAAAAGCAGACGTTTGTGCGCGGGTTTTATCTTGACCACCGCGAGTAGACATAAAGCCGGGGGGGGCGAAAGCCGATGCCTCCGCCCCCCCCTGGCCCGCCCTTCCATAGCAGCCTTTTTACTTGGCGTCGGCCCAGGTGATACCCGTGGATGCCTCGGCGATAAGCGGAACGCGCAGCTCAACGACGTTTTCCATCTCCTCGCGCACCATCAACGTGAGGCGTTCGACCTCTGCCTCGGGACACTCGAAGTCAAGTTCGTCGTGAACCTGCAAGATCATACGAGCAGCAAAACCCTCCGCCTCCAGGCGACGCGCCACACGAATCATGGCGATCTTGATGATGTCCGCGGCGCTTCCCTGCATGGGATGATTCATGGCCGTGCGCTCACCAAAACCGCGCTGGATGGGATTCTTCATCTTGAGCTCGGGGGTATGGCGGCGACGGCCGAACATAGTCTCGGCATAACCCGTCTGCTTAGCCTGCTCCACCACGCGATCCAAGAACACGCGCACGCCCGGATAGGCCTCGTAATAGCGATCGATCATCTCACGGGCCTCGGACATCGGAATATCGAGCGTCTGAGAAAGCCCGTAGGCCTGCTGGCCATACACGATGCCAAAGTTAACGGCTTTGGCGCGGCTACGCAGCTGCGGCGTCACCTGATCGACCGGCACGCCAAACACGCGCGAAGCGGTCTCGGCGTGGAAATCCTCACCCTCGTTGAAAGCGCGCACCAGGTGCTCATCGCCTGAGAGATGTGCCAAGAGGCGCAGCTCAATCTGGCTGTAGTCGACTGCAAGGAAGACCGATCCCTCGCCCGCCGAAAACGCCGTCTTGACGGTACGGCCCAACTCGGAGCGCGTCGGGATGTTTTGCAGGTTGGGATTAGACGAGGACAGGCGACCCGTCGCCGTGATGGTCTGGTTGTACGTGGTGTGCACGCGGCCGTCCCCCTGGCGCAGCGGGCCCAACGTATCCAGATAGGTCGACTTGATCTTGGTCATCTCGCGATATTTGAGAATCAGACGCACGATCTCGTGGTCGCGAGCAAGCTCCTCGAGTTTCTTGGCGTTGGTGGAGTAGTAGCCACGCTGGGTCTTCTTCAGGCCCTTGGTAGGCAGGCCCATCACGTCGAACAGGATATGGCTGAGCTGCATAGGACTCGAGATGTTGAACGTATCGTCACCCGCAAGTGAGCGGATCTTGCACGCCAGTTCATCGATCTGACCTTCGAGGCCCTCCGATAGCGCATGCAGGCGTTCGGGGTCGACAAGCATACCCGTGCGTTCCATGGAAGCAAGCACCGGCACAAGAGGCATCTCAATTTCGGAAAAAACACGCGTCGCGCCCTCGCGCTCAAGGGCATTCTCGAGCGGCTCGCGAATCGCCAGGGCAAGCGCGGCGGTGCGCGCCGCACGAGCGGGGGCATCATCCGCGGCTCCCTCCTCTCCGCGTGCGGGCGCAAGCGAAACCTGCAGATAGCGATCGGCAAGATAGGCGTCATCAAAGGCATCGCGCGAGGAATCGAGCAGGTAGGCGGCAACGACGGTGTCGAACAGCCGCGCCGAATCGAGCGTCAGTGGGTCGAGTTGCTCGGCTTCGCTCGAATCGACCGGAGAAAGCTCGTGAATGAGTCCCTTGATATCAGACGAGACCACGCGGCCTTCACGCAACAGGCGAGAAAGCACGCCTGCAACCAAGCCACGGGAGAAATCGAACCCCGGAATATCTTCTACGGCGCCGCCCAGCTGCTGCTCAAAGCCAAATAGGCAACGTCCTGTCGCCACCCAAAGGATGTGCGTCATACCAAAAAGAGCGCCCTCCTCGCGATCGTCATCGAGCACGGCCGCAACCCATTCCCCTGCCTCGAGCGCACGGGAAAGCTCATCTGCGGCATCCGCGAGGGTGCCTCGGTCCGACCCCGTCACCATGACCGGCTTCGACATCTCAAATGCAGCAGAAGCAGGCCCCTCCCCGCCGTCGATCAGCGCAAGAAAGCGATTTTGCATCGCCATGATACCGAGCTCGCCCAAGGCATCGTTTACCGCCTGGGCGTCGAACGCAGGAAACGCCTCGTTCTCAAAATCGTACGCAACGGGGGCATCGGTACGAATCGTAGCCACCTTGCGCGAGAGCAGGGCGTCATCGATATGCGCTCGGAGGTTCTCGCCCATCTTGCCCTTAACCTCGTCGGCATGGGCGATCACCTCGTCGAGACTGCCGTACTGCGCGATGAGTGCACTCGCCTTCTTGGGACCGATGCCCGGCACGCCGGGGATGTTATCGGAGCTATCGCCCTTGAGTCCATAAAAATCGGGCACGAGGGCAGGAGTGATTCCGTGATAGAGGTCGTCTACGCTCTCCGGTGTCATGATGGCCACGTCCGAGAGGCCTTTGCGCGTAGACACCACGTTGATGTGCTCGGTAACCAGCTGGTACATGTCGCGGTCGCCCGTGACCAGGTACATATCGCATCCAGCTTCCTCGCCCGCGCGGGCAAGGGTTCCTAAGATGTCGTCGCCTTCCCAGCCCTCCGACTCCAAGATGGGGATGTTGAGCGTGGTGAGCAGCTGCTTGATCATAGGGAACTGCGCGTGCAGATCAGGATCCATCGGAGGACGTTGGGCCTTGTACTGTGGCAGCATCTCCATGCGCACGCGAGGGCGGCCCTTGTCAAAGGCAACCGCGATAGCATCGGGCCTAAACTCGTCGACCATCTTGAGAAACATATTCAAAAAGCCGAAGACCGCGTTCGTCGGACGGCCATCGGGAGCGTTCATCGTGGGCGGTACCGCGTGGAACGCACGATGCATGAGCGAATTGCCGTCCACCACGGCAACGGTCTTACGTGAATTATCTTGGATTGGCATGAGCGAGCCTTTCGTTTACCGGTTTCTCCCCACCAGTGTACACGCTTAAAGGAGGCACCCGTGATACCATGACGGACGGATACAAGACCACACGCATCGAAAGGATGGACATGGAACGCCCCTGCGCATGGAAAAAGTACACCCCCGAGCAGCTCATCGAACTCGAAAAGGTCTGCTCCGGCTACAAAGAATTCATCAGTGCGAACAAGACCGAGCGCCTCTGCGTTCGCACCGGCGCTGCGCTCGCCGAGCAGGCCGGCTATGTTGAGCTTGGCCAGGCGGTTGCCGCAGGCAAGACGCTCAAGCCCGGCGACAAAGTCTATGCCGTAAACCACGGCAAGACCCTCATGCTCATGCAGATCGGCAAGCGCCCGCTGCAGGAGGGATTCAACATCCTGGGCGCGCACGTGGACAGCCCGCGTCTCGACCTCAAGCAAAACCCCGCCTTCGAGGCAGGCGATATGGCGTACCTCGACACGCACTACTACGGCGGCGTGAAGGCCTACCACTGGGTCGCCTCCCCTCTCGCCCTCGTGGGCGTCGTTGCCAAAAAGGACGGCAGCGTTATCGATATCAACATCGGCGACGGCGCGGATGACCCCGTGTTCACCATCTCCGATCTACTCATCCACCTTTCCGGTGAGCTCATGTCCAAGCCCGCCAAGGACGTTGTCGATGCCGAGTTGCTCGACGTCATCGTGGGCGGTCGTCCCGTGATGATCGACGAGGCCGACAAGGACTCCGAGGCCGACGAGAAAGATCCGGTCAAGCAGCTCTTCCTCAACCTGCTCTCCGAGCGCTACGGCATCGACGAGGAAGATTTCCTCTCCGCCGAGATCGAGGTCGTGCCTGCCGGTCCTGCCCGTGACATGGGCCTCGATCGCTCGATGATCTTGGGCTACGGCCAGGACGATCGCGTCTGCTCCTACCCGAGCTTGCTCGCCCAGATTGAGGTTGAGGCTCCCGAGCGCACGAGCATCTGCCTGCTCGTGGACAAAGAGGAGATCGGCTCCGTAGGCGCCAGTGGCATGACCAGCCGCTTCTTTGAGAACACCGTCGCCGAGGTCATGGCACTCGCAGGCGAGGAGAGCTCCCTTGCCCTGCGTCGCGCGCTGGCCAACTCGCGTATGCTCTCTTCTGACGTCTCTGCCGGCTTCGACCCGAGTTACGCCTCCAAGTTCGAGACCAAGAACGCCGCTTATATGGGTCGCGGCCTGTGCTTTAACAAGTATACGGGCTCTCGCGGCAAGAGTGGCTCCAACGACGCCGACGCCGAGTACATGGCACTTGTCCGTGACATCATGGACGAGGCCGGCGTGAACTTCCAGACCTGCGAGCTCGGCCGCGTCAATGTGGGTGGCGGCGGCACCATCGCCTTCATCATGGCCAAATACGGTATGAATGTCATCGACTCCGGCGTGCCCGTTCTCTCGATGCATGCCCTGTGGGAGGTTGCCAACAAGGCCGATATCTACGAGGCGTATCGCGGCTACAAGGCATTCCTCGAGCGCGCATAACCTCACGCCCCAGCTCAATCGCCCCTTTTGCATGGCGGTGTCGACATATTGGTCGGCACCGCTATTTTCAATTCGGGACAAGGGGCGCAGTAGATGCGATGATCCGTTTTCAACGAGGAGGCCCCATGCTGCAAGCCATCATCTCTCCCGCCAAACAAATGCAAACGGCACAAGACGCATTTGAGCCACAAGGAATTCCGCCGTTTCCGCGCGAGACGGAACGTCTCCATAGCGCATTGCTGGATATCGAGCGAATCGAGGGCGCCCATGGCCTACAAAACCTTTGGAGCGTAAGCGACCGCTTACTCGTCAGCTGTCTGGATGCACTGCGTGCCTTTACGCCCGTGACCGATGTCGACAATCTATGCATCCCGGACATCGCCCGACATGCGTCCCCGGCTATCATGAGCTACCACGGTATCCAGTATCAAAGCATGGCGCCCTCTGTTATGCGAGCATCGGAACTTAGATGGCTACAAAGCCACCTGTGGATTCTCTCTGGCCTTTACGGATGTGTGCGCCCCTTCGATGCGGTAATGCCCTACCGACTGGAGATGGGCGCCAAACTCGTCGTCGACGATAAACGCGACCTCTATGCCTTTTGGGGCGATAGACTCGCGCACGCCATCGCATCGAACGGCAACGCTACCGCAGTCGTAAATCTTGCGAGCGTAGAGTACGCTCGAGCGGTGCTTCCCCACATTGATTCCGAAGCGACCGTTATCACCTGCATCTTCGGTGAAGAGCTACGTCATGGCAAACCCGTCCAACGAGCAAACGCCAGTAAGAAAGCACGCGGTTCAATGGTTCGCTGGATGGCAGAGCATGCCGTCGAAGACGTCCGCCAGCTCCCCGCCTTCGACATCGGTTACCGCTATGCACCAGCGCTTTCGAGCGAAGATACCCTGATCTTTCTTAATAACGCCGCTTCTTTTTAGGCGCGCAGCCTCTGCCTCCGCCGGGTGAAGCAACGCCCGGCGCGGAGTATACTGTGCACAGGCCCGCATCACAGCAGAAGGCCAAACAAACACGGGGAGCTTGCGGGAACGGCAGGCTGAGATTGGGCGCGCCCGCCGAGGACCCGCAGAACCTGACATGGGTAATGCCAACGAAGGGAGACATCGTTCATGACCGAACTCCAAGCCGATAAGCTCGTCACGCAAATGGACTATGCGCGCGCAGGACAGATCACCCCGCAGATGAAAGAGGTTGCCGAGCGAGAGCATCGCGAGCCCGAATACATCCGCGAGCGCGTGGCAGATGGCCGCATCGCCATACCCGCAAATATCGTCCACATCAAAAAGGGCATGCGTGCCTTTGGCGTAGGCGAAGGCCTTTCCACCAAGGTGAACGTAAACCTTGGCATCTCCGGCGACAAGGCAGACGCCGCCGAGGAGTGGAAGAAAGTGAAAATTGCCGAGGACCTGGGCGCCGATGCCATCATGGACCTCTCCAACTCGGGCAAGACGCGCAAGTTTCGCCAGCAGCTCATCGACGAGACCCCGCTTATGGTGGGTACCGTTCCCATGTACGACGCTATCGGATATATGGAAAAGCCGCTCGTCAAGCTCACCAAAGACGACCTGCTGGCAACCGTGCGGGCGCATGCCGAGGACGGCGTGGACTTCGTGACCATCCACGCAGGCATCAACCGCTCCGTTATCAAGACCTTCAAGGAGACCGGCCGCCTCATGAATATCGTGAGCCGCGGAGGGTCGCTGCTTTTTGGCTGGATGGAAGTCACCGGCAGCGAGAACCCCTTCTACGAGTTTTACGACGAGGTCCTCGACATCTGCCACGAGTACGACGTCACCATCAGCTTGGGCGATTCCTGCCGTCCGGGGTGCCTCTACGATGCCAACGACGCCACCGAGACCGCCGAGATCATCGAGCTGGGCAAGCTCGCCGTCCGCGCCTGGAAGCGCGGCGTGCAGGTGATGATCGAGGGGCCGGGCCACATGGCTATCGACGAGATAGCTGCCAACATGAAGATGGAAAAGCGCCTGTGCCATAACGCCCCCTTCTACGTGCTGGGGCCGCTCGTCACCGATATCGGCGTAGGCTACGACCATATCACCGCTGCCATTGGCGGTGCCATCAGCGCGAGCGCGGGCGCAGACTTCCTGTGCTACGTCACCCCCTCCGAGCATCTGTGCCTGCCCGATGCGCAGGATGTACGCGACGGCTTGATTGCCACCAAAATCGCGGCGCATGCAGCAGACATCGCCAAGAAGGTCCCCCATGCTCGCGATGAAGACGACCGCATGGGCCAAGCGCGCCGCAAGCTCGACTGGGAAGAGATGTGGAAGCACGCCCTTGACCCCGAACGCGCCCGCGATCGCTACGAGAGCTCACCCGCCGCAACCGAAGGAACCTGCACCATGTGTGGCAAGATGTGCGCCGTGCGCACCGTCAACAAAGTGTTTGAGGGAACAACGATCGACCTCGGCATGGATGACGAGTAATCTCTCCTCTTTTTTTCGATTCTCATCGGGCCCATAGCGTTCTTCACCCGGCGCCGTGGGCCCGCTTTCACATTGCGAGGCGTTCACATGGGCACATCGACATTGCCAGCCGTCCTGACCATTGCAGGCTCCGATTCGAGCGGAGGGGCAGGCATCCAAGCAGACGTCAAGACCATCGCCGCGCACGGCCTGTTTGCCGAATGCGCCATCACGGCGATTACCGCTCAAAACACCTGCGGTGTGCGCAGTATCCAAAACATCGACCCCGCCGTCGTGGCCGACCAGATCGACATGGTATTTGAGGATATCCGGCCCGCAGCGGTAAAGATTGGCATGGTTTCGTCGTCGGCGATCATCGAGAAGATCGCCGAGCGTTTGAAGCGCTGGGGGGCGCAAAACATCGTTGTCGACCCCGTTATGGTGGCAACGAGCGGTGCCCGCCTTATCGATGCGGGGGCACAAGAGGCGCTCACCTTGCAGCTCTTCCCTCTCGCCACGCTCATCACTCCCAATATCCCGGAAGCCGAACTCCTTGCAGACACACCCATCAAAGACGAAAAGTCCCAGGAGCAAGCCGCCCGTCTCCTCGTACAGCAATACGGATGCGCAATGCTGGTAAAGGGGGGCCATCGCGTTAACGAAGCAAGCGACGTGCTGGCATACGAAACGAGCGATGGGCTCCAAACGACTTGGTTCACCCATCCGCGCGTCGACAACCCCAACACCCATGGCACCGGATGCACGCTCTCCTCGGCTATCGCCTGCGGGCTCGCCCAAAATCTGTCGCTCGTCGACGCCGTAGAAGCGGCGAAGCGCTATCTCACCGGCGCCCTTGAGGCTCAGCTCGACCTTGGCCAGGGCTCCGGCCCCCTTGACCACATGTGGCGCTATCGCCGAGGATATTGCTAGAGCCTCGCAAGATCCCCTGATATAAGATCTCAAAAAACCCGGGGCAGCATCGCCTGAAACCGTTCGAGGGTGGGGCACATGAGCTTTTCGTTTTACATCTACACCATCCTTATCATGGGCGTGGCGCTAGTAACCAGCTCAGTCGCGCTTGTGGTCTGGCTCATGACGCGCCGTCGCGATGCGATTATCTCGGCTATCGGCTTTCTCGCCTACATGCTCGACCTCTCGGTCATCTTTTTTGACGAGTACAACCGCATGAAGTACGACTATGCCGTAAGCTTTGAGATGCCGCTGCAGCACCCCGGGACGCGCTGCTTGCTGGGCATCGTGATCATCGGATGTCTCTTCGCCTGGACAATCCTGCGCCTGCGCGACAAACTGACGATTAAGCGGCTGGCAATCGTGCTCGTTCCGCTTGCGATAGTACAGTTTCTTCTGGTTCCCCGCCCGAGTCTTGCAAGCACGATGCAGCAGTATCTCTTCTGGCTCAGCCGCGATCTTTGCAATATCGCCTGCCTTGGCTATGTGTACTGGCGCTATCGGCACATGACAAACAAAGCCGAACGGCTTGACCTGGAACGAAGCAAAACTTTTTTCAAAATCGCCTGCGTCCTCGCCGTCTTAGTTATAGTCGAGGACACCTACATGATCTTGCTCTGCCGGCCCGACATGAGCAATCCTTTGGTCGGCACCTTCCTGTGGTACCTAAGCGAGCGCAACATTTCGGAAAACGTGTTGATGATCGTTGCGGCAGCACAGCTTTTCAAGCAATTCGCCCATATGCTGAGAATCTATGCCAAGCACCCGCGTGCCGACGAAGACGTTGCCACCGAGCGACGCGACTCGCAAGAAGACCTTGCGTCCCGTATTGTGATTTTCTCCGATAGAAACAGCCTATCCAACCGCGAGCAGGAGGTACTGTCCCTCGTGCTGCGCGGACTGGACGCTCAAAACATCGCGAGCGAGCTGGTGATTAGCCCCGGCACCGTCAAGGCGCATCTGCACCGCATCTACGTTAAGTCGAACGTAAAGACCCGCGATGAGCTAATCGAAGCCTTCTGGCGATCTTAACGCGTCTTCCGCCAAAAAGTGAAACGCCCGTTTTGCAGCCCACTCAAAGGCTTGCAAAACGGGCGTCTTTTTGACAACAGCCCCCGCCCTGCCCGCTCACGGTAATGAAACAGCAATAAACCTGAACAATAAAATACCTGGTAAACAATGTAAACCCGCTTAACCTCACCATCTATCGCGCTCTATCTTGGCGAGGCCGGCAAGGCATGCGTAAATGACCTTAAGGCAGCAGGCAGCGTACGAGCCGGGCGCCCGTCAAGCGCACGAGACGCACCGCACCGGGAGCTACGCGCCGAGCAAACGCATGCGCGGATCGCCGCGATTCATGCATAGTCCAGAAACGTCTGAGGAGGCACTTATGGACAAAGCAGAGGTAGTCATTCGAAGCAATGCCGTCTTCACCGGAACCGGCCTCGCGCCCTTCAAAGGCGGTGTGGCCGTTAAGGGAGACAAAATCGTCGCGTGCGGCGAGGACAAGTATCTCGATACTTTCATTGGCCCCGATACCGAAATTCGCGATTTTGGCGACAAGCTCGTCATGCCGGGCCTCATCGACTCGCACACGCACTTCGCGCAGGGCGCCTTCATGACCGACCCCGATTTCGCGGTCAACCTTATCGACTGCACAAGCTTCGAGCAGGCAATGGAGCGTGTTCGCTCCTTTGCCGACAGCCATCTCGACAACGAGTGGATAGTAGGCTGCCAGATTATCCAATTCCAATGGGAAATTCCCGAGATGCCCACCGCGGCAATGATCGACCAGTACGTGAGTGACCGCCCGGTATTTCTACAGCAAGTCGACCTTCACACCTTTAGCGCCAACAGCTGCGCCATCAACAAGGTGGGCGTCACGCGCGACACACCCGACCCCGCAGGCGGCAAGATTCTCAAAGATGCAGACGGCAACCTTACCGGCGTGTTCTCCAACAACGCCGGCGCCATCTTCATGGACGAGGTATACAACCCGGCGATGGACATCGTCGAAGCTTCGTTTAGCAAGACTGCCAAGCGTGCCAACGCCCTGGGCATCACCACCGTCGGTATGGTTAACCCTACTTTCGTGAGCATGGACAACCCCTACGCTGTCCTCGCCGACCTCAACGCGCGCGGTGACCTCCCCCTGCGCGTTTTCCTGTACACCGACTTGTTTGAGAACGAGCGTCTGGAACTCCACGAGATCCAGGAGAAGTACAACTTCCCCGACACGCAAGTTGAATGGCATGGATTCAAACAGTTCCTCGACGGCGTGTGCTCCGACCACACCGCCTGGATGCTCGAGCCCTACTCGAACGCCCCCGAGACGTGCGGCGAGCCCGCCGAGGACCCCGAGCGCATCCGCGCCGCCATCCTCAAGGCTACCCAATGGGGTGTGGACACGCGCATCCACACCATTGGCGACCGTTCCGTGCACTTTGTGCTCGATTGCTTTAAAGAAGGAGAGCGCCTCCATGGCAAAGGCGAGTGTCGCCACTCCATGGAACACAATGAGACCGTCCAGCCCGAGGACCTGCCCCGCTACGCCGAGCTGGGCGTAAGCGCCGGTATGCAGCCGTGGCATATGCTGCTCGATATGCCCGATCGCGCCAAAGACGACGCGGTGGGCCCCGAGCGCGCGGCACTCTCCTGGCCACTCCACAGCCTGCTGGCAAGCGGCGCTTGCGTGCACCTGGGATCCGACTTCCCTGTCGTAGGCCTCGAGCCCATGGAGGAAATCTATGGCGCCGTCTTCCGCATGCTTGAAGACGGCTCAAACCCAGAAGGCTGGTTCCCCGAGGAGCGCATCACGATGGGCGACGCCCTGCGCGCCTACACCTACGGCAGCGCTTATGCCATGCATGCCGAAGACCGCATCGGCACTCTCTCCTGCGGCAAACAGGCTGACATCTGCGTGCTCGACCGAAACCTCTTTGATTGCGCGCCGGAAGAGGTGCTCGAAGCAACCTCGGCGTTCACGATGATCGCCGGCAAAGTTGTTTTCGAAGCATAGACCCCATCATATTTTGACTCTCAAGGAAAGGAGAGAACAATGGCAGAAGAATTGATCGCCAACGAGGAGGATCGCGAACTCGCGTCAAAACCGATTCCAAGCCTGGTACGCCGCTACACGATCGTGACCGGTCAGGGAATGCTCGCCCAGATCATCATGGTTGTCCTCGAGGGACTTGTCATGGGCTGGGGCCTGGGTGCCCACGGCCTGGCATGCGTCTCGATCATCATGTCCGCCGAGTTCCTCAATCTGGCCTTTGGCAACCTCTTTGGCACGGGTGTTCCCGCCATCGTGGGCAACCTTTTGGGCGCCGGCGACGTCAAGGGCGCCAGCAAGGCCTTTAGCCAGGGCTTCTGGCTCACCTCGATCGTCTCTATCATCCTCGCGGTGATCATGGCGGTCTTCACCGAGCCCATCTGCGCGTTCTTTGGCGCAACTCCCGACATCATGGCCGACACGGTCTTAGGCGTTCGCACCTTCTCCATCCTGCTGCCCTTCACGGTCGTGGGACAGATGGTCACCGCTGTCATGCGCGTTGACGAGAAGGTACAGGTCCAGGCTAACCTCATGACGGTCTCCGCCATCATCGCCATCGTCTGGCTCGCCCTCTCGACCTTCATCTTCAAGCTCGGCACCATGGGCGCCGGTATCTACTACGGCCTGTCCATCGGCATCTGGGCCATCGGCGCCTTCTGGTTCATTGGTGGCAAGAAGTCTCAGCTCCAGATCAAGCTTGCCGACCTCAAGCTCGACATGGCCATCTGCGGTCAGATCTTCAAGATCGGCTTCCCGTTCTTCCTGGTCCAGGCAGCCACGTTCATTTTCAACACTGTTGCGAACACACTGCTCGGCACCCTCGGCGGCGAACTCGGCTCGCTCTATATCGCTGCCTTCGCCGTCATCAACGGCTATATCCTCTACATCGTCATGATGATCGCCCAGTGCTTCTCCTATGGCCTGCAGCCCATCGCCGCCTTCAACGCCGGCGCCAAGGCCTGGGATCGCCTCAAGCAATCGCTCTCCTGCGCCATCAAGTACCAGATTATCGTTCTTCTCGTCGTGTCGATTGTGATCTGGCTCGCAGCAACCCCCGTCTGTGCCTTCTTTGCCGGAAGCGACGCCGACCTCGTGGAAGTTGGCGCCAGCGCCACGCGCATCATCATTATCGCCGTATGCCTGGGCTATCTTGCCATGACCGTATCCATCTACTTCCAGTCGGTCGAAAAGGTCGTGCTCTCCACCTTCTGCAGTCTGCTTCGCTACGTAATCTGCTCCGTGCCGCTCATGTACCTCCTGGGCAACATGATGGGCGTCCAGGGTATCTGGATCGCTCTCGTGGTAGCCGATGCCATCACGGGAATCATCTCCATCGCCCTCGCTCTGAACGAGCAGAAGCGCCTGAACAAGCTTCTCGCCTAGCGACACCGACAACAATAGCCCCACCCATACAAAAGAGGCGTCCTCTCGCAGGAGGATGCCTCTTTTTGCAACGGTTTTAACCATGGCCGCAATGAGCGACGGCGGCTAGCGAACCGCCATTTCCTGCAACTTGACTGCCACGGCAAGCCCCAGAGCATGATGGCCGGCAGCATCCAAGTGAACACCGTCGAAGTCACCGACCTTTGTCACCTTCCCCGCATCGAGAAAGTCGCACCCCTCAAGCTCTGCCACCCCGGCATATGCGTCCGCGAGCCGCTTTGACAGCGCGACGCCACGGGCGTCAAACTCGGCCAGCAGCCCGCATGTCGCCGCATCTGTCAAAGACGGAGGGGACACGAGCAAAATCTGCGGACAGGGCGCGCATGACGGCCACGGAAATTCCCGGACCGCCTCGGCGAGCACCGCCATACCGCGAGCGACGTCTGCAAGTCCAAGGCTATACACGGGCTTAAGGTCATTCGTGCCCAACATGATGACAACCACATCGAGGGGAAGGTGCGATTTAAGCAGGGTGGGCAAAAGCGCCCCGCCAGAAAGATGGGTGGTCAGGCGGTACGGATCTTCATGGACCGTCGTGCGACCGTTGAGTCCTTCCTCAATCACATGCCAGCTCGAGCCCAACTCGTGCGCGGCCACGCCGCACCAGCGAACATCGGCCGGGAAGCGCTCACCTGTGCCGGCAGCGCGAGATTCGGGATCGAATCCGTACGTGTTGCTATCACCAAAAAACAGTACGTTACGCATAGCGCCTCCCGCCTCTCCGCGCAAAACATGACAAAACAAACCTGTGGACTTTTGTCGTGCTTATTTTAGGTATGCGCGCCAATCGTCGTCATCATCGTCTTTATGGGCTTGAGCCTGAGCCGCCTCTTCGCGCGCGCGAACATCCTCATACGAGGTCTCATTTTTGGCCGGGAAGGTCTCAAACGCATGGGCCAGGCGCTCGTGGTTTTGGCCGAAGCGCTCGCGCTTGACGGCAAAAATCACCGTGGTCGCCACGTGCTCACCGCTCGCCAGCTCCTCGCGAAGCATCTCGGCCACAACGGAGGCATCCCAACCGCTCGCACCGCAGCCGGGCGCGCCCAGGACAAGCTTCTCATGGCCCAAGTTGTCGGCTACCGCCAGGGCAAAACGGATGCGCTCACGCATGGCATCAGTCAGCTGCTCGTCGCTCATGTTGTACTCAGAGCGCGCGCGGCGCGCGTTGGGCGCCGCAAGAACGACGACGTCTGCATAGGCGTGAAGACGATCGCGGGTAAAACGAACGGCGGGAACCACCAGAGCGCGATCGCGATAAAGCTCACAGTTGATGTTGCGGCGGCGGTTTTCACCATACCAGTCGCGTTGCTGGGAAAGGACGTTATAGAGAAACGAGTGCTCGCACAAAGACTGCTCGAAACCCATGAAGCCCTTATCGAATCCGCCCGCGGGATTGGTATACGAACCAAAATCGAGGACCGTCAGGTCGCAGAACTGGGCGCGGCCGCGGCCGTTTTCCAGAATTGCCGCGCAGGCGTCGGCATCGAGAACACGGACCTCGGGCAGACGAGGCCGCTCGCCTTTCGTTGCCTCTTTTGCCACCGAAGCGGGCACGCCGTCGATGCGCTGACACCGCGCGCAGGCGCGATCGATCTCGGCCGCAAGACGTTCGCCAACCTGGCGGGTGTAGACCTCGCGCTCGCGAGCGCGCTGCTCACGCCTTCCGTCACGCGGAGCCCCATCCCTGCGGCCCGCTCGATTACGTCCGTTCGTGTTGGTGCTTGCCATGCTCGTCTTCCTTTCGCCTTTGCCGCCAAGGGGCGCATGATATCGAACTTTGCCCATGATAGCGCGTAGGCGTCGCAAAAGGAGAGCGAATCTGGCGTGATGGTGATGAGCGCCGTGCGCTGCGCGTATCCAGGTATATGGGGTATCATGATATGACCTGTGCAGATAATCGCCCCACCCGCTCCATTATCCGCACGCATCTGACCATCTACCAGACGGGCGTATTACTTTTCGCATGGAACGATTCCTTCCATATATCGCCGTGGCAGCCACGGCGTTCGTTGTGACCTTTGTCTGCACGCCTGCAGCAAAGCGCTTGGCCATACGTCTCGACGCCGTCGACTACCCATCCAAACGACGCATCAACACGCAGCCGACGCCTCGCCTCGGTGGACTCGCCGTTTTCCTCGGCCTCCTGGTCGCAATGGTCGTTGCCGTCTTTGGCGGCACGCACCTCGGATGGCCGTCTGTCCTGGTATCGCACCCCAGCCTCGCCGTCGATTATCATCTGCTTGCGGTCGCCGTCCTGCTCATGGTGGCAACGGGTACCGCAGACGATATTGTCCAGCTCTCCCCAAAGGCTAAATTCGCAGGCCAGATCATCGCCGCGAGCGTTGCCGTTGCGGGAGGCCTGGTGATTCACCAGATCGTCAACCCCTTTGCTGGCGACACCTACATTGAACTCGGCTGGATCGCTTACCCCATTACCGTCATCTACCTGGTCGCCTTTACCAATATCATCAATCTCATCGATGGCCTGGACGGACTCGCCTCCGGTATCTCCTGCATCGCCGCGCTCTCGATGTTCTCCTTTGCCATCCTCGCCGGCAGGCATGATGCAGCAGCGTTTTCCCTCGCGCTCGCTGGCTCTTGCCTCGCATTCCTGCGCTATAACTTCAACCCCGCATCGATTTTTCTTGGCGACTCGGGTTCGCTGCTGCTGGGATTCTCGCTAGGCATCATCTCGCTGCTCAACGTTTCGCGCACCGCCGCCGTCACCTCCCTGCTCATCCCGTTGATCGTAGCAGGCGTGCCCATCATCGACACGTTCTCTGCAATCATCAGGCGTACGCGTGCGCACGTGAGCATCGGCCAGGCCGACAAGGGGCATATTCACCATCGCCTGATCCAAGAGGGCTACAACCAGAAGCAAGCCGTGTTGCTCATCTACGCGTGGTGTATCTTGCTCTCGCTGGGCGCCGCGGCCATCAATCAGGTAGGCGTCATTTGGCGCGTCCTCATCTTCTTGGCACTTTTAGCATGCTCTGCCGCCTTCGCAATACATCTGCATCTCTTCGAACCCGTTTTGCGCCATCACTACAACGCAGACACCCATGAAGACGAAATAGTCACCCCCGACGACCCCGCATTCGCTGACGAGGAAGCTACCGCAGAAGCCAAGCATCCCCGGCATCAAAAGAAGCATAGAAACCGTAACGACCGCCACACCGATAACCGATAGGAGATCATTCGCATGCCCAACGAGAACAGCTACGAGGTTGCCCTCAAGAAATCTGACGCTATTCGCGCCGATCTTGACGTGAACCCGCAAAACTACACCATGCTCACCGGAGACCGCCCCACCGGCCGTCTGCACCTTGGCCATTACTTCGGCACCCTCAAGGGCCGCGTCGAGCTTCAAAACAAAGGCTGCCGCACCAACGTGCTCATCGCCGACTATCAGGTGATCACCGACCGCGACACCACCGACCAAATCCAAGACAACGTCTACAACATGGTCATGGATTACCTTGCCTGCGGCATCGATCCCGACAAGACCATGATCTATGCGCATTCTGCAGTGCCAGCGGCAAATCAGCTCATGCTTCCGTTCCTCTCGCTCGTCTCCGAGGCGGAGCTCCTGCGCAACCCCACTGTCAAGGCCGAGCAAGAGGCCAGCGGCCACGAGCTCACGGGCCTGCTCCTCACCTATCCCGTGCACCAGGCCTGCGACATCCTCTTCTGCAAGGGCAACGTGGTTCCCGTCGGTCGCGACCAGCTGCCGCACATCGAGCTCACGCGCACCATCGCCCGACGCTTTAACAACCGCTTCTGCAAGAACTGCGACCCGGTCTTCCCTGAGGTCGATGCCCTTCTCTCCGACGTGCCCCTGCTTTCCGGCCTTGACGGTCGCAAAATGAGCAAGAGCTACGGCAACGCCATCAACATCTCCATGACGGCAGAGGAGACCGCCAAGCGCATCAAGAAGAGCCAGACCGACTCCGAGCGCATGATTACGTTTAATCCCGAGAACCGCCCCGGCGTATCGGGTCTTCTCTCCACGGCCGCCATCTGCACCGGCAGGTCCGAGGTCGAGATTGCAGAAGAAATCGGCATGGGCGGATCTGGCCAGCTCAAGAAATACGTCACGGAAGCCGTCAACAGCTATTTCGAGCCGATTCGCGAACGCCGTCATCGCTTTGAGGACGACCTTGACTACGTGAAGGACGTCCTTGCCGAGGGCAACCGCCGCGCCAACGAGATCGCCGAGGCAACGCTTGCCGAGGTGGCCGAGGCGATGGGAATGGTCTACTAATGTCACACTACAAGCTCGTTGCGAGCGACATGGACGAAACGTTCCTTCACGACAGCTGCATCATCCCCGAAGGCAATAAGGCCGCCCTCGCTCGCATGCGTGAGCTGGGTGTGCTTTTCGTCCCCTGCTCTGGGCGCGCGTACAACTCGATTGCAGCGAACCTCGACACACTCGACCCCGAGCTTCTGGGCGAAACCTACATCGTTTCCTATAATGGCGGCTTCATCAATCGCTACGGCGACCCCAAGCCGCTATGCACCTGTGGTCTTTCCCGTGAAGCCGCGGACACGATCTACCGCCGCGGACGCGAGCTTGGACTGTGCGTCCACGTTTGCTTTGACGACGGCACCTACAATGTCTTTGATCCACCGGCTTCTGAGCGTGATTTCCTGGCTAGCTATCCGTCGATTCGCTATCAAACCTGCGAGGGTCACCCCGACCTTTCGTTCCTCGAGGCAAGGCCCATCGTCAAGGTGCTCTACATGAGCGATGACTTTGATGCGCTGCGTGAACTGGGAGCTACGTTGGGTGATTTTGCCGAAGACCTCGGAACGGCCATCACGTTCTCCTCCAATCGATACATGGAGTTCATGCCCCAGGGCGTAACCAAAGCAACGGGCTTGGCAAAGCTTGCCGAGATTCTGGGCATTGACCTCGACCAGATCATCGGCTTTGGCGATTCGGCTAACGATATCGCCATGCTCGACGCTGCAGGCCTGGGCGTCGGCGTCGCAAACGCCACCGACGACGCGCGTGAACATTGTGACGTCGTGCTCGATTCAACCTGTTTTGACGGAGCGCTGCCCGAGCTCGTCGAGCGCTTTTTGGAGCCCTAGTCCCACAACCCATCACAAACGCATTCCGTACTCACGAAAACGACCCGTCACCTGATTCCAGATGGCGGGTCGCCTTCGAAGTACACCGTTGATCGCACAGAGGGGAGGGATGCAATCAAACTGCGACGAAACGATCGAATATCGCCTGTGACCTGTTTCGTCGTTGAGTTAACTATAGTAAACTCAACGAGCTCTTCCCTTCTGAATCTCTGCCTTCATACTCCCTCCATAAGTTAGCCTTGGGTAACCTTTGATTCGTCCATGAACAGCGGGGCACCCAGGCACGTGAAAAGCGCGAGCCAAATCAAAGCGGCGCAGAAACCTCCTAAAACGTCGGAGGCATAGTGTACCCCCAGGTAGATACGACTGATGCCGATCATCAAGATGATGAAGCCAAACGCAATCGTGAACAGGTTGCGTTGGCGACGGTCCTTTTCGTACCGCCAAATAAGCCAAACAATCAGACCGTAAAACGCCATAGCCGCCATAGAGTGACCCGAAGGAAAACTAAAGCCGGTCTCGACCGCAAGCCTAAAACCCTCGGGACGAGGACGCTGAACAAGCGATTTAATAAAAACGTTGAGGCTCGCAACAAGCACCAGGTTCACCGCGCAACACCATCCCGGCCGCCTACCGGGCGCAAAGGCCGCAATGGCAAGGGTCATAACGACCAGCACGACCGGTGTCGCTAGGGCAGAAAAGCCCTCCATCACCGGAGTAAGCGCATCGCTGCGCAAGCGCTCAACGATAAGGCCATATGCCAAGGAGTCAAGGCGCATGATTTCACCCTCGAGGACCTCGTCAAACAAGTAGAGAAAGACTGCAAGACATAAAGCGCAAACGATAACACGCCAATTGGCGCGAACAAGCCTCTTGAGGCGTCGGAAAACCCCAGCTGCGTTCACGTCGCTCTTGCTCGACGTCTGATTCATGACCATCCTTTCCAAGAAGCATGCGCGCGCATGGCATGCAATACAACCACATAATGCGATGTATTGTTCCCCATCGCAGGGGCAAGCTCAGCGCAATCGGGCAAGCCACACATGCTGCACGTAAAACGGCCGGCAAAACGGGCGCAGTATCGATCGCACCGAACCCCAGCAGCGGCGCTATTTGCGAGACTCCTTTCGTTCATCGCGCAGCCGCGCGCGGTCCATTGCCGCCTCGGCAGCCGAAAAACGGCATCCGCAGTAGTTTTGACGATACATCCCCAATTCGCGCGAGCGAAGTGTCGCCTGAGGGTACCAGGGTCGAAAATCGCGTATCACCGGCGTAAGGCCCTGAGACCCAGCAAGGCGAACAAGAACGTCGTTGCATGTCTCAAACAGCTGATAGGGAGACACCGCTAGCGTCGTGGCAACATGGGTAAACCCCTCGCGCTTCGCCACACGACACGCCTCGGCCAGGCGAAGGCCATAGCAGGCCCGGCATCGACGCTCGCGATCTCGCGCACCGATCGGCGCGACTGCTCGCTCCCATGCGGCGCTGTCCTCGTCAGCCTCGATAAGCACGATTCCTTCTGCCGAGCACCAGCGGCGAAGCTCCGCCAATCGACGCTCATGTTCCTGCTTGGGCTGGATATTGGGATTGGTCCAGCAGATCGTGGGCGCAAACCCCTCTTCCATCAAAAGACGGACCGGCTCCAGGGAACACGGAGCGCAGCACGCATGCAGCAAGAGCGGTGTCACCGGTCTGCTATTCGCAATCATTTCCCTCACCCTTCTCCTCGCCATAAAAGCGAACGCCCCAGGCTTCGTCTTCGCACCAGCGTATCCGGGGGTTGGAAACAATGGCGCGCGCATAAAACCAGTCGCCGGTGCACCCAGAAAGATGGAGCACGCAAACCACCCAGGAAGCAAGAGTGCATCCAGAAAGAACACCTAAGGCGACGATGATCCCCGTCACCATGACGGTCGGCGCAAGCACGATGACAAGGTAGCGCCTCCTTGAATAAACAATGCCCTCAGCGCAGGCATATATCATGGCAACGTCAAGATTCCAGCCAAAGGTGACACGCGAACCAACAGGACCGAGCACCTTGAAAAACAGGGCATGGACGCACTCATGGAGCGCAAAGGACACGAGCGTCGCCACCGCAATGCCGGCAAGCAGAAGCGCTACGCTACATGCGCCTCCGGCAATGGCGGCAGGCAGCTCGCAAGGGATGCCGCAAAGAAAAAGAACAGCCCCTCCAAGTGTCCCCGCCAGCAGCACCGCATAAGACACCCGACAGATGGACTGCAGGAACGTGGAATCCTCAAACGTATGTATGTTACCGATTTCGTGCATGCCATCCAGCATACACGCATTTTAAGCACGGTCGCGCCGCATGTGCGATAATGCTACGGATACCGAAGAGCAGCAAAACCCGCCTTGCGGGAACGCATTGATAGGAGCCTTATGGCCACAACGTATGATATGGAATCCCGTCCCGCCTGGCCGCGCCGTGCCATCGTCACCGCCGGCGAGCCCTATGGCAACAAGGGCCTGCACTTTGGCCACGTGGGAGGCGTCTTTGTGCCCGCCGATTTCTTCGCGCGCTTCTTGCGCGATCGATTGGGGCGCGAGAACGTGATCTTCACCTCGGGCACCGACTGCTACGGCTCCCCCATCATGGAGAGCTACCGTAAACTTCGCGAAAACGAAGGCTACGACAAGAGCATCAGCGAATACGTCGAGTCAAATCACAGTCGTCAGGCAGCGACTCTCAACAACTACGGCATCAGCTGCGATATCTATGGCGGCTCGGGACTCGAGCCCGCAGCTCCCATCCATGAGCAGGTAACCGCCGAGGTCATCAACCGCCTGCATGAGCGCGGCGTAATCTCGAAGCGCAGCACCCTGCAGTTCTTCGACACAAGCGCAAACACCTTCCTCAACGGCCGCCAGGTCATCGGCCGCTGCCCCATCCAAGGCTGCAAGTCCGAGAAGGCCTACGCTGACGAGTGCGACCTGGGTCATCAGTTTGAACCCGAGGAGCTCATTGCACCAAAAAGCCAGCTCACGGGTGAGGTACCCGAGCTCCGCCCGGTCGACAATCTCTATTTCGACCTGCCTGCCTACCTCGACTTCATGAAGGATTACACCGCCGAGCTCGCGCGCGATTCACAGGTTCGCTCCGTTGTATCCAAGACCATGGAGGAGTGGCTGCTTCCCGCACAGCTCTATATTCAAAATAAATTCCGCGAGGCATTCGAGGCCATCGAATCCGAGCTGCCCGAGCACACCATCGTGGAGCCCGAGGGCAACAAGAGCTCCTTCACCGTGGTCTTCCCCAGCTGGAAAGAGCGCGACGAGGCCCATGCGGTCTTGGGACGCGGAGGCGTTCGCTTCCGCTCCGGCAAGGCGCTTGTGCCCTTCCGCATCACCGGCAACATCACCTGGGGCGTTCCCGTTCCCGAAATCGACGGCGTGCACGACGTCACCTGTTGGTGCTGGCCGGAAAGCCTCTGGGCGCCCATCAGCTATACGCGTGCCGTTCTCGCCCGCGATGCCAAGCGCCTGGGCATCACCGAGGGCGTGGCAGCACAGGATGCAGCCCTCATGGGCGAGCCCTCGGCCGATTCCACACAGGTGCCCGAACCTCCATATGCACACGGGTCTCTCGACTGGCATGACTGGTGGTGCTCCGACGACGCTGCCATCTACCAGTTCATTGGCCAGGACAATATCTACTTCTACTGCATCGCACAGACCGCCATGTGGAAAGCGCTCGACTGGAATCTGCATCAGTCGACGGTAAGCGCCAACTACCACCTGCTCTACATGGGCAAAAAGGCAAGCTCTTCCTCGCAGACGCCTCCCCCGCCGGCAGACGACCTGCTCAACCACTATACGTGCGAGCAGATGCGCGCCCACTGGCTGTCGCTTGGCCTCTCCGAGAAGCCCGTCAGCTTTAGCCCCAAGGCGTACGACACGCGCGTGAGCGGAAAAGACAAGGACGGCAACGAGATTCGCGCATGCGACGACAAGCGCGTAATCGACCCCGCCCTCAAAGAGGGTGCGCTTCTCACCGGCGTGTTCAACCGCCTTGCCCGCTCCTGCTTCTACGGTGTCGCTGTAAAGGAAGGCGACGAGGCAAGCTACCGCACTGGCTGCATCCCCGCAGGCGAGCCCAGCGCCGAGGTCATGGAAGCCTCACAGCAGGCCGCCCTCGCCTTCGAGCAGTACATGTACAAGTTCGAGACGCACCACGCCCTCTCGGTATGTGACGAGTATCTCCGCGCTGCGAACAAGCGTTGGTCCGATGCCTCCAAGGCCGCAAAGAACGCCGAGGACGACAACGCCATGACGCAGGCTCTCGTCAATGCCTTCCACGAGCTACGCGTAGCGACCATCCTCATGCATGGCATTGTTCCCGCCGGCTGCGAGCTCATCTGCGAATACTTCAACATCGACCCCGTTGCTTTCTTTAGCTGGGATCACATCTTCGAGTCTACCGATTGCTTCATCGAGAGCCTGGGCGAAGAAGCCGGCAAGCACGCCGTCAAGCCGCTCCCGCCGCGCTTTGACTTCTTTGCCAAGCATCCGAGCCAGTACTAAGACGTCGGCGTTTGGCGTGTCCCAAACAGTTTCGCTTTGATTGAAGACCCTGCCTGTGCAGGGTCTTCTTTTCTGAGAGCCCGAATCAACCAAGACGCCCTGCTGGGATGCCCCCACGCTTTCGCTCGGTCAAGTCCTGACTCGCACGAAGAGCACATTTAGTGCTCTTCGGCTCGTGCGGAATCTACGAAAACGGGGGCCTCCCAGCAGGGCTGTCTCAATGTTGCAGAATCTCAGGCGCTCTATACCAAAAAGACCAGCCTCGCACTAGCAGGAGCTCGGGTCGAATCGGGCCGGCTTGGGCGTCACCAATCCAATAGCCCCATCTGCATCCGCCAGGCTCACGCAATAGATCGTAGGATCGTCGTAGGTGTTGTAGTAATACATCCCTGTCGACGCCTCAAAGCAGGCCGTATAGATAGTCTTCTCAAACTGACCGTCAGCCATGGCGGCAGCGCCCTCGACCATCGATACATTTCCCAGCGTATGGAACATGCGGGCGATGTTGCCCACCGAACCGTCTTTTGTCGGGTAGTTCGCATTGAGGAAGGCCGTCTTGACAAAACGCGAGGGCGAATAGCAGTCGCCCGGGATGCCGCGCATGCCCGCGCCGGCACCAAAGGGCTTGAGTTCGGCCTTACCCCACACGGCCGCCTGTGGAAAACCGTTATTGGCAGTGATGTAGGTGCGGAGGTTTTCCATATGCCAATCGAACGCGGGCTGATTGGCAAGAACATCAACCGGGTCGTTATGAACATGCAGACCGTCTGTCATCTGCTCGACCACGATGCTGCGGTTTGCATCACCGATAATCCAGTGCAGATACGAAACGCCCAAACCCTCGCCTGCCGGCTTTCCCACGATCACCGTGTTCGCAAGCGCCGCCTCAACTTCGTCGACCGTTGAGAAGTTCGCCGTCACCCAAAAGGGAAACTCATACGCGCAAACGTTCGTGGCACCGTTCTTGGGCGCGGAAGGAAACTTAGCATACCCAGGAAAATTAAGACCTGCAACAGCAAGGCCCGCATCGTTTCCGCAATCAAAGAACATGGGATAGCCCTGATAGTCGATGCACATGCCAATCACGGCATGGTCTGCAGGCGCGTCATCCAAAAACGTATAGGGCACGCTTGAGCCCTTTGACCAAACGCGTGGGCGTTCACCATATCCAAACGCCCAGTCGAGATTTCTGCCCAGATACATATTCCCCTGGGCATCGGTAAACCTAACGGCAGTACACATACTTCACCCTCATCTCCAAAGCGCATCGAGCTGCTATTTCTCCTACTATGCATACCCATGTGGTGAGCAACCCTGCTTCAAAACGCCGGATGTCCTCATATCTTCCAGATACAAAGCGCCCAAGTGCTGCTATCGCATTTTCCCGTGACTATTGCGCCATATCTCACGGCCAAGGCCCAATGCAAGGATCAATGCCGAAAGATAGCCGATAAAGCCAATGACCGGAATACCAAAAACCACCGGCTCGATTTTTGCATAGTAGACCACCGACGAACCGATAAATAGGCCAGCGATAACGATAGCCATGGACATGCGGTCGACGATGCTGCCAAGATGGCGCAAGACAGCCTCGGAGCCCAGCAGCTGAGCGTTGATCTTCAGCTGGCCTCGTGTGAGCATGCGCGATGCAAGGCCAAGATACTCGGCTGCCTCGAGTTGGCCCTTTGCCGCCCGATAGGCATCGTGCGCCAAATCCTGAGCAGTCTCCTGTATACGCCTGTAACTGCTTTTCTCGTTCTTGATATGCGTCGAGATAATCTGAACCATATTGACATTGGGCATATACTCGGTCAGCAAGCCCTCAAGCGTCACCATGCCGCGAGCGAACATCGTAACCACGCTGGGGAGTTCGACATTGTTCTTGCGTGCAAGGCTCACCAACGAGGTGAGAAACTCTCCGATATCCAAATCCTTAAGGTCGAGGCCGGCAAAATCGGCCACGATGAAATCAAGGTCCGACAAGAATGCGGTGTGGTCGAGCGAGGCGGAATCGCCACGCGTGACCGCAAATCGCATCAGCGAATCCTTGAGCTTGGGAACATCGCCCTCGGCAACGGCAAAGATCATGTCTTTCACGATACCGCGATCATGACTCGACATGCGCCCAACCATGCCCAAGTCTATAAAGTAGATGACACCGTCTTTAAGAATGATGTTGCCTGCATGAGGATCGGCATGGAAAAAGCCATCGTCGAGCACCTGCGTGGAATAGTCCTCCACAATTTGCCCGCCTATCTTCTCCAGGTCGTAACCCTCCGCGCACAAACGATCGGGATCGCCAATCGAGATGCCATCGATATAATCCATCACCACAACATGCTCAGTGCAGAACTTCAAATATGAGCGCGGGCATGAGATACCGCGCGTGTTCTTGTGATAGGCGTAAAAATCGTCGAGGTTGCGCGCCTCCATAAGGAAGTTCGTCTCCTCGCGGAAGGATTGCCACAGCTCTTCGACCACGCCCTTGAGGTCCACGAACTGATCGGTTTTCACAAACTTAGAGGCATGACGGACAATCGAGCGCATGATGTCGATATCTTGAGCCATAACCTGCTGCGCGCCGGGTCGCTGTACCTTGACGGCAACATCCTCGCCCGTTGCCAGGCGCGCGCGATGCACTTGGGCAAGCGATGCGCTACCCAAGGGGTTCGGGTCGATCGCATCAAAAATAGTGCCGAGCTCCTGACCATACTCAGCCTCAAGGCACTCTAGGACCACTTGATAGGGAACCGGGTCCACATCGGAGCGCAAGCGGCGCAGCTCATCGCAAAATGGCTGGGGCAAAATCTCAGAACGGTTGGCAAGAATCTGCCCCATCTTGACAAACATGGGGCCAAGCTCTTCGATCAGGCAACGCAGGCGAACCGGCGTGAGGTTGTTCCACACCTGGTACTTGCGCACTAATCGGATAATCTCGGCGATACGCTGGCGTCGACCGGCGGCAGAGAGCTGATACTCCTCCGTGGGAGCCATGACCTCCGGCTCCTGTGGAAAGACATCGGCAGCGCGCGAGTGACGCTTTCCATCACGCGTCCGCGCTTCCATTTCTTCCATCACCGCGGCGACGTCGGCGTCGACATCATGCGTATGGATTTCGTTCACGTTGGAGGCCATATGCGGCTACTCGTCCTGGCCCTCTGCCTGATTCGTCTCATCTGCCCCTGCATCGGCGGACTCGACCTCGACCTTGACCGTCACCGTCGCATCGTCGACCGAATCAACCAGATCACGCACGTGAGCCAAAAACTCGGTACGCTCAGCTTTGGTAAGGAAACGAACACGCGCCAAGATGAGCTCGTCGAGCACGCGCTCAGCCGCTGACTCGCCCTTTGCGCCCAAACGCTCGGTCACATCGGAGAACGTGCCGCCCGCCTGTTCGAAGATGTCAGACATGGAGCGCGCGAAGTCGGGCGCCGTTGCATCGGAGCGAACCTGTTCCCCCTTGGCATTCAGCGTGTCGAGCACCTCTTTGCCCTTCTCGGCCGTAAGTGCCGCAGCGCCAAAGCCAATGTTGACCATACCGTGGACAAGCTCTTCGAATTTAGTAACCATCAGTTGCCTCCTCGAAACAGAGCAACGCTTTGCTGTACATACCATTGCTCCCCTTGTACCCCATTAAACGGCGCCATAACAGCGCTCTCGTTTCTGTTAGTTATCCGACATCGCAAAGTGATTTTTCATGGCAAGGCTCGTGGTATAGAGCACCTTTGAAAGAAGGGCATCGGTTTGCTCTCGCAGATAATCTGCCATGCGCAGATTTGCCGCTGCAAGGACCGCTTGGACATCTCCCTCGGGGCAGCAGGCCAAGGCCTCATCGGTCTCGTGAATCAGCTTATGCCCAAAAGCGCCAACCTTCTCGCGATAGCGATCGATAGCGTTTTCGTTATCACGAAAACGAGCATCGGCAAGGGCCGCAATCAGACGATTTGCCCAATAGAAGCTATCGGTCGAAACACGTGCTGTCGTGTTTGCCAGATACTCAGGCGCTTCGCGCACATTGGTGAAAAACGGCACGAGGGCATTGAACGGATTGGAGCCAAATGACATCCACTGAACGCCGCGATGGCTCTGGGGAACGTAGGGGCGGATCTGCAAGACGGCAAGCTGGCAGTTCCTGTTGATACCGATAGGACGATACATCGAACGCGTCTTGTCGGTACCAAGCGTGCCATAGGGGTCATACGGCGTTCCCTGATAATGGGCGGCCAGAACGTAGCGGATGTCTTCAATCGTCACCTTACGCTCCGGAATCCGGCTCCAGGGGATATCGTCGGACTCGGGTGTGAACACCGCCTCATCGCCGTCCCAGCAATCGCTGGGGTTCAAGCAGCGTTGCATATACCATGCGCGCGGCGTGTTGTAAACGTGGTCGGAATCGCTGTGCGAACCAAATGCCTCGCGCGGGTTGAAGATATCTTCTTCCTCCCCTTCCTCACGAAGCGTCAAATCTAAATGATGCATATTCATCCAAGCGCGAAGGTCCGCACTCGCCATATGTTCCAGCTGTTGTCCCTCGGCATCTGCAAGATCAAAGGAATCGATACCGAGCTGATTCGGCATCGTCACATAGGCGTCATCCGGTACACGCTTCGCGATCCAATGATGGCCGCCAACCGTCTCGAGCCACCAAATTTCATCAACATCCGAGATTGCAATGCCATTCATCTCGTACGTTCCGTACGTCTCGAGCAGCCTTCCAAGCCTACGCACGCCATCGCGGGCAGACGTAGCGTAAGGCAGCACCAGCGTCGTAATGTCTTCTTCGCCGATACCACCCGGCACCTCGGAAATATAGCCCTCCTCGCCCTCTGTACCGCACGCGGGAACCAGCTCGACCAAAGGATCGGCACCGAGCACGCGCTCATTCGAAGTGATGGTCTCGGTCGCGCTCAGGGCAACATTGGCATCGTTGATGCCAGCCTCGGCCCAAATTCCGTCCTCACGAAGCGCATCGGGGACTGCCGTGTATCGCATGGGCTCCTCGTCAAGCTCGATAGCCAGATGCGAGATAACGCTTTTGTAGTGACGGGGCTGCTGCTTGGGTTCGACAACAATCATCTGTTTTGGCGTGAACTTGCCGTTGCTTGCATCTTCATTGCGCGCAACAATCGTCGAGCCATCATAGCTCGCTCGCTTACCAACTAAAATCGTCGTACAAGGCATTAAATCCTCCTTCTTGCCGGCAGAGCCAGCAGGTGCGTTTGCCCTATCGAGTGTCTAGTGTAAACCTCCGGAAAACCTTTGTAACTTCATTTGTTACCAATTGAGTTTTATGAAATTCACTGCATCGCACTGGAGTATTATGACGCTCAACGTGCAGCTTGCGCGCAGTATTGCCCCTATGGGCGCAGAAAGAAAGGTCACTCATGGCAACCGGTACGCTTAAAAAATCGTTCTTCCGCGAGAAGGGCTATGGTTTCATCGCTCCCGACGAGGCCCAGCAGGACAGCGCGAAATCCGATATTTTTGTTCACTTTAGCGCTATCCAGATGGACGGCTTCAAGACCCTCGATGAGGGAGATCGCGTTGAGTACGAGGTTGGCCCTGGCAAAAAGCCCGGCGAGACCCAGGCCATCAACGTCCGCAAAATCGGCTAAAGCAGGGTCACCCTGTATAGCATCTGCCAACACAGGCAGTCCCATACAAAAAGCCCAGGCGTCTGCCTGGGCTTTTTGTATGCATTAAAGTACAAGTGCGGGGCTACTGCATTGTGCGGACAACATGCCCGCAAGCTTCTTCCGCAGCACAGATCACATGGCGCGCAAGTATCGCCGTCGTCACCGCGCCAACCCCTCCAGGAACGGGCGTCACGGCATCGACAAGAGGTTCGACAGCCTCAAAATCAACATCGCCCACAAGTTTTTTGGCCTGTGCATCCCAGTTGATCCCCACATCGATAATAATTTGGCCCGAGCGCACCGCATCCGCCCCCAGCGTGCAGGCATGGCCCGCAGCGGCAACGACAACATCCGCTCGACGGCACACATCGGCCAAATCCCTTGTGTGCGTATGGCAAGCAGTTACCGTGGCATTGCGCGCAAGAAGCATGGAAGCAACCGGCTTGCCAATCACCAGCGAACGGCCGACCACGACAACGTTCGCACCATCAAGGTCGATTCCGTAGTGATCCAATATCGCCAGCACCGCCTCGGCAGTGCAGGGCGCATAACCAGCACCAAGACCACTCAGCGTCGACAGCAACGACGCGGATGTCATGCTATCAACATCCTTTTTTGGCAAAAGCGCTGCCGCGACCATGTCTTCTTTGAGATGCGCCGGAAGAGGGCGGAACATCAAGCATCCATGAATAGAGGGGTCTTCATTGACCTCGGCGACGACGCGCAACAGCTCTTCTTGAGAAACGTCTGCAGGCAAAAGGAAACGACGACAAGAAATGCCAACTTTTTCACAGCGCTTAAGGGCCCCACGCTCATAGGAAAGGTCATCCTCACGCTCACCCACGCGCACGATAGCCAGCGTAGGCACGACCCCCAGCGATTCCAATTTTCGCTCACGCTCGACCAACTCAGCGGTAATCGCCTTTGCAACAGACGCGCCCTTAAGCAATGCGGCCATATCAGCTCCGTTTCCTTGCGGCGTCAGCCGCACGTTTGGCAAGACCATCCGCCCGCGGCAACCAGGTATCGAGTAATGCGTCGCACTCGCGCTCGAGCTCCTCGGCACGCTCGCGATCCTTCATGGACGTCGTGTTCGCAAAAAGCGTTAGGCTTGCGCCCTGCAACGCAGCGCGGCAAAACACAGCGCCGCAGGCAACGTCTGAAAGAAGTTGACGGGAGCCCTTATCGGCCATTTCCTCAAGCAGGGCAAGCACGCGCGAACAGGCGACCATAATGCGGTAAGGAGGCAAGGCAGCCTCGTGGAGAGCATCCTGAATCACCTCGGAACGATGCGGGTTGCCTCGCTCCATTCCATATGCCGCAGAGACAAGGCCGTAAGCTCGCACATCTTCCTCCACCAACTCAAGCAGCTCAAAGCCAATCCGACCCGAAGCTGCGATAGCATGACGAAGGTCATCCTCAACCTCGGCAAAACGGGGATTGCTGGCACCATAGCGCGCGACCATGGAGCACAGAGAAGCGCCCAGAGCCCCCACGTAAGCGCTTGCGCTCCCCCCGCCCGGAACCGGCTCTCGCGCCGCCAGAGCCTCGGCGAAGTCTCGGCACGTCTTATCCATCATCACTTGCGCCATTTTGATAGCCCCTCATGTATGCACTGCATCCATAATGCGTTTGTGCGGTTCCGTGAAGTGTAGTCCATAACTAAAAACTTGTCAGCAAGCAGCACCATCGTCGTTTCCTATCGATAGCCATAAAAAGGGTGCGACCCATCCAGATCGCACCCTTGCAAGCAAGCTAGAAAACGCCGGCACCGAAAACGACGCTCAGCTTAGAACAGGCCGGTAATGACGCCGTTGTCGTCGATATCAATATTCTCGGCAGCCGGAACGCGCGGAAGGCCCGGCATGGTCAAAACGCTGCCGGTAAGAGCAACCACAAAGTGGGCTCCGGCGGAAACCTTGAGTTCACGCACCGTGATGCGGAAGCCCTCGGGGGCACCGAGCTTCTTGGCGTCGTCGCTAAAGCTATACTGCGTCTTGGCAACACAGACGGGCAAGTTACCGAATCCATTCTCACGCAGTTCAGCGAGCTGGCGCTTCGCCGCCGGCGTGAAATCGACGCCATCGGCATGATAGATCTTTGTGGCGATAGCCTCCAAGGCATCAGCGACATCGGAACCCGTCTCATACGTAAACGCAGGCACAGGAGCCGGAGTCTTCCGGACAGCCGCAACAACCTTATCTGCAAGATCAAGCGTACCTTCGCCGCCGGCAGCCCACGCATCAGAGAGGGAAACACAGATGCCGCGTGCGGCACATTCATCCTCGATAACCTTGAGCTCGACTTCGGTATCGGTCGGGAAATGGTTGATGGCGACAATTGTCTCGACGCCAAAGACATCCTTGATGTTCTGTACGTGACGGAACAGGTTGGGCAGGCCAGCGCGAAGAGCATCGAGGTTCTCTTCGTTCAGATTGGCCTTGGCAACGCCGCCGTTGTACTTAAGGGCACGAGCCGTTGCAACAACAACCACAGCACGCGGATAGAGACCCGTCATGCGGCATTTGATATCAAAGAATTTCTCGGCACCGAGGTCGGCACCGAACCCAGCCTCCGTAATTGCAATGTCGCCAAAGCACAGAGCCATGCGCGTTGCCATGACAGAGTTGCATCCATGGGCAATGTTCGCAAAGGGCCCACCATGTACAAAAGCAGGGGTGTGCTCGAGCGTCTGAACCAAATTGGGCTTTAAGGCGTCCTTCAGCAGAGCGGCCATAGCACCTTGGGCCTTAAGATCAGAAGCCGTCACGGGCTTTCCCTCATAGGTGTAGGCCACCACAATCTCGCCCAGACGCTGCTTTAGGTCGGCAATAGAGGTCGCCAGACACAGGATCGCCATAACCTCGGAGGCAACGGTGATATCAAATCCATCTTCACGCGGCACACCCTGAGCCTTGCCGCCAATGCCGTCAATCACATGGCGCAGCTGGCGATCGTTCATGTCGACAACGCGCTTCCACGTCACGCGCTTAACGTCGATACCAAGCTTGTTACCCTGTTGGATATGATTATCAAGCATGGCCGCCAACAGATTATTCGCGGCACCAATAGCATGGAAATCGCCCGTGAAGTGCAGGTTGATGTCCTCCATAGGGATAACCTGAGCGTAACCGCCGCCGGCAGCGCCGCCCTTGACGCCAAAGACAGGACCAAGCGAAGGCTCACGAAGTGCAACAGCGCTCTTCACACCGCGACGGCGCAGTCCATCGGCAAGGCCGATAGTGGTCGTGGTTTTACCTTCGCCTGCAGGAGTCGGATTGATGGCGGTCACCAAAACCAGGGCAGAAGAGGAAATCGAATCCGCATGCTCGGGGCTATTAAGAAGAGCATAGTCGACCTTGGCTTTATCGAATCCATAGGGCGTCAAATAGCTCTCATCGATGCCGGCCTCTTGGGCAACCTGAGTGATGGGAAGCGGCTTGACAGAGTGGGCGATCTCAATATCGGTTGGCATATGAAGGCCTTTCTCGCGAATTGCACAGTGCATTTAGCATACAACGTTTCTCAAGAACCTAGACTCCAGATGGCGGGGTAACTCCCAAGTGGTCGAAAGCGGTAAGAGTAGCGATGCGCCCCTGGGGTGTCCTGATGATAAGTCCACGTTGGAGAAGATAAGGCTCATATACATCTTCGAGCGTCGAGGGGTCTTCGCCCACAGCGCTCGCAAGCGTCGTTAGCCCGACGGCGCGACCGCGAAATGTTTTGACGAGCGTCTCAAGGATGCGAATGTCCATCCAGTCGAGACCGAGCTCATCGATCTCGAAAAAAGAGAGCGCTTCCCGTGCGATATCAAGCTCAATGGGACCATCACCGCGCACTTGGGCATAGTCTCGCACGCGCTTAAGCAACCGGTTTGCCAAACGGGGGGTTCCACGGGACCGAGAGGCGATCTCCAAGGCCGACTGGCGATCGATAGTGACCCCCAGGATGCTCGCCGAACGCGCGACGATCTCTGCAAGGTCTTCAACTGAATAGTAGTCGAGCCTAAATGAGATACCAAAACGGTCGCGTAGAGGACCCGTGAGCATACCCGAGCGCGTCGTGGCTCCCACCAAGGTGAAATGGGGAATATCAAGTCTAATCGAACGCGCAGCAGGCCCTTTACCAATAACGATATCGAGCGAAAAATCTTCCATCGCGGGATATAGAATCTCTTCGATGGAGCGATTGAGGCGATGGATCTCATCGATAAAGAGAACATCGCCCGGTTGAAGATTAGTGAGAATCGCCGCGAGGTCCCCCGTGCGAGCAATCGCCGGTCCTGACGTTGTTTTAATTTGCGCACCCAGTTCGTTGGCGATAACAGTCGCCAGGGTCGTCTTGCCCAGTCCGGGAGGTCCCGAAAAAATAACATGGTCAAGACACTCGCCGCGGCTTTGAGCAGCCTGGATAAGAATACGGAGACTTTGCTTGATATGCTCCTGTCCGCAGTAATCATCAAGACGCTGAGGGCGAAGCGAGCGTTCCACATCAAGGTCATCGGCGGTCAGGTCGCCCGTCACCAAGCGCTCGGCGTCTTCCCTACCCTGAGAGGCTGCATTCCCTCGCGGCGCATCGGCCCAGAGATCTTCAGATTCGTCGACTTCCCACATTATGCTTCCATTCCAAGACGACGCAGCGCGGCACCCAGCAAATCTTCAACTCGCATCCCCTGGCCATCATACCCATCAAGCGCAAGCTCCGTCTCCTGCGGGCTGAATCCCATGGAGAGAAGCGCCTGACGCGCATCCTCAAGCACAGAAGACTCGTGCGGAAAAGTCATGACCGTCTGATTTACAGCCGGAGTCTCGGCAACGGCAAATGAGTGATCCTTTGCAAAGGTACTTTTCAATTCCAAAATTAAACGCTGTGCAGTCTTTTTCCCCACACCGGACACGGCAGACATCGACGTCGCATCCTCGGCCATCACAATGGAGTATAGCTGCGACACGCTGTAGCGTGAAAGAATGGCTAGCGCCAGACGAGGCCCCACACCCGACACGCTCAATAGGTGATCGAACATCGCACGCTCTTCCTTCGAAGCAAAGCCAAAAAGCGTCATAGAATCCTCGCGCACCTGGAGACGCGCGTAAAGACGGCACTCAGTACCCAAGGCCGGCAGCGCTGCTGCCGTCATGCTCGAGATGCCCAGCTCGAAGCCAATCCCCGCAGCATCGATGATGGCATACTGAGCCGTCGCTTCAACGAGCGTTCCGCATATCAACGAGATCATGAGTAGCCGTTTCCCCTCTTTTGAACAAATTCACCGCGCGTCACCGCATCGGTATGACGCAAATGGGCATGGCAGATGGCACATGCCAAGGCGTCCGCAGCATGATCGGGTTTAGGGTCATGATCCAAATGCAGAAGATTTCTAACCATATAGGTCACTTGACCCTTATCGGCAGCGCCAGTCCCCACAACCGACTGTTTAATCTGCATGGGGGTGTACTCGCCCACCTCGACGCCGCATAACGATACCGCCACCAGCGCGGCACCGCGCGCATGCGCAGTCGGGATCGCAGACCTAACGTTAACGCCAAAATAGACGCTCTCGATACAGGCCTCCTGAGGGTGATATCGCTCAACCACAGCCGACAAATCATCGGCGATATGCCGAAGGCGCACAGCAAGATCATTCCCCGCTGCCGTTTCGATGCATCCGTAGGCGCGGCAGCGAACATCGCCACCCCGTTCTTCAACAATCCCCCAACCCGTATGAGCAAGTCCGGGGTCGATTCCGAGAATAATCATGCGCCTCCCTTCAGGCACGAACATCTGTTCTAATATACCACGATGGGAGGCGTCTTTTGAGCACAGTCTAATCGATGAGGCCGTATGTCTAGTTTTGCGAGAAAAACGGGGCCGTGCCGCCGGGCGTAAATGGAAACACGCCACGAAATTGCGCGCCCTGGTTTGCTCCATCGGGTCCAGCGGAGCCCATCGCGCCTTGGGACGATTCCATCATCTTACGCAGCATCGACTCGATATCGCCAAGCCCTTGACGAAGCTCGCGCTGCCCCTCTTCGCTCTGCATGTGAGCCATCTGTTCGGGCGTTATTCCAAAAAGATTTCCAATCAAACCCATAATCTCGTCACGAGCTTGAGCTCGATGCGAAGAGCCCTCCGCAGAGGAGCGCTCCTGCTCCATTTGGATAAGGGCATCGACTGTCATGAGGTCTTCTCCATCGCGCCCCATATCCGACCAACCCAAAGAGATCGGCCAGCTTCTCTCGGCAAGCGAGCGAGCAGAAAGAACCGGCATGGCGGGGAGCTTTCGACGTGCCGCTTCGCCATATTGAATCAAGAGCATAAGAGCCCGAAGCGCCTGGGGAGATGAACCGGCAAGCGGGTTCTCTTCAAAGTCCAGCCCTTTGTCGATATGAGCCCTCAAAGCCTCGTCGATTTTGGAGGGTGCCTGTGAGCGGAGAACAGACGCCACCTTTTCCTCAAGCTCGCCATCTCCCGTCAGCGCAGGAATCGCGCGGTCGATAATCGAGCCTATACCTCCCTCAACCGATGCGAGAGATACGAGCGATTCCGGAATCACAAGGGAGCGACGATTACGCCAACGTGCGATAAATTCAAGATTGGATAGATAGATATCGCCAAATGGCGCGCACACACAGCGCGAGAGACCATCCCTTAAGGCAGCAGGCGCACAAAGAGCATACTCGGTTTTTGTCATAGCGCTCACGCAGCATGCATCAACACGGCGCGCAACCCCGAGTAAAGCATCAAGATCTTCCCCCCGTGCGTTCGAGGTCGCCTTAGCCTTACCAAGATGCTTCGTCTCGTCATCGCATTCAAGGGTCGTCCATGCCTCTTCGCACCCACAGCTCGAAGATGGCTCGCATTCGACAACCTGAATTCGAAGATTGCTTGCAACTTGACGAGCAATACGCAAACGCTCGTTCTCGGCGCATTCCTCCTGAGGAGTCAATGCCCCCTCATGTTGTACGACGACGCCAATCACGTTTCGGGAGCCAACGGCATCCACCGCGAGCGCAGCAAGAAGTGACGTAGCAAGATCGCCCGACAGTAAAAGCGCAACCCTACCAGACGCCTGGCGAGCGACGACATCGCGCAGATACAGACGAGTCGATTCCCAAAGCCATTCCTCACGATTCCAGCGTGGCAAAAGATCTGGGTCAATCGAGTCCGGAACAGTCCCATGGGAGATTTCCGAAATAAGTAGGCCTTCCTCAAAACAAGGCGCCACGGCGATAACGTGCTCGGCGTCGTCCATCACAAATGAGCCGCCGGTATAGACTGCACCGTCAAACGCGCCCACAGGTGCCATGCAGGCAAGCCAAAGACCCGTCTTGGCAACCGTATCAACAAAGAAGCCATCGCGAATCGAAGCGACGGCAGCGGTCTCCTCATTCGAATCGTCGTAGCCGTACGCAGGGAAATAAATGACAAGGTCGGTTCCAACGGGAAGAGATTCCATATCCCGAGCCAAATCAAAAGAAACGGCAACACGAGTACCGGCAATGTCAAAAACGGGGGGAAGCCAAGCCTCATCCGAACGCGGGCCCCGCTCACGCGCAATGAGGGAGCGGGCGGGTACAACGTGGCCATCTCGAAGAATAAAAATCTCAAAGATCGGCGCACCCTCGAACGAGACGATGGAAGGGAATAGGCAAGCGATTCCCAACGGCTCCAGCTTCTCCGCAAGTGCCTGCAGAGCAACGATCAAAGCATGTTGGAAGTTGCCGCACTCGATGAGTGAAGTGGGCGCTATCCCGACGGTAAGCGGTGCCGGAACGCACATAAGGCGCGCCCCATGCGATGACGCTATCATGGCCTGATCGAACACGCGAGAGCAAATGCCCTCGATGTCCCCTAAACGCGTATCCATCTGAGCCAACGCCAGCCTCATCTCGCCCCTTCCATCGATTTCATCCATTCCATCATACTCGTCCACCGAGGTTCTCGACATAGCAACGAGGGACCACGCAGCCCAAAAACTTGCACTCGCGCCTCACCAAAGAGAAATCGAATGCAGTCTAGACACGTGATCCCTCGACACCGGTCGAATCAAACCCTAAAACGAAGCACTCCACAATCCATGTAGATTGCAAAATGCAAAGACGGTGCCGGATTTAACGCCGCCGGCAAAAAATGTTGAAGGGACCTGCCCTGGCTTGAGATGATGAATCTCAAGACGCCCCTCAGCCTCAAGTGCAATCCATTCGATATAGTGCTCTGGAAGCATAGGGTGCTCAACTTCGCCCACGGTAACACGGATAACATGGGCATCGCGCTCAAGCGAAACAACGGGAACGTGCTTTTCGCGAGCCGCATCGACCGTTCCTGCTGTCAGCTCCTCAAAGCCAGCCGGTGCGGGCATATCGCTCGAAAGCGCAGCAAGAACGTTTCCCGCCCGATCTTTATAGAATACTGCCATGCTCCATCCCCTTTCCGACGCATGAACCGTTGCACTTTATATGCCCAGTTCGCTAGCGATGATATCGTAAAAGAGCAATTCGATATAAAAAAGGGACTGCCCGGAACAGTCCCTTTCAAGTGTCATACAGCGAACGACGATTAAGCGCGAAAAGGCTCGAGCGCATCGAGCATGAAGGCGCTCGCCTTTTGGCAAAGCTCATCAGTCGGCGCCTCCGCCAAAACGCGAACAAGAGGCTCGGTGCCACTCGCGCGCAACAAGACGCGTCCGCGCTCGCCCAAGAATTCCTCGGCCGCCTCGACGGAAGCGAGAACGGCCTCGTCGTTCATGGCGGCCTCCTTATCTGTCACGCGAACATTGGTGAGTAGCTGCGGATAAAGCTTGACTGGCGCGCACAGCTGAGAAAGCGTCTCGCGCTCAGCACGCAGCACCTCCATAATGCGCAAGCTTGTAAGAATGCCGTCGCCGGTCTGCGCAATATCGCCAAAAATGATATGTCCAGACTGCTCGCCGCCAAGGCTATAACCATTCTTGCGCATGCACGCATACACATTCTTATCGCCAACAGCGGTGGTCTCATAGGAAAGATGAGCTTCGTCAAACGCGCGGAAAAGGCCGAAGTTGCTCATGACGGTAGGAACAACGGTACCAGCCGTCAAACGGCCGTGCTTGTTGAGATAAACACCGCAAACGTACAGGATAAGATCGCCATCAACGACATTACCGCGCTCATCGACGGCAAGGCAGCGATCCGCATCGCCATCGTAGGCAAAGCCAACATCGAGACCTTGCTCAACCACATGGCGGCGAAGACGGTCAAGGTGGGTAGAACCGCAATCGACATTAATGTTGAAGCCATCGGGATTATTGTTGATTACGCGAACATCAGCGCCCAAAGCGTCAAAAACAGGCTTGGCAACAGAGGACGCGGAGCCATTAGCACAGTCAAGACCGATCTTAACGCCCTGAAGGGAGAAGTTAGCACTTGAGATAAGGTGAGCGATATAGCGATTTCGACCTTGCATGTAATCAATCGTAGCGCCGATGGAATCACCAGTGGCAAGGGGGATCTCAAACTCATCGTCAATATAGCTCTCGATTTGCTCCAAGACAGACTCTTCCATCTTGTAGCCGTCGCCATTGACGAGCTTGATACCATTGTCCGAATAAGGATTATGCGATGCGCTAATCATCACGCCGCAATCAAAGCAACCGTCAACAGTCTCGTAGGCAACGCCGGGCGTAGGGATAACATGAAGCATATACGCATCGGCACCAGAAGCAACGAGTCCAGAAACGATAGCGGCCTCGAACATATAGCTCGAACGGCGCGTGTCCTTACCGACAACAATACGGCCCTTCTTGTCCTGGCGTGCACCATAGTACCAGCCAATAAAACGACCGATTTTAAAAGCATGCTCGACATTGAGGCCATTATTGGCTTCGCCGCGAAAACCATCGGTTCCGAAGTACTTCATGGCAATCCTCTCAAAAGGAAACAAAAGCAAACGTATTAAACGATGAAACTATAGTAACCCTGCATTCCCACGGATTGAGAAGTCCCAATAAATCGACAGGACTGGCATTAAGAATATGAACCGCGGCATGAAAAAAGGGCCCCACGGGGCCCTCGGCTGAACGATATGGAGAAAAAAGAGGGGGGCGCCGCAGGGAATCCCCCGCGGCGCCCCCGCGCCCGAGCCCGCTACATACGGGTCGAGCGCCGTCCACCGGTCA
>NZ_JABBCP010000006.1:0-97472 GCF_012844445.1 Collinsella acetigenes
CCTTATCAAGTTATACTTCCGTACACATTCGCTCATACTTCGAATTGGTATGATTTAGTGCATCTGTCCCGGATGGAGTCGATATGCTATCGCTCCACCCGCGGTATCCGGTTCTCAAGGTACCCGCGCCGGCCCGCCTGTCGGCTGCCGTCGCGCAGGGATTAATGATGCCAGAGGCGAGGCCCCTCTGGGCCGGGAATATCGGTCTCCACGTTTCGCACACAATTGGGGGGGCGGCCCTACCCGGATCGCCTGGACAGGCGCTGCCGTTCCATGCCGCAGGGGGGGCGGGCCCGCGGGCGCGGGGCCCTCACATATACGAAGGCCCCGGTATCCGAAACGCGGCGCACGCCCCTCCAATCGGAACATGCGCCGCGACTTTTGCGATCTCGCCTATATCTATATATGTACCGGCCCTACATCGGTGTACAAAATGGCCGGCTTTCGCTAGATGCCGCCGTACTCGCCTTTCACGATGGCGGTGCCGGCCTCGAGCATCTCGTCGCGAAGCTCAATCGTTCCGGCCTCGGCATATATACGCACGACGGGCTCGGTACCGCTAGGACGAAGCAGCAGCCAAGACTCATCATCAAACTCCATGCGCAGGCCATCGCGATGGCTCACATGCACCGGCGCCCTGCCCACAATGTTTTGAGGGTTCAGCCCCGGCATAAGCGTCCGAAGCATTTCCACTTCCTCGTTTTGCAGGCGGATATCGCGACGAGCATAGGCAACGGGGCCATAATGCTCATCAAGCTCGTCGATGAGCTGGCCCAGAGTTTTATGCTCCTTCGCCATCATCTCGCACAGCAAAACGTGTGCATACAGACCATCGCGCCCAGGAAAGCGCTCGGGAAAACCAATCCCCCCGGTTTCCTCGCCACCAATGATCACGCCGCCCTTTACCATCTCCTCATATATGTATTTAAAACCGATGGGCTTTATCGCGAGGGGCAAACCGAGCTCACGAGCCATGCGACGCGTCTGAATTGAACCCGTAAGGCCCATGGCAACACGCCCATGGGCGCCGTGGTGCTTAACCAGATGCCCCAGAACAAGCGTAAAGACCCGATGGGCGTCGATGTAGCGTCCGCGCTCGTCGACTGCAGAAATACGGCTGCCGTCTCCGTCACAGATAAGGCCGGCATGAGCCTTGGAGGAGAGGACCATCCGCTCGCAATCGTCCACCCACGGCTCAATGGGCTCGGGGCGCAAGGTCTGTGCATCAGGCTCGTCCGTACCGTGGATCTCAATCGTCTGCACGCCGAGAGGGCCCAGTACAGCGGGAAGATACCCGCGAGCCGAGCCATACATGGGGTCATACACCAATTGCAAACCGGCCTCGGCAATCGCCTGAGTATCGATGTTCGAAAAAAGGCTTTCGAGATATGGCGAGACGATATCCTTCTCGATAAGGGGACCGCGTGCCTCGGTAGCCTCAAGAGGAATGGACTCCTCCAACGCGTCAATCACATCGGCAGTGCCCGTGCCACCATCGGCCATACGAACCTTAATACCCAGGTAATCGCTTGAATGATTGGAACCCGTAATCATCAGGCCGCCGCATGCGCGCGGATCGTTTGCAATCGCCCAAGACAGCGCCGACGTAGGCGTGTAGCGATCGGAAATCATGGCAACAAGGCCAGCGCCCGCAACAACCATGCCCGCAAGACGCGCCGCCTGCTCCGCACCCTCGCGGGTGTCATATCCTATGTAGACGATGGCACCCGAATCGGTGCGAGACCACATCTGCGCCGCCGCATCCGCAAGGCGCACGACGTTTTCTTCCGTAAAGTCGCCGTCACGCCGTGCGTACCAGCCGCCTGTTCCAAAATGAATAATCGTGCTCATCTGCACTCTTTCTTACTCAATAAGGGCCGCACAAGCCGCGCGACCCACACATGCATCTGCCACCAGAATAGTCACTCTTCGACAAGCCGATGGCATGCGTCAAGCTCCTCGGCGATAGCACATGTCGATGCAGGCGTAGCCCCACAGCACGTGCCGATGATGCGAGCGCCATCGATCGCCCATTGTACAGAAGCGGTGGCGAGGGCCTCGGCATCTTCGCTCCACCTGAGGCAGCCCTCATCATCGCGCACCGGAAGACTCGCGTAGGGACGCACCATGATATATCCGTGCGAAGAGCTTGCCATACGCGGCACGCACAACGTCGCCGCAGCGATAGAACAGCAGTTAACGCCCACCGCTGTAGCACCGTGCTTCTCGGCCCAAATGCAGGCCGCCTCGACATTCAGGCCATCACCCAGCAGATTGCCCTCGTCATCGACAGCAAAGCTGATAAACATAGGCATGCCATCTGCAACATCTGCAACACCAGCGACAGCAGGCTCGAGGTCACGAATTGACGTAAAGGTCTCGAGCATACATGCCTGGACACCCGCGGCGAGCAAGGCGTGCGCTTGCTCACGATAGGCGTCCCGTGCAAGACGATATTCTGGCTCATCCTTGTGAAACCACTCGATGCCGCACGGGCCAATCGAACCTACAAGATTTTGACCACCCGCCGCATGAGCTGCTGCCACGGCCTCCGCGCACACCAGATTGACGCTCGACTCGATATGATCGCGCTTGAGCGCAGGCGCTGTTGCCTGGAATGTATTCGTGAGCAAAATCTGAGCGCCCGCATCGGCATATTGCTGATGAATACGCGTAACCTCCTGAGGCTCCGCCACATTCCAATAGGCAGCGGGAACATCTTGGGCGCCCAGCTCCGACGCGAGCATCGTCCCAACAGGCCCCTGCATGAGCACGGCGCCCGTCGAAAGAAGACCGAGCAAGCGATCGGCGCCCGCCCGGTCATAAGAATCGGTTGAATACAGTTGATTTTGGTCTTGGTCCATCGGTCTAATCCTTGCCGAGCCGATTATTCCTCGCCGATGCTTATACCCTGCTTCTCGAGATAATGCAGCCACCGTGTCATCGTATCCTCAGATACTGCATGCTCCATCATGCAGGCCTCTGCATCAGCGCGCTCGGCATCGACACCGAGCTCTTGCGTTAGGAAGGCATTCAAAAGTCGATGGCGATACCACACCGCTCGCCCCAGCTCGCGGCCTTTCTCGGTAAGCAGAACCTTGCCGTAGTGAGATTGCTCGACCAAACCACGCTCCTTGAGCGCACTGATGGCCTTATTAACCGACGCCTTCGAGACATCGAGGTGCTGGGCGATATCGACAGAGCGGATGGCTTCGCTAGAACCGTTCTCTTCCTCGATGCGAACAATGCACTCGAGATAATCTTCATTTGCAACTGTGAGATGCAGCTCACGGGAAGCATCAGTGGTATCCATAGGCACACGTCCTTCCTAAACCGTACCCCTAGTGTAGCGCAACGGCGCCACAAGCCAACGACCCGACCGTGCTAGAGTAACAGTCGTCAGCACATTGAGCATAAGGAGTCATTATGTCTGATACCCCGATGAGCGACGTCGTACAGCGCTTCTTCCGCTACGTTCAGGTTGATACACAATCTGCCGACGAGCACTGCGACCAGGTTCCCTCGACCGCCTGCCAGTTTGATCTTGCCAATCTTTTGGCTGACGAGCTGCGCGCACTTGGCGCTGAGGACGCCTACGTAACCGAGAGCTGCTACGTTGTTGCGCACATCCCCGCAAGCAAAGGCGCCGAAGATAAGCCCGCACTTGGTCTTCTCGCCCATATCGACACCACCGAGGCCGCCCCTGGCTTTGGCGTAAAGCCCCATATCGTGCACTACGAGGGCGGAAACTTGGTCGCCGGCGTTGTCGATGGCAACGAAGTCGCAATCGGCCCCGACATGCTTTCCGACCTTGATGGCCTGGTGGGCGAAGACATCATCTGCTCGGATGGTTCCACGCTGCTGGGCGGCGACGACAAGGCCGGCGTTGCCGAAATCATGGCGCTCGTGGCGCGCATTCACGAGGATCCCTCCATCAAACATCCGCGCCTTGGCATCTGCTTTTGCCCTGACGAGGAAATCGGCCACGGCGCCTCGCTTCTGGACATTCCCGCGTTTGGATGCACCTACGGCTACACCGTTGACGGCGGTGCCGTGGGCGAGCTTGAGTGGGAGTGCTTCAACGCCGCCGAGGCAACTGTTCGTTTTGAGGGCTACTCCATCCATCCCGGATCTGCCAAGAACCGCATGGTGAATGCAAACGACCTGTTCGTCCAATTCCAGAGCCTGCTGCCCGCACATATGCGTCCCGAGCACACCGACGGCTATGACGGCTTTATCCACTGCGAAAGCGTCTCGGCAACCGTCACCCATGCCACCGCTCGCTATATCATCCGCGATCACGATGCCGAGCTGTTCCAGCAAAAGATCGACCTCATGCAGCGTGCCGCCGATTTTATGAATAACGAGCTCGACCGTCCGCGCGTGACCGTCGAAATCAAGCAGCAGTATCGCAACATGGCAGAAATCGTAAAAGACTATCCGCAGCTCGTACAGATCGTCTGCGATTCATACGAGGCCCTGGGTATCAAACCCCTCGTCCTGCCCATCCGCGGTGGCACCGATGGCGCACAACTCTCTTTCCGCGGTCTCCCCTGCCCCAACCTGGGCACAGGCGGCTATTGCGGCCACAGCGTGAATGAATTTGTTGTCGTCTCGCAGATGGAGCGCGTCGTTGACGTTTTGCAGGAGCTTGCACGTCGCTTTGCCGAGTAACAGCGCTTTAAAGCAAGCGCCCCTCAAGCAAGCGCCTCTCGTCTCTTGCTCACAAAAAAGCCGCCGAGCTTGTGCCCGGCGGCTTTCTTTTTTAGTCCTCAGAGCTCGTTTCTTCTTCCGATGACGACGATGTGCCCTTATCGGTTCCGTTGCTAAACGAACGGGAATCATTGTTGGCAAGGTCGGCAATCGTACTCGACTCGCCCGAGGAGGAGCCCATGGACTGCGGGCCTTGCGGATCCTCACCGGCATCGACGCGCTCCATCATCTCCTTGAGCTTGTCCTCGTAGACAAAGACGTAACTCTGGCCGTCGATGTATGTATCCTCGCCCGCCCAAGACGGCAAGTTGGCCGACCACATGCTATCGGTATCCATGCCACGCATCGCGTTCGCGAGCGACACGATATCCTGCACGCCCAGATCGGTGACGACCATGTCGGAGAGAGACTCGATGACACCAGGCAGGCGCGTGATGTCCATGTTGTTGAGCACTGCGTTCGCAAGGGCACCGATGACCTGGCGCTGATGGCGCATACGCGTATAGTCGCCGTCGGCATACTGGTGACGCGCGCGGCAATACGTAAGCGCCGTCTCGCCATCCATGTGCTGCTGCCCCGGCTCAATCTTAACCGGACCGGCCTCCGGGTCATCCACGCCGTCGGTAGCGTTGATATCGATGCCGCCCACAGCGTCCACAAGGGTCTTCATGCCATCAAAGCTGATCTCGGCATAGTGGGCGATTTCGACATCGCACAGCTCGTTAACGGCATTGACCATGCCTTCGGCGCCATCGTAGGCGTGCGTTGCATTGATCTTCATGGTCGAACCCTTGTACTCGACCTTCGTATCGCGCGGAATGGAGATGAGCGTGACCTGTTTGGCCTTAGGGTCAACACGCGCAAGGATGATGGAGTCGGCACGATAGGCAGTGTCTCCCGGACGGCCATCGGTTCCCAGCAGCAGCATGTAGAACGGATCGCGCGTGACATCGGAATCGGTAAGAGACGAAAGCAGTCCGCTGGTAATGATCTCGCCGTTATTGAGCTTGGAAACAATCTTGCCAAACCACAGACCGCATGCCGTAACGCCTGCGATAAGCACGCCCATGAGCGTAAGCAAAATCGTGCGGCGGATGCGCTTTCCGCGTTGGCGCTGACGAGCGCGCTCTGAATAGCGGGCCACGTTCGTGCGACTGTAAACGCGGCTGCTCGATTCGTCAGCCGCAGCACGCATCTGCTGTACGGATTTTTTTCTCATAAGAAGGACCTGTCTAGTCGTCAATAGGATCGGGGACGGTGACGCGCTCCACATGCGCCCCCAGCTCTACGAGCTTCTTTACGAAGTGCTCGTATCCACGGTCAATGTGATGGATAGCAGAAACCTCAGTCGTTCCGTCGGCAATAAGACCAGCGACGGCAAGCGCAGCGCCACCGCGCAAATCGGGAGAGGTGACCTGAGCGCCCGAGAAGCCCTTGACGCCATGAATCATGGCGTGGTGACTCTCGATGCGAATGTTTGCCCCCATGCGCACAAGCTCAGAGGCGAACATGAAGCGATTCTCGAAGATGTTCTCGGTGATGACAGAGCTGCCATCTGCCAGAGCGGAAAGAACCATAACCTGAGCCTGCATGTCGGTGGGGAAACCCGGGAACGGCAAGGTCTGGATGTCCACCGGGCGAATGGTGTCAACGCGGTACACGCGCACACCGCCCTCGATGCGCTCAAAATCGATGCCCATGAGCTCGAGCTTTTTAAGAACCATGCCCAAATGGTGCGGAGCGAATCCAACCACCTCAACACCGGCATCGCCAGCCATCAAAGCGCCCGCAACGATAAAGGTACCGGCTTCGATGCGATCACCAATCACGCGATGCGTGACAGGATGCAGCTCAGAAACGCCCTCGATCGTAACGACAGGGGTTCCGGCACCGGTGATCTGGGCGCCCATCTCGTTGAGCATGTTAGCGAGGTCAACGATCTCGGGCTCGCGCGCGGCGTTATCGATAACCGTGGTGCCCTTAGCGCGAACCGCAGCCATGATGAGATTCTCCGTGGCGCCTACGCTCGCAAACTCAAGCGTAACGGTCTCGCCATGCATTCCCTCGCCGGCGTCGGCATAGATGTAGCCATGCTCGGTATCGAACTTCACGCCCAGGGCCTCAAGACCCAAAATGTGCATATCGATCTTGCGGGCACCCAGGTTGCAGCCGCCGGGCATTGCGATTTTCGCCTTGCCCATACGGCCCAGCAACGGACCGAGGACCGCCGTAGACGCGCGCATTTTGGCAACGAGTTCGTACGGCGCCTCCCACTGATCGACAGCAGAAGTATCGATAACCAAACTATGCTCGTCCACGACCTCGATCGTGGCACCCATGCCCTTAAGAACCTTGCCCATCACGTGTACGTCGGAAATATTGGGCACATTGGTAAGGGTGGTTTTGCCCGGAGCAAGCAAGGTTGCAGCCATGAGCTTGAGCGCAGAGTTCTTAGCGCCCGAAACGCACACGCGTCCCTCAATCGGATGACCACCTTCAACGCGGATGATATCCAAACCTGTCCCTTTCAAAAAAAGGCCCGGGAGCACAAGTCTCCCGGGCATGATGTCCATCGCATTGTTGGCAGAGGATGAACCCTCAATACCTATTTTGCAAGCAGTAGCTTACACCATGCGATTTCATTATAAAGGTAGGCGCGACGCGCATCGTCTTCCGACAGATTCCTCAGGTTGTCTTCAAAACCTTGAAGTTCAACCTTAACCTTCTCGGCATCGACATCCGCCAGATCGCAGGCCCGCTCGGCCAGCACGATAACGGTGTCGTCGGCAATTTGAGCATAGCCGCCGCCCACCGCAAATGTGCGGTCGACCGTGCCCATCTCCTTGTCACACACGCGCACGTAACCGTCCGTGATGGTACAGATCTCGTTCGCGTGCTTGGGAAGGATGCCGCACTCGCCGTCCGTAGAGGGCACAACCACAAAGGCAGCCTCGCCCTCATAGGCACAATGTTCCGGACATACGATACGGATGAGCATGGCTTACTTCTCCCCCATCTTGGCAGCGCGCTCGCGCACGTCGTCAATCGTGGATGCATAGCGGAAAGCCTGCTCGGGCAGGTCGTCGCACTCGCCGTCGACGATTGCGGCAAAGGAGCGAACGGTGTCCTCGACGCGGATGTACACGCCGGGGTTACCGGTGAACTGCTCTGCCACGTGGAACGACTGGGACAGGAACTGCTGAAGCTTACGAGCGCGGTTAACCGTAAGGCGCTGCTCCTCGGAAAGCTCGTCCATGCCCAAGATGGCGATGATGTCCTGAAGGTCGGAGTACTCCTGCAGGAGCTCCTGAACCTTGACGGCCACGCGGTAGTGCTCCTCGCCCACGACCGCAGGGTCGAGAGCGTCGGAAGAGGACGCCAGCGGGTCGATAGCCGGATACAGGCCGAGCTCAGCGATGGAACGCGAAAGAACGGTCGTTGCATCCAGGTGGGTGAACGTCGTTGCCGGAGCCGGGTCGGTCAGGTCGTCTGCGGGGACGTAAACAGCCTGGACGGAAGTGATGGAACCGGTCTTGGTAGAGGTAATGCGCTCCTGGAGGTCGCCCATCTCGGTTGCCAGCGTGGGCTGGTAACCAACGGCGGACGGCATACGGCCCAGAAGTGCGGAAACCTCGGAACCTGCCTGAGAGAAGCGGAAGATGTTATCGATGAAGAGCAGAACGTCCTGGCCACGATCGCGGAAGTACTCCGCAGTGGTAAGGCCCGCCAGACCGATGCGCAGACGCGCTCCGGGCGGCTCGTTCATCTGACCGTAGACCAAGCAGGTCTTATCGATAACGCCAGACTCGCTCATCTCGAGGAACAGGTCGGTGCCCTCACGGGTACGCTCGCCGACGCCCGTGAATACGGACGTACCGCCGTGCTCCTGTGCGAGGTTGTTGATGAGTTCCTGAATCAGAACGGTCTTGCCAACGCCGGCGCCGCCGAACAGGCCCGTCTTGCCGCCACGGATGTAGGGCTCGAGCAGGTCGACTGCCTTGATGCCGGTCTCGAAGATCTCGGTCTTGGTGGTGAGCTCGTCAAACGCCGGCGCCGGATGATGGATGGGGTAGTACTCATCGATCTGGGGCATGGGCTTGCCATCAACGGGCTGGCCGATGACGTTCCAGATGCGGCCGAGGGTCTCGGGACCGACGGGCATCTTCATGGGCTCACCGGTATCGGTTGCGGTGAGGCCGCGCTGCAGGCCGTCGGTAGAAGTCATAGCGACCGTGCGGACCACGCCGCCGGGCAGCTGGGACTCAACCTCGAGAACCGTGCTCAGATGCCCCATGGGGGTATCGGCCTCGACCGTCAGTGCGTTGTAGATCGAGGGGACCTGGCCGTCGAACTTAACGTCGACAACAGGGCCGATAACGCGAACGACGCGTCCTTCGCCTGCGGTCTCCCGCTTCGTGGCCTCCTCGACCGCCGCTTGTACGGTGGTTTCTGCCATTAGTGTTCCTCCAATGCTGCGGCTCCTGCCACGATCTCATTGAGCTCGGTGGTAATGGAAGCCTGACGTACGCGGTTATACATACGGGTGAGAGTCGCGATAATCGTGGTAGCGTTCTCCGTTGCCGAGTGCATCGCCTTACGCCTTGCGCCCTGCTCGGCGGCCGCCGAATCGATGAGCGCTTGGTGAATGATGGTCAGAACGTAAGAGGGAACCAGCTCCCCCAAAACATGCTGAGCACTCGGAATAAACTTGAACGACGACGAAACGCGCTTGGGGCCCTCATCCTCGTTCTTGCGAGGACCATGAGCCATAGCGACCATCTCGGGATCGAGCGGAAGCAGATGCTCGACACGCAGCTGCTGATCGACGCGGTTGCGAGCGTGATGGTACACAACCTCGACGCGGTCAAGCTCACCTGCAACATAGCTGTCACAGATGTAGTCGGCAATCATGCGCGCGTCTTCCAGACGAGGGTCTGCCGAGAAGCCTTCAAACTTCATGACGACATTTCCCCTGCTGGAGAAATACTCGCTTGGCTTGCGGCCGCATGTGATGATCTGGCCCTCGATGCCTTCATTGCGCCATTCGCGAATAATGCGTTCACACTCACGGTCAACGTTCACGTTGAAACCGCCGGCGAGACCGCGGTCGGACGCGATGGCGATCACAAGACCACGCTTGGGCTCTTCATGCACGGCGAGCATAGGATTGTCAGACGCGATGCTGGCATCGGTTGCCACCGTGAGCATGACATCGGTAAGCGCCGTCTTGTAGGGCTCAGCCTGATGCGCGCGATCGAGCGCGCGACGGATCTTGGCCGTAGAGACCATCTCCATCGTGCGCGTGATCTGCTTGGTGCTCGTGACCGAGGAGATTCGCTTCTTGATGTCGCGAAGGTTAGCCATAGAGCCTAGTTCTCCTCGGCACCGCTAGTGCTCTCAGAAGTCTCTGCAAGCTTTGCGGTGTAGTCGTTCTTGAAATCGGAGATTGCCTGCATGAGCTGCTCGTCCAGCTCATCGTCGATCTTCGTGGAGCGCAGCTTTTCGAGAAGCGGCGCATAGGTCTTGGTCATGTAATCGAGAAGCGCGTTACGGAACGGCAGGACCTGGGAGACCGGGAGGTCGTCCACAAAGCCCTTATTGCCGGCGAAGAGCGCAACGATCTGCTCGGTAACATCAAACGGCTTGAAGCGCGGCTGCTTGAGCAGCTCGGTCATGCGGGCACCGTGGGTGAGCTGCTTTTGAGTAGCAGCGTCCAGGTCGGAACCAAACTGCGTAAAGCCGGCGAGCTCGCGGTAAGCGGCAAGGTCAAGACGCAGCGAACCGGAAACCTGCTTCATTGCCTTGGTCTGAGCGGAGCCACCGACGCGGGACACGGAGATGCCAACGTCGACTGCAGGGCGCTGACCCTGGAAGAAGAGCTCGGACTGCAGGTAGATCTGACCATCGGTAATGGAAATAACGTTGGTCGGAATGTAGGCGGAAACGTCGCCGTCCTGGGTCTCGATGATCGGCAGGGCCGTCAGGGAACCATAGCCGTTCTTCTTGGAGAGCTTGCAGGCACGCTCCAGCAGGCGGGAGTGCAGGTAGAAGATGTCGCCGGGGTAGGCCTCACGTCCGGGCGGACGATGCAGCGTCAAGGACATCTGGCGGTAAGCGACAGCCTGCTTGGACAGGTCGTCATAGATGACCAGCACGTGACCGCCGGGGTTGTCCTCGGAAGCAGGCTCGCCATTCTCGCCGTTATACATGAAGAACTCACCGATTGCGGCACCAGCCATAGGCGCGATGTACTGCATAGGAGCGGAGTCTGCAGCGGTAGCAGAAACAATGACCGTATAGTCAAGAGCGCCGTGCTGCTTGAGGGTCTCACGGATGTTTGCAACCGTCGATGCCTTCTGACCGATGGCGACGTAGATACAAATCATATCCTTGCCGCGCTGGTTCAAGATGGCGTCGATGGCGATAGCGGTCTTACCCGTCTTACGGTCGCCAATGATGAGCTCACGCTGACCACGACCGATGGGAATCATCGAGTCGATGGCGAGGAGGCCGGTCTGAACCGGCTCGCACACCGGGGTACGCTCGATAACGCCAGGAGCCTTGAACTCGATGGGGCGCGTATGGGTGGCACGAATCTCACCCAAGCCGTCGATAGGCTGACCCAGCGGATTCACGACACGGCCGAGCATGGCACGGCTTACAGGAATGTCCATGATGCGGCCGGTGGTGCGGCACTCATCGCCCTCCTTGATGATGTCGACCGCGCCAAAAAGCACGGCGCCGACCTCATCGCGGTCGAGGTTCTGGGCCAGACCGTAGACGGTCTCACCAGTATCGCTGCTCTTGAACTCGAGCAACTCGCCGGCCATGGCACCGCGCAATCCGGAGATGCGGGCAATGCCGTCGCCGACCTCGTCAACATGGGAAACCTCCTGCGTGTCAACGGTCGCGGACAGGCTGTCGAGCTTCTCGGCCAGTGCTGCGGCAATGCTTTGAGCATTGATCTCTGACATGATTAGGCTTCACCTCCGTTTGTAATACTCGTAGAAACGAGGGCCTCGCGCGCAGCGCGCAGCTGCGTCTTAACCGAGACGTCGCGGCGCTGACCGCGCGCCTCGAGCACAAGGCCTCCGATGATAGAAGGGTCGACCTTCTCGATGAGGAAGACCTTGCGGCCAAGGTCGCCCTCGCACTTCTCTGTGATAGTGCGGCGCAGCTCGTCGTCGAGCGGAACGGCCGTCGTCACGGTAACGCCCACCACGTCCTCATCCTCTTCGGTCATCTCCTTGAAGAGGGCGACGATCTGAGGAAGAAGATCGAGCTGACCGCGCTCGAACAGGGACATGAGCACGGCGAAAACCTCGGGGGCCGCGTTCGAGATAGCCTCAAGCTCGTTGAGATCGCGGAACACACGGTCCTCGTCCTTCGCAGCCTCCATGAGGGAGCGCGCGTACGTCTCCAGCACCCTGTCCTGCATGCGGCTATTAGGCATTCAGGCTACCCGCTTCCTTGACATAGCGCTCGATAAGGCGACGCTGCTCGCCGTCCTGGTCGAGCGTCTCGCCCACGATCTTGGAGGCGACGGAAACGGAAAGGTCTGCAATAGAGGCGGCAGCAGCTGCGTAGATGGCATTGCGCTCGTCCTCGGCATTGGCATGGGCCTTGGCGATGATGTCCTCGGCCTCCTTGTGCGCTGCCTCGATGATGCGAGCGCGCTCGGCCTCGGCATCCTTGCGGGCCTCAAGAACGATGTCTGCAGACTTACGGCGGGCGTCGGTGACGAGCTCGTCGTACTCCTTGCGAGAGGCGATAGCCTTCTTCTTGGTGGTCTCGGCTTCGTCCAGACTCTCCTGGATACGCTTACCGCGCTCATCCATCATCGAGAGGATCTGCGGCCAAGCGAACTTGGCGAGCACGACCCAGATGATAAGGAAAGCGATCAGCGCAGGGATGAACTCGGCCATCTTGGGGATGAGGATCTCCGCTTTATTGGAAGACTCCTCAGCAAACGCCTGGGCAGGCACCGCGAGCACGAAACTCGAGATGGCAGCCGCGACGGTTGCGCGGTTGATCTGCTTCATGTTGTTCTCCTTCTGGGACACGATATGCGACTTCCCTAGGAGATCAGCGTAACGACGAAGCCGATGAGGCCCAGAGCCTCGGTAAAGGCGGATGCCAGAATGAAGACGGTGAAGGCACGACCCTGGACCTCAGGCTGGCGGGCCATTGCGCTCGTTGCGCCGAACGCTGCGAGACCAATTGCAAGGCCGGCACCGATTACGCCAAGACCATATCCGATAACTCCCACGATTCCTCCTTTGTCGTGCACCTGTGTGCATGATTACCTATGCTGTTAAGGGCGTGCGGGAAGCCGCGCCCTTAGACACCGAAATGAATGGGGCGCGCCCTAGTGGGCATCCGCCTCGGCGATTTGAATGTACACGGCAGACAAAACCGTGAACACGTACGCCTGAACAAACGCGACGATAAGCTCGACCGCGTAGATGATGAGCAGAATGAGAACCCAAGCCACACTAGGAAGCGCGCCCACCGCGTTCATGGCGGAGAAATGCGCGAGTAGGGGCTGGGCGAAGATGCTCGCCATGATGGCGAACGAACCCATAACGATGTGTCCGGCGAACATGTTGCAGAACAGACGAACGGCAAGCGTCACCAAACGGAGCAGAAGCGAAAAGACCTCGATAACCCACACGAAGATGTTCATGGGGAACGAAACGCCTGCAGGAGCAAGGCTCTTGAGGTAGCCGAAAAGACCGTGCTTCTTCACACCGAAATACAGGAAGTAGATGAAGGAGACCAGGGCGACGGCGGCAGTACAGCCTATTGCGCCCGTGCCGGGCTTCATGCCGGGCACCAGGCCGATGAAGTTGTTGATCAAGATGAAGAAGAACAACGTCGCCAAAAACGGGAAGTGCTGGCGCCAATTGGAGCCGACAACGCCCTTGGCGATATCATCCTCAACATACTCGATGACCCACTCGACGCCATTTACGAAAAAGCCTTTGGGAGCCAAAGACTGCTTTTTCACAAATGCGAAAATAACAGCCAGAAGCACAACACCCGCGATGAGCAGCCAAAGCGAATATTGGGTGAGACCAACATTCAAATCGCCGACAACAGGCGTCGAGGAGAACTCGGCAACGAGCTCTGCAATTGCATCTGGGAGCTTGGCGAACGCGTCCAAGATTCCACCTTTCTCATGCCGCCGGGTACACCCGGAGACTCTTTCCTACTCGGCCGCGATGACGAGGCACGCGACCACAACAGAGCCGGCGAGGAAACCGCCGATCTCTCCTGCCACAAACGCGACAAGGACGCCGTGAAACAGCAAGTGAACAACTACGATGCCAAGCAGCAGAGCCACAAACGACGCACCGACGCTCAACATCCCCTTGGTCATATTGGCCTCGCGTCCACGCCGAAGCACCGGCTCCAATGCCAGCCACATCGGCAAAAACGCGAAGACGCCCACCACCACGCCGGCCAGCACGAAGGGGCCGTGAGCTGAGAGCTCGAAGGCAAGCATGCCCTCCCCCTTTCACGTGGCCTCGTGACAGATGTATCACCAGGGTCCACAGACGTTGCAACTATTCTAGGCACCCAAATCCAAAAATCAACCGCTTCTTTTTGTCATGAAATCACGAAAAAAAGGAATACGATCGAATACGCGCTGGTAGCGAATAATGCCCCGGTTAGCTTTCGGAAGAAAAACGACAAATGATAATTAATCATCACATGTTTGACATTTTTTGATGATCAGTTTTCACCGTCGCCTTGTCGCCCGAACGCTCCAAACCATATCGGCCCCCAATACACGTGGGTCCTATTTTGCAGCCTAGTTGTCGCGATACAGCAAGCACAATGCGCAATCCGACCGTGAGCGTTCCGTATTCAGTCGCAAACGGCGCTTTTTGCCGTCAAAAACAAACCCTCCTACCGAAAATCGATAGGAGGGTTTGCTCAAAACCGTTTGTGTTTTTTCGTTTTACTTCGTTCCAAAGATACGATCGCCGGCATCACCAAGCCCGGGCACGATATAAGCCCTCTCGTTCAGGCGCTCGTCGATAGAACACGTAAACAAACGAACATTCTCGTCGGCGTCAAGGACAGCCTTGATTCCCTCGGGGGCCGCGATGATCACAAGCAGACGGATATCTTTCACGCCCTGCTCGCGCAGGTACTGAATCGCCGCGATGGCCGAACCACCGGTGGCCAGCATAGGGTCGACGACCAAACATATACGTTTGTCTATATCGGCCGGCATCTTGCAGTAGTACTCGTGAGGCTCGTGGGTCTCCTCATCGCGATACATACCGATATGACCCACGCGTGCCGCGGGAACAAGTTCGAGCAAGCCGTCGACCATACCCAAGCCCGCACGAAGGATGGGAACGACAGCGACCTTACGGCCAGAGATCTTCTTGCACACAGTCTTGCAAACAGGCGTGGTTACGTGCACATCTTCAAGAGGGAAATCGCGCGTTGCCTCGTATCCCTCAAACAGGCCGAGCTCCTTCACGATCTCGCGGAACTGCTTTGAGCCGGTATTCGCATCGCGCAGAATCGACAGTTTATGTTGCACCATCGGATGGACGACAACGGTCACGCGCGTCATATCGAACTCTTCTGCCATATCCCCTCTTCTCTCCCCCGTAAACATCGCGCACTAATATATAGAACCATGCACTATATATACTACTAAGGTTTATGGGCCGCGATTACCTGTTGTCGTTCGCCATGATCTTGTCGACACGCTGCTGATGCCTGCCGCCACCGAACTCGGTGGTAAGGAATGTCTTGATGATTTGCTTGTTCACGTCAAGATCAACAAAGCGACCGGAAAGACAGACCACGTTACCGTCGTTGTGCTCGCGGAAGAGCGCCGCGAACTCGGGCGTGGTAATAGAAGAGGCGCGGATGCCTGCAACCTTATCCGCCGTGAGAGCCATACCGATACCCGTACCGCATACAAGCACGCCGTACTCGGCGTCTCCGTTGGCTACCGCGTGGGCAACTTTGTTGGCAAAGTCGGGGTAATCGACACGGTCGTCGGAATCGGGGCCAAGGTCGAGAACGTCTTGCGCAAGATCCTCTGCAAGATAGGCAGCCAAGAGCTGCTTTTGCTCGAATCCGGCATGATCTGATGCGATTGCAACACGCATGTTTGATGTCCTTTCCGACATGTCGTTTCGATAATGACAGGGCGTGCCGAACAGCCAGACAGAGCTCCCGACAAAAATGAGCATCGGGGAATACAGCACGTCCCACGTTCACTGTACCACGTATAAGGCCCTATTGAGTGGTCCTCGCGCGCGCCACGGCATCATGCCAACCCGCGAGGTTGAAGTTCACCTGAGCCGTATCGCCCGCTGGGGCAAAGGTCTTTGCCTCGCCCACGTTTTGCAGCAAATCCTCGTGATCTTCCCAGTAGCCAACAGCCAAACCCGCAAGATAGGCGGCGCCCAGGGCAGTGGTCTCGAGAGATTCGGCCTGCACAATGGGAATGCCTAGAAGATCTGCCTGAAACTGCATGATGAATTCGTTGCGAGAGGCCCCGCCGTCGACGCAAAGACTTGGCAGCTTGATGCCCGAATCTGCCTCCATGGAGCGCAAGACATCGTAGCTTTGATACGCCATGGATTCGCACGCCGCGCGTACGATGGTCGCGCGGTCGGATGCAGTAGTGAGCCCGCAGATCATCGCGCGAGCGTTCGGATCCCACCAAGGGGCGCCCAAGCCGCTAAATGCAGGGACGAAATAGCATCCCGAATTACCCTCCACCGAGCGGCAGATTGCAGCAGTTTCCCCTGCGCTCGCGATGATGCCCATTTTGTCGCGCAGCCACTGGATGGTCGATCCCGCATGAAAGATGGATCCCTCGAGGGCATAGCTGATCTTTCCGCCCTCAGCGATGCCGATAGTAGAGACCAGACCATGCGCAGACTCCACGATTGTCTCGCCCGTATTCATGAGCATGAAGCAACCGGTACCGTACGTATTCTTAGCAGCGCCCGGCTCAAAGCACCCGTGGCCAAACAGCGATGCCTGCTGATCGCCGGCAACGCCCATGATGGGGGGCATGTGCGTCATGATCTCGCTCGATACGCGGCCAAAATCACCCGAACTCCAGCGGACCTCGGGCATCATGGAGCGAGGAATATCGAGGTGCCCCAGCAGATCTTCGTCCCACTCAAGCGTATTGATGTTGAAGAGCATCGTACGGCTCGCGTTGGTGTAGTCGGTTGCATAGGTAACCCCGCCGGTGAGGTTGTAGATAAGCCAGGTGTCGATAGTTCCGAACATCAACTCGCCGGCCTCGGCAGCCTCGTGCGCGCCGCTCACATTGTCGAGAATCCATCGGATCTTGGTGCCCGCAAAATACGGATCAGGGGTGAGACCGGTCTTAGCGCGAATTTCCTCCTCGTAGCCGTCGACGATAAGCTGCTCGGCGAGAGGCGCCGTACGGCGGCACTGCCACACGATGGCGTTGTATATGGGCTGGCCGCTGTCACGGTCCCACACCACGGTGGTTTCACGCTGGTTGCTGATGCCGATGGCGGCGATGCTATCGGAATGGATGCCGCTTTTGAACTGGACTTCCATCATCACGGCAATCTGCGAGGCAAGAATCTCCATGGGATCTTGTTCCACCCAGCCCGGATGAGGACAGATGGTCTTGAGCGGTTTGGACGCTTGGGCAACGATGCAACCGTACTCGTCCACAATCACGGCGCGCACTGAAGTAGTACCTGAGTCTAGGGCCATGATGTAGTTGTTGCCGGTTGATACGGAAATCGTGTCGACCAAGCCCAGGTCTTTCAGCGAAAACGGCATGGTTAGCATCCCTTCCGAATTGGAATGTTGATATCTGCGGCGCGCAGGGCGGCCTCAAGATCGGATTGGGCAAGAGCGCCCACGCGAAGAAGGGCAATTTGACCCCCTTCGCAAGAAACGATAGTCGAGGCTTCTTGGCAAACCGTTTTGCCACCATCTATCGCAAGGTCCACGCCCGCAAGGATACGTTGCTCAACCTGCTCAAACGAGGCAGGTGCCGGCATGCCGTGCGTATTGGCGCTCGTCACCGCCAAAGGAGAATCGCATGCGCGAACAAGACGCTGAACGCACCCGCATGCGCTTGCGCGCAACGCAACGGTGCCGTCCGCCGCCTGCATATAGAGGGGAACCTCATCGGAAGCCTTCACTACGATAGTGAGGGCACCCGGCCAAAACGCATGAGCAAGAGCATGGGCAGCGCAAGGCACATCCACGCCGTAGCGATCGAGGGCGGATTCATCTGCCACGAGCCATGGAACGGTCTGGGTGAGTTCTCGTCGCTTGAGCGAGAAAATGCGTCGGTACCCGCTCCCCTCGACGGGAAGCTCTGCGCACTGCCCGTAGGCAGCAACGGCAACACCCACGCCATAGACGGTCTCGGTAGGAAGTAGGGCCAATGCGCCCGCGACCAAACAGGAGGCAGCGTCCTTCACGGCAAAATCGCCGCATACGCCTGTACTCATGTTGTAGATACGCCGCATGCATCCATCCCTTTCCAGCACAAATCGTCTTCTCCCCACCACACAGGGCAAGAGGTCAAGTGCTCATTGTTGCACGAAGCGCACATTCGCACCCATGTGGGCATCACATGCGCGACAAACGGAAACATGCGCTCGGCAAAGGGGCACATCTGTGATGGTTATATGATGCAAAAGCGCACTATAGGACGCATACCCGCATTAATCGCGCGTACGAGCTTCCAGCACGCGGGCAGCAACGATGCGAGGGCGACCGGTCAGATCCTCCACGATGCGCACATCTCCCAATCCCGCCTCGCGACACAGCTGAGCCGCCGGATCGCACGCCTTCTCAAAGAGCTCGCAGATAAAAAGACCGCCCTCGCGAAGCATATAGGGAGCAGCATTAAGAAGACGACGAAAAATATCCAGGCCGTCGCTTCCGCCGTCAAGTGCCAGGTGCGGTTCAAAATCGGCCACCTCATGAGGAAGTTCGTCCATCACCTTCGTAGGGATGTACGGGGGATTTGAAACCAATACGTCAAACGTCCCCCATTCGCTCTCGCGATCAAGAGGGGAAACCAGATTTCCTAGACGAATGTCTACCCGCTCGGGAGCGATGTCCAGGCTCTCGCGATTCTTGGTTGCAAGCGCCACGGCACGCGGCTCGATATCGGTCGCTATGCACATTACACGTCCAGCGCGTTCCGCTGCAATGGAAAGAGAGATGCAGCCCGTGCCGCAGCCCACCTCCAAAACCCTCGCGCAACGAGGCTCGGCATCGGAAATCGAACCGTCATCCGCGACAGAAGACTCGGCCACACCTTTGTCCAAGACGTCATCCGACACAGGCTCGAGGGATTCTTCCGGCTCATCATTGAGCTCGTCTGGCTCAATATGACCAAACGTTCCTTCATCGGGACCATCTTGCTGCAAATCATCGGTATCATCCGCAGCTTGGTTTGCCGCCGCCTCGGCCTCGGCACGACGCGCGGCTTCGACCTCGTCGTTCCAGGGCAGTTCAACGCGAACTTTCTGCCCCCGCCCATCGTTGCCCAACACCTCTTGGTCAAGATAGGCAAGCACCTCCTCGACCAGCACTTCCGTCTCGGGACGCGGAATGAGCACGCCGGGTTCACAGGCAACATCGATAGTCCTGAAGGAAGTTTCGCCCGAAATGTACTGCAACGGCTCACCCTTCGCGCGACGCGCCACGGCCTGATGCATAAAGGAGAGCTCATCTGCCGTCAGCGGCGTATCGAAGTTGGTGTAGATCCCGACGCGCGTTAACCCCGTCGCCGCCGAGAGCAACCATTCGGCCGAGAGACGAGGACGCTCGATGCCGTGGGAACCGAGATAATCGGCCGTCCAATCAAGGCATTCTTTCACTGTCCAGTCTTTCTTAGCTGCCATGGCACACTCCATAAAGCGGGTCCGGGTATCGCCTAGCGATTCTAAAGCAGCGATGGCATCTGTCTCTCAACAATGCGAAAAAGCAGGCAACTTGAGATGCCATCACCATCTCAACACGCCGTCTCTCCCCAAATTCCGCGACATCTCTCCCCAAATCAAACAACGCGTGCAAAAAGCCCGGCTGCCAAGAGGCAACCGAGCTTTAAAACAACCGCAACGCAGGCTAACTGCTAGAGATCGAGCATGTAGCGCGAACCGATAAAGTATTGACGGCCAATATAGACAGGCTTGTCATCTTGATCGAGAGCATATGTCGTAATGAACAGCAGCGGCTCGGAAACAGGCACCTGTAAACGGCCCGCGCGCTCGCTCGACGCGCCCATGGCTTCGACCAGAACCTTCTGGTTCTGCACCGGCTTCCTTCCATAAAATTCGTCCAGCAGCTCATAGAGCGAATTTCCCTGAAGGTCGCACCTTGCGAGCTCCTTGTTCTCAACGTAGGGAAGACACATGTTCTCTTCGAAGATGGGCTGCTCGTCAGCCGTGCGCAGACGCTGAACATGCAAGACAAGGTCACCCTCATCGAGACCAAAGAACTCGCGCTCGTCCTGGCGAGCAACGACGATTTCGCGATTGATGAGCTTTGCACCAGGAACGCGGCCGCTCTTGCGGCAAATCTCACTGAAGCTCTGGGGCAGGCCACCCTGCAGCAGCTTTCTGCGCATGCGCGGCTCGCAAACAAACGTGCCCAAACCACGTCGCTTTACCAAAAAACCTGCCGCACTCAAATCCTCGATGGCGCGCCGCACCGTAATACGGCTCACGGCGTATTTGGTCGACAGCTCCGCCTCGGTTGGGATCTTATCCCCCGGAGCATATACACCGTTATCGACAGCATGCTTAATCTCGTCGTATATCTGTTGATACAGCGGCATCTCAAGCTGGCTCATGATGTTCATACTCCTCACTCGGCAGCAGCTCGCTTGCCGCTTGCATGCTCCATAATACAAGGTCATAAGGTCATAGTATCCGCAAAAGGTATATGACCAATCGAACGGTACGAAAAAGAGCCCAAGGGTCATGGGCTCAATGTCCGAGGCGCGCAAAGCGATGCGCACCTCGGACAATAAAAAGGTGAACTATGCGACTGCCTCGGTGATCTCGAGGCGCGTGAGCTCGGCATCGAGCAGAGCGATATCCTCGTCGCTCAGGCTCCACTCAAAGGCGGCGCAATTCTCCTGAGCCTCGGACACCTTGCGAACGCCGGTGAGCGCGGTGGAGACAAAGCTCTTCTGCGTGCTCCAGTTAATGGCGATCTGGGCCAACGGCTTGCCATACTTCTCGCTCAAGACGTCCATGGTCTTGAGGAACTCCTGAATCTTGGAGAACATAGGCTCCTGATAGAACGGATAGAAGGTAGCGCGGAAGTCCTTCTCGTCGAAGTTCGGCTTCTCGCGCACGGCGCCGGTAAGGATGCCTGCACCCAAAGAACCCCACGTCATGACATCGATGTCGTTCTCCTCGCACCACTTGAGGTCGGAGAGGGCAGACTGATTGACCATGGAGAACGGAAGCTGCACGATGTCGATATCGGCAACGGCGCTTGCGCGCTCGATGAGGGCCCTATCGGAGTTGCACAGGCCGAGCATGCGAACCGCGCCCTGCTCCTTGAGCTTGTTGACGCAAGCCATCGTATCCTCGATGGGAGTGCCCAGGTCGTCGGGCCAGTGCATGAGGTACATGTCGACGTAATCGGTGTTCAGGCGCTTGAGCGATGCGTCGAACTCGCGCAGGACCGAATCGGGACGGCTGCAGTGAACGCCCTTGCCGTTCTCGATGTAGGAGCCGTACTTCGTGGCAATCAAAACCTTGTCGCGGATACCCTCGATAGCCTTGCCAACGACCTCCTCGGAGTGGCCCTCGCCGTAGATGGGAGCGGTGTCGATCAGGTTGACGCCGCCATCGATCATGGCCTTGATTGCCTCGATGGAGTCCTGGTCGTCAATCTCGCCGTAGCCGCCGCCCATGCTGTTCTTGCCGCCGATGGCCCACGTACCGACGGTGATAGCAGAGATCTTCTCGCCGGATTTTTTCATTGTCTTGTAACGCATTGTTAGTCCTCCTGGCACTGGACGCTGATTCGATACATTCCGGGCTTGCATGCCTCTTCAAAGGCCTCTTGGATCTTATCCAGAGGAATCTTCTCCTCAACAAGCTGGGAGAAGTCGGCGGCGCCCATGTTGATCATCGAGGCGGCCTCGCGGAAGTCGACAGCGTCGGCACCGTAGGAGCCCACGATGACCATGCGGCGATAGTGCACGGTGTTGGGGTCGAGCTCCCACTTGGGCGCCGGGTATCCTGCTGCGAAGATAAGCAGGTGGGCGCGCTTCTCCTTGGCCATCTCGAGGGCCTGGGCATAAGCGCCCGAAGCGCCAACGGCGATGATGACGCCGTCTGCACCCTTGCCACCGGTAAGCTCGCGAACCTTCTCTACCGGATCGCACTTGGAAACGTCGATGGTCTCCAGGCCGAGCTTCGCTGCGGTCTCGAGCTTCTTGGGCATCATCTCGGTGATGATGACGCGGCAACCATGTGCCTTGGCAACCAGAGCATTGAGAACGCCCATGGTGCCTGCACCGATAACGACGACGGTCTGGCCGTACTCGATGCCAAAGCGGCGGAAGCCGGCGCAGCAGGTGCCCAGGGGCTCAAGAAGGGCGGCCACGGAAGGATCGATGCCCTTATCGATCTTGTAGCAGGCAACTTCCTTGGCAACGGCGTAGTTGGCGCAGCCGGCGTTGCCAAAATAGCCATCCGGGTTGGGGTGATCGGCGCTTTGCAGCTTGGTGCACTCGCTGGTGCGGCCCTCGCGGCTGGGCTCCGAATAGGGGTCGTACTGGTAACCGCTCGCGATGTAGTCGCCTACGGCAACGCTGTCGACCGCAGAGCCGACCTCGACCACGGTACCTGCCCACTCGTGTCCAAACACCAGGGGAAGCGGACGCTTGCGTGCGCCGTTAAAGGCACCGTATTCGGACGTGCAGATGTTATTCGCATCGATCTTGACCAAAACGTCGTGCTCGCCCAGCTCGGGAAGCTCGCGATCGATCACCTCTGCCGTCTCAACCGCAGTGAGTACAGCTGTTTTTGCTTTCATGGTTTCCTCGTTTTCAGTCGTTGGTATTGGTTATTACAGCCGTCGGTTATTCGGCGGCTCGAAAAGCGATGTCGGCGTGCTGCTTGGCGACAAGATCGAGCAGCATCCATTCGTCTTCGCCAAGCGAACAGATCTCGCGAGCGTAGGCGCGCACCGCCGCGTCGTCTTTAAGCTCCACGCCCTGCTCGGCTGCAAGACAATCGAGTCCGTAGGCGATACCGCGCGCGAGATAGAACGGGACGATTCCGTGCCGCAGGCACATCAGAGCCGGGCCAACGAAGCGGTTATCGTGCGACAGCTTCTCGTCGGTCTTTGCGATAACGCGATCGACCGGGTCTTTGACGTCGGCATCGAGCTTGGAGTAGATGAATTCCACCCACTCGGCGTCCTCTGCCGGATCAAAGGAGTACTCCTGTACGATGGCTGCGTGAGCTTCCTCGAACGCCGCGACGATGTTGGCGCGGATCCACGGGTCCTTGTGGCAATCGCAAATGAACTCGTGACCAGCGGCCTTGCCCATAAAGCCGGCCATAGCATGGCGCATATTGCCGCAATAGACCTTGCGGTAGATATGGCCTTGGGCGCCGCGGATGAAGGAGACGTTCTCGATCTGAAGCTGCGGGCCCTTCCAGGCATCCGCGTCGATCTCCAGTCCGGGATTCGCAGAGACAACTACCTGCCAGGGGTTGGCGTCTGGATCGCTCGGAATGCCGGCGGCGAGAACCATGACCTGGCAAACGCCCACATGCTCACGGAAATACGTGAGGTGTTCCTCGGCAAGCTCGCCCTCGATATACGAGACGACCTTTGCGGGAGCGCCCAGAGCATTCACGCACAGCAGGATATTGAGATCGCGCTCGTTCCCGGATGCATGGCGCTGGGAAACAGCCTCGGCGATGACGCGGGCAAGGCTCTTGAATGCCCCCTCGTACACACAGCACGCAGCGATGTCTACGCTCTGAAGAAGCGCGATGACCTCGGCGTCGGTGGTGCTATCGACGATATCGAAGTCGTCGATGCGCGTGGACTCGTCAACATCATGGCCGTCGGTTACTCGAACATCGTAGTAGCCCTGGGCCTCAAGCTTGCGCATGCCCTCCATGTACATGTCATACAGGTGCAGGCGGTATCCTGCGCGGGAGAAGAGCAAGCCCACAACTCCCCTGCCGATCTTTCCCGCACCGAGAATCGCAATCTCACGCGGGGATTCTTCAGTCGACATAAGATTCAGTCCTCCTTATGTCGCTAGGCGATGATGCCCAGGAGACGAAGAGCGACGCCGACGACAAGCAGGCCGAGCAGAAGAGGAATCACATTGACCTTCTTCTTAGCAAGCAGCCAGTAGCACAGCAGCACGAGGCCGAGCGGCAAGATCTTGGGGCACACGGCATCAAAGAGGCTCTGGACCGCGGTGGGGTCGCCACCTGCCGCGTTCGGGATGGTGAGGGCGCAGGAAAGGTTGACGTTGAACGCCGTCATGGCGCCGATGGCAGCAAGGCCGATAACGCTCGCAGCGTAGGAGATCTTCTCCATGATGCCCGAAGACTCAGCCTGCTCGAGCAGCTTAGTACCCATGCTGTAACCGCTCTTGAGCGACCACCAACGGCAGATAAACTGGGGAATGTTGAAGATCAACAGGAAGAGGATCGGGCCCAGGATGTTGCCGGCAGAAGCCATGCTGATCACGACGGCCGTTGCGATAACGCGAAGCGTTGCGTGGAAAAGCGTGTCGCCAATGGCGGAAAGGGGACCCATAAGAGCGGTCTTGATACCGGTGATCGTCGAGGTATCGAAGTCATCGTCCGCAGCGTTCTGCTCTTCCATGGCCAGGACGACGCCCAGAGGCAAACCGCAAAGATACGGAGTCACGTTGAAGTACTCGTTCATGTGACGCTGGTAAGCATCGATACGCTTCTCTTTGTTGTCCGCGTAGATCTTCTTGAGCGCCGGGATGATGGAGTAGGTAAATCCAGCATGCATCTGGCCCGGATAGTCGTTCATGCCATTGAGGTGGATGTAGCGACCGTAAATCTGCGTCAAGTCTTTGTTCGTAAGCTTGCCGTTCGTGGTCTGATTAGAACTCATTGTCATCACCTTCATCAGCAGTAGAAGTAGCGGGGTTCTCGCTGCGGCTCACCAGGATGAGCACGACAGCTGCAGTGGCCAGAGCGGTTACTGCGATTACGGGGAGCTGCAGGTAGGCAGCGAGGATGAATCCGATAAAGAACCAGGGGGCGAGCTTCTTGTCCATAATCATGGACAGCAGCAGGGCAAAGCCCACGGCGGGAAGCAGGTTGCCGCCGGATGCCAGGCCGTTAATCACATCGGTGGGGATAGCGGAGACTGCAGACTCGAGCGCGGTGCTTCCAAAGAAGACGGAAAGGAAGCCGATCAAGAAGTAGAGGCCAAAGGTGCCAACCCAGCTACCTGCCCAGAACAGGGCGCGGGCAGCCTTATCGTTATCCTTGGCAAGCTGCGCCTTCATCGCCTCGGCAAAAGCGTTGTTGATGAACTTGCAGAGCACGAAGGCAAAGCCACCGAGAAGTGCCAGGGGCACAGCGAAGGCGGTGCCCACCGCAGCGCCAGCGCCGGTAAGAATGGCAAACGCCGTCGAGACGCCAGCAGCGGTACCACCGTCGGGAGAAACCGCGGCACCAACCGGGAACGAACCGAGGAAGACGATCTCGAGCGTGGCGCCGATGATCGTACCGGTCACGGGGTCGCCCAAAACGAGACCCATGATGGCGCCCTCAACGATGGGGCGATTGAACATGCTGTAGCCAAAGAAGTATTCCATCTTGGAAAGACCGACTACCAAGCCAGCAAGCAGAGCTTGTACGAGCATTACCGTTCACATCCTTTCAGGACAGAGAGTGCGCGAGCAAGAACTTCGCGCGGGTTATTAAAATAGGAGGGACAGGTCATTTCGAGAGCGCAATCGCCGTCAAAACCGTGTTGGATCAAGGAGTTCACGATGCGTGCGGCGTCAAGGATGCCGTGCTCGTCTCCCCAGGCCAAATGTGCGAAAACGCTCGGGTCGAGATTTGTCAAGTGCACGTAGCCGATCTTTGTTTCGAACTGTTCGAGATAGTCCTCGAGGTCTTCTCCGGCGCGAGCAATCGTTCCGGTATCCAGCGTCACCTGCAAATTGGGACGGTCGATATCGGAAAGTGCCTGTGCCATCGAGCCACGATCGGTAAGTAGGCGATATCGCTTGGGCGTAAGGGTTTCCAGGCAAACGTCGATTCCCTGCTCGCCTGCGATATCGCAAATCAGCCCGATGCTTGAAACCATGTTGTCCCAAGCCTTTGAAGGAACTTCATCGAGCGAAAACCAGCCGCCGTTTATCGATATGCGAGAACAGTCCAACATTCCCGCCAGGCGAACAATTTGCCGATAGTAACCTTCTGTTAACCGCTTGATATGGCAATCCGAAGCCATGATGTTGTAAGCTTTTGGATTACCCTGTTCGGGGGTTAACGTGCGTACGCGCACCCTGTGCTTCCGGAGCCCATCAACAATTGCTTTAGCGTTGTAGATATCGTGAGCGTCGATATTCACGTGGTTATTGCACAACCACAAATCGATATCGCGTGTTCCCGTGGCTTCGATATCTCGCAAACAGGTATCGAAGCTCCAATAGCGCCAAATCTGGTTGGTGGGCAGGAAGCGCATGGAATTACTCCTTAAGCCTTGCCAACGCAGCCGAAGACATGCATGTAGTGCTCGAGCGCGGCCTTGTAGCCATCGGCACCGATCATGTCGTACTGCCAGGAGCTAATCTTCTTCTTATCGGGATCGACATCGGGCGCGTAGTCTGCCTCAATAGCCTCCTTGACCGCCATGTTGGAAGCCTGGGAGAGGTCGGTCCAGAGGTTGACCTTCTGAATGCCGCACTTGATGGCCTTGGCAATCAGATCGTCACCGGTACCGGAGCCGCCGTGCAAAACCAGCGGCACGTCGACGCTCTTGGCGATCGTCTCGAGCAGCTCGAACTCGAGATGCGGGGTGCCCTTGTAGGCGCCATGGGAGGTGCCGACGGCAACTGCCAGGCAGTCGACGCCCGTCTCCTCGACAAAGGAAACTGCCTCTTCAGGATGGGTCAGGCCAGCGTCACGGGTCTGCTCGTACTCGACGCCCTGGCCAACATGGCCCAGCTCGGCCTCGACGGAAACGCCAACGGCGTGGGCGATCTTCACGATCTCTTTGCTCTCTGCGACGTTTTGCTCGTAGGGAAGCGTGGAGCGGTCGACCATAACGGAGGAGAAACCAGCACGGATAGCGCGGATGAGGTGGTCGAACGGGCCGCCGTGGTCAAGGTTCACGGCAAACGGAACGCGCGGATACTTGCGCTCGTAGTAACGAGCGAGCTCGCCGACTTCCTCGATGCCAAAGACACCGGGGCAGCCAAGAATCACCGGGGCATTGAGCTCATCTGCAGCTTGCAGCGCAGCCTCGATAGTAAAGCGATTGTAGACATTGGGAGCGGGGATTCCGTAGCCGCCCTTTTTCGCTTCCTGCAGAAGCTCGTGCATCGGTTCCATCATGATAGGTTCTCCCTTTCTTTCTTAATGCGCATCGCGCATGTGAACCGCATTGAATGTGTGCGAGTGTCGTTACTTGATTACTTGTAGAGCTCTTTTTTCTCCGTTGGCACCTGGCGAATCTCGAGCTCGACGCCGTTTGCAGCCAGCTCGTGTAGCTCGTCCTCTTCCTCCGGAAGAAGGAAGATCGCCTGGCTTACCTGGCGAGCGCCCTCGCGATTCTTGATGCCACCAAGGTTGATGCTCTTGATCTCGGGCACGGCATCGCAGATGCGCTTGGCGTCGGCCACGCTGCCCGTGACGATGAACAGCTTGTACTTATCGGTAACGCCGCTCTGGAGTGCCTTGATGCTGTCGTCGATGGACTTGACGACAAGCTTCACGCCCTGGGGCTTTGCCAGACGCAGCGTAGTCATCTTGAGGCTGTTCGTCGTGGCCTCGTCGTCTGCCACAAGAATGCAGTCGGCACCGATGGACTTGGTCCACGAGAATGCAACCTGACCGTGAAGAAGCCTGTGGTCGATTCGGAACAACTTGATCATGGGTTTGCCTCCTAAAACTCGTTAAGCTCAGCCAGTTGGTCATCTGCCGCAGCTGCCGCCTTGGCTTCGACAAGCTCGTTGCACAGTACGATGTGCTCGCGAGCCTGCTCTACAATCGACGGCAAGTTCGCAGTCAGGTCCTCTGCGGGACACGTGACAACCTCGAACAAAAGCGCCAGATTAAGGCCGGTAATAAGATGGAAGTTGTACTTGTCGAGCAGGCCCATGAACTCGTTGTTCACCGAACCGCCCAGGATATCGGTCAGCACGACGAGCTCCGCATGCTCGTAGTCATGCTCGGAGACGATCTTCTCCAGCTTGTCTTGGTAATCGACACTCAAATCAACATATGCCGTGATGCACTCAACAGGAACAGCGTCGCCAAAGATCATCTTGAGCGACGAGGCGATGCCCTCCGAGAACATTGCATGCGTGGCGATTACGATTCGCTTCTCCACCGTTTTGCCCCTCCCAAATGAACCGAACTCGTAGTTACGGCCCCCATAGCTCGTAACCTCTTGTTCATCTGGTATGTACTATACGTCTATAACGTTTGTAATATTACACGCACCGCTCAGCGGTCGAATAAACGTGATGAACGGCGTGCGGACATCTGGGGACTCAAGAATCCTGTTTAACGAATCCCCTGCTAGATGGGTTATTTTTGATATAAAGAGACCCGGCCGCCGTAAGCAACCGGGTCTTGGAGCGATTGATTCGCCAAATTCCTTTGTTATATCGCGCGCTCCCCAGCGCGTTCTTTAGACAGCCTGCGCAAGCTTCTCGGCACGGTCGGCAGCGGCGAGGGCGTCAATCACCGTGACGAGCTGATCGCCCAGCAAGACGCCGTTATAGGTGGAGTTGAAGCCAATGCGGTGGTCGGTCACGCGGTCCTGTGGCTGGTTGTAGGTGCGGATCTTCTCCGAACGGTTGCCGTGGCCAATCTGGCTCGAACGCTCGGCACCAAGCTCGGCCTGCTGCTTTTCCAGCTCCATCTCATACAGACGAGCGCGGAGCATCTGCATGCAGACCTCGCGGTTCTGGATCTGCGAGCGCTGCTCCTGCGACTGCACCACGGTATTGGTGGGCAGGTGCGTGATGCGCACGGCGGAATACGTGGTGTTAACGCACTGGCCGCCAGGACCGGAAGCGCAATAGGTGTCGATGCGAAGATCGGACTGGTTGATCTTGATATCGATCTCGTCGGCCTCGGGCAGCACGGCGACGGTCGCCGTCGAAGTCTGGATGCGACCCTGGCTCTCGGTCTTGGGGACGCGCTGGACGCGATGCACGCCGGACTCATACTTCATAACGGAGTACACGCGATCGCCCGTTACCTTGAACTCGATGGACTTGAAGCCGCCGGCCTCGGACGGGCTGGAATCGAGCACTTCCATCTTCCAGCCGCGCGACTCGATAAAGCGCTGGTACATCTTAAAGAGGTCGCCCGCGAAGATGGCGGCTTCGTCGCCGCCGGCAGCGGAGCGAATCTCGATGATGGTGTCTTTGTCGTCGTTGGGGTCGCCGGGGATGAGCATGAACTTGATGTCTTCCTCAAGCTGCGGAAGCTTTGCCTCGTTCTCGGAGATGTCCATCTGGAGCATCTCTTTCTCATCGGCATCGGTCGCCTCGTGTAGCATCTCCTTAGCGGCCTCGATGTCGTCGAGTGCGCCCAGGTACTCGCGGGCGGCGCGCACAAGATCGGTTTGATGCGCGTACTCCTTGTTGAGGCGCGTAAATTCTTTGATGTTGGAGGCAACAGAGGGGTCTGCCAGCTTCTTTTCAAGCTCTTCGTAGGCAGCGATGAGCTTCTCGAGTTTGTCGCGCATGTGCGGCTCCTTTATTCCGTTATGGGGAAGTAAAAATCGACAGAGAGTAGCAGCCGCGGCAGCATGCCGCAGGCAATGGCAAAAGCAGCTAGAACATGTCGATCTTTTGGTACATAGACTCTCCTCGTGTAAACCTCCTCATAATACCGCGAAAAAACGGGCATCTCTGCAACATACATAAAACCGCTTTTACGCAAAAGGATAGGCGCGCCGCACCTAGTATCATGGGCTATCGGTACGCACGCATCGACCGGGAGCGCAAACATGCCAAACAATGATCGACCCATCGCCGAGGAAGGCGAGCTTTTTGCCACGCATATCGGCGGAGCCGCCACACTCGAGGGCGTGATGATGCGCGGTCGCGACCACTGGGCGGTAGCCGTTCGCTGCGAAGACGGATCCATCTATACCGAGGAGCACGACCTGCCTGCCCCCGAGAGCCGCTCGGCATGGACGAAGCTCCCGCTCGTGCGCGGGTGCGTCTCTCTTGTAAGTTCCCTGTCGCTCTCCTATAAAGCAATGGAAATCGCCGCCGAGCACGCCTTTGAAGAGGACGACGCCCCCGGCAAATCCTCGCCTGTCGGGAAATCATGTGCCGCCGAGTCGCCCGACAAGCCCGCGACGGCCTCCTCCACCGCCGACGCCTGCGCCCCAAGCCAAAACTCCCAGCATGACGAACAGACTTCCTCGGATGGATCCGGCTGGCAGTTTGTCCTCTCCACCGCGTTTGGCCTGGCCCTTGGCATGGGGTTGTTCGTTGCGCTGCCCGTTGGTCTGTCGAATCTTCTTATGGGGCCGCTTACCAGCGATAATACGGTTGCCTGGAACCTTTGTGAGGCGTTATTGCGCATTATAGTGCTCATCGCTTACGTCGGCGGCATCGGCCTTGTTCCCGACATGGCGCGTCTTTACGGATACCACGGCGCCGAGCATCAATCGATCCATTGCTTTGAGCACGGTCTGCCCCTCACGCCCGAAAACGCCGCCAAGTTCTCGCGCATCCACGTGCGCTGCGGCACCGCTTTTTTGGTCATGACCGTAATGGTTGCCATCGTGGTACACACGCTCGTGCCCGTTGGTGCCTGGGCAGACGGGCTTGGGCTTGTTGGTATCCTGCGCTCGCTTTTTGTCTTTGCCTCGCGCATCGCTATGCTGCCGCTCGTCGCTGGACTTTCTTATGAGGTCACGGTCAAGTGGGCAGGCTCGCACCCCGATAATCCCTTGGTGAAAATCGCCCTGTGGCCAGGCCTTATGATGCAAAAGCTCACGACGCGCACGGCAGATGAGGGAATGCTTGAGTGCGCCATCGCGGCCCTCAAACTCGTAGACGAGCACGAACGGAAGGCTCGATAGGGCGTCGACGGGTCTGTTGTCGAGGCAATCGGCAGGAAGAGGAGGGCGGCGTAGCATCGGGCGGGCTCACACCCCCGAGAGCGTCCTACATCAGAGAGGGCCCTACATCACTTTTCGTGACGCGACTCGAATCAGTGGCGGAAAATCGCGCATTCTGCAATGAGTGGCGGATAATCTAGCGTTTTGGAGCCGCTTTGGATCACCGAACGCTAGATTGTCCGCCACTCGATTCAAAATGTTCGAAAAGCCGCCACTCATTAGCATCAACAGGCGCAATCAACAGAAGTAGATGGTGGAAAAGAAGCGGCTACGGTACACGAAAAGCCGCCGATCATCGGCAATGTCGGCACCGTAGCCGCAAAGCACGCGAGCGCCCTGGCAGGATCAGGCATCCTACCAGGGCGTTTTTCTTTTCATTCTACAAAATGTAACAAAATAAACCCGTGGACTTTTGTCATGAAATTAGAATGCCGTAATGGTAAACGTTCGCTTGTCGGTGGCGCCGGGGGCGAGCAACGTGATGCCCTCCTTGTGCTCCAGCACGTCATCCTCGGTAGTCAACGTGGCGTGGCCCGTCCAGGGCTCGATAGCCACAAACGGTGCGTCGGGAGCCATCGACCATACGCCCAGATAATCGAATCCCGGAAAGTCGACGCGCACGCCATGGCCGCTGCGGCGACCGGTAAGCGACACGGTGTTGCCCGGCACGTGGTTAAACACCATGGTGTCGTAATCAAAGCAACTGCGCGCGAGCGGCAAGGTGTCGCCGCCATCGAGCACGACGAAGGTATCGGTTGGATCGGCCAGGCCGCCTTCCACAATCTTGGGGCATTCGGCGTGCCAGGGCTCGGCAAACGTAAAGTCATACTCGTCGAAGGCCTCGTCCGTTCCCTCGACGGGGATATTAAACGCTGGGTGACCGCCAACAGAAAACGGCAGCGTCACCGACCCCGTATTGGTAACCGAGAACGTCTGCGCGAGCGTCGCCTCGCCCACAAGGGCATAGGTCATGTTAAGACGGAAAGCATACGGATACTGCTCGCGCGTCTCGGAAGAATCGCACAGCTCAAACGTCGCCGACGTTCCATCGGCTGCAACGTCCACCACGCGGTGCTCGTAATTGCGCGCCACGCCGTGTTGCTTCATATGGCACGGCCCCTGCTCGGACATCGCCTCGCCATTACGGATATTGCCCACGATGGGAAACAGGATCGGAGAGGTGCGACCCCACCAACGCTCATCGCGCTGCCAGAGATATTCGCGATCATCAAAACGCATGCTCAAAAGCTGTGCGCCCATAGTGTCGACCTGAGCCGTACAGGTATCGTTTTTAATCGTGACGATTGCCATAGCCATCCTTTCGCCCGGTCGCTATTTGGCTTTAATCTGACTGACGATGTTGTTTTGGAAGAACGTGTCCTGGGCAAAGATCAAGTCGTCCGCGTCGGCGTCATCGTCCTTCATAGCAGCAAGGACGTCGTCATAGTGGACCGCGCCGCCCGTCTGCAGGTCCACGAGCTCGCGCGCCTCGTCGTACGTGTAGTAGTCGTCCGGATTGGTCGAATTCGTAATGTTGGCATATGCGATGATATACGAGTAGCGGTCGCACCAAACGTGCGCATAGCGGCCATTGGAAAGGCTTGCGTAACCCATCTGGGAAGTACCGATGTCTCCCATGGGGCCGTCACCTTGGGCGTCAACGAATATCGAGCAAATCGCGCGCTTGGGGTAATTCTTGGAGTACACAACCACGGAATCTCCCTCGTACTTAACGGTCACGCGACCATCCCAATAAGAAGGCAGCTCGAGGGTGTAGTCTGCGGTAGTAATGGTACGTGCAGCCCTGGCGTCGGCCTCCTTCTTGGCAGCAACGGCATCGTCACGGCGCTTGGTCGCGGCTGTCTTGAGCGCATCGGCATCGGGGGCGCCGTCGGTTGTATCCTTCGAGGCATACTCGTATGCCTTGTTGATCTGCTCGTCCGTCACCTCGAGGGCGTCGATGGGAGTGAGCTCAAAACCACCCCTACCTGTAGCATCGATCTCGGAGCCCTCCTCATCCTTCGCGGTAAACGAGACCTCTACCTGCGTGTTCGAGACGTTGAAAACGGTACCGTCGGCAGCGATGGGCGAAGAGGGCACCGAGAGCACATAGTTGCCCTGGCGCAGATTGATGCCGCGGCCATCGGAGGTGGCGTACTGGACCTCGTCGACCTTCTCACCCTTAGAGTCGGTTCCTTCGACGTGCACCGGCAGGCGCGAGGCCCCGGCCGAGGTATCCCAGCCGTCCCCACTCACCTTGATAACAACCACGTGCTCCGCCTTGGCGATAGCCTCGTCCTTCTCCCTTTGCGCCTGTTCGGCAGCCACTTGCTGCTGGTGTTGATAGTTGATGAACGCCCAGGTACCACCGCCAACCACGGCGATCGCGACAATAACGCCCGCCACGATAGCGGCAATCTTGCGAGGGTCCTTCTTCTTGGGCGCATTCGCACCGGCACGCGCCTTATCGGCAAGAGACTCGGGCGAAACCGGGCCGCTGCCCTCGCCCGAAGCGGGAGCAGGCTTGGGCATCAATGCGGTTTTATCAACCGGAACAGGGTCCGCCATGCCAAGGTCCGGCGTCACGACGTTGAGCGATTCATGAGCAGCAGCCGCATCGGCACGGTATTGCTCGGCATCTGCATCGGGCTGCTCAAAGGTCAAGGCGCGCGTCTCGATTTCGCCCTCTGTCTGAGAGACGTCTGAGGCATCGGCCTTCGATCCGCACTGCGTGCAGAACTCGGCGCCATCCGTCAGCGGCGCGCCGCAATGCGGACAGACCGGATCGGGCACAGGCTCTGGCTCGGACCCATCCGCAGTCGTGAGCGCGGCGTCATCGCCTGCCTCGAGACGTGCCCCGCACATGGTGCAGAACTCAGCGTCTGCCGGAATGTCGTTGCCGCAATGCGGACAAACGCGGGCGGAGGGGCGCAGCATCGACGATGCGGCAGAGGCCTCGACTTTCGCTCCGCATTCGGTGCAAAACATCGAGTCGTCAGCGATTTCGCTATGACAATGAGCACAAATCATGAGCGCATCCTAACCTGGACGTTTTCCATATGGGCAAAGTATAAGCCCACGAATGGGATGCGCTCGTCATCATTTACAGGGCAACGGGGATCTGAATGCAGCAAAAATCTTCCTGATGCTCCTCGTTATATGAGGTGGCATCCATATAACTAAACCCGTGGGCTTTTGTCATGCTTATCGTCTGCGACATCGATCGAATGTCTACGCCAAGCGGGACAAGACCGGGCATGGTCTTGTCCCGCTTTTTGCTGCGCATGGTTTGACATAGCCCGCGCGTCCCATCACCATACCCATGGACAACACGCATGAGAGGAACCACCCATGGCAGCAGCTCAGCCGCAAAAAATCAGAATGATCGCCGGTCTTGGCAACCCGGGCGAGGAGTATGCGCAAACGCGTCACAATGCCGGATTCAAAGCGATTGACGAGCTCGCTCGTCAGGCAAACGTGACGTATTGGAAAAACCAGGCCGGAGCCGAAGTCGCCTCCATCAAGGTTAACGATGCCGAGGCTGAGGGCGGCAAGCGCGAGGTGATCCTGGTAAAGCCCCAGTCCTACATGAATACGAGCGGCGGCCCCATCTCCAAGCTCTGCGCGCAGTACAAGGTGAGTGTCGAAGAACTGCTGGTGATCCATGACGAGCTGGACATCCCCGCAGGCGACGTACGCATCAAAGTGGGTGGCGGGCATGCCGGTCACAACGGCCTGCGCTCGATTATCGACAAGATGGGCAGCCGCGACTTCAGCCGCGTGCGTGTGGGCATTGGCAACCCTCCGGGACGCATGCCGGTGGCAGATTTCGTGCTCAAGCAGCTGCGCTCCCGCGAGGCGGAGGATTTTGACGAGACCACGGTTCGCGCCGCCGAGGCCGCGGCAACCGCACTCACCCGCGGCGTGATCTTTGCGCGCGACCACGTGAACGGCGCCGCCGCCAGCAACGGAAAGCACTAGGCAGCCTCCACGCTCGGTCTTCTGCACAGTCGTCATCATCTTCTTTTGTTATCCCTGTATAACTTTCTCGGTTGAAAGGTCTCCTTCTCAAGTATTATTAGTTAGTCTCTACTAACTAATATCGAAACAGGAGAAGGAGTTCTATGAAAGCACCATCGAGGCGCATGCCGGGAGTACTTGCGGCAGGAGCCGTCGCCCTTGCCGTTGTGAGCGGAACCGCAGGCGCAGCGCTCGCCCTCCCTACGCCCGCCTTTGCGGCAACGACCTCAGCAAGCGAGCTTGTTGTCGATGACAATTACCCCTCCCTTTACGGCTGGATCAACAACAAGCTCAACGACGCAACGAGCATCAAGATCTCGACGAGCGCTTGCGGCGTCTCGGACAATGGCAACGGCACGACCGTCATCCCAACCCAGGTTAAAAGCATGACCGGCTGGCAGCAGTCTTTTTGGGAGAGCGAGGGCAAGGCGTATGATCGCCAGCTTGGCTATGCAAGCAGCTACGAGACTCTCACCTTTGCCTCCGGCTCCACCACGACGCTCGACCATCTGACGCTCAAGCTTCTCGATGATCACCTGGTTATCCCCGCAGGCGCAAACATCACATTCAAAAACTGCACGTTCACCGGCCGCGTTAAGATCGAGACGGACGGCAAGGCGACCTTTGAGAACTGCACGTTCAAAACGGCGACCATCCTGAATAATGGCCAGGCAAGCTATACCGGAACGACAAAGGAACCCGTCAACAAAGGCAAAGCCCAAAGCAGCTTTGAGGACCTCGGCATCGTTGCGAGCAAAACCACCCTCAACGACGCCGTGCACGGCCACGCGTTCCAGGACAAGGTTAAGCTCACGCTGAGCGGGACCAATGCGAAGAAGGCCACGATCAGCGCCAGCATCGACCAGGCCGATTCGGGGCTCACCGCCTCTGTAGACGGCAGCACGGTCACGATTTCCGGTACACCCGCGGCATTCGGAACCTACACCGCCACCATCACCGCTGTCGCCCCGGATGAATCCGGGAACGGTACGCAGAGCAAATCCGTAACCGCAAACATCACGGTGCACCAGAATTACACCTTTACGGTGGAAGGAACCCTTGACGCCGTTCGCACGGGACAGGGCGACTACCAGGACAGCTCGAACCACGAGCTCACCGTCTATGTCACCGACGAGGCCGGCAACAAGCAAAGTTACTTCGACTTCTCGTCCACAACAGAGGGCAAGGCGTATTCCCTCAAGCCCCAAATCTCGCCCGAAGGCACAGGTCTTTCTGCCACGCTTTTCAACGCCGGCGGCAAGGCGACCGTCACGCTTTCCGGCACGGCGGGAGCCGCGGGCACCTACCAGGTTGGCGCCACAGCAACGCTCGGAGACTACACCTTTAACACGAACACGGTAGAGCTGCGCATCTATAGCGGAAACGAAACACTCGCAAGCCAGATTGCCGCACTCTCCGGAAACCCCGACAGCTGGGATATGGAGCCCTACGAGATCGACCGCAGCGATAACGCAACGATTCCCACGTGGCTGCACCACATCTACGGCTCCCACACAAGCGGCCTATACGGACAAATCGGCAACGCAACCGATGCCGCGGCAAGCGATACCCTCACAATCCCCGCTGGGGCCGACGTCACGCTCGAGAACATCAAGATCAACAGCTCCGTCAAGATTGTCGTGGAAAAGGGCGGCAAGTTGACGCTCACCGACTCCTGTGCCTTTGGCCCCATTGAGGTCAACGGCGGCACGCTCACGCTAAACCGAAGCTCTTCCGTCACGAATACCATAACGCTCAACAACGGCTCCACGCTCAAGGATTCCGAGGTCGTCTCGCACGCTCAATTCCTCACAGACGGCCGCAAGCCGACGCCTGCCGCACCTGCGCAGGTAGTGACCGCCAACGGTATCGTCACCTTTGAGGGCACCAACATCATCAAGGCCGACCAAAGCCAGATCGGCCTCAAGGTCACGGGCACCGTGCAGATTCCTGCAGGGTCCAATCTCACGGCGACCGGCGGCAACGGCGGCACTGCGCCCGGCAATGCCGCAAGCGCCATCGAGCTCGATCACGGCGCTATCACCGGAGCGGGAGCGCTTACGGCAACCGGCGGTTCCTACGAGGTCGGAGGCAACGGCGTTCCCGCCACAGCGGTTACGGGAACGGGCATACTTTCGACAGGCACGCTCACCCTCACCGGAGGCGACGCCGATACCATCTACAACAGCGCAATCGACGGAGCCGACGCAGGCGTAAAGACCGTCACCGTTACCACCAAGGCGAACAAACGCCAGATTGCAGGCGGCAAGGGCGTAAACGGTGGAGCCGACGGCAAGGGCGAGGAATCCCTCACCATTGACGACTCCGACCATAGCTCGGACTCGGCTCCGACCGATAAGCCCAACAACAACGCAAATGCCGATGCGGGTAAGAACGGCACCGCTGTAAAAACGGAAAAGCGGACAAAGGGCAAGAATGCACTTCCTGCCACGGGAGACAGCGCGGCTTTAGCGGCAACGAGTGCATGCATCGCAGGAATTACCGCCGCAGCGGCAGGATTAACGCTCGTGCGCAAGCGCAACAAGTAACGCATCGTTCGCACGCAGATACAAGTTCACGAAGCGGCCCCGTCATGGGGCCGCTTCCTTTTGCGGACATGCCACCCCTAACACACGAATCGAGCCCTGTCTCCAACCCCTCGTCAACCCTTACCGTTGACGGCAGCGTTGCGCGATAAAGCACCCGGCAAAGCTATAATTGAGCGCGGTATGCGCAAAGGCTCAAGATGCCAGTGGGCCAATCGCCCGGCCCTCATTTGTACACGCATGCCACCGCAACACAGTTGCAATTGAAAACGGCGGTTACCTGCGTATTTCTTCCGTTTTCACAACAACAGAGAGGGGTTCTATGTACAAGATCCTTGAGAAGACGCAGTTCTCGGAGAAGGTGTTCAAGTTCCGCGTCGAGGCGCCCGCCATGGCCAAGCATGCACATGCTGGTCAGTTTTTGATGGTCCGCGCCAACGAGTGCGGTGAGCGCGTGCCGTTCACCCTTGCGGGCTGGAATGCCGACGAAGGCTGGGTCGAGTTCATCTTCATGGTGATCGGCAAGACCACCGAGATGCTATCTGCCTACGAGGCCGGCGATGCCTTGCGCGACGTCACCGGTCCCCTGGGTGTTCCCACCGAGATGCCCGACGGCCCCTGCGCCGTTATCGGCGGCGGCGTTGGCCTGGCTATCGCCTTCCCCGTGGCCAAGCATCTGATCGAGACCGGCCACGAGGTGCACGCCATCATGGGCGCTCGCACCAAGGACCTGCTGCTGCTCGAAGATCAGTTCCGCGAGCTGCTCGACGACGAGCACATCCACATCACCACCGACGACGGCTCCTACGGCGAGCAGGGTGTAGTCACCGCTCCGCTCGAGCGCCTGCTTGAGTCCAAGGCCGTTACGCAGGTCTTCTGCGTAGGACCCGTGCCGATGATGAAGTTCTCGACCCTCACCGCCGAGAAGTACGGCACCCCCATCACCGCCTCCCTCAACCCCATCATGGTTGACGGCACCGGCATGTGCGGCTGCTGCCGCGTCGAGGTCGACGGCAAGACGAAGTTCGCCTGCGTCGACGGCCCCGATTTTGACGCCACGAAGGTCGACTGGGATGACCTTCGCGCACGTCAGGCTGCATACCGTACCGAGGAGGGCCAGTCCCTCAAGGCCTATGAGGAGGGGAGCTGCGCATGCCACAAGTAAATGGCCGTTTTGTTCCTGATATGAAGTCGCCGCGCACCCCGGACAACGAGGAGCCGGCAGCCGAGCGCGCATGCGATTTCCGCCCCGTCGACAAGGGTTTCACCGAGGAAATGGCACTCGCCGAGGCCGAGCGTTGCATGGATTGCAAAAAGCCGTTCTGCGTCGAGGGCTGCCCCGTTAACATCAACATCCCCAAGTTCATCGAGCAGATTCGCGAGAAGAACTACGGTGGCGCTCTGGACACCATCCGCGAGGAGTCCATGCTCCCCGCCATCTGCGGCCGCGTGTGCCCGCAGGAGAACCAGTGCGAGGGCAAGTGCATCCGCGGCAAGAAGAGCGAGCCGGTGGCTATCGGCCAGCTCGAGCGCTTCGTGGGCGATCAGCCCGAGCTTGCCTCCAAGCCGGCCATGAAGCCCAAGAACGGCAAGAAGGTCGCCGTCGTGGGCTCCGGCCCCTCCGGCATCACCTGCGCGGGCGAACTTGCCCGCAACGGCTTTGACGTCACGGTATTCGAGGCGTTCTTCACCGGCGGCGGCGTGCTGGTCTACGGCATCCCCGAGTTCCGTCTGCCCAAGGCGGTTGTCAAGCGCGAGATCGACGGTCTCGAGGAGATGGGCGTCAAGTTTGAGTACAACTCCGTCGTAGGCAACATCGCCACGGCCGAGGAGCTGTTTGACGAGGGCTTTGACGCGCTCTACATCGCTACGGGCGCTGGCCTGCCCAAGTTCCTCAACGTCCCCGGCGAGAACCTGCCCAACGTCTTCTTCGCAAACGAGTACCTCACCCGCGTGAACCTTATGAAGGCAAACAAGTTCCCCGAGTACGACACCCCCACCAAGCACGGCAAGAACGTCGTGGTCTTTGGCGGCGGCAACGTGGCCATGGACGCTGTCCGTACCGCCAAGCGCCTGGGCGCCGAGCGTGCGATCATCGCCTATCGCCGCACCGAGGACGAGATGCCCGCCCGTCGCGCCGAGCTGCACCACGCCAAGGCAGAAGGCGTCGAAGTTATGCCACTCGTCTCCCCGCTCGAGTTTATCGCTGGCGAGGATGGCACCGTGTGCGCCGTCAAGGTCCAGAAGATGGAGCTTGGCGAGCCCGATGAGTCCGGCCGTCGTCGTCCCGTGCCTATCGAGGGCGCTATCGAGGAAATTCCCTGCGACGTTGCCATCTCGGCTATTGGCACCAATGCCAACCCGTTTGCCTCCAAGATCGGCGGCAAGATGGAACTCAACAAGTGGGGCTACATCATCGCCGACGAGGAGACCGGTCAGACGACCGATCCGCGCATCTGGGCCGGCGGCGATATCGTGACCGGTGCCGCCACGGTCATCTTGGCCATGGGCGCTGGCAAGAAGGCCGCAGCCTCCATCACCAAGAGCCTGCTGGGCGAGTAATCGCCTACAGCGCTAGCCATTAAACGGCAAAGTCCCCGTCGAGCACACGCCCGGCGGGGACTTTTTATGCCAGCTGCCAAAACCTAACGCTTGCGGCGCTTAGAAACCGCATACCGGCGACAATCAGGATAGCGCCGGTAACGCCCATGGCGGCGATTGTCATAGCCGCGTCCTCCCCTGTAGCGGAAAGGTCATCTGTAGTCGCCTTGGGCGCGCTGCCCTTAGCTGCCCTATTTAAAGAGAATCTCAATCATGATCTCCAGGGCCCGAACTGCCGTAGCGGGCTCCATGGAGGGCTTGACCTCACCCGCTATCGCCACCTGCTCAGGACATTGCGGGACATGGATGAAGTCGACCAGCATGCCAGGATACCGCTGCTGCACAAAATGACGCACGCTGTAGAACAGATCGTTGCAGCAATACGTGCCCGCAGAATAAGAAACCGCCGCAGGTATACCCTGCTCGCAGCACGCCTTCGCCATGGCGTAAACCGGTGCGGAGGCAAAGTAGGCATCGGGAGCCCCTGCAACCACAGGCTCGTCGCACGGCTGGAACCCTTCGTTATCCGCAATGCGCGCGTGACGATGATTGATGGCCACATACTCGGGCGTTACCTGCGCACGACCCGCAGCAACGCCTGTGCACAAAACGGCATCGGGCTGTTCCCGCTCAATGAGTTCTTCGACAATCCGTGCGGCATCGCCAAACACAACAGGCACGCACTTCGCCACAATATCGATGCCCGCCGTGCGCTTTGGCAAGCGGCGCACGGCTTCCCATGATGCATTGATGCTGTCTGGCCCAAATGGCTCAAACCCCGTAACGAGAACTTTCATCCAATCCCCTTCGAAAAAAGAAAAGACGCCCTTCGCGTAAGAGCAAAGAGCGTCCCCATTCTAGGTGATATGCCGATATGCAACACGAGGTCTATTCGGCAGTCTCCGGAGCAGCAGGTGCACCCTCAACCTCGGCGGCAACGCGTGCCACGGCTTCCTCGCACACGCCAAGCTCGCGCAGCTTATAGCGGTATGCAGAAGCGATAACCTCGACGCAGCCTTCGCGACCAAGTTTGGCACGATTGACCACAATGTCTTTGCCGCTCGTCATCTTCCATTTGCCGCCCGAATAGCGCTTGTAGAACGCCTCGCGCATCTTTTGCATCTGTTTGACGAGCTTGGCGCCCTTCTTCTTGTTAAGGCCGCGCTTCTTGCGCACAATCTCGACACGGTCCTCAAAGGGAGCCGTCACCAGCACGGCGATGTGATTGGGATTGTTGCGCAGCAGGTAATCGGAAAGACGGCCCTCGATAATACAACTGCGCGTAGCACCCAAATCGACAATCACCTGCGACATGGATTTGAACAGTTTGTCCGAAAGCGAGCGCGAATCCACACGATCGGGCAAAAAGGCCACGTTGTCCATAGCAAGCTGCTCGTCGTAGGCCGCCATCTTGTCGAGCGACTCTCCCTCACGCAATGCGGAGCGAACCAGCAGCTCGTTGTCATACAGAGGAATGCCCAGTTCACAGGAGAGCATCTTGCCAATCTCGTGACCCTCGGCACCAAAATCGCGAGCGATGGTGATAACCACCGGCTGTCCCGCTCGCGTAGCCTCACGAAGAGCACGGCGCTGATCGATCTTGTCCTTGATAACCGCCATCGGTCTTCCCTTTCACATACGAGAGGAGCCTAAACCCAGGCCCTTCGGGCAAATCATCCAGTCAAAACGCTCGACTACGCAGCAACAACGCGACGCTGATATGCGCGGACGATGAGCGAAATGCCAAAGTTCAGCACGAAGTATAGCGCGAAGGTAAAGCCGTAGAGGGCAAGTACCTGCGAGAGGTCGGAAGTCTGAGCCATAACGACTTTGGTCGAATACATGAACTCTGCCACGTTGATGCCGGCGAGATACGACGAGTCCTTGATCACCGTGGTGCACTGGCTAAAGAGCGCCGGGATGATGGTCTTGAACGTCTGCGGCAAGATAATCAGGCGCATGGTCGAGAAGAATCCAAAGCCCTGCGACTGCGCAGCCTCAAACTGGCTTTTAGGAATCGCGTTAAATCCGCCACGGATAATCTCGGCCATAACCGCCGAGGTAAAGACGGTAAACGCCAGCACAGAGATCATGACGTCGTTGCCTTTGACCGTAAAGTAGATAAAGAGAATCCACAGCAGGTTAGGCGTGCAACGGAACAGTTCGATATAGGCGCTCACCAGCAAAGAGAGCGGACGCAGCTTGCCGGTGCAATACTGCTTGACCATGGCGAGCACGGTGCCAAAGATAATCGAGAAGATAATAGCGAAGAAGGAAATCTCGATGGTCTTGGCAAAGCCGAGCATGATGAAGCTCAGGTTGTCTGCATTGAAGATCTGCATCTCTTAGGCCTCCTTTGCAGCAACATCGGTGATACCGGGAATCACCTTGGCGCGCGGACGACGCTTGGAGCGACGCTCGAGCCACTGAACGAGCATGGCCAGCGGGAAGCAGATGATAAAGTACATCACGCACGCGAGGATATAACCCTGCAGGTAGCCATAAGTAGAAACAAAGCCGTCGGCGTTGTACATCAAATCGCCGCCAGCGATAAGCGCAAGCACCGAAGTGTTCTTGACCAAATTGAGTGCCTGATTGCACAGCGGGGGCAAGATGACCTTGAAGGTCTGCGGCAAGATGACGTAGCGATACGCCTGAACACGGCTAAAGCCCTGCGAAAGCGCCGCTTCCATCTGGCCTCGCGGCACCGATTCGATACCGGTACGGATAACCTCGGAAACATAGGCGGCATGGTAGAGACCTACGCCCAAAAAGCCCAGGGCAAACGAGGAGATGCGCACAGGAGATGCCGCCCCGGTAATGACCTGAAGCAGCTGAGGGCCCGCCATGTACATGAAGAACACCTGGACCGGCAGCGGCGTATTTTGATAAAACTCCACGTAAATGCGGCTAATAGCGCGCAGCACGCGCGAACGCGTGGTGGAAAACACACCGAGCAGGGTGCCCAGGATCAGCGAGAGCGCCAAACCGGCAATTACAACCTGCAGCGTGACGAAGAAGCCATCCCAAAAGCTTCCCATCTCGCTAAAGGTCATCTCCCATCGCATGGAGTCGAGGAGTCCTTCAAGCATGGCGAGAGTTCCTTCCTAACTTACGAACATATATCGCCCGGACGCGCCGGCGCCCGGGCGATCAAAAGCCGTGCAACGCAGATGCGTTTAGCACAGCAACGGCATCACCTTAGAGCAGGCCCCACTTGGAGATCTCTTCGTCGATCCAGCCGTCCTTCTGAAGCTTCTTGACGGTATCGTCGACGGTCTTGGACAGGTCGCAGCCCTTCTTGGTGGCCACGCCGTACTCTTGGGCGCCGAACTCAATCTCGGGCTGCAGCAGCTCGCAGTCGTCGGTGGTGTAGGTCTTGAGCGTGGAGCGGTCCATAGCAAAGGCGTCGACATTGCCGGCGTCAAGGGCGCTCTTGATGGACGGATAGTCCGGGAACTCCTTGAACTCGGGAGTAGCGTCGATCTTCTCGTCCTCAAGCATCTTGAGAACCAAATCCTTGGTGGTGGAACCCTGGGAGACGCCGATGAGCTTGCCGTCAAGGTCGGCCATCTTGCTCATGCCGGAGTTCTTCTTGATAAGGATGCCCACGTGGTCGGTGCGATACGGGGTCGAGAAGTCCCAGCTCTTCTTGCGCTTATCGGTGATGGTATAGGTGGCAGCGATGATGTCAAGCTGGTCGTTATCAATCAGCGGACCGCGAGTCTTGGGCGTGACGTCGGTGAACTCGCAAAGCTCCTTCTTGACGGCCTCCTCGTAAGAAACACCCAGGACGGCAGCGGCAATCTGGTAGCAAAGGTCAATCTCGAGACCCTCGTACTTCTTGGTCTTGGTATCCAGGTAGCCATAGCCCAAAACGTCCTTCTTGACGCCGCACTTAAGCTTACCGCGCTCCTTGATGGTGGCAATCTTGGAGTCGCTGCTGGAACCAGAGCCCTTGCTACCGGAACCGCAGCCAGCAAGCGCGCCTATGCTGGCAACGCTCAGGACGCCCAAACCGGCTACTTTCAAAAACTGACGACGAGACATATCCATTGTTGGTACCCCTTCCCTGCGATACGCAATTCATGGCAGCGTATGCAGCCATGGCGCCGAACCCATACTCGGCATATCTCGATGCGGCGGCTATACCGCATGCGAAAACAAACTAGTGAAGAATCTTGTCCAAGAACTCACGGCAACGCGGGTTCTCGGGATTCTCAAAGAAGTGATCGGGCGTGCCCTCTTCCAGAATCTGGCCATCGTCCATAAACACCACGCGGTCGGCCACCTGACGGGCAAAGCCCATCTCATGGGTGACGCAAATCATGGTGATGTTCTCGTGAGCGAGCTCGACCATAACGTCGAGCACCTCCTGGACCATCTCGGGATCGAGCGCAGAAGTAGGCTCGTCAAAGAGAATGATGGGCTGTTTGGTGCACAGAGCGCGGGCGATTGCAACGCGCTGCTGCTGGCCACCGGAGAGATTCTGAGGATACTCCCCCGCTTTTGCCGCCAAACCAACGCGCTCAAGCGCGGCCATGGCGATCTTGTTGGCCTCTTCCTTGCTCTTCTTCTGGAGCTTGATGGGAGCCAGCGTCAAGTTGCCCAGCACCGTCATGTTGGGATACAGATTGAACTGCTGAAACACCATCGACGAATACTTGCGGGCCATCTCCAAGTGATTCTTCTTGGTAAGCGGCGTGCCGTCGATGATGACCTCGCCAGACGTGGGCTCCTCAAGAAAATCGACGCAGCGGATGAGCGTGGATTTACCGGAACCGGACGGACCGATGACAACGAGCTTCTCGCCAGCCTTGACGTTCAGGTTGACATCCTTCAGGACATGCAGGTCACCGAAGTATTTGTTGAGCCCTTTGATCTGGATCATATCGGACATGGACGAGTTCCTTCCTTATCTGCCATCGAATCGGGACGCGGCGCATCCACAAGCAACACTGCTTCGCGGCTCCATCCATTCTACGGTTGGAAAAAACCAAGCGCTCCGTATGAGGGGGCGCTTGTTCGATTCGAAATCGAGTTGTTACAAACGGGCAACGGTAGAAAAGGCGGTTTTATACGAATTGGTGGGTTTTATGCCCACTCTTTTCGTACTTCATACAGAGCGCCTGGTATACCGCTCGAATTCTCCATCAGGCTAAAGAGCCCAAGGATATGCCTATGCCAGACGAGAGCCAACCTCTTTTGCTGCCGCCGGCTTATCGAAATTGCCCCCGGTGCGGCGACCGAGCTCGCCCATCACACGGCCCATATCCTTCTTGGCGGTAGCGCCCGTCTCGGCAATGACCTCTTCGATCAGCGCCACGAGCTCTTCGCCCGAAATCTGGCGAGGCAGCAGGCTCTGCAAAATCTCAACCTGCTCGGTAAGGGTCTCGGTGCGCTCAGCGTTGTTGCCGGCCTTGATGGACATATCAAGCGTCTCACTCGTCTGCTTGATCAGACGCTTAATCATACCGTTCACATCTTCCTCGGTCACCTCGCGGCGCTCGTTGACCTCGATGTTTTTCACCTCGGCCTTGACCTGGCGAATGATAGACAGACGCGTCTTGTCCTTCGCCTTCATAGCGGCGATCATTTCTTTTTGCAGCTCTTCGTTGGTCATCGAAACCCCTTTCCGATAAACGAACCCGCCGTTTGGGCGGGCTCGCAGGTAAACGTACAGTTGTCACGCGCGACTACTCGTTCGAAGTTGAGGAGGAGCCGGTGCTTGGCGTCACGTGTTTCAGGCTCACATTATACGGAACCTCTTTGGGCATGTCGTTGACTTGGATGTCGGCCTTCTTGATATAGGCGTCCATCCATTTAGAGTACGCCGTACTCTCCTTTTGGGTCTTGAGGATGTTCTTGACGTAGCTCACGATCTTCTTGGGAACCTGATCGATCGAGGTGACCGACTCGTCCACGTGGAAATAGTCGGTGCACTTGATGATGTGATAGCCGTAGGAAGACTCGACAAGCTGGCTCACGTCGCCCTTGTTGAGACCGGAAAGAGCCGACTGATACTCATCGACAAAGCTCGTGAGCTTATCCCAACCCACATCGCCCTTGTTGTCCTTGGACCCGGTGTCCTCGGAATACTTGCTCACGGCATCGTCAAAGGAAATCTCGCCCGCGTTGATCTTGTCGAGCACCTCCTGGGCCTTCTCCTTGACTTTTGCCTTCTCTTCATCGGTAGCGCCCGAATTCACCTTGAACAGGATGTTCTGAGAGCGGCGGGCGTCGTTGTAGGTGGAGAGGTTGCTGTTGAGATAGTCGATAACCTCCTGGTCGGTGGGCTCGGCGGCCTTGGCGACCTTCTCCTTGAGCTTGGTCTGCTTAAGGGTGCTCTCAAGCTGCTGTTTGTAGCTGTCCTTAGTGAAGCCAAACATCTTGATCTGGTTCTCGAATGCCTCCTCGCTCTCATAGTTTGCGGCGGCGTCTTTCCAAGCCTGCTCGACATCTTCATCGGTCACTTGGACGTCGTATTCTTTTTCGGCCTTCTGCACCAGGTACTGGCGCGCCAGGGAGTCGATCACGCTCGCACGATAGCTCTCGGGCGTCATGCCGTTGTCAACCAGATATTGAGCCCACTTCTTGTCGGTGTCATAGCCACCGGAAGCGCGCACGTTCATGATTTGCTTGGTCACGGTGTCCTCGGTAATATTCACGCCGTCGACCTTGGCAGCAACACCGCCGGTAAGCGTATACGATTTCTTGTTCTGGCTCTGGTTGATGATGCCGGAGCACGCCATGGTGGAAACGGAGAGAATCATCGCTGCGCAGCCGATGGCAACAAGCAAAATCTTGACGCCCTTGGACATGCGCGTCTTTCGAGCGCGGGCACGCACGTCCTTCTTGCGCGGTGCCTGAGTCTTATCGGCGGGCGTAGGCGATTTCTTTTTTTGCTGAGCCATAGATACATCCTTATCGCGCCTGCGCTCGCAGGCGCGCACACTGGTTACTACCTGAGTTTTCCTATTGTCTCATAGATATGCCCAGCTCAGAAAAACGTGACAATATCAAACGCCTTAACGGCCTGCATATACAAAACCCCTGCGAGCGGCAGGCTCACAGGGGTCATAAAAGGGGGCAGCTAAAACCTGTTGATCAAAACAGGAAACGAATGCTACTCGAAGTACTTGGTGATGGCGTCGATCATGCCCTCCTGCGTGGTCTGCGCGAGGATGTCGGCCGTCTTCTCCTTGTCCATGAAGATGTTCATGAGGTTCTGCAGCACGGCAACCTGGCCGCCATCACGCAGAACGCCCAGGTTGATGATGAGCTCGGCGGGGACCTCGTCGCCCATGCCTGCCATGGGCTGGAAGACGATCGGGGTCTTGGGCTTGATCACCGCGATATAGGGCTTCTCGATGAACTGAGGATCGGTGTGAGGAATGGCAATGGCAGCGGCCTCGGTGTGAAGACCGGTGGGGTAGTTCTTCTCACGCGTGGAGATGCCGTCGAACCAGCCATCATTGATGTTGCCACGCTGCTTGAGCTCGGCACCAAGCTTGGTGAAGAACTCGTCAGTGCTCTGGGCCTCCCAATCAAAGAAGACCAGATCGGGGCTAAACAGCTCAGTATCCTTGCTTGCCATGTTCTCTCTCCTGTCTTGTTGACATGTGCGCTGTCTCAAAATGGGCAGCGAGACAGCTTAGCAAAATCGATGGTAGCACAGCCATCGCTGGGCAAAAGTTGTACAGCAATTTACATACAAGTGCAACAATTGAGCACGGTCCGTGGACGCCAAAATACAACTTTGAATGAATCTGCCCGTGCCTCGAGCTGCGGCCTATCGAGCCCACGCATTTCGAGCTCATGGATCATTGTCGCCATGCCAGCCCCATGTCGCTCGACAGCCAAATCGCGCGCGCCTTTAAAAGGCGCGGCAGCCATAAGACTCATCAGCTTGGGATTTCTGCAGCGCGATTCACCGTCACACAAATTGCCAAGCGTCTTTCCACCCCAAAGACCTCCTGGATTAAGCACCTCTATCCGGTTGGGATAGAGGCCTACACTCACCGGGCGCCCTATAAACAGCGTCGAATATTCGCGATGAATGCAGGCGTTTGCGATTGCCTCGCGAAGAACCTCTTCGGGGACTTCCCATTCCTCACGGTCGCGAGCACCGATAGTGCGTGATACACGGCGCAGATTTCGCCCCACCGCAGCAAGGGCATCCTCAATGCAAACGGTAAGCGGACCGTCGCACACCTGCCGGTCAACGAATCGCACAGAACCCGCCCCGAGCCTTTGCAGATTCGGATGAACCGCGACATCGATAACGAGTTCGGGATAAAACTGCTGCGGATAGAGCCCAGCAGCAAGAAGTCCTGCCAGACGCAAGGGCCCCGCAGCACTTGCAATATTAAGGCGAACAAGTTGCTTCTCCCGCGTTTCCGCGCCACGCATAACATGCGGCGCCTGGAGCACGCGCTTTTTTACAATTGCCTCCACCAAGTTCTCATCCAGATCGTCCACAGAAGAATCCGGCACAGGCATCGACTCGGCATCGCTTGGAAGCAAAGCACCCTGATAGCCGTACAGCTCTGTTGGGGACAGGTGGATGTCCTTATCATCGACGCGCTTGTAGCTGCCGTTTTGAATGCCACGTGCGGCCACATAACAGGGCTTGAAGCGAAGGTCTAGTTCCTGCACTTCGATAACCAGAACCTGCTTGCCATCCACCTCGCGGCGGGCCAGTTCGTACTCAGGAGGGTTTCCAACGCACCCCTGCGACCCACCATCGCCTATACCCGCAATGAATTGATCGCGCACGCGATCGATGTTGAAGTGAGGGGCCGGCGCAAAGCCGTCCTTTTCACTCAGACCCAAAATGATGATGCCACCTGCCGTATTGGCAAATGCACTTACCGATTCCCAGATATCCGCGCTGAGCCTCGTCTCGCAGGTTTTGACTTCGACCTCGCCGTCGTCGGTTCCCTGCGCGCGGAGTCTGTTCACAATCTCACAAAACCGGACGTCATCGATCATGTCGCCACCTCTTTCGAAGCTACGCCCCCATCATAGCAAAGCTCCCCAACCGTCCCCTCGTATTTGAGGGCAGGTTGGGGAGCTTGTATGGGTCAAGTCGATTGAAGCGACAAGCAAGAAACGCTATGCGGCGGGCACCGGATCGATAGCCACCTTGCCGTCGGCCAGCACATGAACGCGACCATCGGCGAGCATCTGCACAGCCTCGGGATACAGCACGTGCTCGATATCGTGGATGTGAGACTCGAGCGTGTCGACGTCCCACTCTTCCTCGATGGGCAACGCGCGCTGAGCGATGATGGGGCCGCAGTCGTACACCTCGTTTGCAAAGTGAACGGTCACGCCCGTCACCTTGACGCCACGGTCGAACGCGTCCTGGATGGCATGCGCGCCTACAAAGCTCGGCAGCAATGCCGGATGCAGGTTGACCACACGATTCTCAAACGCCCGAAGCATCGGAGTACGGACCATGCGCATGTAGCCGGCCATCACCACATACTCCACGCCGCGCTCGAGCAGAGCGTCCACGATCTTTTGATCGGCAGCGATGGGATCGGCATAATCCTCGCGGCTCATCACGAGCGTCTCGATGGAGGCTTCCTCCGCGCGCTTGATGCCATAGGCGTCCGCACGACTCGAAACCACCAGCTCGATACTGGCGTTAAGGCTGCCCTCGGCAATGCGGTCGATCAAGGCCTGAAGATTGGTGCCAGAGCCAGAGATAAGCACGCCGATTTTGAGCGGCTCGGCCACGGGTGTACCCGTCGGGCGCGTATAGGGAGCGGGACGGGAAACGTTCTTATCGCTCATCGGAGTATGTCACCTTGCCCGAGCCCTCGACGCAGGTGCCTACGCGGAAGGGCTTCTCGCCCATGCCTTCGAGGGCGACGGTGATTGCAGCCTCGTCCTCGGGAGCCACGATGAAGCACAGGCCCACACCCATGTTGAAGGTTTTGCACGCCTCGTTGGGGGCAAGTTCGGCATGCTCGGAAATGTAGGTGATGACAGGAGGCACGTCCCAGCCCATCTTGGATCCGTCGCGCTCGACCACGGCGTCGACATCTGCCGCCAGCGCGCGATTGAGGTTCTCGGTGATGCCGCCGCCCGTAATGTGAGCGATGGCGTGCACGTTGGCGCCTCCGCGCAGCAGCTCGAGCACCGGCTTCACATAGATGCGAGTGGGTGCCAGCAGGGCATCTGCCAGCGAAAGGCCGCCCAGCTCCTCAAGCGGCTGCTCAAGCTCGGCACGCTTGGCGGCCGCCTCGGGCGTGCCCGGCACGATGCCGTCGACGCCAATAACCTTGCGCACCAGCGAGTAGCCGTTGGAGTGAACGCCTGTGGAGGGCAAACCGATGATGACGTCGCCCGGGCGGACGTTTGCAGGGTCGATCATCTTGGGGCGATCGACAACGCCCACGGTAAAGCCGGCAAGGTCGTAATCGTCCGGGCGCATGACGCCGGGATGCTCGGCCATCTCGCCGCCCACAAGCGCACAGCCCGCAAGCTTGCAGCCGTCAGCCACGCCCTTCACGATCTTTGCCATGTGCTCGGCCTCGATATGACCGATAGCCACGTAATCAAGGAAGAACAGCGGCTCGGCGCCAGAAGCGAGAATATCGTTTACGCACATGGCAACAAGATCTTGACCCACCGTCTCGTGGCGGTCGAGCAGCTGCGCCAGCACGAGCTTGGTGCCCACGCCGTCGGTGCCCGAAATAAGAATCGGGTCTTCCATGTCCTTAAGGGCGGCGGCGGAGAACAGACCGCCAAAGCCGCCAATACCGCCAATGACCTCGGGACGATTGGTTTCCTTGACCATCTGCTTGATGGCGTCGACCGCGCGACCGCCCTCGGCCGTATCGACGCCGGCGTCCTCGTACGTCACGTGCTTGGTATTCTCGCTCATCGGATTTCCTTTCGCGTGGAGCGGTTTGGTAACAAAAAGACACAGGCGCCAAGTCGCGGGTTGCCGCTCCTGGCGCCAAAAGGTGCATTATGCCTCGGGATGATTCTCTTCCCAGCTCTTATCCTTATCCTTCTCGACAATCGCATCGTCTGCAAAGCGCATGGGCTTGGTGAGGTTGCGCGGCTTGTAGCCTTCCATGAACTTGTCGCGACCAAAGCTATCGGGAATAGCCACCGGATAGACACCCGTAAAGCAGGCGTCGCAGTAGCCGCCCTCCGGCATGCACTTGAGCAGGCCCTCGACCGAGAGGAACGCCAGGGAGTCGGCACCGATGAACTCGCAAATCTCGTCGACCGTCTTATTGGCGCTGATCAGCTGCTGCTGGACATCGGTGTCGATGCCATAGAAGCACGGCCAAATGACCTCGGGCGAGTTGATGCGCACGTGAATCTCTTTGGCGCCGGCGCCGCGCAGCATCTTGACGAGCTGCACCATAGTGGTGCCGCGCACGATGGAGTCGTCGATCACGACGATGCGCTTGCCCTCGATGTTGTCTTTGAGCGGGTTGAGCTTCATGCGTACGCCCATGGCGCGCAGCTCCTGCGTGGGCTCAATAAAGGTACGAGCCACGTAGCGGTTCTTGATAAGGCCCTCGCCATAGCGAATGCCGCTCTCGTGAGCAAAGCCCTCCGCCGGAGGCATGCCGGAGTCGGGAACGCCAATGACCATATCGGCGTTGACGGGCGACTCGATAGCAAGCATGCGGCCCATGTCGTAGCGGCAAGCATAAACGCTCTTGCCGTTCATGATGGAATCGGGACGAGCAAAATAAACCTGCTCAAAGATGCAGTTTGCCGGCTTTTCCGCCGCGGGCACGCCCTGCTCGGAAACAAGGCCCTCGTCGTTGATGCGCAAAATCTCGCCCGGGCGAATGTCGCGAACATACTCGGCGCCCACGATGTCGAGGGCGCACGTCTCGGAAGCGACAACCCAGCCGCCCGCCGTAGTGACCTCGGGCACAGGCTCGTTCGCCTCGGTGCTCTCCTCGAGCGAGGGAAGCTTGGCAGCCGCTTTGAGGTCGGCCTGATCAAGGCCGCCGTCTACGAGCTTGCCCAGCACGAGCGGACGGATGCCATGCGGGTCACGGAAGGCGTAGAGGGAGCTCTCGTTGATGAGGGTCATGGCGTAACCGCCGCGCACGAGCTCCATGGTCTTGCGGATGCCCTCGCGCAAATGACCGGTGCGCTGGGTAAAGTAGCCAATGAGCTTGGTTGCTACCTCGGAGTCGGAATTTGAGAGAAACGGAACTCCCAGCTCGATAAGCTGACGACGCAGCTCGTCGGTGTTCACGAGGGTGCCGTTATGCGCAAGCGCGATAATGACCTCGTTGATGGTAGAGAGGTGCGGCTGCGCGGCCTCCCAGCTCTTGGCACCTGCGGTTCCGTAGCGCACGTGTCCCACTGCAAGCTGGCCGGTAAGCGTGGAGAGGTCGGCGTTGGAGAAGACCTGACCGCAAAGGCCCAGATCCTTGCGCACCATAACGGTACCGCCGTCACCCACCGCGATACCCGCCGACTCCTGGCCGCGATGCTGCAGCGCGCGCAAGCCAAAATACGTCAGGCGAGCAACGTCGCGTTTTGGCGCCCAAACACCAAAGACACCGCACTCCTCGTGCAGCTGATCCTTATCTTCGTCCAGCTGCTCCGGCTCGGACACACGTCCTGCGGCGGCCTGGGCCGCATGGATGGTTTCTTGAGACATGCTATCCCCTCATGACTCTATGCATTGGCGTTTACCAGATTATTATACGCACAGGTACGACGGCAGACGGACGGCAACGGAGCCTCTCGAGAAGCTTAGAAAAAAGTCCGCACCCTCAAACGAGGATGCGGACCAATAATTCGATGTGAATTTAAGCACGGGGCCTTGGCTTGTTACTCATGGCGTCCCTTGAGCACAGCGACACCGGCGGCGATGCAAATTATGGCCGAAGCCCTCTAAACTCTGCAGTCGCCTTAAGAGCCGCAGCAAATGGCAGAACCTAGGAGATGAGCCCCGCCCTTCGCGCGGCTTCGATGACCCCATCGCCGCTCTTGGTAACGCAATAGGTGTTTTCAAGCTGACCACCGTTCTCCATGCGGTTGGCTCTCACCGTCAGATAGCCCGCCTCCTCGCACGAAGCAAGGGCACGACGCGCGGTGTCGAGGCTCACGTCCAGCTCGTCTGCAAACGAACGAATCGACGCGCTCACGCCATGGCTCGATGCCCCACTGCGCTTTTTTACCAGTGCCAGCACATGAACGTCCCGATCACGAACTACGATATCGACGGGTACCGTGAGCGTTACTTTCCTAGACATGCGTCACTCCTCAGCTGCGTTTTGGCCGCCATCCAACATGCTGCAAAACCCCGAGGAGCGAGAGGACGATTCAAGGTGGCGTCTGCCAATCGACCCATAAAAAGCAATTGCTCTAGAGAAATCGTTGAGGTACAGGTCGATTTTGAAGATCCCCCCCCCGTTATTTAATTCGACGGTTATCATGCGGCCGACCACCGACCCTTCTCGCCCAACGTACTTGTATGCACGTTTTATGTAACATTCCTGTGTCGCCTTTTGTGATTTTAGTACACTGATGTATTCTTTTCAGTTTCTAGTCGGCGAGTCGCGACGCCGCCTCGGTAAACGCCTCGGTAAAAATGCAAAGGGGCGTTGTCCCCTTTAGAGGGCTGCTGGGTTTGTACCGATTTACAAAATGCCACTTCATCGCTAGCGCACATGCAATTAGGCCGCAATATCAAACGGACACAGCGGCATTTATTTAGCCATCCCCCAGTCGCAATTGGTACATAATCTTCATATAATAGCAATCGGTACACTACCCTTATGCAACCCGCGCACACCGCACGGAGCACTACCTTGGATGAGCTACCATATGATTCAGGTTTGATTGAAACAAAAGGAGCGCTTATGGCGCGCAACATGCTTGATCCAAAAATCGTCACCGAATCGGAAATTCGAGAGCTTCCCCTCTTCATTAAAATCTACGGCGGCCTCTGCATCGCCTCCGGCGTCATCTCGATTCCGGTCTACCTGATGTTCTTTGGCTACATTGCCCAGCAACTCATTCAAAACCCCGACACCGTGACCATCGGTGCAAACCCACTTGTAGCCCTTGTCATCGCCATCGTCGGTATCTCGTTTGCCGTACTCGATACCGTGGGCCTTATCGTTTTTGGCATCTCACTCATCAAGAATCGCAGACGCCACGCTGCACGCTGGTCATACGCGCTTATCGTCGTCACCATCATTCAGATCATCATCGATATGATGCTTAGCGGTATCGGGTCGCATCTCATCCGACCTGCCGTACAGCTTGCGATTCTCATCGCCCTCTCAATCACCGTCGATCCATCGCTTCGCCAGGAGCGCGAACTGCAGCGTCGCCTGCGCAACATGATCAATCGCGAGGCCGCACGCGATGCCATGCTTGGCCGTGACGAGACAGGCGAGGGGTTCATTCGCCTCAACTTCTTCAATCTGTTCTGGGTATTTATCGCATGTAGCGTCATTGGCCTGGTGCTTGAGACCATCTGGCATATGGTTGTGGTGGAGCCGGGTGTTTATCAAGATCGAGCTGGTCTCCTCTTTGGCCCGTTCTCGCCTATCTACGGTTTTGGCGCCCTGCTCATGACGGTGGCGCTCAACCGCTTTTATAAAAAGAACCCGATCATCATCTTTATGGTGAGCGCATGCATCGGGGCGCTTTTCGAAGTGGCTGTCGCCTGGTTCTTGCAGATATCGTTTGGTGTTGTTGCCTGGGACTACAACCACATGCGCCTCTTTGGCATGCCCGATCCCATCGCTGTGCTCTTTGGCGGCCGCACCTGCACGATGTTCGCTGGCATCTGGGGCTGCCTGGGTCTCGCATGGATTCGCGTGCTCTTGCCGCGCCTGCTCAAGCTTATCAACCGCATCCCCTGGACCTGGCGCTATTCGCTTACGTCCATCTGCACGCTTCTCATGCTTATCGACGGCGTCATGACCCTGCAATCGCTCGACTGCTGGTTCGAGCGCGTAAGCGGCCTCACCCCGCAAACGCATGTCGAACAGTTCTATGCCGCTCATTTTGATGACGATTACATGCAGCATCGCTTCCAAAGCATGACAATCACGCCGCAGGATACCAGTCGCGTGCTCAGTGCCGAAGACAGCGCCGCCTAAACCCCAGACCGCCCACGCACATGACAAAAGTCCTCAGGTTCGTTTTGTCACATGTGTCGATGGCACAGGGTCCATCGCGCTGGTTTGACTCGGGAGCCGGACCAGATGAGTGGCGGTTATTCATTCGTTTGCAGATGAATGGCGGCTTTTGAATCGTTTTTGGGCTCCATGCAGCGTCCAGGTGCACGTTCTTCCGCCACTCATTTCTATCGCTCGACAAACGTTCAAAAAAACGGAGATGCGCTTTGCAACACATCTCCGACAGTAGACGAGTAGCCCAAAACATGGGCACCCTCGATTCAAAATCCCAGTTCGCCGTTTCGACAACTTGCGCGTGCGGGGGCGCGACAGCAAAGCGTCTTAGTTCGCAGAGCCCTGTCCCTCGACGCGCGGCTGCGCCTCCACAACCGTGCACACCATGGCGGCTCGCGTGGTACGCGGGATAATCTCGCCTGCACAGGTCACGAGCGTAAGAACCTGTTTTGCCTTCTTGACATCTTCCCCCGCGGTGCTCGACTTCGCCTTTGCCTGGCCAAGCGTATCTTCAAGATACGCGGTGAGCGTCTTATCGGACGCATCGAAGTTAGTGCGGCGGGCGTCGACATAGGTGTCCTCGACCTGCGCGGTAAACATAGGCTCGAGAACATAGGTGGTATCGCGCGTGATGTAGTACACCTTGCCGATTTTGTCGAAATCACCCTGATTGAGCGTATTGTCAATTGCCTTGAACATAGAACCGTCGTTCATATGATGGCCGTAAATGGTGGTTTGCTCGTCCACCAAGCCCGGAGCTGTATCGTCCATGTCCATGAAGATGGTGCCCGAGCCATTGCCTGAAGCATCAAAAAGCCTGCTCAGATAGGTTGTATTGTTGCTGGTCTGAACCACGGGGTAATTGATTACCGTGCCTGGGACATAAATCCAGCCCACAATATCCGGATTGATCTGCGCCAAGGCATTGAAGTCCACGCTGGGCACCTCATCGCCTTCATCGCCCTTGACGGCATACTGCTCAAGCTGCTTATAGCATGATTGCGCCTCCTGATAGCCTAGCTGAGCCTTGATGAACAGGCCTCCGGCAACCAGCAAAAGGGCTATACCCACAATAATGAAGACCAGAGGCAGTATCTGCTTTTTCTTGCACGGGGGACGATTATCACCGCGACCGCCTTTGGCTCCACGCTCCGGAGCGCGAGGCGGCACAGAACCACCGGCGCGGACCGGGCGCGGCTGCTTTGCGGAAGAGCGATGCGTGGAAGCGGCAACCACAGGGGCAACTCCCTTCGGGGATGTCATCTGGTTTTGTGAGGTCCGAGGTGTCTGCACGGGAATCCGAGCAGTAACAGCCGCGGCGCCATGGGGAGCCGGCGCGGTGGCGGGAGACGCGGAGCGCACGGCGGGCGCGACATGCGCCGGCACCTCGTCGGGCTCGGCAACCTCGGGATGATACGCAAAGGGGTCAAAAGCCGGAGCCTCTGCAGGAGCGGATGCCAGGGGCTTTACCTGCGGAGAATGCGAGGCAGCACGTGCCGAAGGAGCCGGAGCCGTCGTGCGCAGAGCGGGTTGCTTTGCAGCGCGGGATACCGTAGCCGGAGCCGCCGCAGGCGAAGCGATTGGCTGCATGGCGCGCGTGGCAGAGGCCGCGTTTGCCGTTACCGCGCCGGCAGACGATGCACCGGACGTGCCGCGCGCCGCCGCAATGCGCATGAACTCGGCGGTCTCCCAAGCAGAAGGGTTACTCGCCGATGTGGATGAGCGCGTCGGAAGCGTCACGGGCTTGGGCGCGATCTGCGCCGCCACTTGCGTGGCAGAAGGCTGCTCGGCCTTGGGCGACGTCGCAAAGCGCGCGCCCACAGGACGAGGTGTCCATGCAGGCTCGAAGGCGTCTGCTGCAGCCTTTGGATCGGGCGTGGCCGAAGAAGCAGCCGGGGCGGATGCGAAATGCGAGCCGGCCTTTACCATGCGCACACGCGATTGCCCCGCCACATGACGACCACCCGGCATAGCGCCTCCCCTATCGGTATGTGCCATATCGGCCATGCTCTTCCCCATTTCTTAAGATGTCGAGTTTAGGCCTCGGCCATCTCGCGTTTCATGTTCTCGATCACCGTACGATACTCGGGCATCGTGGCACCCAGAATCTGGGTGGCAAAAATCGCCGCATTCTTGGAACCGTTGATGGCAACGCAGGCAACCGGCACGCCAGAGGGCATCTGCACCATCGAGAGAAGCGAGTCAAGGCCGCCAAGGTCGGAGGTCTTCATGGGCACACCGATGACGGGCAGCGGCGTGAAGGCGGCAACAACGCCGCCCAGATGAGCGGCCTTACCGGCAGCAGCGATAATCACCTTGATGCCACGATCGGCCGCAGTAGCTGCCCACTCATGCACCTTGTCGGGAGTGCGATGCGCCGAAGCGATAACCAGCTCGTACGGAACGCCCAGGCGTTCAAGCTCCGCAGTGCATCCCTCCATGGTAGGAAGATCGGACTTAGAACCCATAATAATACCGACAACGGGCGTTTTCTCTGCCATATACATGCCTCCAGATTGAGAGCGGCCGCGCGAATGTCCGCGCCCCTTAACTACAACGTGTTCAGTATAGACGCGCCAAGCGATGTCGGGCAGATTGCCGTAGCTTTTCCCCAATCGTCCTCGCGAAAGCGTCTGTTATGCAACGGCGAGAACCCGCGTTTATGCACGAGTCCTCGCCGTCATCAAGACGTCCCCAGGGGCGTCTTTGCTATTTCGTCGCGATACGAACTATCGACGGCGACGCCTGGAAGCGATCACGCGAGCCGCTCCAAGAGCAGCCACGCCAGAGGTACCGGCGATCGCTGCACCCAGAAGCGAAACGTCACCGGTCTTGGGAAGCTCCTTCTTGGAAGAAGCGGAGGGCTTTGCCGAAGGCTTGCCGTTGCCCGAAGGCTTGGTGCCGGTGTTGCCGTTGCCGCCCTGCTCGCCGTTGCCGGGCTGATCCGGGTTGGGCTTGTCGGGGTTCGGCTTGCCGGGATCAGGCTTGACCTCGTCCTTCTTGAGGCCAGCGCGAGCATCGGTCAGAGCAGCAAGGGCGTCGTTGACCTGGTCCTGGGTGGCGTCGGCGGCAGCGAGCACGTCGCGGGCGGCGTCGAGCGCGGACTTGAAGCCGGCCCAGGTCTCGGCGGTGTAGTCGTCCTCGACCAGCTTGGCGGCATCGTCGACGGCCTTCTGGAGCTCGGCCTTGTCGACGGCGGATGCGGTCAGTGTGATGTCAAACTTATCGAGTCGAGGAGCGTCTGCGTTGCCGGGGGTGCCAACCGTAAGGGTAGTTGTTCCGGCCTTCTTGGCAACAAGGTCAAACGTCACGGTCTTGAGCTCGCGCGGGTTCGTATGACCGGCGGAGACAGAGTCGATAGCCTTGAACACGCCGTTATCGTCGAAAAGCTTAATTGCATTGGACGCAGAGCCCGAGGAGTAGGTAAGCGCAACGCGGTAGGTACCGGGGCGCTCGACCTTCACGCGATAGGACACAGCGTCGCCGTTATTGATGGCGTTCACGATCTTGCCGCCGCTTGCGCCCTCAAAATCAGTGATCTCCATAGGGTAGTTACCGCCCCACTGATCCCTGTCATTCGAGTGGTCGTCGTGCAAGGTGCCATGCTCGGCCTCGATTGTTACGGTCTTGCCCTCCTCCGTCGGGAAGGCAAACGAGAGATTGTCCATCGCGGTCTGCAGGGCCTTCATAGCCGCTCGAACATCGGCACCCCTGACGTCACCGTTATCGGCAGCGTTGCGAGCGGCCTCAATGGCGGTGGTCAGCGCAGCTGCGGAATCGGCATTGAAGTTATCGGTATCCAAAGCCTCGGCACGAGCGATGAGCGCATTGCACGCAGCGTCAAGGTCGGTGATGGTGACATCTGCCACACCGTGGTAGCCAATGACGGCACCCTCGCCGGCCTTAACCGCAAGGGAAACCGAGAACTGCTTGTCGCCATCGGCGGCAGAGCCGGTCACGACGCGACGGGTCTTGATATCAACCTGCTTCTCGGTCTCACCGTCTGCGAAGGTAACCTCCTGCGGCGTGGTGTCGAAGTTGTCCTGGATGGCAGAGCCGGGCTCGGGCTGGACGACCAGCGTCACAGAACCCTTGGAGCCGCCCGTACGACGGATGGTGAAAGCATGAGTGCTGTCCTCATCCATGGTGACGTTGGTCTCGGTGAAATCGAACATACCGGTGCTACCGTTATTCAGGTAGGCGGCAGCGTCGATGCCAACGGTACCCGTAGCCTTAATGACGACGTTATGCGTACCAGCATCAAGCGTCTCGGATTCAAAGAGCAGCGCCGGAACGGTGCGCACGGAGTCGTGCGTATCGACCGTCTGGGCTGCACCGCCGTCGATGGAGACGGTAAACGTGCTGTGGTTGGGGTCCTTGGTGCCCACGATGGCGAACTTGGTGCCCGTGAAGCTAAAGGAGGCCGTGGCTCCCGACTGCGTGGTCCACATGCTCGTACCCTTAAAGCAGCCGTCGATTTTCTCGTCGTTCCAATTACCGGTCTTGGTCATCTCAGTGTTATCGATACCGGTCATGCCCTCAGGCAGCGGAGCTGGCTTCTCAAAACCGCGGGAAGCCTTGAACAGGCCCACCTCGGAAATCTGCGGGAGACTCAGGTTCTCATCACCAAAATTATGGGTCGTGAACGTGACCTTAACAGCCGTGGCGGTTACTGCGGTACCACGAACCAGACGCTTAGCGCCAATCGTGCCGCCTCGACCAAAGTCGCTCCAGGCGCCGTTCTCCTCGGTCTGGTAGGAAACCGTAAAGCCGGAGATGCGCTGGCCGTTCTGGATTGCCTCCTCAATGGAGACGATATCAAACGTCGTGGGCTTGGGCAGCTTGACGGTAAGCGTCTGGTCGGCAGCGCTCTTGGCGCACCAATACGTATCGTCCTTGCCGTCCAGAACCTTGGAGGCACCATAATCCTCGTTGTCGTTCCAGGTGCTGCTGGCCTGGGCCGTAGCAACGACGCGACCGTGATCGTTGGCTCGCGTCAGGTCGTCCTTGAACGAATCCTTGATGTTTTGGCCAAACTCGCGAACGCGATCGGCGATAGCAGGATCGAGCTTGCCCTTGTTGTTGGGCGGTACGTTCAGCAACAGCGGAGCGCCGTGGCCGACAGACTGGAAGTACATGTTGCCCAGCTCGGTGAGCGTCTTGGGGGTGTTCTTGGTCGTGCCCCAGAACCAACCGGAAGTAATGCGAGAATCGGCCTCGGGAACGAGCCACTTGTCGCCATCGGGGAAACCCTTGCTGTAGCCACCGCTCAGATTGGTGTTGAAGCCGTTGTCGGAGTTGGAATCGGTCTTGCACGGACCCCAGGTGGTGTCGTGAGCCAGACCATTTTCGTTACCGATCCAACGGATACCCGCAAAGGTGCCGCCCTGGAAGATCAGGCAATCCTCGGTCTGGAGCTCCTTGATGGTGTTGTACCAACGCTGGAAGTCGTAGACCTGGGCATTGGCGCCGGAACCCTTGGCGCCGTCCATCCAGACCTCAACGAACTTGCCGTTGTTGCCGTACTTCTTATTGCCCAAGATCTCCCTGAGCTGACCATCGTAGTAGTAGTTGTAGTTGACCTTGGGATCGGTCGAGGTGCCGATACCGGTATCCTCGCCATTGGAATAACCATATGATGCGTCATGGATATCCCAAGGGGACAGATAGAGACCCATGTCCAGATCGTACTTGGTGCAGGCAGCTGAAAGCTCGGCAAGGATATCGCCCTTGCCATCCTTGTACTGGGTGACGCCACCCATGTCGTACTCGGTTAGATTGGACTGCCAAATGCAGAAGCCATCGTGATGCTTGGCGGTTACGATGAGCCTCGTAAAGCCCGCGTCCTTGATGGTCTTGACATAATTATCGGCGTCGAAGTCCTCCGAAAGCGTGAAAATCTCGCTCGGAGCCTTATTGCCGTAGTGCTCGCCCCACTCAATCTCGTTGAACGTGTTGGGACCAAAGTGGCAAAACGCCGCAAGTTCGTCCTTCTGATATTTGTACTGCGCGCTGCTGGGAAGAGCAGCGTTTTGCTGAGGCGCATCGGCGGCAAACGCGGGCGTGGGCGTCGCGGCAAGCGGCCCTGCCGCTGCAAAGAGCAGTGCAACAGACAGTAACGCTCGGACTCCCACCCTCCTTAAATTTCCTACGTATTTGAACATGTCTTCCCCCTCAGATTGCGAACATCAAGCCGGGCGCCGGAGCGGCCGCCCTATGACGGTAAAGAGGGCGGGCTTGTATACATCAAGCCCGCCCCGGCAAATGCCGTTAACGACGGCGAGAACGGTAAAGAGCCGCGGCACCGAGGCCAGCAAGGACCATCGGAGCTATCAGCGACACGTCGCCGGTGCCCGGCAGGCTGGAACCATTCGAAGGCTTGCCAGGCTTGTTCTGGCCAGAGCCTCCCTGCTGGTTGCCACTACCCGTGCCGGGCTGCTCGGGCTTAACCGAACCCGAACCGCCAAAGACGCCCATGGCCGCGTTAAGCGACTCGAGAGCAGCGGCAACCTCATCGGCAGAACCACTCTTAAGCAGGGCCTTGGCAGCTGCGATAGCGTCTGCAAGCTGAGCCTTCTGCTCATCGGTACCGTTGGCGGTATCCAGGTTCTCAGCCTTGACGATAGCGTCCTTAAGGGCGCTCACGTTGACCAGTACTTTCAGAGCATCGGCAATCTTGGTGCGCGCGGCAGCGACCTCGTCGACAGAACCGTTCTTAAGAACTTCCTCTGCCTCGGCGACGGCAGCGTTGAGCTGAGCCATCGAGTCCTCGGTGTAATCCTTGGCCTGAGCCTTCTTGGCAGAAGCAATGTCGGCCTTGAGTGCCTTGACGTTGACCAATGCGGCCTTGGCATCGGTAATAGCCTGAGCCAGGTCGGCGTCATTGGCCGAATCGTGCGGAGCCTTGGCGGCCTCAATGGCGGCAGCGAACGGCACCCAGCTTGCCTCGGTGTAGTCGGCTTTGTCGAGCTTCTCGGCCTCGGCGATGACCTTGTTCAGATCGACAGCGGGGCGCAAAACGAGTGCAGCGTTGGCATCGTTGAGCTTGGCGGTCGCAGCAGCAACCTGCTCGGCGGTACCGTTCTTAAGCACGGCGTCAGACTCGTCGTAGGCAGCCATATATGCGTTGAACGACTCATCGGTGTAGAGCTTGCCATTCGTCTTCTCATACTCAGCGCGTGCAGCCCTGAGCTCGCTGGCATCGACCAGCTTGCCCTCGGCATCCTCAAGCGCGTCCTGAGCAGCCTTGAGCGCCTTTGGCGTTGCCTCGGCGTTGGCAACCAGCTGCTCAAGAGCGTTCATGGCGTCACGATAAGCGGCGGCGCTATCGGTCGTGTACTTATCGGCAGCAGCGTCAGCCTCGCCATACAACAGCTTGGCGTCGGCAAGAGCCACCTTGGCGCGCTGCAGAGCGCTCTGGTCATAGGCCAGCGCGTCCTTCTTTGCCTTGAGCGCGGCAAGCAAAGCCTCGCCCTCGGACTTAGCGAGTTCATCGGGGTTGGCAAAAGCCTGCTCGGCCTCGGCATAGGCGTCCGCATATGCCTGATAGCTCACAACGGTGTACTGGCCATCGTCGTTAGAGATCTTCTTGGGAAGAGCCTCGCCCGTATACTTCTCGACGCCGGCGGCGTTGGCAGACCTCAGAGCGGCGGTCACGGAATCGACCGTCGTCTGCGTGGCCTTGGTGTTAGCAAGCGTCTCCTTCGCAGTGGCGAGAGCCTTGTTGAAGGCGTCGGCGGTCGACTTGGTCCAACCGCTCACGTCCTTACCGTCAAGTTCATCGATAGCAGCCTGGAGCGCTGTGGTGTCAGCAGGATTGGCGTCATCGATCAAGAAGAACTCGGCAATCTGGGGAGCCGTACCGTCCCAAGTAATCGTGATTTCCTTCACGGCAGAGAAGGTGGAGCCGGCGGCGCGGGTAAGCGTGCCAAAGCAGAACTCGCTCACGGGCTGGTTGAGCGTGCCCAGCTCGACATCCGCCGTCTTGCTGTAGGCGGCATCGGTGTAGACCGTTGCGCTCACCTTGGCATTGGAAGGAGTGCCGGCAGAAACGATGCGCACGCCCGAGTACACCTTGCCACCCTCGGCAATGGGCTCGGAAACGTGGTACACCAGGGTGCCCTTGTTGTCCTGCGGCTGCCAAGCGGTCTTGGTGTCCCCATCGGCAAGGTTGGCAGGGGTCTTGCCCTCCACCTCGGTGCTCGAGGAGTCAAAGTCGGCATCACCGTAGGTGCTTACATACTCGCCGCCGTTGATGCGAATCTCACCGATCTCGATCCAGCGCTGCGTATAGGTCGCGGTAAAGCGGATGCGCATGTAGCGACCGGTCACGTTGAGCTTTTCGGTACCGTTGGGATCGCTCTCATTGGTAGCGGTGACATCGGTCTTGGGGTTAGCCGTGTACATGTTGCCCGGGTTCTTGGTGTCATGCGTGAGCCAGGCTGTGGTCTTGGCGGTATCGCTGTTAAACGTGTTCTCGATCGTAGCGGTATCGCTGTTGATCTTGAGAACCTCGGTCCACTGATCATCAGCAGCATCCGGGCTATCGGCGACCTCGATAACACCCTTGCGGATGAAATCGTAGGTGGTCTCGGGAACGTAGTAGGCAACAGAATTGATCGTGCGCTCCTGGCCCAGGTCGAACACGATTGTGTTGCCCTTGGTGGCACCCTGGGTGTTCTTGAAGGTGGTGGAAAGGTCGCCGTCGAAGATCTTCGAAGCGTCAAAGTTGCCCAAGTCGCCCTTTACATAAGAGGGAGCCTTGACCGTCTTGTAGCTCGCAGAGAAATTGGTGAACGCCACATCGCAGGCAGCGGATGCCTTGATACCCACAAAACGGGCCTGGACAGGCTTCTTGGCACTGGCGTAGTCAAGCCACTCAAGTGCGTTCTGAGAGTACACAACCTTGGCATCCTCGGGGAGCGTCATGTCGTCGGTGTTGATGGAAACGTCGTTGCGAACGGCGCCCAAATCGACCGCAAGGTAATTGCCAGCCCCAAACGAGACGGTGCCGTCGGAAAGCTGGACGCCGCCGTCCTCGCCCGTGGCCTTGAGACTCACGCCCGAGATGTCGGAGCGGATGGTGCCGGTGCTGGCTTCCTTGCCCTTGGAGGTAGCGATCTCGTGGACCTGCCACCACTTGGCGGTATCCTCGGTCGCGCGCACGCGAATGCCGCGAATCTGCACGTTCTCGAAATCAAACTCCTGCTCGCGGCTCGATGTGATATCGCCGCACTTGACCCAGTTGACGCCATCGACGGTGTACTCGAGCGCACCGGCAGAAAGGTTGTCGCCACCCTGGACATAGCGCACGTGGCCCACAGTCTTGGGAGCGGAGTAGGTAACGGTGATGGTATCGCCGCTCTTGATGTTGCCGCCGCCGGAGTTGTGCTTAACCCAAGCGTACGTATCCTCGCTGCCGTCGACTACGCGGGAAAGCGCGTAGGACTGGTACACGTCCAGGCCCGTGCTCGTAACCGTAGCGGTGGGCTCGGCCTCGGAGGTAGCGCCCTTGGTGGCGGAAAGCTCAAAGACCTTCCACCAAGACTTGGTAGCAGCAGTGTTCTTGACGCGAATGGCCTTTGCCTTAACGGCGCTGGGCAGCGTGATAGTCTGCGTAGCAGTGCCGTCGATATCGCCGGCCTTGATCCAGGTACCGGCCTCGTTTTGGTACTCAAGCACGCCGGCATTGATGCCGTCACCAGAGGTAGGCTCGTTGCCGTTGCGTGCCGCCTGCACGAACGTGAAGGTATCGACCTCGGAGGTCTTGGTAAACGTAAGGGTCACGGTAGCGCCGAACTGCGTGGTATCGCGGATGTCGTACTCGGGGTCGCCGGCATTGGCCTTCTTGTACTGAAGGTGTGCATAGGTCGAGACGTTGCCGTCGTTGATGTTGGAGAGCGACTGTGCGGCCAAAACCTGGCCATCGATGGTCACCGCGCCTGCGACGGGCTGACCCTCGGGAGTCTGCTCTTCTTTGTTGACCTGGATCTCATAGATCGTCGGCCAAGCGTCGCGGCTGTTGTCCTGCGTGGCGATCAGGCGCACGCCGTAGACGCCCTTGATGTCCAAACCGGTGATGGCGACGGTGGTGCCGGTCAGGTCTCCCTGGCCCTCAACATCGTTCCAATTCTCGCCATCATACGTCTGAAGCTTGGCGTGCTGCATGTAGTCGGCACCGTTGCCCTGGATAAAGGTCACGTTGGTAAGATCGAACGGCTTGCTCTTGATCATGCCAAAGTAGGTGCCGGCAGTGAGCTTGTTGGGGTTCTTGTAGACAACGCCCGTGGTGGCTTTACCGTCAAAGACGTTCTCGGTCTTGCCCTCGGGGGTGTCGGTGCGGCTGGTAACAAACTGTGTGGTATCGGCGTTGGGGTCTGCCGCAAGCGTAGCGCGCTGGGCGAGATAGCCATCAAGCGCGTTGATCATCGGCATGATGTAGGCGTTGCCAACTGTTGCATACTCGGTGTGGTCTACGTAATGGAAGCCATGCTTGCGCGAAGCGGCCAGGGCATCGGAGCCCTCGGAATACTTGGAAAGCATCTTGGAGCTGTCGCCAGCAAGATCGGCCTTGAGCGCCTGGAGCTCGGCGATAGCGCCGCGCGTCACGTCGTCCCATGTATCGATCCAGTACACAATCTGGCCGAGCATGGCCTTGTTGCCAGCGTTGGAACGATAGGTCTTTGCAGCATTCTGCAAGCCGGTGAAAAGCTCAATCATCTTGTCGCAGTCTTCGACCGTCACCGCACCGGCGTTAACCTTGCCCTGGAAGGCCTGGAGCTCGCTCTTGATATTGGCAGACTCGCGGCTCTCAAAGACCACGCCGCCACCCGTGTAGCGCTTCATGTGGCGGCTCAGCTCGCGCAAAGCATCCGAGCCCTTCGTGGCAGTGGGAGAGTTATGGTCAACATAGGAGAACGAATCCTCCCACGCCTGGTCCGCGTGCTCCTGGCTCTTCCACAGGTTCCAGGAGAAATCGGCATTCATGAAGATAGCAGCCTTGGAAGGCTCGGACTGCTGCATGGGGTTGAGGACGACGCCTTGAACCTTGCCGGGCTGGACATCGGTTCCCAAAGCGTTCTCGTAGCCACCCATGGACAGCGTGTTCTTGCTGTTGTCGGTACACGGCCAGTTGATCCACATGAAGGGGGCAACGCCAGAATTGTTGGTAAAGGACGACGTGAAGTTGTTGTCGACCTTGCCCCACACGCGGCCGCCGGTGTTGATAACCTGGACGGTCTTGGGCAGGTTGGCATACCAGGACTCGCCCCAGCCCATGTAGTTCACAGGGCAGAAAATAAGCGTGTCTTTGAGACCAGGGTACTTAAGCGATCCGTCGGCGTTCTTCTCGGTCTGCTTCTCGTGCAGCCAATCGGTCATGTCATTGCAAAGCCTGGTGTACAGAGCGCTGCCCTGGTTGCCGGCATCATCGGCAAGGATAGAGATTTGGCGAACGCCGTGATCCATAACCTGGGTGAACTTCTCTTTAAGGATTGCCACGGACTCGTCGTAGTTAGAGTTCGTGATGGGGTTGTGCATAAACGGATGAAGCGCGAACACAAAGCGGCACTTGGAGGTGTTGCCGGCCTCTGCAAGCGGTTCGATCTTCTCGGTAAGCTCCTCCTCGGTGTAGAGCTCACGCCACTTGGCATTGTGCTTGGGGTCATCCTTGGGAGCATAAACATACGCGTTGAGCTTGTAGTAGCCACCCCACTGCATCAGGTTCACGCGATCCTCAGTGCTCCAAGGATTGCCATAGTAGCCCTCGATAAAGCCGCGCGTCACCACGTCCGCATAGTCGGACATGGTAAAGGTGCGCAGCTTGGCATCGGGAGTCTGCTGCAGAATCTGATAAAGCGTGGTCAGGCCATAGTAGGCGGCATCGGTGGTCTTGCCCAAAACGATAACGCGGTCGGGCTCGTTGCCGTCAGACGGAAGCGAAGCCAAGACATAGGAATCATTGTGGTCGAACAGGCCGTCCGTATAGGACAGCTTGTCATCTTGCACCAGCTGGTCAACATAGGTGTCGACCGCGCCGCCGGAGCCCTTGACGCCCACAAGAACCGTCGTCACGGTGCTCTTGGAAGGAATAGCGTCAACGCTCTTTGCTTTGATGCCCTTCAGCGCCAAAGCTTCATCAAGGCGGCTGATAGTATCGGCATCAATGCCGGACTCTGTAAGCACGCTTGCCTTGTTGCGCAGCGTCTGCGCACCGTTGCCGTACACCATGCTGTGCGGCGTGGGGTACAGCTTATATTCGGCCGCTGCATCATCAGCATAGGCCGAAAACGGAGCCAAGCCGCCCAAGCAGGCAAGCATAACCGCTGTGACAGCGAGCAGCTTGGCTATCATCCGTTTCTTCATCTCTTAAACCCTTTCTTGAGGCAGGTCTTCATCCGACTTCGTGCTATTGACGACGGTTCTTGACATACAGCACGACACCGGCACCGACAACAAGCAGGCCCACGACACCCGCGGCCGCGATGTACATTGCCTGATCATCACCGGTCTTAACCAGGGTGCCAGGCTTCTTATCGCCCTTGTTGCCCGTAGTCGAATCGCCCTTGTTGGACCCAGCGGTACCGGAGCCGCCATTACCGCCATCAGAAGTGCCCGGCTTGTCCGGGTTGGGCTTATCCGGGTTGGGCTTATCCGGGTTGGGCTTATCCGGATTCGGCTTGTCGGGGTCGGGAGTAACGGGATCCGGGGTGCCGGGGCGCAGGCCCAGCATCGCGGAGCGCAGCTTGGCCTTGGCATCGTTCACAGCCTCGAACGTTGGGTTATCGCTCGCCGCGACGTCCTTGGCATCGGCAAGCGCGCTCTCGAGCTTCTTCCAGGTAGCCGTCGTGTACGAATTCTTGTCGAGGCCCTCGGCCTGCTCGATCAGAGCGGCAAGACCATTGAGGTCAACCGTCTCGTCGATGACGCGAACGCGAATTTCGCCAGCGGTTGCAAACTTATTCCTATTTGCGGCGCTATCGCCATCGGTCTCATCAAAGTAGAGCTTGACGTCGGTTGCACCGGCAACAGGCTCGTCGAAGGTAATGTTCTTGGCGCCCACACTGGACTCGAGCGTGCCCTCGGCAACCTTCGTATAGGTGCTACCGCCGTCGGTGCTCACCTCGACATGGTACTTGGTCAAGCGGCCATTGGAGCTGCCGGTACGCGGCACGTACACCATACCGCTCACCTTGGCGGGAGCAGCAAGCTTGACGTTGAACCAGTGAGGCATGTCATTGTCGGCGGGAGCGCTCCATTGGCTGTGCCAGAAGCTGGACTCATCGCCGTCGACGGCAGCCGCAGCAGGACCGTTGGGAGCGGTCTCGCCGGTCTTCTCCTCGGAGCAGGCTGTAGCGGTCACGCTCTGAGCGAAGTTGTTGTCTGCAGACTTAAGCTCGAGGCCCTCAATTGCCTCGGTGAGCGTCTTCGTGTAGGCATCAACCGTATCCTGCATACTCACCGGCAGATCGCGCTGGATGCTATCGCGCGCAGACGTGAGTGCCGCAACGGACTCGTCGGTATAGACAGACAGGTCAGAAGGAATTGCGGCGAGCAGAGCGTCGAGCTTGCTGTAATCGGCAGGCTTGTACTTGACGTTGGCAACGCGGTCGTTGATCTGCTGCGTGAGATTGGCGATCTCGGCGGCATCGGGGTTGACCTGGTTGATAAGAGCGCGAGCCTGCTCAACGAGCGTCTCGAGCTCGGCATCGTCAGCACCGGCAGCGAGCACGGAACGGGCCTTGAGTTCGGCATTATCGAGCGCCATGGTGGTCGCAAACGTAGCGCTACGCGTCAGACGAACATCATCGACGTAACCCGTGAAGGCATTCGTCTTGCTGCCGATGCGCTGGACCGGGAACATGCAGGTGGCCTTGAGCTTATTGTTGCCATCCTGGCCGATGGTCTCCTTGAGCTCGCCATTCACATAGAGCGAAACCTTGCCCATGCCCTCATTCTTGAACTCAAGCTCAACCCACTCGTTCATGGGAAGCGTGTAGTTGAAGGAGTAGTCGCGGTTCTCGCGGGTAATACCGACCTTGCCGGTCTTTGCCTGAACGGCCTTGATGGAGCCATAGGGGCTCTCGAACAGAATCTGATCCTTGTCGCTCGTGGCATCGGTGCGCTTGACCTTCACGCGCAGATCGTTACCAAGACCAGCGGTCTCAAGATCGGAATCCAGCGCGACATAGCTCTTGCCACCCTTGAGCTCAAGCGCCTTCTTAAAGTCGACGTCGACAATCTCAGCGTCCTTGGCAGACTTCAGGTTGAGGCTGTTGCCGTTGCCCGAGGCGTCGCTGGCGTCGTCCATACCAAGCTGCATGACGGTACCCTCGGCATTGGCCGTGGTCTCGTAGCCAAAGTTGGTATTGGGAGCGTCGCCAAGCTTCTTGGCAGTAGCCTTTGCAGTGGAGACGTCGGCCGTGCCCTTGCCCCAGGTGGCAGCAGCATACAGGCCAGCGGAGTTGGTGATGCGGTCGTAGACATCGTACTCGGAGATGCCGTTCTCGCGCTTGCCACACATGTCGTTCCAGACGGCAAAGGCGCCACCGATCATCTGCTCGTCGCCGGCAGGGATCGTAACGTTGTTGTAATTGTTGATCGCAGAGTTATAGATAGTGTTGTCGTTGAGATAATCGAAGTAATAACCGGCGTTGGGGACGATGTAATACCTGCTGTCGATGCAGTTGATCAGGTCAAAGCCGAGGTTGTACATCTCGTCCATCTTGGCCCAGTCCTTGCTCCAGAGGTTCATCTGGCGGTGCTGGCCGGCAGCACCCTTACCCTGAACGTCAACGGAACCCTTGATCCAGGTGAGGCTGCCCCACACGCGAGCGGTGCGGCCCGAAGCCTCCATGTGCGCAAAGAGGTCGTTGACGAAATTGCGGTATGCGTTGCCGTCGGCCTCGTACTCGTCAGCGCCAATGTGGACCATGGTCTGGTTGTCGAAGACAGGGTTGGAACCGGTGAGGTACTCGTCCCAGATGGAAAGCGCGAACTCGAGCGACTCGTCATACTTCTGAGCCAGGTTAAGGTGGTCGTTGCCACGACGCGTCATGGACTTAGGCGTACGCAGGTCGGGACGCACATTGGTGAGTGCCAGGGAATGTGCCGGCATATCGAACTCGGGAACGATGTTGACACCGAGATCACGCGAGTGCTGAATGAACTCGCGGAAATCGTCCTTGGAGTACCACACGTCGGTGCTCGTCAGATCGGCCTTGTTCTTACCGTTGTTGCCGCCCTTCTTGATATCGGACTCCAGACGGAAGCCGTTATAGGCAGTGTTGACGGTATCGTCCGAGTACTCCTCGACCCAAATGTAGTTGTCGGAAAGGTGCACCTGGAAATCGTTGAGCTTAAACCAGGAGAGCTGCTTGCTCATCTGCTGGAGCCACTCAAGCGAGAAGGTCTTGCGGCCCACGTCGAGAATCAGACCGCGTACCTTATACAGCGGGTAATCGCGGGTGATGCCCTGCGGGATGGAACCGTTACCGGTCTTGAGGGCCTGCAAAATAGTGCGGGTGGACCAGTAGGCGCCCGCCTTGGTCTCGGCCTTGACACTCACGGAATCGGTGATCTCCATGAGATAGCCTTCGTCCTGAAGACCGAGGGACGTATCGGTGGTCTTAGAGAGCAAGATGTCGCCCGCGTTGGCAGAGCTGCCCTTAACGACCGCGAGCTCGGAGCCAAACAGGTCCTTGTAATCGGCGGCCAGCTCGTTGGCAGCCGTCTTGAAATCGTCGCTGTCATAGACAACACGGGTCTGAGCGGTAGGAGCAAAGGAGCCGGAGCGACCCTTCCACTCGCGCAGCTGCGGCAGAACCTCGGGAGCGGTGTTGTCGCCCGCTTCGACCTGGAACTTACCGGGAACGGTAACGGGGATCTCCTTGAACGTATAGGTGTTCTTATCGCTCTTCTTGGTCACCTTAAAGGAAACCTTGACCTGCGTATCGACGACTGGCTGATAGATGGGAATCGTGCCATCCTCAGCCTGAGCGCCAACAACCTGCTCGTAGTCGGTGCCGTTGTAGGTGACGTCATACTCGCTGGAAGTGGGCAGGGTGACCTTAAGCTGCGTGTCGCCCTTCTTGGGAGCCTCGACCTTGATGGCATCGGCAAGGCCGTTCATGTCCATCTTGGGCGTGCCGCCGTAGACCTCGAGCTCGAAAATAGAAACGTTGCCCCATGCGACGCCACCATCGGGATCGGCATAGGTGTTGTGGTCGATATACAGACGGACAAAACGAGCCTGATACACCTTGTCGAGCGTAACCAAATCGGTCTTGCTCGAAGGATGCCCATCGTTGGTGTAAACCGTCTTCCAATCGGAGCTATCGGCGGCGGGGGCGCTTTCTCCGTTAGCAATCTGAATCTTATAACCCTTAGCCTTACGCAGCTCCCAGAACACACGGACGCACTTGACGTCGCGCTGCTGGCCCAGGTCGACGTAGATCCAATGAGGACCGCCGTCCTGAGATGCGGTAGCGTCAACCGCGCTTGCCCAACGGGAGCTCGAAGACGTCGTATTGCCGTCGACGGCCTTGGCAGCGCCGAGAGTGTTTGCCTCTTCGCTATCAGCAACAGCACTTTTGCCGCGAGCAACATTCTGCTGCGGATCTTGGGTAGAGGGCGCCGCAGTTTCGTCGCCGTAGAGTTCAAACTCGTTTACGGCAATGGTAGGCCACTCGGGAACCGTATTCTGGGGATCGGCGCTCGTGAAACCCGTAATGTACAGACGGAAGAAGCGCCCCTTTGCAGGAGAGCTAAACGTAATCTCGTCGGTAAGGGACGCAGGACGGTCGTTGGACGTATGAATGTCCTTCCAATCGCTGCTATTGGCTGCGGGCGCCGTGTTGCCCGTCGCATACTGAATCTTATAGCCGGTCGCCTTATACGACTCCCATTTGATCGTCGCTTTCTTTACGGTCTTGGCAGACCCCAAGTCAACGTAGATCCAATGGGCGCCGCCGGCAGTATCTTCTGCACTACCCCAGCGCGTAGAGTCATTGCCGTCAACTGCCTTGCCGGCAGCAACCGACGACGCCTCTTCACTATCCGCCACTGCGGTTTTATTGAGGGCGAGATTGGTCACTTCTGCTGCTGCGGCAGGACGCACGCAGAGCAGCGAAGACGCAAACACGATCGCAAACATGCATGCGATCATGGCGACTGCTCGGTGCAGCATTTTGGTCTTTTGTACCGTCATGCTCACGTCCCCTTCCTGTCTTATGTCTCACTCAATCACTAACGTTATTTGGCGCAAGACGACGCGCTCCCCAGCAGGAGCGCGTCATCTAAGAAGCGCTAGTTCTGGCGGCGCTTGGCGCAAACGATGCCCCAAGCGATAGCCGACGCACCGGCACATCCGGCCGCTGCAACTGCGAACAGCGAGGTATCGCCCGTCTTGGGGATGCCACCGTTGTTGCCCGATCCGGGCTTTCCAGAGGTACCAGGCTTGTTGCCGGTGTTGCCCTGGTTGCCGCCCTGGTTTCCATTGCCGCCCTGGTTACCGCCGCCGGGCTGGTCCGGGTTGGGCTTGTCAGGATTGGGCTGCTCCGGCTTGGGCTTATCCGGATTGGTCGGAGCCTTCTTGCTTACGGTAACAACGTAGCTGTTGGACTTACCGCCATAGGTGACGGTCACCGTGAGGTTGCCGTTCTCCGCCAGCTCGGTGTCCAAGGACGGGTTGAACGTAAAGTCGTTCTTGGTCGAATCGTTGTACTCAACTTGATCCGTGGTTCCATTGCTGTAGGACAGCGTGAGAACCAGGCCCGTAGGATCGAGCTTGTCGCCCTCGGTGTAAGCGCGCTTGGCGGCATCGGCGTTCACCGCAATGCCCTCGAGCGTCGGCTTGGTCTCGGTAACGTTAACGACCTTATTGACAGAACCCGTGTAGTCCTCGATGCCGGTCACGGTAACGGTGACCTGGCGGCCGTTTTCGCTCACGTCGCCCATCTCAAAGCCAAGCTTGTAATCCAGGCCGTAGGTGAGCTTCTGACCGTCAACCGTAACCTCGATTGTCTTGGCGATCTGAGCCTTGATGTCGTCCTCATCGTTGATGTTCGCGACCTCAAGAGCATCGGCAGCAGCAACCTGCTCATCCTTGATCTCGGTAGCGGGGCTCGTCTTGCGCAGGCGAATCTCAGCAGCGCTCATATGCTCGTTGTCACCGCTGGCGGCTTGGGTGCCGTTGGCCTTAAAGCGGAAGTACTTAGCCGTGACAGGGTGGTCGAACTGAGCAACACGCCAGCCCATCTCAAAGCCCTCGTCCTTGTAGCCCTTCCAGTGACCAGTGGAAATGGTCTTCCACTCGTCGGACTCGTTCTCGCGATACTGAATCTCGTAATCGGTAACGATGCCGTTGTAGCCGCCGTCGCCACCGGAGTTACGCGGCAAGTAACGCAGGGCCTCGACGCTCGTTGCCTCCTTGAGCTCCATGGAAACCCACAGCTGATCGGCGGTGGGCTTATAGCCGTTCCTCCAGTTGGTATGGAAGTACGTGGCGTTGTTCTTGTCGAACGCAAACGAAACAGGGCCCTCGTTGCCAGAAGCGGGGTTCAGCTCGCTGCCAGCAGCCGTGTTCTTGATATCCTCGTTGGGGATGTCGCGTTCGTCGTTGTCGTCGGGCAAAACACTCGAGCTGTTGTCAGCCGCCAAGTTGATGACAAAGGTTTTGCGCGTAGCGTGGTCCTCAGACTCGAGGATGATGTTGATCTTGCTGTCGTGAGCGGGGAGCACCGTAACGGCGGTGTTCTTTGCCGCCGTGGCATCAACCGTTGCAAAAAGGGCCGCGGTGGAGTAGCTACCCTTCTCGAGGTTGCTGGCGCTGAGCTTCTTGCCATTGACCGTCAGGCTATCGAGCACAGCCTCGGTATTGGTGTCGAAGCTACCCTTGGCCTCAAGCAGCTGAATCTCGGTGATGCAGGTGCAGGGCTTGGCGTGGGGGAGCGTCACGTTCTTGTTGGTGAAGGTGAACCTCACAAACGTAGCAAGCGTGGGCTCGAACTCATATGTGTAGGGCTTAACGCGATTGCTGGCAGAGCCGATAGTCTCGGTCGTAGTGACCTCGCGCCAAGTGTTGCCGTCCTCGGAAACCTCGACCTTGGTGGTGCCGGCATCGGGATAGCTCGCAGACCAAGAATCCTCGACGAAGTACACCACGGCACGGCCGATGCGCTGCTGCGTGTTGTAATTGAAGGTCACGCTCGACTCGGTGTTGCCCTCCTGTGCATACGCATAGTTGGACCAGCACGTGGTGTTTGCGCTGCCATCGCCTGCACCGGGGGTGAAGGCGGTAACACCGTCGTTGATTGCATTCAGGGAGTCGGACTGCTTGTTCTCGGGAACGCTCTGCGTAACGCTCATAAGTGCGCCGCAGCTAGCGACGTTGTCGCCAATGGTTACCTTCTCGTTCTGAACACGAATCGTCGCAGTAACAGCCAGGTCCTTACCAAAGACGTTGGCGGTGCCGTTGACGGTCACGGTGCCGGCCTTGCTGTAAGCATCCTTTGCCGGAATCTCCCACGTAACGGGGAAGCTCGCGTTAAGAACGGTGCCGTCAGCCATAGCGGCAGGGCGTGCGTCGGGAAGCGCCGCAGCCGTGCCAACCGGGGTCGTGGCGGAGTAGTTGAGGAGTGCTGCGACCTCGTCGAGCACGGTAACGTTGCAGGAAACCTTGACTCCCTCAACGTCGCCGGAAACCGTAAAGTTGCCGGGCTTGGCGAGGGAATCCTCGCCAACGCTCTCCCATGCAACATCCTTCTTCTCGGTCGTGCCATCGGAGTAGTTGACGTCGACCTGCTTGGGCAGGGTAAGCTTGCTGCCGGTCTTCACATAGTAGAAGCGAGAGTACGTCACGCTCGTAATCGACTTCGGTGCAGCGGGGTCACTCGTTGCAGTGGAAGGAATCGTCACAGTAGTGGGGGCAAGGCCATCGGCGGTCATGGTGACGGTGATGTCGCCTCCCTTGCCGTTAGAGCGCACAATACCCACCAACTGACCGGCCCAGGCGTTGCGGTTGCTGTCGCGGTAGGACTGATGATCCGGGGAGCTACCGTTGTCGATACCGGCAAGCTCGCCCGCGCCGCTCACCTTAAACTTCACGTTGTTCTTGGCGTCGGGGACGATGTTGCCATCCTGATCCTTAACGCTCACGGTGACGTAAGCGAGGTCGCCAGCGCCAGAAAGCTCGGTGCGATCGACCGAAGCCTCGAGCTTGGTAGCAGCACCGGTGGTGGTCACGCTCTGACGGCCATCCCAGTTCTCGGTCGAGACGACGTTACCGCTCTCGTCATAGGCCTTGGCGGTAATGGTGCCATCGGCATACGGAACGTTCCAGCTGAGCCAGAGATTCTCGGCCATGTTGCCGCTCTTGCCCTCGCCCTCATAGATCTGGTAGGTGTAACCAGCGGCAGTGGTCTTCTTGGTGAACATCTTCTTGCCGAGCGACTGCGGGGTCGTGGAGCCCTTAGGCGTGAAGAAGAGCTCGACGCCGGCAGCGTCGGAGTAGACAACGACCTTCACCTTGCCACTGCTGTCCTTCTTGACCATATCGTTCTTCCACGCAGGAAGAATATGCAGTGTGTGCAGGTTGTCGTTCCACTGGCTCTGATACAGATAGTACGTATCCTTGGGCAGGCCAGCAGTATCGATAATGCCAAAGTAGGAATTCTTGGGCGCGATACCCCAGTCGCCACCCTGGACACCGGCGCTCACGCCATTCCACGGAGTGGGCTCGCCCAGATAATCAAAGCCGGTCCAGACATACTCACCGGCAACGAAGTCGCGAGTGATGGTGTCATACCATGCCTGGGAGGCCGTGTGGCCCCAGCTCACATAAGACGTATCGTACGAAGTGAGCTGGTGCCCACCAGCGTCGGCCTGGCTGCCGAGCGTGCTGTAAACGCCGCGGCTGTTAACGGACGAGACTGTCTCGGAACCGTAGAACTTCCACGTCGGGTTGTTGCGATGCAGCTGATCATACCTGCTGCCGTCGGCGTAATTGATACCGATCAGACCGCCAGCGTTGGCAAGGTTGCCGGGCTGATAGTTCCACGAGCCACCCTTGAGCTGGTTGTCGCCGAGCGTCACAGGACGAGAGGGGTCGGCCTCCTTGGTCCACTTAATTAGGTTGAGCTGGGCGGTCTCGTCAAACGGCTTGGTACCGCCGGTGATCATCTCGTTACCCACGGACCACATAATGACCGAAGGGGAGTTGTAATCGCGGGCGATGGTGGCCTTAAGATCGAACTCAGCCCAAACCTGATCGGCCTTGGCGCCAATGATCTTGGAGTCGCCGATCTTCGTATTGAAGAAACGAGCGTAGTCGTAGCTGTTGCCGTTCTTTGCATCGGTCCAGCCGTCAAAAATCTCCTCATCGAGCAGAATACCCTGCTCCTCGCACACCTCGACGAGCACGCGGGACGGGGTGTTGTGAGACGTACGGATGGAGTTACAGCCCATCTCCTTCAGGATGCGCACCTGACGCTCGACAGCCGCACGGCTATCGACGGAACCGAGGGCGCCCTGATCGTGGTGCATGCAAACGCCCTTGAGCTTCACGTTCTTACCGTTGAGAGTAAAGCCGTTGTTGACGTCGTAGTTGAACCAACGATAGCCGTAGACCGTGTCGTAGGTGTCGACGACCTTGCCATCAACCTTAACCTCGGTGCGGACCGTGTAGAGGTTGGGGGACTCGGTGGACCAAAGGCTCGGGTTGGCAGCACTGATCTGAGACTCGATGGTCTTAGACTCGCCTGCGGTAACAGCCTGAGCGTCGGTAGTCACGGTGCCGATCGCCTGCTCGGCATTGCCACCCTTGGGGAAGATGGTCTGCACGAGCGTCACGGAGGCATCTTTGTCACCATTGTTGACAATGGTGGAGGAAAGCTTGGTGGTCACATTGCCACCGTTCTCGCTCTGGAGCTGAGGGGCGCTCACGTGCACGCCGTCCTTGGCAACGGAGACCTTGTCGGTCACAACGAGGTCGACGTTGCGGCCGATGCCCGAGCCAGAGTACCAACGGCTAGAGGGAACCTTATGGTTAACCTTGACGGCGATGGTGTTCTCCTCGCCCGTCTTAAGATACGGGGTGAGGTCGAAGGAGAAGGGCGTGTAGCCGTAGGGGTGGTTACCCAGCTCGGTGCCATTGACCCAAACGGTGGCATCCATGTAGACGCCATCGAAATCAATGCGAACCTGCTTGCCCGCAAGAGCGCTATCGACAAAGAAACTCTTGCGATACCAGCCGATGCCGCCCGGCTTATAGGCGCTCTCGGCCTCGAGGTTGGACGCATAGTCCTGATCGATGCTGTAATCATGGGGAAGCGTGACGTACTGCCAGGACGAATCGTCAAAGGAGGCCGCCTGGGCGCCGCTGGCGTCACCCAAGTTGAACTTCCAATTGTCGTTAAACGACACCGTACGCTGGGTGGGGTCGCTTACATTGCTCACGTAAGAAACCTCGGGGGCAGAACTCATCTGGGTCTGCGTTTGCGAGCGCAGCTCGGGTACCGAATCGGCGCCCGCCGCCCACGCATGAGCCACAGGAAGGGTAAATGCAGCTGCCGCAAACGCTGCCGCGCACACCGCCCCCCGTGCCCATCCAACCATACGACCGTTCTTCACCATGGCAGCAGCGCCCCTTTCTAAGGCCCCCGATAGACGGCTGTCGTCCTTCGCGGTTCACTCGCCCGCGCGGTGCGCGAGCGCCTCCCTCGTAACCTCGAAACAGAGTAAATGGACATTAAAAATCAACCTTAGATTTAACTTAGAGTTGGCGATGCCTATTGATTTACACCCGCGAATGGTTTTTGCGCCTAATAGGCCATTATCCAAATCGAACGAATTGTTAACGTAAACATCCGCCCCCTTATATTGCTGAGCTCGCCATATAAATCACCAGCTTAGGCACTCAATTTATGTTTCTGAGCACGTGATAATTGTTATATTATCAACTAATGTTATGCATAGAATCCTGTTTCTATCGGTGTTTTATTCATTTTATTCCTTTAGAACCGATTCGATGAACGGTTGTAGCTGGGAATACTGTTATCTAATTTTTAATACCATTCATTGATGCCCTTTTAATACTCAACCGATCGGAATGGATCTAAACCAAAGAGGGCGCAGCATCGCTACGCCCTCAATGACATATCGGTTTTAAATTCGTTCGCGCCGCTCGTACGCGTGACGACAAACCCTCTACACGTTGTACTGCGGCAGATCCTGTAACGCGATGGCAGACATACCTACCTCGTTGTTGGAACCGACGCCGGCGCGCTCTTCGCGCACCGCTTCGATGGCACTCACGTAGGCGTTTGCTCCCGAAAGCGCCGTGACGCAAGTCACGCCGCGGCGAACCGCCTCGGTGCGCAACAGGTATCCGTCGCCACGCGAGCCCGGGCCATACGGGGTGTTGATGATGAGCGAAATCTCGCCATTGGCAATCATGTCGCCAATGTTGGGATGCGCGCCGCCAATCTTGTTGACGGTCTCGCACGTCACGTTGCCACCGCGCAGCACACGCGCCGTACCCTCCGTGCTCACGATATCGAAGCCCAGATAGCGCAGGATGCGCGCGACCGAAAGGATATGACGCTTGTCACGATCGCACACCGAGATAAAGACTTTTCCCTTACTTGGATTGGGCATGTCGTAGTCGATAGCGAGCTGCGTCTTGGCATACGCCTCGGGATAGCTCTTGGCGATACCCATCACCTCGCCCGTCGACTTCATCTCAGGCCCCAGGATAACCTCGGCTCCCGGGAAGCGACCCCACGGCATAACCGCTTCCTTCATGCAGAACCAATCCAAGCGACGGCTATCGCGAGGCAAATGAAGGTCGGCGATCTTCTCCCCTGCCATGATGCGTGCGGCGCACTTGGCAAGCGGCACACCAGTGGCCTTGGAGATAAAGGGTACGGTACGGCTGGCACGAGGGTTGGCCTCGATCACGTAGATCGTCTCGCCCTTGATGGCATACTGCACGTTTACCAGGCCACGCACGCCCAGCGCGAGCGCGATGCGGCGCGTAGTCTCGCGCAGCCTCTCCACCAAGCTATCGCTAAAGCTAAACGGCGGGATGCATGTAGCAGAGTCGCCAGAGTGAATGCCCGCCTCCTCAATATGCTCCAAAACGCCGCCGATATAGACTTCCTCACCATCGCACAGGGCATCGACGTCGGACTCAATCGCGCCCTCCAAGAAGCGATCGAGATAGACAGGATAGTCGGGGCTGATGCGCGTGGCCTCCGCCATATAGGTGCGCAGGTGCTCGGAGTCGTACGCAATCATCATGCCGCGGCCGCCCAGCACGTAGCTGGGGCGAACGAGCAGCGGATAGCCAATGCGCGCCGCCACAGCCTCGGCTTCCTCAAACGAGGTGGCCTGGCCCGCCGGCGGATACATGATCTGCAGGCGGTCGAGCAGTGCGGCAAAGCGCTCGCGGTCCTCGGCGAAGTCGATGGAATCGGGCTTGGTGCCCATGATGTTCACACCGGAATCCTCCAGCATGCGTGCGAGCTTGAGCGGAGTTTGACCGCCCAGCGTGACCACGACACCGTCGGGGCGCTCCACATCGATGACGTCCATGACGTCCTCGTACGTAAGCGGTTCGAAGTACAGACGGTCGGATGTGTCGTAATCGGTCGAGACCGTCTCGGGGTTGCAGTTGACCATGATGGTCTCAAAGCCACGGCTCGCCAGCGCATAACTCGCGTGCACGCAGCAGTAGTCAAACTCAATGCCCTGGCCAATACGGTTGGGGCCCGCGCCCAAAATCATCGCCTTGGGCTTATCGCAAGGCGTCACCTCGTCGGCGGCAACCGTTTTGCGCGAGCAGGCATCGGCGCGCATGAGGTTCTCGTACGTCTTGTAGTGGTACTCGGTGGCACTTGCAAACTCGGCGGCGCAGGTGTCAACCGTCTTCATGCTGGGAACCACGCCCAGACCCTTGCGATAGGCGCGCACAAAGCGCTCATCGGATCCAGTGAGATACGCAATCTCGGCATCGCTCGTACCATATTGCTTGAGCAGGCGCATGGCGTCGGCATCGATATCCTCCACGCGCATGCCGCGCACGGCCTCCTGCACCTGAACCATATCGTTGATGCGGTTGAGATACCACGAGTCGATCTTGCAGATGTCGTGCACGCGCTCGACGGTCCAGCCGCGGCGGAAGGCCTCGACCACATAGAAGATGCGATTCTCGGTAGGCGTAGCGATAGCCTGCGTAAGCTCGTCATAGCTCAGCTCAGAGGCACCCTCCTTGCCACCGGCAGAAAGACCCACATGGCCGTCTTCCAGCGAGCGCATCGCCTTGCCAAAGGCTTCCTCAAACGTGCGGCCGATGGACATGATCTCGCCCACGGCCTTCATGCGGGTGGTAAGCGTGGTGTCGGTACCCTTGAATTTCTCGAAGGCGAAGCGCGGGACCTTGACCACGCAGTAGTCGATGGTGGGTTCGAAGCACGCCGGCGTGGCCTTGGTGATGTCGTTAGTGATCTCATCGAGGGTATAGCCCACGGCAAGCTGTGCGGCAAACTTGGCGATGGGGAATCCCGTAGCCTTCGAAGCCAGTGCCGAGGAACGCGAAACGCGTGGATTCATCTCGATGACAATAAGGCGGCCGTTCTTGGGGTTCACGGCAAACTGCACGTTGGAGCCGCCGGTCTCCACGCCAACCTTCTCGAGAATGGCAAGCGATGCCACGCGCATGCGCTGATATTCAAGGTCGGAAAGCGTCTGTGCCGGCGCCACGGTAATGGAGTCGCCGGTGTGCACGCCCATGGGGTCGAGGTTCTCGATGGAGCACACGATGATGCCGTTGCCGGCGTGGTCGCGCATGACCTCCATCTCATACTCTTTCCAGCCCTCGATGGATTCTTCCACCAGCACCTCGTGAGCAGGTGAAAGCTCAATGCCCTGGCTCACGATGGAGACGAGCTCTTCCTCGGTATGCGCGATGCCGCCGCCGGCGCCGCCAAGCGTAAAGCTGGGGCGTAAGACGCACGGGTACCCCACACGCTCGACAATGGCAAGGGCGTCTTCCACCGAGTAGGCATAGCCGGAGCGCGCCACCTCGAGTCCAATCTCGGCCATGGCCTCATTAAAGAGCTTGCGATCCTCGCCGCGCTCGATGGCGGCCAAGTCGCAACCGATCATCTCGACGCCATATTTGTCGAGAACTCCAGCTTTTGCCAGGTCAACGGCAGCGTTGAGTCCAGTCTGACCGCCGAGGGTGGGAAGCAGCGCGTCCGGATGCTCACGGGCGATGACCTTTTCCAAAAACTCGGGGGTGATGGGCTCAACGTAGGTGCGGTCGGCCAGGCCGGGATCGGTCATGATCGTCGCGGGATTAGAGTTGAGCAACACGACCTCGTAGCCGTCCTCCTTGAGGACCTTGCAGGCCTGAGCGCCAGAGTAGTCAAACTCGCAAGCCTGACCAATGACGATAGGACCGGAGCCAATGACGAGGATACGCTTGATATCGGTACGTTTAGGCATGAAAACCTCCTAGATAAACCGGCGAAGCTTACAGCCATCGCCGGTGAGCGTGCAGCTGATGCATCGAAGCGCCGCGGGCGCGGTCACACGGGCCTATGCCTGCGTTTTTACCGTCGCGGAAGCATCCTCGGAATCAAAAACCCAACCAGCAAGACGGTCCTTGGAAATATCGATGTCCAGGTAGTCGACATCTCCATCCATCAGGCGCGCGAAAGCCGTAAAGAGGTAATGCGCGTCGGTGGGACCGGGAGCAGCTTCGGGATGGTACTGCACGGAGAAAGCCGGGCTGTCCAGCAGCTGGATGCCCTCAGCCGTACCGTCATTAAGGTTGATATGTGTAAGGCGAATGCGTCCAAAACGCTCGTTTTGCACCACGGGCGCAATGCCGCGCTGCGCCCATACGCGCAGGTCGCCATCGGCAGGATGCTCGGTCTCGCCACCAGAGAGCTCGGGGATAAGCTTGCCCAGGCTCGGAAACACAAGGCCGAAGCCGTGATTTTGCGCCGTGATCTCCACGCGATGCGAGATAAGGTTCATAACCGGCTGGTTTCCACCGCGATGGCCAAACTTAAGCTTTTCCATCTTGGCACCGCAGGCAAGACTGATCATCTGATGGCCCAGGCAGATGCCAAACAGCGGCACCTTGCCAATGAGCTGCTGCACCTGTGCGTACGTCTCTTCCACGGCATCCGGGTCACCCGGGCCATTGGAAAGAAAGACGCCATCGGGATTCATTTCCAGCACATGGGAAGCCGGCGTATTCCACGGCACAACCGTAAGCTCGCAGCCAACGCGCACCAGACCCTCGAGGATGCCGCGCTTGATGCCGCAGTCGTACACGACCACGCGGTACTTGGCGGGCGCGGGGGCCGCATCGGCGAAGGCGTGGGCGGCAGGCAGGTCCGCAGCCGCGTAAGAATACTCGTCCGCACAGCTCACGGTCTTGACCAGGTTCTCGCCCACCAGTGCAGGCGCCTCGGCGAGCTTTTCCTCAAGCTCTGTCAGGTCAAAGACCTCGGTCGAAATAATGCCCTGCTGAGCACCATGGTCGCGCAGGTGGCGCACGAGCGCACGGGTATCGACACCCTCTACGGCCACGATGCCATTGTCTTTGAGGTATTCGGGCAGGCTTATGGAGCTACGCCAATTGGAAGGGGTATGGCACATATCGTGCACGATCATGCCGCGAAGAGCGGGAGTTGCGGCACCGCGCTCGGTTGAGCCGGGATACGCACTTTGCACGTCATCCGGATCGATGCCATAGTTGCCAATCTGAGGGTATGTCATGGTGACGATCTGACCTGCATACGAGGGATCGGTCAGAACTTCGAAGTATCCCTCGAGTGAAGTGTTAAAGCACACTTCGCCACATGCCGTGCCCGCAGCTCCGCAGGCGCGGCCGTAAAAGACCGTTCCATCTGCGAGCATGAGGATCGCGGCGTTTGCGCACCCTTTGCCGGTGCGGGACATGATTCGCTGAGCCAAATCGCTTGGCGCAGCCTTGGCAGACATGATGCCCGCCGAAAGGTTCGTGCCCATGTTCTCTCCTTTTCGGTCTCTCGGTACCGGCTTAAAGGTCATTTAGGCCTGGAGGTATTTTAGTCATATAAGGCGACTGTGGCACGACAATTTAGATAAGTACGCCAACAGACTCATATCGACACATTTCAAAAAGGGTCTCGAGGGTCTGTTGGCGTGTTGGCATTCTATTCGGAAGACTGCGGCAAGACGTCGGAAGGCTTCTTCTCGGCAGCGCCGCCGCGAAAGATTTCGCGCCCATGCAGCATGTGTTCCATCTGGCGCTCAACAGTCTCTTCATCAATTTGAGACTGTTTGACCTGCGTGTCATCGGTAAGCGAGGACACGGAGTTCACCTGGGTTTGAATCTTATCGGTGAGCTTGTCGTTCATGCCGATAATCTTGAGGTTCCAATCGATATACGTCGTGTTGGCAGATTTCTCCTTGGTCCACACAAACGTAAGCATCGCGCGGCGGGTACCCGTTGCAGGCACAAAGCCAAACAGCTGGTCATGGGCAAAGTTGCCCTTATCGTCTGTGAGGGCGTACACCTTGTACACCACGCGGTTGATCTTCTCGTTAAGCAAGGCGTTGGTGGAGAGAGCCGATGCCTGAATCTGGGAGTTTGAAAGCAGCTCCAGCTCGTTTTTTGACTGCGTGTCCACCACCGAGACCTCGACGACACCCGTGCGCTCATCCGCCTCGTCTACCGTAAATTGCTCCGGAAACTGCGTAAATCCGTTGCCCCACTCCACGCCGGACTGCATGGCATTGGTCACGGTTTCGTAATCCGCACACTCCGAAAGGTTTGCCGTATTCAAGCGGCGGCTCACGCCGTAGACAATCTGCATACCAACCACAAACAGCAAGACACCGACGATGCACAAGATCGCCGTGCGCGAGATTGCCTCGCCCGCCTTGGATCCAGAAGGGTCCTGCTCGGACAAAGGGTCTACTTTGGCACGACGAGCGCGGCGCAGGTTAAGACCCACCTGAACGTCCTCGCGTCTTGCCTCGTCGCCGGCCTTAGCCGCATCGCCACCGCGCACGCGGCGATGCGCCAGCAGCGGGTCGATAACGCCCGAATCGTCGAGCTCGGAAAAGAGCTCCTGTGCCTCATCTTCTGTTAGGGGTGCGTTCTTAGCCATCAATGTCCTCGGGTATTACTCGGTGCGCGCCGCGCGCACGCCTTCGAACTGCATTCGATAGTAGCGAGCATACGTGCCGCCGCGGGCGAGAAGCTCCTCATGTGTGCCACGTTCCACGACCTGCCCACGTTCCACCGTGGCGATCTCATCGGCATCCTTAATGGTGGACAGACGATGCGCGATGATAATCGTGGTGCGATTGGCTGCCAAGCGCTCGAGCGACTCCTGAACAGCCTCCTCGCTCTCGTTATCAAGGGCACTCGTCGCCTCATCCAAAATAAGGATGGCGGGGTTTTTGAGAAACACGCGCGCAATAGCGATACGCTGCTTCTGACCTCCCGAAAGACGGCTGCCGCGCTCGCCTACCACCGTGTCAAACCCCTCGGGCAAGCTCTCGATGAACTCGAGGATGTTCGACTGCTGGGCAGCGGCGGCGATATCCTCATCGCTCGCGCTGGGACGGCCATAGGAGATGTTGTCGCGAATAGTGCCGTCAAACAGATACACGTCCTGCTGCACGATGCCAATGGCGCGGCGCAGACTCTCCTGCGTCACATCGCGCACGTCCTGCCCATCGATGGTAATGGAACCGGATTGTACGTCGTAAAAACGCGGCAGCAGCGAGCACGTGGTTGACTTGCCGCCGCCAGAAGGTCCAACGAGCGCGATAGTTTCGCCCGGCCTGATGGAGAGATTCATGTGATCGATAACGGGGCGAACTCGGTTTTGCCCATCGTCACCCAGCTCGCAGTCGTCGTAGCTAAAGCACACATCGCGATACTCGATGGCGCCCTCTTCCACGCGCAGCTCTGTCGCGCCGGGCTTGTCCTGCACGTCGGGCGCCGTCTGAAGCACCTCGTCCATGCGCTTAAATCCGGCGAGAGCTTTCTGGAACATCTCGGTCGAATTGACAAGCGTCTCGATGGGCGTGCAGAACAAGGAGATATAGAGAGCAAAGGTTGCCATGTCAACGGGGCTCAGCTCGCCTTGAGCCACCAACCAGCCGCCCAAGACGATCACGACAAAGTACAGCACGCCGCTCATAAGGCCATAGGTAGCCGTATACGTTCCCATAGCATGGTACTGATTGACCTTAGAATCCAGGTAGCGGTCGTTGGCATGACGGAATTTGGCGCGCTCGGTGCGCTCATTTGCAAACGACTTAACCACGCGAATACCCGAGAGCGAATCCTGCAGCTGCGAATTCACCTCAGAGATCTTCTTGCGATTATCGCTAAAGACGGCCTTCATGTTGAGATTCTGGCGCACCATAACCACCACGAGAACGGCGGTCACCACAGCCATCGCGCCCGAAAGGGCAGGGCTGATGGTAAACAAAATCACAAACGCACCAATGACCTCGACACCGCAGATAATGAGCCACTCGGGCAGGTGGTGAGCGCCCTCGCAGATATCAAACAAGTCGTTGACCACACGACTCATCATGTCTCCAGAGCTATGACTGTCAAAATAGGCAAAGCTAAAGCGCTCATACTGATCGAATAGGTCCTCGCGCATCTTGGATTCCATGCGCGCGCCCATCACATGTCCTTGAGCCGAGACAAAATAGCGGCAACCACAGCGCACGGCGTACATGACAACAAGGCCGATGGCGATAGCCCCGAGCGACTGCATGATGGCGGCCTGTCCCTGCGTAAAGAGACCTCCCGTCAGGCTGCGTAGGATAATCGGAAACGCCAGGTCGATCCCCGCGAGTATGAGCGCGCAGATGGTGTCGGCAACAAACAGATGCATCTGCGGCTTGTAGTAGCCCAGAAAACGGCCAAACATACTATTTTTAGCCACGAATGGCTCCTCCCTATACAACATGTGGTGCTCACCCGCCCTTCAAAACGGTACCGAGACGCCGAAAAGCCACGCACAATCGTCAACTTTTGCCTACAAAGAGGAAAAAACGAACGATTCTGCGTGACTTTTAAAAATCAATCGCACATCGATGGCTTCGATTGATTCCAGATCGTCAAAACGCGCAGGCCGCGTACCTACTGTTCCGCTGCAACCTCGGCGTCGGAGGCAAGACGGTGCGCAATCGCATCGCAAGCAAGAGCACCCACAACGGTCTTGGCATCCTCAATCTTGCCATCCAAGACAGCGTCAATGAGCTCAGACAAAGGAACGAGGTCCACGTTGAGAAACTCGTCCTCGTCAGGACAAGCCTCATCAAGTTCAAGATGCGTCGCCATGTAAATGCGGATCAGCTCGTCTGCAAAACCGGCAGACGAGGCAATCGTCGTGAGGTAACGCATGCGGCCGGCGACAAAGCCGGTCTCCTCGCGCAATTCACGCTTGGCGCACTCAAGCGGGTCCTCACCCGGATCGAGCTTGCCAGCGGGAATCTCAACCGTCACGCGATCGAGGGCCGTTCGATACTGGCGAACGAGCGCGATCTTGCCCGAATCGGTAAGAGCGACAATGGCAGCAGCGCCCGGATGGCGCACGATATCACGACTGGTCCGGCGCCCATTGGGGAGCTCGACCTCCAGACGGTTCACATCGATGATGCGGCCGTGCCATGCGCATTCCTCGGAAAGAATATGCTCGTGCAGGGCGGCGTCGCGGGGGTCGTCATCGCCCAAAACAAGCGACTCCTCCTCAGGCTCCATCTCATCGACGATCGTCGCGTTATTCGAAATCTCTTCTGCCATCGTATGCGTTTGCCCTCCCTGGCTGGTTATGCGTCCCATGCGCTGCGACCCTTAAGGGCGCGCAGGCCAATGTCATGACGAAGGGTCTTCCCCTCAAAATCAATCTTCTCGCAGGCAGCATACGCCAGGTTACGTGCATCCTCAAACGTAGCCCCCAGCGCGGTGACGTCGATCACACGACCACCGTTGGTGAGGATCTGACCATTCTGCTCGCGCGTACCGGCATGATAGACGGTGACACCATCCAGAGCCTCTGCATCCTCGATACCCGTGATGACCTTACCCTTCTCGTACGATCCGGGGTAGCCGGCAGAGGTGAGCACAACCGAGACAGCCCAGTCGTCGCACCAAGAAAGCTCGACCTCATCCAAGCGCTGCTCGGCGCAGGCAAGCATCACATCGACCAGATCGTTTTGCAGACGGGGCAAAATAACCTGCGTCTCGGGATCGCCAAAGCGTGCGTTGAACTCCAAGACCTTGGGGCCAGCTGGGGTAAGCATAAAACCGCCATACAGGCAGCCGCGGTAATCGATGCCCTCACGATGAAGCTGCTCGACAGTCTGATGCATGATGGCAACCATGGTCTCGTGCTCCTCGGGCGTCACGATAGGCACCGGGCTGTACACGCCCATGCCACCCGTATTGGGACCGAGATCGCCTTCAAGAGCACGCTTATGATCTTGAGAAGTGGCCATGGGGCGCACCGTGATGCCATCGGTAAATGCCAGCAGCGAGCACTCGGGGCCGGTGAGCATCTCCTCGACAACCACAGTGTTACCAGCATCGCCAAAGGCACCGGAGAAGCACTCATGCACGGCATCGAGAGCCTGCTCGAGCTCGGTGGCAACGATAACGCCCTTGCCCGCAGCTAGACCATCGGCCTTAACCACCAGCGGAGCGCCCTGAGCGTTCACGCAGTCGAGAGCCGACTGCTCATCGGTAAAAGAGCCATAGGCGGCAGTGGGGACACCGGCGCGCTCCATCAGCTGCTTGGAAAAAAGCTTGGAGCCCTCCATCTGCGCACCCTCGGCGCCCGGGCCAAAGCACGGAATGCCCGCCTCACGCACGGCATCGGCCACACCCACAACAAGCGGAGCCTCGGGACCGATGACAACCATGCCGCAGCCATGGTCTTTGGCAAACGCCGCGACGGCGGCGGGGTCGTTCTCGTCGAGAGAGATATTCTCGCCCTCCTGAGAGGTACCACCGTTACCCGGCGCGATGTAGAGTTTGCCGCAGCGGGGCGAAGCGGCAAGCTTCTTGGCGATTGCATGCTCGCGGCCGCCCGAACCCAAAAGCAGGATGTCGATGGCCTGGGACTCTGCGTTCATTGATCCTCCTTGTTACCTGCCGCGCGCAGCGCAGCGATACTCACAAAAACGAATATACCCCTCCGTGGGAATTATCCGCGGAGGGGTAGGAACCATACGCCTATGCGCTACTTCCAAAAACGGTTGATAATCTGCTCGCGCTCCGCGCCCACGCCGATGATCGAGACGCGCGTGTGCGCCAGGTCCTCGACAAACTCGACGTAGCTGCGGGCCTCGGCCGGCAGGTCTTCAAACGCACGGCAACCGGTGATGTCGCAGCTCCAGCCAGGGAGCTCCTCGTAGATGGGCTTAGCGTGTGCGAACAGCTCCTGATGCTCGGGTACGGAGGTGTAGCGCGTGCCGTCGCAGTCGTATGCGACGCATACCTTGATGGTATCGAACGCCGAGAGCACATCGAGCTTGGTCAAGGCCAGGTCGGTCAGGCCGTTCACGCGCGACGAGAAGTTGGCGATGGGGCCGTCAAACCAGCCGCAGCGACGACGGCGACCGGTAGTGACACCGTACTCGTAGCCCAGCTCGGTGAGCTTGTGGCCGCACTCGTCCGTATCGTAATCAAGCTCGGTGGGCATAGGACCAGAACCCACGCGGGTGATGTACGCCTTCATGACACCGATCACGCGGTCGACATTCTTCATGCCCACGCCGGAGCCAGTGATGGCGCCGCCCGCGGTGCAATTGGAAGAGGTGACAAAAGGATAGGTGCCGTGGTCTATATCCAAAAGAGTAGCCTGGGCGCCCTCGAACAGCAGCGTCTTGCCTTCATCAATCATGTCGTTGAGCAAAAGGCCCGTCTCGCAGATGTAGGGACGCAGGCGCTCGGCGTACGGCAGATACTCCTTGCAAATCTGGTCAACCGTGTAGGTGGGCAGATGGTAGAGGAGCTCCAGCTCGGGATTGACGCGAGCGAGCGCGATCTCGAGCTTCTCGCGGAAGATATTCTCGTCCAGCATATCCTGCATGCGTAGGCCGATGCGAGCCATCTTGTCCTGATAGCAAGGACCGATACCGCGCCTCGTGGTGCCAATGTTGTTCTTGCCCAGCAGCGTCTCGAACGCACCGTCAAGATCCATGTGGTACGGCATGATGATGTGTGCGTTACCGGAGATGCACAGGTTCTTGGTCGAAACGCCATCTTTCTCAAACATATCGATCTCTTCGAGAACCACCTTGGGGTTCACGACGCAGCCGTTAGCGATAACAGCCTTCTTATCTGCATACATGATGCCGGAGGGAATCTGGTGCAGACCGTATTTCTTGTCACCCACCACGATGGTGTGGCCAGCATTGTTGCCACCGGAGTAGCGCACAACGCCATCAAAATCGCCTGCGATAAGGTCGACGATTTTGCCTTTGCCCTCGTCGCCCCACTGACCTCCGACCAACACGGTAGACGGCATCTTGACTCCTTCACGAATACAAGCGCGATTGCGCATTCAAACGTATCTATTATAGGCGCACGTACGTGCTATTCCTCGGCATGCTCGTTAAGCTCATAAAACTTAGTGGAGGCAGCCAGGAAGACCAGGTCCACATCGCCAATAGGGCCCGAACGGTTCTTGGCAACGATAATTCGCGTGATACCCTCGGGCGGGCGGTCTTCGCGCCCGGCCTCCTGCTCGTTACTCGAACGATCCAGGAACATGACGATGTCGGCGTCCTGCTCGATAGAGCCCGATTCACGAAGGTCGGAGAGCTGTGGGCGCTTGCCGGTACGAGACTCGACGGCACGAGAAAGCTGCGAAAGCGAAATGACGGGAACGGAGAGCTCCTTGGCCATAATCTTAAGGGCACGCGACATCTCGGAAACCTCGACGGTACGGCTCTCAGCGCGACGACCCGCAGGGGGACTCACCAGCTGCAGGTAGTCGAGGATGATAATGGCCTTCTCCTTGTTATGGAGCATACGGCGCGCTTTGGCGCGAATCTCGGTTACCGTAATTCCAGGGGTGTCGTCAATCAAAATATCAAGGCGGGAGAGGTCTTCTGCCGCTTGGCCGATATTCGCCCACTCCTGCGGAGAAATCTTGCCTGTACGGAAATTGGACATGCTGACCTGCGCATGGGCGCAGATAAAGCGCTGGGCGATTTCCTTACCGCTCATCTCCAGGGAGAAGAACGCTACGGTATACCCTTCAGACGCAGCGTTGAGGGCCAGGTTGAGTGCAAACGAGGTCTTACCGACAGCAGGACGCGCGCCGATGATTACCAGCTGGCCCTCGCGCAGGCCCATGAGCATGCGGTCAAGACTGGGGTAACCCGTGGGGACACCCGCGGCAACGCCACCGGCCTCGCAGACCTCTTTCGCCTCGTTAAAGGCCTCGATCAAAAAATCATTCAGCGGCTTGTATGCGTTTTTGACCTCACGGTCGGTCACAGACAGCAGCATACTCTCCGCACGCTCAACAACCTCTTTGGTATCGGTCGGAGCGTTATAGGCAAGCTGATTGATCTGGTTGGTGGCGCCGATGATCTCGCGCAGCATGGCATCACGGCGAACAATGGAAGCATGGTGCTGCCAGTTCACGAGCGACAGCGTCTGGCCCATGAGCTCGAGGATATAGGCCTCGCCGCCTACTTCTTGCAGCTTATTTTGGGAATTGAGATAGTCGATAAGCGTGATGGAGTCGATAGGCATGCTGCGATCGTACATATCGTGCATGGTCTCGAACAGTGCCTTGTTCATTGGACGATAAAAATCGTCGGGGAGAAGCTCAGTGAGAGCCTCCTCCACAACCTCACTGGAGAGAAGCATGGCCGAGAGCACATTTGCCTCTGCGTCCGGGTTATTGGGAAGGCCCTGATGCGTCCCGCGCTCGGCAACAGACAGGTCCATGCGCACTCCTTTTTCTCATGATGCTTAACGTATCAATAGTACGGCACGGCGGGCGCGTTTCACGGCTCCCATGGTTTAAACATGCCTAAACGTTTTTATGTACAAGCAACGTACAAGTTTCAAGCTCAACTTGAAGGCATGCCTTTGACCTGCGGTAATATCAGTTATCAACGTTTTCAACAATTATTACCTGCGCTTTTACTGAGTTTTCAACAATAAAGCTCTGACCTGTGTTTATTCATTTTTAACCAGCGATTTACCGGAACTTTATCGTTTTTGATTTGCCAGCTGTATTATTTCTGCAGGTAGCGATAGCTGTTTATACAATGCGCAGGTAAAAGCCTCGCACTCACTTGATACAAGAATGGAAATACCCCATTCGTTCCTACTGGTCTATGCCAGCTTTTCAACAGCAGGTCATACGGCGTCTTGTGGATTTCTTCAGTCTCACAACAAAACACGCCATGGCACTTAAAAGCAAAGCCATGCTGCCTTCAGGACCTTCAACATAAAAAAGGCTTGGAGCCCAAAACGTGCTCCAAGCCTTCATGCCATGCGACATATGCAGCGAGTAGAGTTACTCGGCAGCAGCCTCGGTCTCGACCTCGGCGACAGCCTCCTCGGCGGTCTCCTCGGCCTCAGGCTCCTCGACAGCCTCCTCGGCGGTAACGCCAACGAGAACGGTCACGGTAGCGCGAATCTCGCGATACAGCGCCACGGGAACCTCATGGGCACCGGCAACCTTGATGGGCTTACCGAGCTCGACGCGCTTACGGTCGACCTCAACACCGAGGTCAGCCTTGATCGCGTCGGCGACCATGGAGGCAGTAACGGAGCCAAACAGCACGCCCTCGTCGCCGACCTTGGCGTCGACGGTAACGGACTTGCCATCGATGGACTCCTTGAGCGCGTTGGCGTCGGCAATGCGGACGGCCTCGCGCTTCTCAATGTTGTTGCGACGCTCCTCGAGCTGCTTCAAATTGCCCTTGGTTGCCGCAACGGCGAGCTTCTTAGGGAACAGGTAGTTCTCGGCGTAACCCTGAGCGACGTCTACGACGTCACCCTCGCCACCCTTGCCCTTGATCTCACCCAAGAGAATGACTTTCATGAGATCTCCTTGCGGAAATGCACCACTTACGCGGTGCGCAAACGTTTATTGTTTTGCCTTCTCCACTCTGTCTTGCTCCCGCGCAAGACCGCGGAAGTTCGCCCAGATGTCGATAAGGCCGACGATGCACATTGCGAAGAACATCGCCTCGAGCCAAACGGTCAAAAACGTGATCAAAAACCTGGTTAAGCAACCCATGCGGCGCTTCGCTTCGAGCGCGGAAACCACGCCAAAGCCCTGAAGCGCAAAGACAACACGCAGGCTTGCCAGCGTAGACGCACATACCGTGCGTAGCAGCTGTGTCTGCGGGATGTCTGCAAAGGACGCCCCGAGTCCCAGGATGCAAAGAGCCAATACGCCGACGCACCACATGGGCGCATCGAAATTGGCAATCTGCGGCATGCGGCGAATGCCCGTGCAGCGCACAGACATCGTATACGATCCAATACCCGCAACCAGCGCGTCAAACATAGCCGATGCCACATAGACAAACGGCCAGATAACCCGAAGGAGCGGCATGACCTGCGAAACAAGCAAGTCACCTTGGATATCGGACCCCACCGCAGAGCGAACGGTCTCTTGGAGCAACGCGACGAAGGACTTCGAAAGCGACATGCCCGACATCGAAGCGATGGTCGCATCAATACCAAGCGAAAGCAGCGAAGCCACAACGATCACGATGCACACCGCGGTTACGTTCGCTCGTCCGCGCCACATGCACCATGAGATGCCTGCAGCACAGACAAACACGGGAACAAGCAAAAGGGCAAACATGAAATCCCAAGCGCACGCAGCCGCAAAAACCAGCAAGCACACGCCAAGACCCGCACAAAGGCCCTTGCCCTTCTTTGCCTCAAGCAGCTCGCGCATACCGTAGGCAAGAAGAAACACTCCCAAATAAGGGAGATACGAACTCAACGCAGCGCCCAATGCCGTCCAAAGCAAGCCCTGAAGCAGCACAGCGGGCCGCACCGGAGGTTTAGGCCCGGCCGGCACGATTTGGCGCTGAGGTTCGTCGTTCCCGTTGATCATCGTTAAAACCTAAAGGCTCAGGGTACCTAGCCGCGATTGCGCTCGCCGCGGGAAGAAACCACGGGAACGGCGTAGGGCAGGAGAGCCATCTCGCGGGCGCGCTTGATTGCGTTCGCGATGTCGTGCTGATGCTGCGTGCAAGCGCCAGTGACGCGACGGGGCTTGATCTTGCCACGATCGGTCATGTACTTACGGAGAAGCTGAGTATCCTTATAGTCGATATACTCGGTGTTCTCCTTGCAGAACTGGCAGTACTTACGACGCGGCTGACGTGCAGAATAATCATTAGCCATGTCAAAAATACCTTTCGATACAACGCCAGGCTATTCAAGCCGGCGCCATCACCTAACTGGTGACATCCGCAGGTTATACAACCTTAAAACGGAATGTCCTCATCGTAGACGTCGACCGCGGGCGGCGCCTGCACGGGGGCAGGAGCTGCTTGCGGTGCCGCTGCGGGGGCATAGCCGCCGCCATAGGAGTTACCGCCATTCTGGCTGTAACCACCCTGGCCGCCCTGGCTGCCGCGGCTCATAAACTCGATTTCATCGACGATGACCTCGAGCTTGCTGCGGCGCTGGCCGTCGCGCTCCCAAGAGCTGTAACGGAGCTTGCCTTCGATCGCAACCTTCGTCCCCTTGGAGAGATAGCGGCTCACGGCCTCGGCACGGGTGCCGAACATCGTGCAGTCCACGAAGTTGGGATAATCCTCCCAGTCGCCCGTCTGCGGGTTCTTGCGACGGTCGTTGACGGCAACGCCAAACGAAAGCACTTGCGTGCCGCCGGCGGTTGCGCGCAACTCGGGGTCGCGCGTGAGGTTACCGGAAATGTTCACTCGATTGATGCTCATGCTGACTCACTACCTCTCGGGTGCGGTCGACTCGATGGCCGGCCGCGCTTCATGTCGGATTTCTACTCCTGGTCGTCGCGACGGACGATCATGTGACGGATCACGGCGTCGGTGATGCGCATAACGCGGTCGAGCTCGGCGATCTGAGTAGGATCTGCATGGAACTTGATGAGGGTGTAGTCACCTTCGGTGAGGTCGTTGATCTCGTAAGCGAGCTTGCGCTTGCCCCACTCGTCAACGTTGTCGACCTTGCCATTACCCTCGGCGATCGTGGTATCGATGCGCTTCATGACAGCGAGACGAGTCTCGGCGTCGAGAGTGGGGTCGACGAAGAACAGCAGTTCATAAGCCTTCATTTGGTCACCTCCTCTGGGCATAAGGCTCCGGGTCGTGAAGGTGCGCCCGGGGCAGGAAAAGACTTGATTATGCTAGATCATCTTCTGCACATGCGCATCTTCGCAGCTAGAACCTCATGAGCTCTACATAACCGCGTTATACGAACGCCCCCCCGAAGGACAGCCTGGAACAGCCTTCTTGCCCTTTATGCTGCCTTCGGGAGAGCTTGGGCAAAGCATGCCATGACCATATACGCCCCTTCAAACAGATATGGCAAAAAATCGACCATTTTATTCTGTAGACTCTTACCCAAAATCAAACAATCCCAGGTCAAGGCTATAGACATACAGCCCATCGCACATAAAGGTTCCGAAAGCCTTGGCTCATATTTCTTAAAAAGCACTCAAGGACTTTTGATATGCCGGGTTCAACACCGTATTACACTGTTTGTTAATCAATCAACGTAAGGAGATTCCATGCAACCGGACACCGACGCCTCATCCGCATGCTCTTGCAACGACGCCTGCGAATGCAAGAACCAAAATATCTCTTCTATGTGCCTTGTCTGCGGCAAGGACAATCCTTTCTCCCTCCACGCTCAGATTGTGGAGCACCCCGAGAAAGATGAAGTTGTGTGCTATTTCACACCGCAAGAGATACATCAAAGCTACCCCGACCGCGTGCATGGAGGAATCTCGGCAGCGGTACTTGACGAGGTGATCGGGCGTGCTGTTCAGATGAAACACCCCGATATCTGGGGCGTCACCATTTCCCTTTCCCTCAAGTATCGCAGGCCACTTCCCTATGGAACACCCCTGGAATGTCATGGCCGCTGCACTAAAATCACGCGTCGCACGTTTGAGGGAGAGGGCGAAATTCTAACACCCGACGGCAAAGTAGCCGTCCAGGCCACAGGAACATACGCCATCTGCCCGCCCGACGCCATGACCGGCGAGGGAAACCTTGACGATATGTGGTTTGAAGACGATCGCCCCGTCGAAGACCTTTAACGCAACGGGCGCACAGAAAAACTGATGGAGGAGGATGCCCCCGCGCTTCGCGCCGGAAGCGCTGCGGCGCTTTCGCACCTTGCGTGCTGCGCTGCAAACGCTCGCGCGTTTGCCCAGCTCCGCACCCCTACGGGTTCGAACCCCTCCTCCTGCTTCTGCACGGGGAGGGCCCGATAACAAAAAAGCTCCCATCGCTGGGAGCTCAAAATTCAAACTGGCGGAGGAGGAGGGATTCGAACCCTCGTGACCTTATACAGGCCAAACGGTTTTCGAGACCGCCGCATTCAACCACTCTGCCACCCCTCCGCGTGGGGTAGAAAACAGGGCGCGCCATAAGACACGCCCTGAGTGAAATCTGGCGGAGAGTCGGGGATTTGAACCCCGGAGACGCTTTTGACGCCTACACGATTTCCAATCGTGCTCCTTCGGCCGCTCGGACAACTCTCCGTTAAGTGCATAGGCAATTCTACCGGAATATTCAAAACTTGCAACCGAGAATCTTCCAAAATTTTAAACCGTCAATCGAAGAAGCGTTTTAACGCCCATTCTCGACGTGTAAGATAGGGCGCGGACGCGCATGCGAAGCTCACCGCGCCCGTCGCACGCGTCACTAATTGTCTATCCCCTGGAGTGCCTGTGTTCGCTATCTGCACCCTTCTTTCCCATACTCTATCCGGCGTTTGCGGCGCCGTCATGATCTCGACACCCGTGTATTCCCAGCCCGTTGCCATCCCCGTCTGGCTTGAGCTGGCAGCCGTCATCGCAGCCTCTATATCAGGTGTGCTCACGGCCCGCAAGCGCAACCTCGACCTTATCGGTGCTATCGCGCTCGCAGTTGTATGTGGACTCGGAGGAGGTCTTTTGCGCGATATGACCCTTCAGGTGGGAGACGTCTATATCCTCAAGCAACCGCTCGCGCTCCCCATCTCCATCGCAACCGCCGCCATCATCTACATCGTTCCCGCCATCGTCGACAAGCCCGAACGCCTTATCCCCATACTCGATATCCTCTCGGTTGGCATCTACTCGGCAACCGGCGCAGACAAGGCGTTTGTCCACGGCTTCGATCCTTTTGTTTGCGTCATGATGGGCGTGTTTACCGCTGTAGGCGGCGGGATGCTGCGCGACGGGTTTATGGGCGACGTGCCCGGCATCTTTCAGCGCACAAACTTCTACGCCATTGCCTCCATCGGAGGAGGAGCAACCTATGTGGCGCTCATGCGACTCACCCCCATATCCAGCGTGGCCGCACTCGTTGCCTGCGTTTTCGTAACGATTGCCTTGCGGTGGCTCTCCATTCGCTTCGACATAAAAAGCCCCACCGAGGATGACTTCGCGCGCTGGTTCCATCGTAAAAAATAGAAAGCAACTGGGTAGAGGGGTCTCCTTCGACCGCTCGTGATCGGGATTACATCGTCCACGATCGACACCGGTTCCCATATGGGCGGCCCTTTCATCACAGCTACATATCAGTTGGCCTCTAGAGCAATTTGTCTCTAGAACCGTCTCTCTCCCTACAATGAGTGGCGGTTTTTCGAGCATTTTCCAACGGCTGGCGGTTTTTAAATCACCTAGAGTATCGCGTCCCGAAAAGTGGTGTAACGCCGTCCCCCGGAGCGGGCCCTCCCCATGCTACGCCGCGCGCAGCTTCCTGTCGAACGCCTCCTCGACGAGCGCGAGGACGCTCCCGACCTCGGCGGGCGAGGGCTCGGGCGACGGGGCCGCCGAGA
>NZ_JABBCP010000007.1:0-291038 GCF_012844445.1 Collinsella acetigenes
GGCCGCGCTGGCCGCGGCGGCGTTCGCCGCGGGAGACTTCGCGGCCGCGGCAATCGCGGCGTCGGGCGCGAACCCGATCCTCGACCCGGAGGCCGCCATGGCGGCGATCCCCGCGGCGCTCCGCGCGGGGCGCGTCTTCTCCGCGGAGGCGGTTCCCCTGTGCGCCGGGACCGCCTGCGCGTGCGGCGCGCTCCTCGCCTGGGCCCGCTCACTGGGGACCAAGGGGGCCCGGCGCGACGGCGAGGAGCACGGTAGCTCCAGGTGGGCCACGCGCAAGGACATCGCGCCCTTCGGCGACCCCAAGGACCCCGACAACAACATCATCCTCACCGACAACGCACGCATCCGCCTCGTGAGCCGCAGGTTCGACCTCTCCACCGACACCAACGACAACGTGCTCGTGGTGGGAGGACCCGGCACCGGCAAGACGCGCTACTACGTCAAGCCGAACCTCCTGCAGGCCAACGCCAGCTTCTTCGTGACCGACCCGAAGGGCACGCTCATCCGCGAGATGGGCGGCGCGCTGGCGGAGCTCGGCTACGAGATCCGCGCGTTCGACACCATCGACTTCACGCGCTCCATGCGCTTCAACCCCATAGCCTACATACGCGACGAGGCGGGCGTCATCCGCTTCGCCCGCGGCATCGTCGCCAACACCGAGGGCGAGGCCGACCACAAAGGCGACCCCTACTGGGAGAAGGCCGAGCGCCTGGTCTACACCGCGCTCACGGCCTACCTCGTCATGCACTGCGAGCCCGCCGACCGAAACCTCGACGGGCTGCTCACGCTGCTCTCGCTCGCCGACGCCCGCGACGACCCGGGCTACATGAGCCCGCTCGACATGGTGTTCCGCGAGCTGGAGACCGGCGAGCGCTACGTCAGGCGCGGCGGCGCCTCGGCGGAGGGCGGATCGCTGCGCGGCTTTTCCGAGGAGGACGGCGCGTGGGAGTGGGTCAAGGTCCGCGAGCCCGCGCCGCCCGACGACTTCGCGCTCGCGAGCTACCGCGAGTTCCGCGTGGCCGCCGGCGACACCATGAAGTCGATGCTCTCGAGCTGCAACGTCCGCCTGAAGCCGCTTTCCATCCGCGCCGTGCGCGACCTCACCTCCAAAGACGAGCTCGACCTCGCCCACATGGGCGACGAGGGCGCCAAGGTCGCGCTCTTCGCGTCTATGAGCGACACCGACTCGACCTTCGACTTCCTGTTCGCCCTGCTCATGGATACGGCCGTGAGCGCGCTTTGCGCCGAGGCGCTCGAGGCGCACGGCGGCTCGCTGCCCACAACGGTGCACTTCGTCTTCGACGAGTTCGCCAACATCGGGCGCATACCCGACTTCGAGCGGACCATCGCCGTCACCCGCAGCCGGAACATCGCCGTCTCGATGATCGCCCAGTCTCTCTCGCAGCTGAAGGAGACCTACGGCGACAACAACGCCGAGACCATCGTGAACGCCTGCGACACGCTGCTCTACCTGGGCGGAAAGGCGAACGAGACCAACGAGGAGATCAGCAAGATGGCCGGCAAACAGACGGTGGCGAGCGAGACGCAGAGCGACTCGCGGGGCGCCGGCTGGACCCGGACCGTGAACCGCGGCATCTCCGAGCGCGACCTCATACAGCCCGCCGAGGTGGCGCGCATGCCGCGCGAGGACGCGCTCGTGCTCGTGAACGGGTGCATGCCGCTCATGGACCGGAAGTACCGGCTCGAGCGCCACCCGCGCTCGCGCCTGCTCGAGGAGGCCGCGCGCCGCGGCCCGTTCGACTTCGCGGAGTACCGCAGGCAGAAGGAAGGCAACTCGTGACGGGGCCGCGGCGGGCGCGGGCCTCCCCCGCCGCGGGGGAGGAACAGCAAGGAACATCGTCAACCGAAAGCAAAGGAGAGCAGCATGCTCGCAAACGTCATCAAGCTCGTGTCGGGCTGCGTGACCTTCCTCGGCGGCTTCCTGGTCGTGTGGGGAGCGGTCTCGCTCGGCCTGGCCATCAGGGAGCAGCAGGGCGGCCCGCAGATCGCGACCGCCATATCCACCATCGCCGGCGGCGCGATCATCATCGCCGCGTCGGTCTACTTCGGTCAGCTGGACACGTCCTGGCTGCCGGCATAGGGGGCGTCGCGGATGGCGCTCAGGATACCGGTGCAGAAGGACATCGGCGAGTACGAGGAGAAGATCGTCGGGAAGATGAGCCTGCGCACGCTCGCATGCGTGTCGCTCGGCTTCGGCAGCGCGGTCGGGGCGGCGGCCTTCGTCCACCTGGGCCTGCACGCCGACGTCGCGGACGCGGCCTTCCCGATCATGCTCTGCAGCATGCCGTTCTGGCTCGCCGGGTTCTGGCGGCCCTTCGGCATGCGCGCCGAGGAGCTGCTGCCGCTTTTGGCGGCACACGAGCTCTCCCCACAGCTGCTCGCGTACGAGCCCTGCCTCGCCGGGAGCCTCCCCGAGGGCTCGCCGCGCCCGGGCCGCCCGGGACGTCGCGCGAGGCGCAGGGCAAGGAAGAAAGGAGCCGAGCTCTATGAGCCGAGCAAGAAGCAACAAGGAGAATAGGCCGAAGCGCCCGAGCACCCTCGGGCTGCTCCTCGGCGGCACGGGCGGGCGCAAGGACGCCTCGAAGGGCGCGGAGGCCGAGCGGCAGAGGCGCCGCCGGGAGCGCGACCGCTCGCGCGAGATGGCCGCCTACGTCGGCTACGACGCCATGTACAAGGACGGAATCGCCCAGGTGATGCCCGGGGTGTTCAGCCAGACGGTCGAGTTCTCCGACATCAGCTACCAGTCCGCGCGCAAGGAGGCGCGCGAGACGGCCTTCACCGTGATGAGCTCGCTGTTCAACTACTTCCCGGCGGACTCCCACGTGCAGCTCCAGGTAGTGAACGCGCCCATCCCCGCCGACGAGGTCGGCCGCAAGGTCTTCTTCGAGCCCGGGGAGCGCGCCACCGCCGGGCTCGCCGAAGAGTACAACCGGATCCTCAACGACAAGATGCGCGAGGGCGTCTCGAACCTCGTGCGCCACCGCTACCTGACCTACGCCGTGGGCGCCGACGACGTCGACGCCGCGGTGCCCAAGCTCGCGCGCATCCGGGGCGACGTGGAACAGACGCTCGCGCGCATACGCTGCTCGTCGCGCGCCCTCGACGGCGTCGAGAGGCTCGAGCTTCTGCAGGGGCAGCTGCGCCCGGGGTCGCGCTTCGAGTTCTCCTGGGACAAATTGTCCCCGGCGTCGGGAGCGCGCACGAAGGACTTCGTCATGCCCTCCACGCTCGACTTCAAGCCCGAAGGCAGGTCCGACTGCTTCCGCAGCGACGAGCGCTACGGCGCGGTGCTCGCGGTGCGCAGCTTCGGGTCGGTCATCGAGGAGACCTACCTCGCCTCCATCATCGACCTGCCGCTGCCGCTCAACGTGACGCTGCACGTGCAGCCCATCGCGCAGAGCGAGGCGCTCGCGCTCGTGAAGCGCCAGATCGACTGGATGGACAAGGAGATCATCGACGAGCAGATGAGCGCCGTGAAGAAGGGCTACGACTACCAGATCCTGCCGCCCGAGCTGCGCTTCTCGAAGGAGGAGGCCGAGGAGCTGCTCGACTTCCTGCGCAACAAGTCCGAGCGCCTGTTCGTCTACACAGGCCTCGTCTACACCTGGGCCGACAGCCTCGAGGAGCTCGACCGCCGCGTCCAGCAGGTGACGAGCGTCGCGCAGGGCTGCACGATCGGCCTCGAGCCGCTCCACTTCCGGCAGCGCCAGGCTCTCAACTCGGTGCTCCCGCTCGGTGACAACCACGTCACCGTGAGCCGCTACCTCACCACGGGGCAGGTGGCCATGCAGATGCCCTTCGCCAGCCAGAGCCTCGACGAGGCGGGCGGAGGCTACTATGGGCAGTCCAAGGAGAGCGGGAACCTGGTGCTGTGCGACCGCAAGCGCTTGGCGAGTCCCATGGGCTTCGTGTGCGGCAAGCCCGGCTCGGGCAAAAGCTTCTCGGTGAAGCGCGAGATAACCAACACCGTGCTCGCGCACCCCGAGGACGAGGTCGTGATCTTCGACCCGGCCGGCGAGTACGGCAACCTCGTCGGCGCGCTCGGCGGCGCGAACGTCGAGCTCGCCCCGGGATGCTCGGCGGTGCTCAACCCCCTCGACACCGCCGACGTCGCGGACCGCGCCGACGCCGCCAAGCTCGCGTACAAGACCGACGCGGTGCTCGCGCTCTCGAGCGCGCTCATGGCCGAGGGCCGCGAGGGCCTGCCGGAGCGCGACCGCTCGATCATCGCCCGCTGCGTCGGCGAGGCGTACCGGGAGTGCGCGAAGGACGGCCGCCTGCCCACGCTCGGCGACTTCCACGCGGCGCTGCTCGCTCAGCCCGAGCCCGAGGCCGCCGACATCGCGCTGCGCTACGAGCGCTACGTGAAGGGCGCGTTCTCCTTCTTCAACGGCCAGAGCAACGTGGCGCTCGACAACCGCATCACCAACATCGACATGCACGGCCTCGGCCAGAACATGCGCGTGTTCGGCATGATCACGGCGCTCGAGATGGTGCGCAACCGCGTGATGGTCACGCCGCCGCGCCCCAACTACACCTGGCTCTACATCGACGAGGTGCAGAGCCTCTTCGCGCACCCGACGGTGGTCGAGTACTTCGCCCGCCTGTGGCGCGAAGGACGCAAGTTCGGCCTCATCTGCACCGGCATCAGCCAGAACACGAGCCACATGCTGGCCAACGCCGAGGCCCGCGACATGGTGCTCAACTCCGAGTTCTTCCTGCTGCACAAGCAGTCCACCGCCGACCTCGACGCATGGGCGGAGATGCTCCAGCTCTCCGCCACGGAGCGCGGCTACATCGGCGACGCCGTCAAGCCCGGCGAGGGCCTGCTCATCAGCGCCGGGATCCGCGTGCCCATCACCGACGACTTCCCGAGGGGCTCGCTCTACGACCTGTGGAACACCAAGCCCGCAGAGGTCGCCGAGCGCGAGATGCGCCGGGCGGCGCGAGAGGCGGAGGAATAGGAATGGCCGGCCCGAGCGAGGGCGGCGGGATGCTCGAGGTGGTAGGGGCGCGGCGCCGCGACGTGCTCACCGCGGGCGACGTCGCGGAGACCGAGCGCGACGCCCTGGGAAACGTCTCGGAGGGTGCCGGCCCGCTCGACGAGGCGGGAGGCCCCGCCGCAGCGGCGAAGGGGCGCCCTTCCAGGCCCGACGCGCCGGAAGGCGGGCTCGGGGACAAATTGTCCCAACCAGCCGGCGACCGGCGCGCGGCGGCCGCGATGCGCTCGCGCGTCGATGCGGCGAAGCTGGCGATCGCCCGGGAGGCCGTCTCCCAGCTCGACGACTCGGAGGAGCTCGAGGGCGTCTCGGGCATGTACGACGCGGGGCGTGCGGCCAAGAAGGCCGCGGGAGGGCTGCGGCGGAGGAAGGCGAAGGAAGCAGCCCAAGGCAGCCGCAAGGCGGCGACCGCCCTCGGCGCCCCAAAGGGAGGCGCGCGCGGCCCCGAGGCAGCCGGCGCGACCGCCCCGGCCAAGCATCAAGCGGCCCAGGCGGCCGCGCAGGCGTCGGGCGAGGCGGCCCGAGCCGCGGGGTCGAAGGGCGCCGCCTCCGCGATCGCGGGCGCGGTCTCGGGCGCCGCGCCCGCCCTGCTCGGGGCGGTGGCCGGGATTATGGCCTTCGTCGCATGCGCGCTCGCCGTCGCGCAGCTGCTGAGCGCGCTGTTCGGCTTCTGGGACGACGCGGCCTCCAAGCGGGGCCTCGAGGGGCTGCCGCCCTACATCACCTACGAGATGGTCGAGGCGGCGCTCGAGTGCCAGGAGGAGTACGGGCACCCGGCGGGCTGCACCATCGCGCAGATCATCCAGGAGTCCGGCCAGGGCGACCGCATGAGCCAGCTCGCAGAGCGCGACCACAACCTCTTCGGCATGAAGTGGTGGTCGGGCTACGCGGGCTGCCCCGAGGTGGCCGGCAAGGCGAACTGGGCCACCAGCGAGGAATACGTGCCCGGCGAGCACACCCAGATCACGGCGAGCTTCATCCGCTTCACCGGCGACGCCGAGTGCATCCGCTTCCGCAGCAGGGTCTTCCTGCAGGCGGAGCGCTACTCGGGCAACGCCCTCATCCGCGAGGCGATCGAGAGGCACGACTCGGACAGGATGGCCGAGGGGCTCAAGGACGCCGGCTGGGCGACCGACTCGTCCTACGTCGAGTCCCTGAAGTCGATCATGGCGCAATGGGGCCTCTACCGGCTCGACTCCATGACGGTCGAGGACCTGAAGGACTCGACCGCGAACGGGAACGCGATCGTCGAGGCGGCGTACAGCCAGCTCGGCGTGCCCTACGTCTGGGGAGGCTCGACCCCCGGCAAGGCGCTCGACTGCAGTGGGCTCACGCAGTACTGCTACGCGCAGGCGGGCATCCGCATAAGCCACTACACGGGTTCCCAGTACGAGGAGCTCAGGCGCATACCGCTCTCGGAGGCGAAGCCCGGCGACATCCTCTACCGCTCGGGCCACGTGGCCATCTACATCGGCGACGACAGGTACATACACGAGCCGCGAACGGGCGACGTGTGCCGCATAGCGAGCGGCATCGGCAGCTTCAGCTGCGCGCTCACCGCGAGATAGGAGAAACCAATGCAGGGAAAGTCAAGGGTCATGGCCGCCGTCGCGGCAGGCGCGCTCGTCGTGGCGCTCGGCGCGGGCGCGGCGCGCTGCGCCATCGCCCCGCAGGAAGGCGCGCAGGATAGTCCCCAGGAGCAAGAGCAGCCCGCGGCTGCAGGCGCCGACGCGGCAACCGGGAAGGCCGCCTCGGGCGCCGAGGCGCTCTGGAACACCGTATGGACGGGCGCCGACGACCCGACAGCCACGCTGCGGATCGTCGAGGGCGCCATGGTGGAGAGCTCAGGCGGCACCGAGCGCGCCTGGTTCTTCTCGGCCGAGGAGCCCTCCGAGGCCGGCGGCGTGCTCAGCGTGCCCATCGACGTCAAGGGAACCAATGAGAAGCCGGGAGGCCTCTCGCTCATCCAGGTCTCGGGCGACGGGGACGCCCGCACCCTGGCCTGCGACCTCCTGACGCAGGCGTACACGCCCCAGAAGGTGCGCGGCGGCGCGTTCTCCGTGACCGGCACCGACGACCGCCTCTCCGAGGCGTTGGGCGCAGACTCGGCCGACATCGAAGACATCGTCGCCAGGAAGGCGGCGGAGGTGTCCCCGCAGGCGGCGGGTGCCTCCTGGGACAAAGAGGTGTGGCTCGACTACGCCGGGAACGTCGCGTCGACGACCTTCACGCTCGACGACCCCGCCTCGACGGTGGTCACCGTGGTCTCGCGCGGCGGCTCGCTGGAGGCGATGTAGCCATGGGGGCGCTCAAGGCGCGACGCCGAAGGGCGTTCGCCATCTCCGCCGCGACGGCGTTCGCCCTCTGCGCGCTCCTGCTCGTCCCCGTGCAGCCGGCATACGCCGACATAGCCGGGGACGTCAACGATTGGCTGTGCGGCCTTCTGCGCGACTGCTGCAACTGGATGTTCAAGGCGCAAACGGGCGTGCTCGGGTCGATCGGCGCGAACGGGATCCTCTCGGCCGACTTCGCGCACATGCTCACGAGCTCGAGCGACCTGACCATGCACGACGTCGCCCGGGGCGTATGGCAGGTTGCCATCCTGCCGATCGGGTGCGGGGTGCTCGGCCTGGTCTTCACCCTGAAGCTCATCGAGATCTCCCAGCGCATGGACGGCAGCCAGAGCCTTCCCGGCGTCAAGGAGGTCGTTTTCCTTCTCGTGTTCTTTGCCGTGTTCCTGTTCCTCATACAGAACAGCTTCGACCTGATGGCGTCGATCTACGAAGTCTGCGGGCTCGCCATCGACCGAGTCGAGGCGCTCTTCGGCGCCGGAGGCGCGCTCGACCTGCCCGAGGTGTCCGTCGTCACCACCGACGACGACATCCCGTCGCTCATCGCCATGCTCGTCGTGAGCCTCATCAGCTGGGTCGTGGTGCTGGCGGCCTACGTCGTCGCCCTCGTGGTCTGCTGGGCCCGCGCGCTCCAGCTCTACATCATGGCCGCGTTCGCCCCGATCCCGCTGGCGTTCCTCGGCATGGACGCCACGCGCCAGATAGGCCTTGGCTACCTGAAGAGCTTCGGGGCGGTCTGCATCGCCGGCGTCATCATCCTCGTGCTACTCATATCGTTCCCGCTCGTGCTCGGCGGGCTCACCGGGGCGAACCCCGGGACGGGTACCCCGGCCGACGCGGTCGCGAACGGGCTCACCTACGCACTGCAGTACCTGGCCATGTGCGTGCTGCTCATCCTGGCCCTCGTGAAAAGCGGCTCCTGGGCGCGCGACATCGTGAGCGGCTTCTAGCGGAAAAGCGAGGAAGGGGGCGGTCGCCATGAGATAGGGGCACCGCGCCGGGGCACGCGTCCCGGCGGATGAAGACAAGGACCGATTGAAAACGAAAAGGAGGAAAGACATGGAAGAGAGGAAGAACGTGTACCTCTCGCTGCACAAGAGCTTCGTGCGCGAGGGCATCGAGTACACCGACCGCGCGACCGGCGAGGCCAGGACCTTCAACTCGGCGACCCTTCCCAAGGGCACCGTCGTCGACGGCATGGACGTGGGAGGCTACGAGTTCAGCCCCATGTTCGTTAACGAGAGCCGCTTCAAGGGGGCCGACTTCCGAGACATACCGCTGCTCGCGAACCGCGAGGTGTGGCTGAGGAAGACGGTGATGGGCCCGGACGGCCGGCCCGAGCTCGACGAGGACGGACGCACGGTCAAGGACACCGTGAAGGTCATGCCGGCGCAGCTCAAGGAGGCCGTTGACGCAGGGCGCTCGCGCTACCTCGCGGAGCGCGCCGAGCACGCCCGCCAGGCGAGCCGCGCCGCCGAGCACGAGGCGCCCCGCGCACAGCGAAGCGTCGAGAGATAGGGAGGCGGAAAGATGAACGCAGCGAAAGACTGCACCCTGCAGGAAAAGCTCCTCCGATGCGCCATGGCGCTCATCCTGGCGGCGGGGGCTCTGCTCGCCTCTGTGGCGGCCTCGCCCGCCTACGCCGCGCCGAGCACGGTAGACGTGTCCATCGGCGGCAAGATCCCCTACGGCGGCTTCGCCACCACGTGGATGAGCGCCGACGGCAACATCGCCTACTGCGCCGAGCCCTCGTCCCCGACGCCCGCGCCGGGCTCCTACTCGACGAGCCCCGTGCCGAGCGGCGACGTGACAGCGGCGATCTGGTACTCGTTCGGCTCTCCCGGCTTCGACGCGTCGATGTTCCCGGGCAGCTGGTACGACGGCGGCGGCTGGGACGACGCCAAGTACGCGGCGGCGAGCCATGTGCTCATCGCCTACGCCTACTCTGGGTCCGAGTCGGCTGCCACGCACGGCACGAGCGCCGAGTTCGCCTCCTGGGCGAAATCCGAGCTGATCGGCGGGACCTTCGCCAAGATGAAGGCGGGCGCCGGCAAGGTATCCGCCGGGTTCGAGGCGTTCTGCGTCAGGACCGGCGGCGGCTCCCAGACGCTCGTGAGCTTCAGCTGGTCCGCAGGCGGAGTCAAGGTCGCCAAAACGGACTCCGAGGCGGGCGCGGAGCCCCAGGGCGACGCCTCGCTCGACGGCGCGAGCTTCTTCGTCGTTAACGAGACCGGCCGCTACGTGCTGGTCGGCGGCAAGTACTACGCCGACGGTGAGGTATGCGCCACGATAAAGACCGCGCCCGAGGACGGGTCGCACGTCGCCGCGACCGGCGCCGACGCGCTTCCCGCGGGCAATTACCGCATCGTCGAGTCCGGCGCGCCCGAGGGCTACGACGCCAGCGACGTCCCCGTCGCGTTCACCGTGAAGGCCGGCGAGGTGTGCGACCTCACGGGCGACCCCGTGACCGACGAGGTCTTCCGCGGCGGCGTGCAGGTGACCAAGTCCGACAAGGAGCTGCAGGCGTCCGAGGCGCTCGCGGGCAGCGGCCACAAGGAGGCGCCTGGCGAGCACCCCGGCCTCGACGGGATCGAGTTCACCGTCACGAACCGCTCGGCGCACAAGGTCCTCGTTGACGGCGAGTGGCGCGAGCCGGGCGAGGCCGTGGCCACGCTGACCACCGCATGGAACGACGAGGCCGGCGCCTACACCGCGCAGACCGCGGCCAACGCACTGCCGTACGGAACCTACGACGTGCGGGAGACGGCGACGAACGGGAGCTACCTGCTGACCGACGGCGAGCCCCGCACCTTTGAGGTCCGCACCGGCGACGAGATCGTGAGCGCCTCCGCGGACGGCGCCGCGCTCGAGTTCCGCGACCAGGTGGTGCGCAACGACCTCGAGCTCTCCAAGAAGAGCGAGTCCGACAACGCCGGCCTCATGGTTCCGTTCGCCATCGAGAACGCGGCCACCGGCGAGATTCACGTGCTGGTCACGGACCGCAACGGCGACGCGTCGACCGCGAGCAGCTGGAACAAGCACTCGAGGGACACCAACGCCAACGACGCCCTGCTCGGCCATGAGGGCCCGATTGCTGCCGCCGACATGGACCCGAAGGCCGGCATCTGGTTCTCGCTCGGCGAGGACGGCTCCTCGGCGCCGGTCGACGACTCGCTGGCGGCCCTGCCGTACGGCGCCTACACCATGACCGAGCTGCGCTGCGATGCCAACGAGGGCCTCGAGCTCATCACGAGAAGCTTCTGGATCGATCGCGACTCGACGGTCGCGAAGGCCGTGTGGATGGGCCTTGACGACCAGGAGGGCCCGCGCATCTCCACCACGGCAAAGGACGGGGCGGACGGCGACAAGGACGTCTCGGCCGACGCCGAGGCCAAGGTCGTCGACGCCGTCGCCTACGAGGGCCTGAAGGCCGGCGAGGAGTACGAGCTCTCGGCCACCCTCGTCGACAAGGCGACCGGCGAGCCCGTGACCGACGTCTCGGGCATGCCCGTGGAGGCCAAGGCCGAGTTCGCCCCCGCGCTCTCGACGGGCAACCAGGACGTCGAGATCTCCTTCGACGCGAGCCTGCTCGGCGGCCGCGACCTGGTCGTGTTCGAGAGCCTACGCAAGGACGGAGCCGAGGTGGCGTCGCACGCGGACCTCTCCGACGAGGGCCAGACAGTCCACGTCGCCGTCGAGGTAAGCACGCAGGCGGCTGACGCCGCCGACGGCGACCAGGTCATCGAGGCCGGCAAGGCCAAGGTCGTCGACGCGGTGGCCTACAAGGGCCTCGTCCCCGGCGAGACCTACATCGCCGTGGGCACGCTCATGGACAAGGGCACCGGAGAGCCGTTCCTCGACAAGGACGGCAACGAGGTGACCGCGCGCACGCCCTTCGAGCCCGAGGCGCCCTCCGGCACCGTCGAGGTGACCTTCGAGTTCGACACCGAGGGCCTGGCCGAGGGAGACGAGCTCGTCGTCTTCGAGAAGGTCCTGGACTCCGCCGGCAACGTCGTTGCAACCCACGAGGACATCGACTCCGCCGAGCAGAGCGTCGTCGTGGACAACCCCGACACGCCCGAGGTCCCCGAGGAGCCCTACGCCAAGACCGGGGCCGACGCCCCCGACGGCACCGGCTACGCCGTGGCCGCGGGCATCGCTCTGGCAGCTGCGGCGGGTGCGGGCGGAGCGCTCGCGTACCGCAAGCGCAAGACGGCCGGCGCAAGCAAGGACACGGCAGCCGAAGAGCCTGCCGAAGAGCCGGAAGAGTAGCGGCGCCGCATCGATACCGAACCGGAGGCCCTGGGCGCTCGCCCGGGGCCTCCCCTGCGAACGGGGGAGGACATGAACAAAGGGAAAGCTGCCACGGCGCTCGCCATTGCCGTGGCGTTGCTGGCGATGGGGGCGCTCGCCGTCCTGCCGCTGCCCGAGAGGAACCCGTACGAGGTGCACGAGGTGCCTACTGCGGAAGAGGACGCGACAATGGAGGCTCAAGAGACGGGAGGCGGCATCGACTGGGACGCCCTTCCCGCCTCCGTCGTCGCTTGGGTGCGCGTGCCGGGCACGACCGTCGACTACCCGATCGTCCAGGGCCGGACTGAATCGCCCGACTTCTACCTCACGCACGACGCCGGCGGCGAAAGATCCGCGTGGGGCGCTCCCTACATAGACGCCGGGTGCGCGCAGGGCGCCGAGAGCCCGCTCGTCATCGTCTACGGGCACCACATGTCCGACGGCACCATGTTCGCGCCGCTCGCGCAGTACTCGTCGCGCGACTTCGCCGAGGGGCACCGCACCATCCGGGTCTACACCCGCGAGAAGGCGATCGAGCTCGAGGTCTTCGCGGCCGACGTGGTCGACGCGAGCTCGGAGGGCAAGCGGACCGACTTCGCAGACGCGGCGGCGCTCGCCGCCTACCTCGGGGACAAATTGTCCCGGTGCGAGGTCGTCCTGGAAGAGCCTTCGGACGTCGCGCAGGCCTGGGCCTTCGTGACGTGCAGCTACCAGACGAGCAACTCGCGCACCGTCGTCTACGCGAAGGAGGTGGAAGGATGGGATTCGCGCCCTTCGGAATAGGGCTCCTCATGGGGCTCCTCACGCTCACGGCCTACGCCTGCTGCGCAGCCGGCGATGACGACCGGGACTAGCTGCCGAAAAACGAAATCGCAACCGAACAGAACGATCAAGCCCCTCGCTCCGATGGTCGGACGAGGGGCTTGCGCATAGTGGGATAATGAAGAGCGAGTGAGACGCGTCGTGTGTGCCGTGTTGCATCGGTTGCGCACGAGCGCCTTACATAAGGTTCGTTTACGTCAGGAGATACAGAATGGCGCTCAAGTTCGATCTCGGGGAAGCTCTGTCCCAAGCTGCCCACGCCGCAGGAGAGATGGCAAAAGGCGCATCGGCGACCGTCGAGTCCGCCGCCAAGGGCGTCGCGAATGCGGCCGAGAACGCGGGGAACGCCATCGTCGATACGGCCGCCTCGGCATCCGAAGCCGTCGGAAGCGCCATGTGCTCGGCTGCGGAAGGCGTGTCGAGCGCCGGCGAGCAGATTGCGTCGTCCGATGCGGGCAAGGCGATCGCAGGGGCTGCGAACGCGGTGGGCGGAATCGCCGTCGGCGCCGCAATGGGTTTGGCCCAGGGAGCGTCGTCCCTTGCGTCCGGCGCTGCGTCGACCGTCGAGGGCGGCATCAACGCCATCAAGGAGAACTCGTTCTCCGCGCGACTCCGCAAGGCATGCATCAAGGGGTTCCGTGACGGCATCAAGCAGGGGGCCTACCTTGCGGGCGAGAAGCGGCACAACTTCATCTACGCCTACGTGGCGACGCTCTGCTTCCTGATGCGCTGCGACGGCGACTTCTCCCAAGAGGAGCGGGAGTGGCTCGAGGACGGCCTCGACTACCTCAAGCTGGACGGCGGCCTCCCGGACGACGTGAAGGCGAGGGTGCAGGCGATCGCGGACGACGAGGACCTGTCCTTCGACCGGGTCAAGGACTGCCTAGACAACGTGAGCATCGTGTCGCTGGGCTCCATCGCCGAGCAGCTGCAGGTCGCCGCGGCCTCGGACGGTCAGGTGACGGAGGAAGAGGAGCACGCCTGCAGGCTCTTCGCCGACTACATGGCGGCGAGGGCTGCATGCGTGGCCGTTGACGAGGGCTGGGCCGAGCAGGCGGTCGAGAAGTCCGTCCGCGAGTACGGCGAGAATCTCGAGCGCATTGACCGCGAGTTCAAGGAGCGGACGAGGCTGCAGGACGCCGACGCGGCCTTCGTCGTCGCCGCGACCATGCTCCAGGTCGCCCGCGTGCTCGTCATCAACTCCCTGACGGAGGTCGAGCGGGCGGGAGCGGGCAACGCCAAGGAGGACGCCCTGCACAGCTTCCAGGACCGCGTTTTCTCCGGCTTCGGCGATGGGGATCCGGCGGAATCGGGCCGCCTGTTCGCCTCCAAGAGCCACATCCTCTCCTCGCGAGGCGTGCCGTACGACGCGACGCGCTACGAGGCTGAGAACTTCAAGGTGTTCAAGGGGGCGAACCACCGGTTCGCGACCCTCGGCCACGACCCGGTGCTCGGCCTCGTGTTCGGGACCTCAAACATCATGACCAACAGCATCACCTGCGTTAAGGACGCCAACGTCTTCGGGATCGGCGCGCGGATCCCCGCGACCTACTCGGTCTCCTACGACGCCTTCGGGAAGAACCCGCTGATCGGGGCGCCCGCCGGGACCGTGGAGATGCTGGTCGCGGCGGGAAGGCGCGTCGTGAGCGAGCCGGATGCCGCCGCAGCGGCCCTGGTCAAGCAGCTGATCCACATCGGCACGGACCTCTACACGCCGTGCGGGATACAGGTCCCGTTCGCCAACCTCGTTCTCGACAAGGCGCACACCGAGGCCCTCACCAAATACGTCAGCACTGGCGACGTATTGAAAGTCGGCATGCAGGCGGGCATGACGGTGCTCATCAACTGGCTGATAGCGGCGCTCCACGGCTGCTCGCTGATATTCAAGGACGACGGGTCGGACTACTGCACCGAGATGTACCAGGCGCGCACCAAGAAGATCATCCTCATCTCCGACACCATCGCGACCTCGAGCAGCGTCGTGCAGGCATCGATCACGAAGAACCCCAAGTGCCTCGACCTCGGAGGCGCGGCGGTGCTCGTCTACCGACTGTTCTCGGATGCTCGTTTCGTCGCGAGGCTCAAAGAGGAGTACGTGCAATCGGAGCTCGACAAGATCTACGATGAACGGGCCAAGCGGTTGCTTTGAGGTCTTACAGGAATGATTCAACCACTAAAAAGAAGCAGGAGAAGAGATAATGGCCATATGCGACTCGTGTAAAGGCAACAGCATCCTCCCAGAACATTACGGGGCTTTGACCCTTTGCAAAAAGTGCTCCATGAAGATACTCGCTCCAACGTGGAAGAACAAAATATACTCGACGAACGAAGAGGTTCACGAGCAGCGAGAGAAGACGCTTGCTCGAGCCGTTTCCGCTGGTTTTCCTTCAGATGCTATTACTAAGCTGGGATCCTACTTTGACGGCTTGATAATTCCCGGTCTCTTTAAGATCTTTGATGGCGGCAACGATCAAGGGCTAGTCGTCAAAGACGAGTCGGTCATTATCGTCACTGAAGATGATTTCGATCCAAGCGACGCCCGCAAGCAATTGGGGTTGATAGCGAGCGGGCGACGCGGCCTTTCAATCGACGAAGACGATAACGTCGACGCTTTTGATGCCGCCAATCTTGCAAAAATAGCTCTGGGAGCTTTCTCGAGTGGCGGATCGTTAGGGAAAATAGCCATGCGCGCTGGAGCGGAAATAGCCGGCGAAGTGATATCGAAGTCGAATCGGCCAACAATAGACGACCTGCCTGTGCTTCCGCAATTCGACGTCCCCTTTGGCGAGCAAACGGTTCGATACAAAGACGTTGACGATTTTGAGTTCTACATCCCAGAAGGAGAGGAGAACCTCGGTTTTCTCCTTTTCACGACAGCGGTATCCAGAAAGCAGAAAAAAATAGTCTTCTCTTTCGATCCAGGGGAGAACAGGAAGCAAGCCGCCATAGAGATAGCTCGATTCATCGAAAGCAAACTCGATGACAAGGCGGCTGAAGCGGAAGAGCAAGAGGAATCCATGCGCACGGCGAACAGCCCCTCGCGTCAGGCCGATGCTTTATCTGCGCCAGATGAGCTACTAAAATGGAAACAGCTTCTCGACGCAGGCGCCATAACAAATGAGGATTACGCCGCGAAGAAGAAACAGCTTCTCGGTTTGTGAGTCGTTGCCGGCAATTCCGCTACGCAAGCGTGTTTCACATCACCCACTTGAACACGGCGCGGAACAGCCAGACGAAAAAGCCCAGCGTGACCTTTAGCGCCGCCATGAGGAACCTACCAAGCCTCTTCATCGACGTCACCCCAATCTTCCTTTACCTTGCGGGCGCCCTCCTCGGCGCCCTCTTCCTTCTCTTGCGCGAGCAGCCTCGCCAGCTCGTCTGGCACGCCCGGGACCTCCGCCCTCCCCAGCGCGCGCTGCAGGTCCCTTATCTGCGATTTCAGCGGTTTTGAGGGAGGGCCCACGTGCTCGCGGTAGCAAGCGCAAATTGCAGCCGCGTCGCACAGGTAGCCCCGCACCCGGGCGAACGCCTCGTCGCCGTCGAGCAGGACGCGGCGGGCGCGCCCAAGCTCCGCCTCCGAGGCCAGCATGAAGCGCCACCCGCGGGACCTGCGCGCGGCCGGGATGCCGTCCGCGGGCGCGTCGGCACGCCAGTCGTCGCGCACCTGGTGCCAGTTCGCCGTGAGCCAGAGCCCCTTCTCGGGCTCCTCGCGCATCTCGAGCTCGAACTCCGTGAGCATGTTCGCGCCGGAGAACGGCGACCCCTCCGTGAACGAGAGCGTGTCGAACAGCGTCGTCCTGCCGCCCTCATACTCTATCCTCACCATCATCTCCGGCCCCTCTCCCTGCGCTGGTCCTGCTGAGCCCGCTGCCGCTCGGCGGCGAGGATTCGCTGTTGCTCGTCCTCGCGACGGCCGTCGCGAGAGTTTCCTTCGGCAGCGCCGCGCCCGCGATCGTCCCCGTAGCGGGTCTTGAGCGGCATGAGCCCGTTCATCGCCATGTAATCGCGCGCAGCCTCGAGGCGGCGGTACCCCTCGCCGCCCGCCTGGCCGCGGCGCTCCAGCGTCGCCATCCTGAGCCCGAACTCCTCGATGGACTCGACGTCGAACTTCGCACAGGTCTCGAGCGCCGAGGAGAGCTTGCTCAGCTCCGAGAGGTCGTTGAGCTCGAGGGCGCGCTCAGCGGCCTCGCGAATGCGCGCGGTGCTCGCGTCCGTGGGACGGTAGGCGCCCTCGCGCTCGAAGCGCCGGCGGAGCATCTCCTTGCCGTAGACGAACCCAAGACGCTCGCCGCTAACCCTCTTGGACGGCTCCTCGACAAGGCTGAACACCCAGTCGTCCCGCCGCGCCTTGGCCGAGTTGTCGGCGACGTGCACGCCCAGGGCGTCGAGGATGCCGAGGAACTCCGCCTCGTCGCGCGCCGTGGTCTTGGCGAGTGCGACGCGGGCGCGGATGTCGCCGACCCACGAGTAGCCGCCCGAGCGCATGATCTCCTTCTCGGCCCTTCCAAGGTAGACGTTCCTGCGGCTCCTGGGCCCGCCCGCGCCGGCCCGCCCGCGTGCCCTCGAGGGCGATACGGGCGACCTGTCGTTGGAGAGCCCGGACAGCCCGCGCGCTCGCGCCATGTCCTGCAGGTCTCGGTTGAGGTCCTCCGGGTGCTGGGTCTGCATGCGGTAGCCGGTACGGAGGTTCGCGTTGTTCACGACGATGTGCGCGTGCGGTATGCCGCGGGCGTTGTCGTCGTGGTAGACGATGGCGATCTCGTGGTCGCCGAAGTGCTTGAGCGCCCACGAGCACGCGAGCTCCCGCAGAGCGGCCAGGTCGATGTCGTCACCGGGGTCCGGCGAGAGCACGAAGTGCTTGAACGTGCGCGCGGGCTTGCCCCTCCATGAGGCGTCCGTGCCGAACGCGGCGCGCGTGGCGTCCATCTCGGCGTCCCAGGCGCAGGCCTCCTTGGCGGCTTCTCCCAGAGCGCCGGCGTCGCGCTCGTCGTAGCTCAGGTTGAACAGGTCTCGCGCCAGGGCGCGGCCTCCCTTCTCGAGGTAGCGGCGGATGCCACCCGTCGAGCCGTGGCCGCTTATCGGCTTCAGGATCGGCATGGCGAGCCCTCCACGAGCGAGTCGGCGCCGATGCGCCCGAGCTCGGCCGCCATCTCGCGGGCCGCGCCGTTCACGTCGGCGAGCTCGTGCTCGATCGTTGGGATGCTCTCCGCGACGAGGTCCCGGTCGACGTGCCCGTGGCGGGCGTGGAAGTTGATGAGGTTCATCGCGTGCACTGCCTGGTTGTAGTGGTAGCCCCACTTCGTGAGCTCCCGAGACATCGACCAAAGGGCCCTGCGGTCCACGAGTATGCGGTGCTCGTCTCCCGCGTTGGCATCCGTCGACAGCGGTATGCGAACGAGGTAGCGCAGGTACTCCGACTTGCTGAGGCCGGCGCGCTCGCACCGCTCGCAAAGCGCGTCGTAGTCGCTTCCCTCCATGCGGAACGTGACTCGACGCTCCTTGCCTTTGGCGGCGTCGGCTTCCTCTTTCATGGCGGATTCCTTTCCTCGGGCCCGCCGTGCGGCGGGCGCGTTTCTCTAGGGGCGCGGGGGATCCCCCGCAGGCGGCGGCCCGGCTCGGGCGCCGCCTCTGGGACCGGGCCTCGCGAAAGCGGGCTCTTAAACGGCCCGCGGCATGACGGGTCCGAGGCCGCCCGGTCCCCAAGTGCTATGGACGCCCGACCGAAGTGTCGGACGCCATAGGCTACTTGCTGGATTTCGGGCCTGAGGCCCTTCTGCGACGCTTTCGGGCATCGGTGCCCGCCTCCGCGTACGGCGCGGTCATGAGCGCCATTTCACGCAGCAGCGAGAGGTCGGCCGCGCTCGGGCTCTCGGGCGGGCTCTCGAGGAAATCGGCGACGAGCCTCGCTGCCTTGGAGATGCGCCCGTCGGGGCCGGCCTGCGTTTTGCTCTCGCTCCTCACGTAGTCGGAGAGCTCCCGCTTGGTGCGCCGCCAGGGCTCCATTGCGGCGTGCATCTCCGCCTGGCGCTCCTTCGGCATGCCCGCGAGCGAGCGCACCGCCTCGGCGCTGAGGTTGCCGCGATCGGCCTCGGCGGCCCACTCGGGCGAGAGGTCCTCGGCAATCCGGCGGGCCAGCCTCTCCTCACGCGCAATGGTCTTGCCGGAGACCTTGCGGCCCGTCTGCCGCTCGATGATGGCGGCCTTCACGTCGTCGACGCGCATGCCGGAGAGCGAGGGGTCCTCGGAGCGCAGGCGCACGGCGTCGCCCCTGAGCGCCTCGGTCGCGGCGGCGCGCTCGGTCACGGTGAGCGCGCGGGTGAAGTAGTTCGCTGCGTGGAGCAGCGTCACCGCCCGCTCGTCGTCGATGCCCTCTATCACGCGGCAGGGCATCCTCTCGTAAGCGGGGTCGTCCTTCGCGAGCAGCGCGTAGGCGGCCTTGCGCCGATGCCCGGAGACCATCTGCCACGAGCCGTCGCCGACCTTTCGCACGAGCGGCAGGTCGGTGAGGCCGTCCTCGCGTATGGACTCGGCGAGCTCAGCTATCCCAGCAGGGTCCATAGAGTACGCGGCGTTCGCCGGGTGGTCGGCGATGTCGGCCACCGCGATCTCGGACACCGGGTAGCGCCCGCGGGTGCGCGACGCGCCGTCGAGAAGCCCCGTGATGGTGAAGCCCGCGGCCACCTGCCTAGGCGAGTTCACGGCACACCTCGTCTGCGAGCGCCTTGTAGTCGCGCGCGGGGCGGCTCCCCGGCTCGAAGGCGGCCACCGGCTTCCACTGCCAGCTGCCCTCGCAGACCTTGCTGCTCGCGTGGATGACCGTCTCGAACTGCTCGTCCGGGAAGAACCCGTCGAGCACGGCCGCGCCCGTGGCCTCGGCGTTGGTCATGCGGCCGGGCACGCAGGTGCGCAGTATCTTCCAGCGGGGCGTGGGCATGCGCAGAGCGTCGGCGATGGAGCGCGTCGCCTCGACGGTGAGCGCCGTGCCGCGCATCACGGTGGAGTCGAGCTTCACGGGGATGACGACCATGCCGCCCTCCGCCGCGGCGAGGTAGGCGTTGAAGGCGAGCCTGCGCATCACGGGACTGCAGTCGATGAGGCAGACGTCGTAGGAGCCCGAGGCGTCGTCGAGGGCGAACTTGAGTCGCTGCTCGCGCAGGAGCATCTCGTTCTGGTCGACGAGGTCGATGGTCGAGGCCACCACGTCGAGGTTCTCCCCGGCAGCGTAGGCGACCTCCTCCACGGGCGCGCCGCCGTAGAGCAGCTCGACCGACGTGCGCCGCTCGGAGACGGCCCGGTCGTAGAGGCCGAAGAAGTCTGTGGCAGACGCCTGCGGGTCGAGGTCGACAAGCAGGGTCCGAAGGCCCCGGGCGGCGAAGATCGCCGCCAGGTTCACGGCGGTCGTCGTCTTGCCGACGCCGCCCTTGTAGTTGGAAATGGCTATCGTGCGCATGGGTCGCGTCCTCTCTAGCGTGGGGCGCGCCTCGGCGCATCCGGTCCGGCGCGCCCCGAGTCTCGGAGCGTCGGGACAAAACCGTACGGATTTGTCCGACAAGCGGAGTGTACCACGAAAACGTACGGATATGTACGTTTTCGTGGTACAAGGGGTGGATTCGGGGAAACCCGGCCCCGGGAGCCCGGGGCCGGGCGCGCCGCCTAGGAGAGCGGCTCCATCTCGCCGAAGCAGTTGATGTGGTGGCGCAGGAGCGCTCGGTTTTCCTTGACGACCATCATCGCCACCTCGTCGAAGCGGACCGGCGTGTCGGCGTAGTCGTCGCCGTTGCCGGCGAGCCACGTCGCCGCCAGCGCCTCGCGCAGCCCGCGCGCCCTGTGGGCCTCGGGGAAGCCGTCCGTTCCGATCCGGACCGTGGCGTCGACGAAGACCAGGGTCCCGTCCTCGTCCACCGCCACGAGGTCGATTCCGCCGATGCCCTCGGGCCCCTGCCAGGCCTCATCGACGATCTCGTAGCCCTTACGCTCGAGGAAGGTCCTGACCGCGCCCATCGCCTTTTCCTTCATGTCGTTCATGTCTTGCTCCTTAGACTCGGAGGCCCGCCCCTGTGGCGTGCCTTGCGTCGCGTGAGTCGCATGCGGCGCGGGCGTGCCGGCAAGGGAGGAAGCGAAGTCGGGCGTGGAAATAGAAGTATTCCGACGGCAGTTTTTCGCGTTGTTCGCGCGCGCAGCGCATGGAGCGAAGAACCCGAAAAAGTGTCGCGGCCCTTGCGGGCCGCCTGCCGGCGTGCGACCCTGCGCGTCCAAGGAACGCCGGGGCGGGTTTCGGATCGGAAGGGCGCAGGCGTGCGGCATGGAATCAGGCATGGGCGCCGAGGCTTCCAGGCATGGGATGCGATCTGTCGGCGGTTGCTGGGCTCCCGTGGGATTGGAGACGACGCCGCGGCGGGAACGACGGCGCGTTCCCGAGTCGCGGTGCCGTGGTCCGCATCGGGACGGCATTCCCCGCGCCGCTTGCGGCCAATATGCGCACGGGATCGCGGTGGCGAGATGGTTCTCCATGCGGAACGGCTACGGTGCTGCGCAACACGTCCGTCGGAAGAAGGAGGACAGCCAATGATGGATATCAACGAGAAGGACGAGCGTCGTGAGCTGCTTGACGCGGTGGCGGATGCAGGAAGGCTGGCGAGGGGCCTGGACCAGCTGCTCGAGTCCCTGGCGCACGCCGACCAGCTGGACCTGCTCGACGTCGAGGGGGTCCTGGCCCTGAGGTCGATAAGCGAGAGGTGCGCCGAGCGCATCGGCGACGCCGCGCGAATCCTGGAGGCGCAAAACGAGATCCTCTATGTCGAGGAACGGACCGTTTAGCTTCCTTTCGCGGAAGATTAACTATTTGCTTTGCGGGCAACACCCTAAAGAATCGCAGTTCCTGGTCGGCGCTTAGATGAGCGTTAGCCGCGACCCATTCCAAAGATACTTGCATTGTCGGCGTTGTCGTTAGTTTCGACCTCAGTCGCCATCGCCGGGAACGATTCTTCCTGAGACGCGTCGTCCACTCGCGAGTCAATAGGCTCGCCGAGCGCCAGGAAGAACCTCATCACGTGCTCGACTCTCTGCTGCAGAGACTCGCTCAGCTCGCTGTAGGAGGCCGCCAGCCGTACTTCCTTGGCCAACTCCGCCATCGAGTCCTTCAGCGCCTTCTGCACGCTCACAGAGGGTCTCACCTCGACCTGGGTATCGGTGAGCTTGGCGATGATGTAGTCCTGCCTGTTCATGCCGCTCCAGGCGGCCATCTCGCATATGAGCTTATGCTCCTCGGGCGTGCAGCGGAACGCCATCGTCTTACTGCGCTTGCGGGCGCTGTTCTCGCACGGCATCCTTCTTATCCCCTCGCCCCGTCAAGGGCGGCGGCCATCTCGTCCTGCTTCGTGGGGAACAGGTGCGCGTATCGGTAGGTGATGTCCACCGCCTCGTGGCCCATGCGCTCGGCGATGGCCAGCGCGGAGAAGCCCATCTCGATCAGCAGGCTCACGTGGCTGTGGCGTATGTCGTGTATGCGGATGCGTTTCACGCCAGACGCCTTGCACCCTCGTTCCATCTCGTGGGCCAGGAAGTGCTTGGTAACGGCGAACAGGCGCTCGTCGGGGGCGACGTCGTCTCGTAGCTCGATGAAGTCCGCCATCTCGTCGCGCAGGAAGGCGGGCATGACGATCGTGCGCACCGACTTGGGCGTCTTGGGATCGGTCACGGTGTCTACGCCGTGGAGGCTTTGGTACGACTTGTTGATGCGCAGACGCGAACTCTCCAGCATGAAGTCGGACGGAGTGAGCGCCAGAAGCTCGCCGCAGCGGATGCCCGTCCAGTAGAGCAGCTCGAAGGCGTGGAACGAGAGCGGCTTGTCCATGACGGCCTCGCTGAACCTCAGGTACTCGTCCTTGGTCCAGAACTGCATCTCGCCGCCCTTCTTCGAGCCCATCTTGTCGACCCTTCGCACCGGGTTGTCGGTGAGCCCGTAGTAGCGCTCGGCGTGGTTGAAGATGGCGTTGAGTTGGTTGTTCACCGTGCGCAGGTACGTCGGCGCCCAGGGCTTACCGTCGGCGTCCCGGTGTTCAGTAAGCTCGTTCTGCCACCTAATAACGTCGATCGGCCTCACATCGCACATGCGCATATCCCCAAAGAACGGCACGAGCTTGTCGTTGATGATGTACTCCTTGGTGATCCACGTATGCTCGCGTATGCGAGGCTTCACCTCGGAGGCGTACACCTCAACGAACTCGGAAAACGTCATGTCCATGGCCCCGCCGTTAAGGCTCTTGAACTGGCTTTCCCATACGGCCGCCTCCACCTCGGAGGAGAAGCCGCGCTTTGTCTTGTGGCGCTTCGAGCCGCGGGCGTCGCGGTAGTAGCACTGCACGAAGAACGTGCCGTTGCTGTCGTCCTTGTACACCGGCATGTCAGTCCACCTCCGGGAAGTACAGGGCGTCGAAGACGTCACTTCGAACGCGTCCGCGGATAACCACGCGCCCGCGCGCCTCCTGCTCGGCGTTTATCTTCCTGATCACCTCGTAGGCGCTGCCTTTCTTGATCCTCAGCAGCTCCGCAACCTCGTCCGCATCCAGCATGTGCGGTCTCGGCGTCTTTGCCACCTTCTCGTCCATGGCTCCTCCTGTCATTAGCGTACAGATACGTACGGTTTACAGATTCAGAGTAAACGTACATATCTGTACTGTCAATAGAATTGCGTACATTTGCGTACGCTGGTAAGATGTGCGGGTACGTAATTCCAGGAGGAGGGCGCATGTCCGTAGGCGAGAACATAAGGCGGTACCGCAAGTCGCGCGGCATGACGCAAGCGCAGCTTGCCGAGGCGGTCGGCCTGACCGAGGGGGCCGTGCGCCACTACGAGAGCGGCATCCGCGCCGTGAAGCCCGAGCTGCTCGAATCCATCGCCGCAGCACTAGGCGTATCCGTCAACGCCCTCAAGGATTACGGCGTCGAAACCGCGGGCGACCTCATATCGCTGCTCGTGCGGCTCGAGGACTCATTCGGCATCGTGCCCGCAGCCGACGGCACGGGGCTCTCTCTGAACCCCAAGGCGCCTCACGCGCCCAAAGCGGCGATGGCGATCCAGCTGTGGGCCGAGAAGCGCGCACGGCTCGAGAACGGCGAGATCGACGCCGCCGAGTACGAGGACTGGAAAGCCTCGCTGTAGCAGCTCTCCGCATTTCGCTACCACTAAAACCGAATCAGGGCGCCAGGATAGTCGGTGAGCTCCGCTCGCACCTGCGTATGCTGAGTTTTTACTCTCCATTGCATGCCAAGGCATTTCAAGCGTAAACGGGGAGTAAATGACGCGGTGGCTTACACGGCAGCACACAGCAGTACGCCGCGGCATTTCCCTTGGTTACTCCCGTTTTCATTGAGATGGCGAGATTCTTTACTCCCCATTAACCACCTGGGGAAACGCCGTGCAGAGACCGCCGAAAAGCCGATTGAGTTCGATTTGAGTTTCAAAGGACCTAAAACGGCCCCTTTTCGTTATCGGGGACAAAAATCGCACGTCTACTCACTTGGGATAAATTCTTACTCCCATTCCTCCGAATACCGCCCCATACTTTGCCGTCTTGAAATACGGGGAGTAAATAGCAAAATCGCAGGTGAAAGGGAGTAAAAAGGCAAAGAAAAAGCCTCCGTCCCAGCACGGGAACGGAGGCTCAATTTTCGTATTTACTCACCGCCGTCGCTGACGGCTTTGCCATGACTCTCGTACGAAACGAAACTCAGCGGCACAGTACGGCACTCAAAAGTGCAGGTCAGAACCCTATCAGCCTACTCCCACTCGCAAAATGAAACTTAATTCTAAACGCTTTTGTTTGGGGGATTTGATATCATTTGATTTTTCCTGATACCTATTATCCTTATCCTATGGGCTTGCCGAACTTTTGCTATCATTTGGCTATCAAGGAAATGGCTATCAACGATAAAATTAGATTGGTTTCTCTGGTGGTTTACAACTACATTTTACCACGAAAGACAGGGAAATGCAATAACCTTCCTCGCTGTGGTGTATCAAGTGATCTTACTGAACATATGGCGCACCTTGTCCAGGCGGCTGTTTGGACGGCGGGGCTGGATGACCGGCTCGCCGACAGCGGCCTGATACCCTTTCAGTTCCGTCAGGCATACGCTCCGCCCGTTGGTGTAAAAGGCCAGATCAGTACGGTATGCCTGTATACAGCGGGCGGGAATCTCGCCAGTAAAGACAACTTCATCCTTTTTTACCTGGACCGTTTCGATGGTGGCACAGTATTTCGGTGCATCATGATAAGCCCTGGAAAGGTATTCCCGGGGCGCATAGAGGGTGAAGGAGAGATAAGGTTCCAGCAGTTGCGTCCCTGATTCCTTCAATGCCTGTTCCAATACAATCGGGGCCAATGAGCGGAAGTCCGCCGGCGTGCTGACCGGACTGTAATAAAGCCCGTATTCAAAGCAAATCTTACAGTCCGTTACGTTCCAGCCGAACAAGCCCTGCTCCAGCCCGTAACGGATACCATCCCTGACAGCGTTTTGAAAACTCTGGTTCAAGTATCCCAGCGAAACCCGGCTCTCGTATTGTACACCGGAGCCAAGCGGGAGTGGTGTAACAGACAGTCCGATGGATGCCCAAAACGGGTTGGGCGGCACCTCGATATGGATGGTGTGGCTGGCTGCTTTGAGCGGCCGCTCCATATAAATGACGGTGGGTTCCTTTACCACTGTTTCAAGCTTGTATTTTTCCGACAGCAAAGCGGAAACAACCTCCAACTGCACCCGGCCCAAAAAAGAAAGAATGATCTCATGGGTGATGGAATCCACCTCGCAGCGCAAAAGCGGGTCAGTATCCGCAAGTTGCGTAAGAGCGTCCAGCAGCCGTTCTCTTTGCGCTGCCGTTTTCGGCGCAATCGACGTCCGCAGCATGGGGAGGGGGTCCTCACGCCACCTTTTACGAGGGAGCCGGGTTGGGTCCCCTAATACATCGTTTAACCTCACGCTGTCGCTGGGAAGGATAACAATTTCACCCGGATAAGCGGTGTCTGTCCGAACAATTTCCCCTTTGGATGGAATACGCATCTCTGTGATTTTCAGCTTTTCTCTCCCGGCCAGAGCCACCGTATCCCGCAGGCGCAGCGTTCCGCTGTATAGCCGCAAATAGATGAGCCGCTGGCCACAATCTGTATACTCCACCTTGAAAACGCTGCCGCATAGGGCGGCGCTCCCCTGTTCCCCAATCGGTTGGAACAGCCCTGTCACCGCATCCATCAACGGTTGAATGCCAAGGCCCTTTTTGGCGCTGCCATGATAGACCGGGAACAGGGAGGCGTCTTGAACCCGCCGCTGTTCCTCCTGCGCAAGTTCTTCCCGGCTGATTGGTTCTCCTGCGATATACTTTTCCAATAATTCATCGTTATTTTCGATGACCGCATCCCATGCTTCTATGTCGGTATTTTCCTCCAGGACTATTTCCGGGGACAGCGACACCGTCTGCTTGATGATAATATCGGCGGAGAGCTTATCCCGAACAGACTGATACACGCCCTGCAAATCAACGCCAGCCTGGTCGATCTTATTGATAAAGATAACGGTGGGAATGTCCATTTTCCGCAGGGCATGGAACAGAATACGGGTCTGGGCCTGCACACCATCTTTAGCGGAGATCACCAAGATGGCCCCATCTAAAACAGCCAAAGAGCGGTACACCTCCGCCAAAAAATCCATGTGGCCGGGCGTATCCACAATGTTGACTTTACATCTGTGCCACTGGAAGGAAGTGACTGCCGCTTGAATGGTAATCCCACGCTGCCGCTCCAAAAGCATGGTGTCCGTCCTCGTTGTCCCTTTTTCGACGCTCCCCGGTTCTGAAATGGCTCCGCTGGCATATAGCAGGCTCTCCGTCAAGGTTGTCTTTCCAGCGTCTACATGGGCAAGAATCCCGATATTGATAATGTTCATGTCTATCCTCCATACAAGGCCCAAATGGGCGCAAAAATCCCCAGCGGCTAATACTTTTACCGCTGGGGATCATGACTTCGGACAAACAGAAGTATGACGGCTTACATGAGCCGCTGTCCGTCACGATATTTACTAAAAAGGCAAAAGTATTCTTAAATTGGGTACAAAAACTAAGCCCCTGCAAGGGGCAATCATTTTTGCGCCCATTATCAAATTTTATTTAAGAATACCTTGCCGCATATTTGGTAGCCTCCTCAAATCAAGATAGTAGCAGTATATCATAGTACACTCTAAAAAACAAGAAATTATTTTACCCGATTCCCCAAATAAATCAGGAGGGCATTCACTGGAACACCCTCCGTTTTTGGTGATTATCGTGCGCCTAATCTTGCTTTTTGCCTTGCGTCCCGTTTCCGTTCCTTTTCAGCCTGTTCCTGCTGGTAAGCGGCCTCTAATATTCTGTCCGCCTGTTCCGGGCCAATGGCCCGCCTGACCCGCTCATAGTCCCTGACCTTTCCCTTTAGACTGTCCCTCTCGGCGCAGACCTCGTAAATCCTTTCTGATAAGGAACTATTTTTGCTGACCTCCCGGCCATAGTCCGCTTGCAGCCGCTCAAATTTGGATTTGAGGTCGCAGTAGGCCCGGTAGACAGACCGCAGCACCTTGACGATCTTCGCCCATAAGGGCTTGGCCTTTTTCTCCCGGTAGGCCCTGGCCGATTCCAGCGGTCCCGCTTCTGGCAAGACCTGTTCCGGGTCGCTGGATAATTCCTCCGCCAGCTTCTCCATGCCTTTCAGCATGTGGGCCACATCGTTTAGTTTGGCCTTGGCCTGGGCCGCTTCCTTTTCGGCAGCTGCCGCCTCCCTGTTCCTTCGGTCAACCTCGGCCTGGGCCAGCACAGCCGCCTCCTGAAGCTGTGCAAGCCGCTCCTGTTCACACTTCACCTTGAACTGCGTGACCGTCAGATGTTCCTCGGAACTGCCACGCTCTCCACGCTCCAAGTCCGTGTAGCCAGCGGAGCGCATCTGCTGAAAGAAATCATCCTGCAAGACGCTGTACGACTTTCTCAGCACAGGCTTGCCCTTTGCTGTTCGTAATGGCTCCCCGGTGGCCTCGTCTACTGCGGGCTGGGATGCCCACTTTTTGCTCATGCTGACCTGCATAACGGTTTCTTTGACCTTGCCCACCAGGGATTTGTCCTTGCACCGCTTTGTCCATCGTATCTCCTTCTCCACCACCGGGATATAGACCACATGGAGGTGGTAGTGGTACACGTCCTCTCCCAGCGCCTCGGACATAGCCCGGTTGCGTTCGTCGGCGTGCATGACCGCCGACAAAATATACTGCTCTCCACCTACGATTTTGATTGCGGATTTGTATGCGTCGGTGTATAATTGTTTTGCGAAGTCATAGCCGCCGTGATTGTAGAAGTAGGCGGAGTTCACATCAAAGACCAACTCACCGTATCGAAATGCGTCCGCCTTAATGCCACGGGTGGAGATCACACCATCGGCCTCCATTTGGGAGAACATCTCCTGATACCCTGCGGATGGGACCTTGAAATGGACATTGAGCGACGTCCGCTCTGGTACAATGTCCTGGTTGACATAGGAATCCTTCTCGCGTTCGTTGTGCTGCTGGGTGTTGCCGATTTTAGCAGCGGTCAGCCTCATATTTCTTGCGTTGGTGCGGTCAATGCCGTCGCCTCTCGCCATAGGCAAAAATCCTCCCATTTCAGATGTTTGGTTGTTGAAAATGGACGGGGGTTCGGGGAAGGCACTTCCTGCGGGAAGTGTAATAACCCACTATGGCACTTTCGCCCCGTTGGTGCGAAAGTGCCGTGGGCTCTCCGAGGGGGTGCGGGGGCTTTGCCCCCGGCAACTGCGGTTGCCTCCCCCAGCAGGGCCGCCCTTTGAAAAGGGCGCCCTGCACCCCGCCTAAACTTTTCCACTCGCCGTTGGGCAGGTGGAAAGGCACAGCCTTTCCACCACCCGGCAAGTGTCCTCCGTGGGCCAAATATCAAGGGGTTCGGGTTGTATTGCCTTGCGGCAATCTCCACCCACAGGTATGCCCCCTTGACATTTGACCCCGCTCCCCGTGACAGCCGTGACGACCGTGACGATGTTTTGGACACCGCCCCCGCTCTCAAAAAAGCCGTCACAGCCGTCACGGTCGTCACGCTTGGGGAGGATCCAGGGTCAGGCTGATACTTCTCCCGGCGTGGGTGCGGGTGTTCTCATAGCGGATATGATAGTCCGTTGCCAGTTTCCCGGCCCGGACGTTCAGCCGCATCGCCAGGGCATTGGGCTTCATATCCACTTGCAGGGCTGCCGCCAACTCCGTGGCCGTACCGCCCCAGGACGGCCTCTCCGCCGTGATAAAGGCGGCTACGGCCTCCAGCACCGGGTCGGGGGGTTCTACCCACAACTCCGTTTCCATCCGCTCCAGTGTCCATGTCAGGTGTTCCTTGTCCTTAATGAAATAGAGCCGCTGGTCTTGCTGGTCACGTCCTACCACATCCAAGGTGGCGGTGCCGTCCGTCCGCTTCTCCTTCTGAAGAAGAAAGGCCCCGTCTGCTGCCCCCGACAGGCCGTTGGTGCCGGAGATCATATCAAACTTGTCGTCGGCCTGCTGCTTCCGAGTGTGATGTACCAGTAGGAGGCAGACGCCGCAAGCGTCAGCAAGGCGTTTCAGCTTTCCTACCACCTCATAATCGTTGGCGTAGCTGTACTTATCCCCGCCAGCCTCCCGAATCTTCTGAAGGGTGTCAATGATAATCAGTTTGGTGTCTGGGTGTTCCTGCACGAATCGCTTTAGCTGTTCCTCCAGCCCGTTGCCGACCTGCTTTGCGCAGATGGAAAAGAGGAGGTCGTTGGTGCCGTCCATGCCGAACATCCGGTAAAGCCGCTCCTGCAAGCGACGGTGATCGTCCTCCAGCGCCAGATAGAGGACAGTCCCCTTGTGAACGGGATAGTCCCACAGGGGGAGGCCCATGCTGACGTGGTAGGCAAGCTGGGCCATCAGAAACGACTTGCCTACCTTGGGCGCTCCCGCAAAGAGGTACGTCCCCGGATAGAGCAGACCGTCAATGACGGGCGGTCTGCTCTGATAGACGTTCTCGTACAACTCGTTCATGGAAATCGTGGGGAGATACGCCGGGTCGTTCATGCGCTGCATTTTCCGCAGCAGTTCCGCATAATTTTTTTCAGGGGGATTGTTTTCTGTCGTTTCCTCTGTTATACTTGCGGTAGGTGTTTGTGAAATGGGCTGTTCCCCGTCTGCGCCAACAGACGGAACCGGGACAGTCCTTTTCGTTTCTCTGGAATCCATCAATCTATCAATCCTCCTTCATGCCGCCCATGATAGCGGCGATCATCTGAATGGTGTCCAGCAGTTCATCGTCCACGCCAGCCCCGTCCTCGGCCCGCCGCAGTTCGTCCAGAACGGCGGCAAGCTGGTCACGCAGGGCTTTGTAGACCTTGGGATTACCCTGTACCACTACGTCCCGGCACAGGAGGCGTCTTGTGATGTAGTCCTGCTTTGTCAGGCCGGAGAGCCGCACAGCGGCCTCGATCTGTTCATCTTCCTCCGGGGACACCCGGAAGGCCACGGTCTTGTTCCTCCAGCGATTTTTGTTGTCTCGGTTTTTCAGTGACATGGTTACGTTCCCATCCTTTCAAAGTCCAGTTTGTCCGCCATCTCCGTCTGCCTTGTAGGAAACAGATGGGCGTAGCGGTAGGTGATATCGATACTCTCATGCCCCACCCGGTCAGCGATTGCCAGGGCGGTGAAGCCCATATCAATCAGCAGGGAAATGTGTGAATGTCGGAGGTCGTGAATTCTGATCCGCTTCACTCCCGCCGCTTTCGCACCTCTGTCCATTTCATGGTGGAGATAGTGCTTGCTGACAGGGAAAATCCGTTCATTTGCCCCGGTGCTGTAAAACATCTTTAAGTAGTCCTCCATCTCTCCACAGAGGAATTTGGGCATCTTAATGACACGGTTGCTCTTTTTCGTCTTAGGAGTGGTAATCACGTCCTTGCCCTTGAGCCGCTGATAGGATTTGCTGATGGACAAGCCCGAGCTGCTCGAGTCCATCGCCGCAGCGCTCGGCGTGTCCGTCAACGCCCTCAAGGATTACGGCGTCGAGACCGCAGGCGACCTCATGTCTCTGCTCGTGCGGCTCGAAGACTCCTTCGGCATAGTTCCCTCAGCCGACGGTTCGGGCCTCTCCCTGAACCCCAAGGCGCCGCACGCGCCCAAAGCCGCGATGGCGATCGAGTTGTGGGCAGAGAAGCGCGCACGGCTCGAGAACGGCGAGATCGACGCCGACGAGTACGAGGACTGGAAAGCCTTGCTGTAACGGCTCCCCGCATTTCGCAATCAACGCAACCGAATCAGGACGCCAGGCTAGGCGGTGAGCTCCGCTCGCTCCTGCGTAAGCTGAGTTTTTACTCCCCATTGCATGCAAAGGCATTTCAAGCGTAAATGGGGAGTAAATGACGCGGTGGCTTACATGGCGGCACACGGCAGTACACTGCGGCATTTCCCCTGATTACTCCCGTTTTCATTGAGGCGGCGAGATTCTTTACTCCCCATTAACCACCTGGGGAAACGCCGTACGGAGACCGTAAAAACGCCCGTTGAGTTCGATTTGAGTTTCACGGGCCCCGAAACGGCCTCGTTTCGTTCTCGGGGACAAAAATCGCGCGTCTACTCATTCGGGATAAATCTTTACTCCCGTTCCTCCGAATACCGCCCCGTGCCTTGTCGTCTTGAAATACGGGGAGTAAATCGCGAAATCGCAGGTGAAAGGGAGTAAAACGGCAAAGAAAAAGCCTCCGTCCCAACGCGGGAACGGAGGCCAGATTACCGTATTTACTCACCGCCGTCGCTGGCGGCTTTGCCATGACTCTCGTACGAAACGAAACTCAGCGGCACAGTGCGGCACTCAAAAGTGCAGGTCAGAACCCTATCAGCCTACTCCCACTCAATCGTCGCGGGCGGCTTGCTCGTGATGTCGTAGCACACGCGGTTGGCACCCGGGACCTCAGCCACAATGCGACCGGAGATCTTCGCCAGTACCTCGTAGGGAAGCTTGGCCCAGTCGGCGGTCATGGCGTCACTGGACTCCACAGCACGCAGGATGATCGGGCGCTGATAGGTACGCTCGTCTCCCATAACGCCCACAGACTTGATGTCGGGCAGCACCGCGAAGTACTGCCAGCAGCTGTGCTCGGAGTTGCGGTCGCCAGTCTCCTCAAAAAGCTTCTGGTTATACGCATCGAGTTCCTCGCGCACGATGGCGTCGGCGTTCTTCAAGATCTCGAGCTTTTCCTTGTCCACCGCACCAATGATGCGAATGGCAAGACCCGGGCCCGGGAACGGCTGGCGGTACACAATATGCGCCGGCAGGCCAAGCGCCAAGCCAAGCGCGCGGACCTCGTCTTTAAAGAAGTGGTCGAGCGGCTCGATAAGATCAAAGCTCACGCCCTCGGGGAACGGAATCAGATTGTGGTGGCTCTTGATGGTCGAGGCCTTGCCGCCCGTCTTGCGTGCGCCGGACTCGATGATGTCGGGGTAGATGGTGCCCTGGGCCAGGTACTTCACGGGTTTACCATCGGTCTCAAGCTGCTGAGCAACCGCGAAGAATTCCTTCCAGAACTGCGTACCGATAATGCGACGCTTCTCCTCCGGCTCGGTCACGCCGGCCAAAAGCTCGGCATAGCGGTCCTCGGCATGGACGTGAACAAAGTCGACATCAAACTGCTTGGTGAAGACCTCCTCCACCTGCTCGGGCTCGCCCTTGCGCAGCAGACCGTGATTGATAAACACGCAGGTCATCTGCTTGCCAATAGCACGGGCACCAAGCGCTGCCACCACAGAGGAATCAACGCCGCCGGAAAGCGCCAGGATTACGCGGTCCTCGCCCACCTTCTCGCGGAACTCGTCCGTCATGGTCTCGACCAGATTGTCCATAGACCAGTTCTCCTCAAGGCCGCAAATGCCAAAGAGGAAGTTCTTGAGAATCTGCTGACCGCACTCGGTATGCTTGACCTCGGGATGGAACTGCGTGGTATAGATTTTCTTCTCCACGTTCTCCATCGCCGCCACGGGGCACACGTCGGTCGAAGCAACCACGGTAAAGCCTTCGGGCACGTCCTGTACAGCATCGAAGTGGCTCATCCACACGGTCTGGCTGGCAGGGGTGCCCTCAAACAGTGCACCGCCCGCAACATGCAGCTCGGCAGGACCATACTCGCCCACCTTGGGATGGAACACAGTGCCGCCCAGCGTCACGGCCGTGATCTGATGTCCATAGCAAAAGCCAAGGACCGGCACGCCCAGCTCAAATACGGCGGGGTCGACGCGCGGAGCGTCCTCGGCGTTAACGGAAGCGGGGCCGCCCGAAAGGATGATGGCAGAAGGAGCCATCTCGCGCACCTCGTCTGCTGTGATATCGCACGGCACAATCTCGGAATACACATGCAGATCGCGCACACGGCGAGCAATGAGCTGGCCATACTGTGCGCCAAAGTCGAATACAAGGACCTTTTGGTCCGAAGTGTTTTTGGACATAGGACTCCTCTTGTTCGGCAGAGGGGCAGCGGCTCCGCCCCATGGCTCTCTCAAGAATCTAATAATACACGCAACGTGGGCATTTACCGAAAAGTTACTCGTCCGTGCATCTCTTTTGCACGAAGGCTTAAACCTTATGCCACAATGGCCCCTGAGCGCATGGAAAGGATCGTCATGAAGCGCATTTTGCTGATCGCCACCGGAGGCACCATTGCCTCGTCGGAAGACGGAAACGGGCTCTCCCCCACCGTCACGGGAGAAGAACTCGCCCAGGCAGTGCCCGAGATTGCTCAGGTGGCGCACGTCGAGGTCGCTCAGCTTATGAACATTGATAGCACCAACATGCGCCCCAGTGATTGGCTGCGCATCGCTCGCGCCATCCGCGACTCCTACGACTCCTACGACGGCTTTGTGGTCCTTCATGGCACCGACACCATGGCGTACACCGCGGCGGCGCTCTCCTACCTTATTCAAGAAAGCCCCAAGCCCATCGTGCTCACCGGCTCCCAAAAGCCCATGGAGAACCCCTTTACCGACGCCAAGCTCAACCTCTACCAAAGCCTGCTCTACGCCACCGACGATCGCTCCCGCGACATCACGGTAGTCTTTGGCGGCGCTGTCATAGCAGGCACGCGCGCTCGCAAGCAGCGCACCATGAGCTTTAACGCATTCAAAAGCGTTAATTACCCCTCTCTCGCCTATGTGCGAAACGATCGCATCATCCGCAGCGGCGAGCATATGCTTGGCATTCGCCATAATGCCGAATGCGCACCGCACACCGAGCCCCGATTCTTCGATGCCCTTGACGAGGCGGTCTTTGCCCTCAAACTCACGCCCGGAATGAACCCGCGCATCTTTGAGGCGCTCAAAGCAAGCTACGACGCCGTTATCATCGAAACCTTTGGCATCGGCGGCATCCCCGAGTATGAAAACGAGGACGGGCTCTCCTTTAAGCAGGCGATTTTTGACTGGGTTGACTCTGGGCGCACCGCCGTCATCACCACTCAAGTGCCGGAAGAGGGACTCGACTTGGGCGTCTACGAAGTTGGTCGTGTCTACGCCGAGCACCCCGGCATCCTGAAGGGCGATGACATGACCACTGAGGCACTCGTGGCTAAAACCATGTGGGCACGAGGCGTCTCAAGCGATCCCAAAACCGTCAAGGAGCTGTTTATGCAGCCCATCAACTTTGATCGCATGGACTGGGATTAGCCACCTTATTCACCAGTTTAATAACCCCGTTGTCAATGCCTTTGCAGCAGGTATGCCGCATAGCAATGTATAGTTTACTTGACAGATATATCCATGCCCGCAACGACACTCGCAGGCATGGATACCTTTTTGCGCAAAACCCTGGGTCAAAACATCAAAGCAAGACGCGAGGAGCTTGGCCTGTCGAAGGTCGACCTGTGCATTGCTGCAGATATCCAGCGGCCCATCCTCGATCGCATCGAACAAGGACTTGGCAACATTAGGCTCGACACGCTACAAAGCCTGGCCGATGTTCTTAAAACCACTCCATCCGATTTGATTAAGGACCCAAACGAGCAATAAAAAAGCCAGCCCAAAAGAGCTGGCTCATTAGCATGCTAGCTGCCGACGATTGACGTTACCCCTAGAAAACAAAGGGGCCGGCGATACCCGCCGAGACGCACATCAGGTACACGTTGGCAATGTTCAAAAGAACAGCAAGCACCAGGCCGGAGCGTACATTGCGCGTAAAGATCATGCGCGCCATAGCGTCCGACTCCGTATGCGCACGCGCCTGCTTCCTGCCGTAGGCAATCGACGCCAGGCTGAACACCAGTGCAAAGATGGGGGTAATCAAAAGCTCCCAGCGGCTTCCCCAACGCGTCACGGCGCCCGCCGCGTCATAGCGCATGGGAACCTGATCGGCAAACTGCGGCAACACCACCGCGGCAACAATCAGCGGGATGAGGCCCAAGGCCACCAGCGCAATGGTCATAACCTTAGCTTTTTGTCCATACTCGTTAAGCATACCGTCTGCTCCTTTGTCGTTGGCCAGGTAAGGGGCGAAGAGACATCATTACACGTTGAAGCGGAAGTGCACCACGTCGCCGTCGGCCATAACGTACTCTTTGCCCTCGATGCGCAGCTTGCCGGCAGCCTTCGCGCCCTGCTCACCGCCAAGCTCGATGTAATCGTCATACGAGATGACCTCGGCCTTAATGAAGCCGCGCTCAAAATCGGTATGAATCACGCCGGCAGCCTGCGGAGCCGTTGCGCCCTTGCGCACCGTCCAGGCCTTGACCTCCATCTCGCCAGCGGTAAAGAAACTCTGCAGGCCCAGCAGGTCGTAAGCAGCCTGCGCAAGTACATCCAGACCCGGCTGCTCAAGGCCCAAGCTCTCCAGGTACTCGGCAGCCTCCTCTGCGTCGAGCTCAGAAAGCTCCGCCTCGACCTTGGCGCAGATGGGAATGGGCTTCACGCCGTCAATGGGGTCAAAGTCGTCGCCGAGCATGTCCTCATCGACATTTGCCACGTAGAGAATCGGCTTCATCGTGAGCAGGAAAAGGCCCTTGGCAGCAAGGCGCTCCTCGTCGGTCATTTCCATGGTGGCGGCACGGTTGCCGTCGTTGAGCCAATCGACCAGGCGCTTGGCGACCTCAAACTTAGGAGCCAGCTCCTTGTCGCGCTTGGACTCCTTCTCCAACTTGGGCAGCTGCTTCTCGAGCGTGGAGAGGTCAGCCAAGATCAGCTCGGTCATGATAGTATCGGCGTCGGCCACGGGGTCCACGAACTCGCCCGTGCGTCCCACCTCGCGCATGACGTTGGGGTCCTTGAAGTAGCGAACGACCTCGCAGATAGCATCGGTCTCGCGAATGTTAGCCAAAAACTGATTGCCCAGGCCCTCGCCCTCGTTTGCGCCCTTGACCAGGCCTGCGATGTCCACAAACTCAACCGTAGCAGGCACAATGCGGCCCGGATTCACGATGTCGGCAAGCTTTTGCAGACGCGCATCGGGCACATCGACAATACCCACGTTGGGGTCGATCGTGGCAAAGGGGTAGTTGGCGGCAAGACCGCCCTTTTTGGTTAGCGCGGTGAAGAGCGTGGACTTGCCCACGTTGGGCAGGCCGACAATGCCGATAGACAGGGACATGGCTTTCCTTTTCTCATGCCGTCGCTGCGGCGACGGATTCTTGGTAACGAACCTACGATAGCAGTCTTTGACGCAGCGCGCCCGCAAGTGGGCACTTCGCACGTTTAATCTGCGAGTTTCTCAACCTGATCAAGGACTTTGGTGAGCTTCTTCTTGGCATCGGCCTTCATCTTGGCCGCCTCCTCACGAGCCTTTGCGGCCTTAGCAGCCTTCTCCTCGGCCTCCGGATCGGGCACCACAAGTTCGGATCCCGGACACGTCACCATCTTGAGCACATGGTTCTCGCACGCCTCGACGCACAGGCCGCATCCCACGCAATACTCCGGCTCGATGGTGAACTTGCCCGAACCCACCAAGTCGGTAGCGTTTGTAGGGCACAAGTCAACGCAAGCGCCGCACATGGTGCACTTATCAAAATCGCACTGGGGGATGGATGCCTCGATATTATCGGCAAGCTCGGGGTGATCTTGCAGGGCAGAAAGCAACAGCTGGCGATTTTGAGTCAAGACGCGACGGCGCTTGAAATCGGTAGAGCCGCAGGCATTGTTGAGAGTGCGCTCAAGCTGCGTGATGCGATCGCTATGAGCCTTGAGCTTCTGCGTTACCGAGGCCACAGCGGCGGCGGCAGGATTGAGCTTGGAAACGGTAAGACCCGTCGTGCGCATCATGTTGTCCATGAATTCCTTGCGCTCGTACTCACGGCGCTTCACACATTTGAGGTCGCGGGCCTCCACCTCTAAGCCCAGGCCCGTACTGGCCCATTCCTCGGCAGTAGCAATGGCTTCGCCCAGCATCTCCTCGCCGGTCGTGGTCTTGCAGTGGTCGCAAATGCCAAGCGGCAGGTACACGCTCACGTTGGAGTAGTCGGCTAAAACGGCAAACCAAACCTCGGGCGTCACGTCGCCGATGCAGGCGAGCACGATCTCGTTCTCACGCGGACGGCGACGCAGCGCACGCGTGCACGTGACATACGCCGTGGTATGCGACGCCGCCGCGCCGGCAATCTTGTCGTACAACTGTTTGGGTTTGATCTTGGGGGAGTTCATCGCCTCGGTGGGACATGCCGCCGCGCACAAGCCGCATTTGCGGCAAATATCGAGAATATCGATACCGCCGTCATCAATATCAACCGCATTAACCGGGCAAGCAACCTTGCAGGCGTTGCAGCTGCTTCCCTCGTGAATGCAGGCAAGACAACGATTGGAATTGCCGCGCGGCTTTTCTTTATAGTCCGCAGGATTCCAATGATTCTCTTCCGACTCGATACCCATCAGCGAATCGGAGATTCCACCCAGCGGTTTTTTTAGGGCACCAAGCCCCTTGCTGATGTCGATGATGTCGTCAAACAGGTCGTGTTGTTGAGCCATACCGTGGCTGCCCTCCCCTTTGGCAGTGCAAACAAGCAAGCTCCTATTTTACGCTACCCGCCGCGCCGCGTCAGGTACGGTGTCGCGGGCGAACACAGAAGACAAACGCCCTCGGCTGGGACGGGTCTCCCGCGTCAACCACAGTTCCCCGCTCGCCCGATTTCAAGGGCGTAAACGCAGGAAGGCCCCGGGTTATTCTCCTGAGCGATTCCGCAGCCGCGAAGCGTCTTTCAACGCGCCGAAGGCGCACCATCCTTCCTCCCCGCTCGCCCGATTTCAAGGGAGTAAACGCAGGAAGGCCCCGGAAGGATTTCCTAAGCCAACATCCCGCAGCGCGAAGCGCGAGGACGTTGGCGTGGAAACCTTCCGGGGCCTTCCGATGGGAAGTCAAGCCCTTACGGCTTAGTACATGCCACCACCCTGCTGACCAGCGGTAGCAGCAGCGATAGCGTCCTCAAGCTGCGTGTTCTTGGGGACATCGGTGACAGTAGCCTCGGTGATGAGAATCAGGGAAGCAACGGAAGCAGCGTTTTGCAGCGTGACGCGGGAAACCTTGACCGGGTCGAGCACGCCCATCTCGATCATGTTGCCCCACTCGCCGGTAGCGGAGTTCAGGCCCTCGCCTGCAGGCAGGGTAGCGACCTTGTCGACCACGACAGCGCCCTCAAAGCCAGCGTTCTTGGCGATGGTGGCCACAGGAGCAGTCAGGGCCTTCTTGACGATGTCGACGCCGATCTTCTCCTCGGGATCGTCAATCTCAACCTTGTCGAGTGCAGGAGCAGCGTCCATGAAGGCCACGCCGCCGCCAGCGACGATACCCTCCTCAACGGCAGCGCGGGTTGCCTGCAGGGCGTCCTCGACGCGATGCTTGATCTCCTTGAGCTCGGTCTCGGTAGCAGCGCCAACCTTGATCACAGCAACGCCACCGGAGAGCTTGGCCAGACGCTCCTGGAGCTTCTCGCGGTCAAAATCGGAATCGGTGTGCTCGAGCTCACCCTTGATCTGAGCGATGCGGGCGTCGATGGCCTCCTTGGAACCAGCGCCACCCACGATGGTGGTGTTGTCCTTGGAAATGGTGACGGACTTGGCGGTACCGAGCATATCGGCAGTGATGTCGGCAACCTTGATACCCAGCTCATCGAGAGCAGCCTGGCCACCGGTGAGGACAGCGATATCCTCGAGCATGCGCTTACGACGGTCGCCGTAGCCCGGAGCCTTAACGGCGCAGACGTTGAGAGCGCCACGGATCTTGTTGAGCACGAGCGTAGGCAGAGCCTCGCCCTCGACATCCTCGGCGATGATGAGCAGACCCTTGCCGGTGCGCTGGACAGCCTCGAGAACAGGCATAATGTCCTGAACGTTGGAAATCTTCTGGTCGGTGATGAGGATGTACGGATCCTTCATCACGGCCTCCATGCGGTCGTTGTCCGTGACGAAGTAAGCGGAGACGTAACCCTTGTCGAACTGCATACCCTCAACAGTGTCGATGGTGATGTCAAAGGTCTGGGAATCCTCGACGGTGATAACGCCGTCCTTGCCCACAACCTCCATGGCCTGAGCAATCTTCTCGCCAACCTGCGGGTCGCCAGCAGAGATGGTACCAACGGAAGCAATCTGGTCCTTGGTCTCGACGGGCTTGGCCTGAGCCTTCATCTCGGCAACGGCAGCGTTGACGGCCTTGTCGATACCACGGCGGATGGCCAGCGGGTTAGCGCCGGCAGCAACGTTACGCAGGCCGTCGTTGACGATAGCCTGAGCAAGCAGGGTTGCGGTGGTGGTGCCGTCACCCACGGTGTCGTTGGTCTTGGTAGCGACCTCCTTCACCAGCTGAGCGCCCATGTTCTCGATGTTGTCCTCGAGCTCGATCTCCTTGGCAACAGAAACGCCATCGTTGGTGATGGTGGGGGCGCCATAGGAACGCTGAAGGGCAACGTAGCGGCCCTTGGGTCCCATGGTGACGGTAACGGCATCGGCCAGGGTGTTGACGCCCTTGGCGAGCTTGGCGCGAGCGTCGGTGTTGAACGTGATGTTCTTAGCCATTGATTATTCCTCCAAAAGAAGTGACACCGCGCGCGAGCCCGAGTCACGACGGCGCGCGGCATAGATAAAATGTCCGAGAAAGCTACTCGACGACGGCGTAGATATCGTCGACGCGCATCAGCAGGTAATCCTCGCCGTCGACCTTGACCTCGTTGCCACCAAACTTACCGTAGATAACAACGTCGCCTTCCTTGACATCCATGGGGATGCGCTCACCCTTGCCGTTAACCTTACCGGCGCCCACGGCGACGATGGTGCCGCGCTGGGGCTTTTCCTGAGCGTTGCTGGCGATATACAGGCCAGAAGCGGTCTTCTGCTCAGCTGCGTCCGGCTTGATGAGAACGCGATCTGCAAGCGGCTTCAAAGACATGCTTTGTTCCTCCTTTGTTGCCATGCGACAAGATGTGCGCGATGGCCCTCTCTCGTTACGAACGGTATGAATAGTACCCAGCGATTCCAACTTATACAACGCAAATGCAAAAAATCTTATTTCTTGGCACTTAGATTTTATGAATCGCTCCAGACCAAGGCGAAAAAGGGCCGATGAGAGGTCCTCACTGGAAAACTCGTGCGCCAGAAATGCCCCGAGGCAGTCTTTTTGGTGTGCCTCGGCATATCTCACATCCACCCGAGGCATATCTCACATCCACCCGAGGCTCTTTTTAAGATGAGTGGCGGTAAAACGCGCATCTGCTCGCGTTCTCACCGCATTCGCCCGCATCCTCGCTGCATTTCCCCGCGTGATTACCAAAACGAGTGGCGGCAAATCGCGCATTTATAAATGAGTGGCGGATAATCAAACGAAATAACGCTGATTTGCCTCGTCAGACGTTCGAAAAACCGCCACTCATTTCAAAATGTTCGAAAAACCGCCATTCAATAGCGAAACATCCCCCGCCATTGGCAACACATTTCACCGCAGCCGCCGTTGCAGTCACCGCCACGGCCGTGCAACCTCCGCAGCCGCCACAGCCATCGCTGCCGCCGCCATCGCCGCCGTTGCCGCGGCAGTGCAATCTCTAGCGCTCGAACACGCAAGTGCCGCCCAGGTAGGTTGCGAGCACCTGTGTATCAAGAATCTCCTGCGGGTCGATCGCCGTAAGATCTTGATCGAGCACAATAAAATCGGCGTACTTGCCCACCTCGAGGCTTCCGAGGTTCTTCTCATCTCCTGCCGCATAGGCGCTGCCGAGGGTGTAATTGCGAATCGCGCTCGCAGCCGAAATCTTCTCGTCGGCATGCCATCCGCCCTCAGGCCAGCGGCTCTGCGGATCTTGGCGTGTAACGGCCGTATAGATCACATGCATGCTGTTGATAACCGTGATGGGCGAATCCGTACCAAACGCTTGGCGAATACCGCGCTGCTCATAGGTAGAAAACGGCCACATGATCTGGGCACGGTCCTCGCCAAGGTCACGCTCGGGACCACCGGGGTCCAGCGTGATGTGGCACGGCTGGCTTGACGCCACCACGTCGAGCTCGCGCAGGCGATCGATATCCTCGGCCAGAAGATTCTCAAGGTGCTCCAAGGTGTTGTGTCCATGCGTTGGCGCGCCAAAACGCTCGCGCGCCTCCTCAAAGATATCGAGCGCGGCATGGATCGCACCGTCACCAATCACGTGAATACGCACAGGCTCGCCCGCTTTTGCTGCAGCCAGCACCAACTCGCGCATGCGCTCGGCGGGAATCGTCAGGCGGCCGCGGTCGCCTGGGAAGCGCGAGTTGGAATACGGCTCGGTAAGAAACGCGGTATGCTCGCTCGAAACACCGTCAAAGAACTGTTTGAATCCCGGCGCCGAAAGCAACTCGTTGCCCTCGTAGCGACGCTGCAGCTCAAACAGGCGAGATTGGTCGTCGAGCAATGTGGGGAACAAATGCGCGCGAACGCACAGGCATCCCTCCTCCTGCAGCTTGTCGTATACATCGTCACGAATAAAATCGCAGCCCGGCATGGGCATGAGCGACATGTCACACATCGATGTGATACCCTGCGCGGCCATGCGCTGCATCTGCTGAGCATACGCCTCGGCGATACGCTCCTCGCCCAACCACTCAAGACAGCGCGGAAGCAGCTGCATGGCGGCCGCCTCATGCGCAATACCCGTAAGCTCACCGTTCTCAAAGGTATCAAAGCGGCCACCCGCCGGAGGCTCGGTATCGGGCGTCACACCCAAAGCGTCGAGCGCCGCGCTGTTAAGCCAAAGCGTATGGCCATCGCCCGAATACATCGCGCAGGGGCGATCGGGAAACGCACGGTCGAGCGAACGCTTGTTGGGATGCTGACGAGGAGTCCAGCGATAATCGCGCCAGCCCTGCGTTACCACCCAGGCATCCGCAGGAAGATTGCGCGCAAATTCCACCGCGCGCTCCACCAGGTCCTCTTCGCTTTTGCCCATATACATAAGCATGTAGGGAGAACACCCCACGGCCGTATGGAAAAAATGCAGGTGCGCGTCGTGAAAACCGGGGCAGATAAAACGATCCCCGTAGTCGGTCACGGGCACGCCTGAAGGGGCCTCGGCAATAACGCGCTCGGGCTCCCCAATGGAGACGATGCGGCCATCGCGCACGTAAAAAGCAAGCTCTCGCGGCTCGTCAACACCATCTTCCGAGGTAAAGACACGTTTTGATCGAACAATCAGCTCGCTATGACCGGCGTTTCGCATCTGCATCAAACTCATCTCTTCCCCTCTGCGGCAATGTCGCGCCATGTGGACACGGGATGCAGTGTACGCGCAATGAGCAAGCATCACTATACTTAAGGAGATGCAGCCGCAAAAAACGTCAAAGGGGCTAAAGAATGACGAAAACTCGCGCACAGCAAATCATGAGCGATAAAGATGCACGCACGCCACAGGAAGTGACCCAATGCATCCATGACATTGCCGCCGAGTTCGAGCCCTATATCATCAGGCAGCGTCGCCATTTCCATAAACACCCCGAGCCGAGCCTGGCCGAGGTGCGCACCACCTCCGACATCGCTAATCAGCTCGATGCCATGAACATCCCCTACGAGCGCCCGCTCAAAACCGGCCTCGTGGCGACCCTGCGCGGCACCGCCCCCGATGCCTACCGCGAGGACGGCACGCCGCGCCGCCGTATCCTGCTGCGCGCCGACATCGACGCCCTGCCCGTCACCGAGCAGACCGGCGAGGAATTCGCCAGTGTCAACGAAGGCTTCATGCATGCATGCGGCCATGACTGCCATATCGCTATGATGCTTGGCACCTTGCAGATCTTGCGCCATATGACCGACGATATCCACGGCGAGATCCGCATCGTGTTCCAGCCTTCCGAGGAAAACGGCCAGGGTGCCAAGATGATGATCGGCACCGGTGTGTGCGAAGGCGTGGATGGCGCGTTTGCCATGCACATCTGGAGCGAAGTGGACGCCGGCACCGTAAGCTGCGAGCCGGGCCCGCGCATGGCCAACACCGATTGGTTCCGCGTCGATGTGCGCGGCACATCATGCCACGGCGCCATGCCCCAGCGCGGCCACGACGCCATCATGGTCGCCGCCGAGATCGTCAATGCGCTGCAGACCATCGTTGCGCGCGAGATCAGCCCGTACGAACCCGCCGTCGTGACCGTGGGAGAGCTCCACGGAGGTACCGCGCGCAACGTCATCGCCGGCTCCGCTTATCTCACCGGCACCGTGCGCACCTACAGCGAAGCCGCCCACAACGTGGTTCCCGACCACATCCGTCGTATCGTCGAGCACACCGCCGCCGCCCTGGGCGCCGAGGCCGAACTCACGGACTATACCATCGCCAACTACAAGGTCGAAAACGAGCCCGCGGCATCCGAACGCTGCCACACCGCCGTCGTCAAGCTCTTGGGCGAGGACGGCGTGGGTCATTACCGCGGCACGCTTTCGGGCGAGGACTTCTCCGAGTATCTGCGCCGCGTTCCCGGTATGCTCGCTTTCCTGGGCTGTCGCAACCCCGCCATTGGTGCTACATATGCCCAGCATTCATGCTTCTACAAGATTGACGAAACCGTGCTTGCCAAGGGCAGCATGCTCGCCGCTCAATACGCCATCGACTTTTTAGCCGAGCCCACGCAAGCAGAGCTCGACGGCCCCGCTATCGCCGCGGTCGCCGAAACCAATCCCGATCTGGCCGCCAAGCTTCGTTCTGCCAAAGCAACGGCCGCCGAGGCTCGCGATGCTGTACACGATGCGCACACCGCACGCCATGCCGCCATCAAGGGCATACGCGATGCACGTGCCGCCGCTCGTCGCGAGGAAGGACGTAACGAGTAGTCACTTCGCTGTCATCTCGCAGCCATAGCCATATCGCGATGTCAAAGCGGGGGTGGACGTTTCGATACGTCCGCCCCCGCTCATTTTTCAAACTCTATTTCTACCCCGTCCCCAAAGGGCAGGCGGCAGGGCTACTCGTCCTGCGGCTCCGCATCGGAGCTTAGCTCGGGTGCCGAATCTAGCTCGGGTGCCGAATCAGACTCGGGTTTCGGCGCAGATTCCGGGGCAGACACAGGCGCGGGCGCGGGCGCCGCCTCGGGCGCAGGCGCGGGTGCAGGTACGGGCGCGGGTGCAGGTACGGGATCCGGAGCGCTATAGCCAGAAGGGGCAGGCTTCTTCTCGAAGGGCAGCACAAAAGTCAGAACGTCGTCCTTGTCCTCGTCGGCCCACTCGCTTGCGTAGCGCGCAACCCAATAGCCAACAGCACGATGCTTGAGCATGTTGCCAAAGACCGTAAGGAATACCGTGACAAACGCCGTCAGCACCAAGAACAATACGAGCGTGATGCCGCCGCCGGTAACAAGCGCCTCAATAGCCGTAGGACGGTAGTAGTAGCTATGCATACCGACAGAGGCAATGGCGCCAAAGACGGCCGTCAAGATACATGTGACAACGTTGGAGACCAGGCCCGTCAAAAACTCGGGAAGGAACGAAGCGCAGAACAGCTTGGTCTTATTGTTCTTAAAGGCCGCCCAAACCTTATCGAGCGAAAACGCACTCTCGACGCGACCGGTCACCGCAAAGTGCATTACGGCGATGTCGGCGAACATCTTAAAGAAAACCGCCAGGACCACCGTGACAATCAAGGCCAAGACGAGCAGGCCAAGCGAGCCAAACAGCGCAGCCTCGAGTGCATAAGAGCCGTAATAAGAGTACGAGCCCGCGGCGCCGATTACCACGCCCTCCACCAGCGAAAGCGCTACACCAATAACGGGAATGGCAGCGATGACCTCGAGCACGGCCGAGATAACGCTCGAAAAGACTCCGAGACCAAACGATGTGGAACGCATCAGCGGACGATCCATGCCGTCATCGATCTTAAGCGACAGATCGCGACCCCACTCGATGCCAAAACCCGCACCGCACACGCTCGCCACGTAGGCGGCCAAAAAGCCGATAGCAGCTGCAATACCGCCGATAACGGGAATGAACAGCACGAGCACCGACACGACGCAGATAAGCGCCGGCAAAAAGGCAATCTGGCACACGCGTTGCAGCACGCCCGGAGTCTTGGTCATATCCTCAAACGCCTGGGCCGTGCAGCCCTTGGGCACGTTCATGACAGGTTGGGGAACAAGCTGCTGAGGCTGAGGCTGCCCCTGAGGAGCGGAGCTTGCAGCGCCAGCATTAGGGGCACCGCACACGCTGCAGAACTTGTCGCTATCGCCCATGGGGGCGCCACACTGCGAGCAAAACATCGAAATCATCCCTTCGTATCTTGAGCGAATCACCTGGATCGCAAACGATGTCTAGCATCATTATCACCCAACGTGAGGACAAATGCTCTTAGACGACGTATTTGCAACGCGCGAGACACTATTCGATTGCTAGATGAGTGCGCCTGCGTTAGTTCGTTCCACGAAAACCTTTGCCCACAATCTCGGAGCTGTCGACGATCGTGATAAAGGCACCCGGATCGATCTCGCGCGCATAGCGGCGCAGCTGCACGGCCTCACGCCTGCTTAGCACGCTCATGATCACTGTGACGCACTCGCCGGTAAATGCACCATACGCACGACTGATTGTTGCCGTGCGATTGAGTTTTTGGACGATGAAGCGCTCAACCCGCTCCGGCTCCTTGCAAATCACCGTACAGACCTTGCGCAGATGGATGCTCTCAATCGCTTTGTCGACCACCAAGGTCTTGGCAAACAGCCCCAGCACGCAATAAAGACCCACGCGCGAGCCGTATAAAAACGCCGCGATAACGACGATGCCGATATCGACATACAAAAGGGCGCGCCCAATTTCGAGCGTCGTCCTGCGTTTAAGAATCATGGCGAGGATATCGGTGCCGCCCGTGGACGCGCCGATATCAAACACAATCGCGCTGCCCAGGGACGGCAAGATCACCGCAAAGCAAAGATCAAGCCACATGTCCCCCGTCAACGAAACCGTCGAAGGAATACAGAGCTCGAAGAGCGAAACATATGCCGAAAGCGCAAAAGAGGCAAAGACACTCCAGAGAATCGCCCGGCGCTCAAGGAATATGAATCCCAAAACCACCAAGATGATGTTGAGGATCCACATGAAGACGCCCACGGGAAGCGTCGGTACCAGCGTAGACAGAATGACCGAAACGCCTGAAGTGCCGCCAAACGCAAAGTGATTGGGAGTCTTAAATGCAACGATGGCAAAGGCCGTAAGGATAAGACCGGCGTTGAGCTCGGCAAAAAAGCGCCAAAAGCCCGGCTCGGCAGAGCGGCGGCGCTCCATGCGCTCACCGCGCTCGATGTCCTCGGGACTCACCACGCGCTCCATCGGCTTCACCGGGGTATGGTGCATCGTGCTTGCCTTCGCATCCGCAGCAGTTTGAATCTGCCCATCGGGCATGGTGGACATACCCGCTCCTCTCCGCGTTTACGTTGCCGTCTTGGCACAACCGGAGAAAAACTAGCACGACTCGGCATAAGCTCCATCGGCTTGGACAGAGAAACGGCCAAGCGGCGCCGTTTTATCGAAGAGCGGCAGGGCAGCAGCGCGCAGCCAGTAAGCCAACGAATCCCTTGTTATGACAGCAGCCCAAGCCATAGGGGACGCTGCAGATGGATGATGTCATCGTCAACGCCCGCGGGCACGTGGCCGCAAAACAGCAGGCCAGCATCGTGCGGGGTCATCAATCTCCACAGCCACACGCCAACAAAAAGGACGATAAGCGCCCAGGCGATAATCCAGCACGCGTGCCTGGCCCTAGGAAAAAGCTCCTGTACCACCGGGACCGCAAACACCACAGGCACGCACCAAAACAGAGGATGGTATGCCAGCGCGGCATCAAAGCGACCGGTAAGAAACGCCAGCCAGGCACGTGTCATGCCACAGCCAGGACACGGCACCCCGGTGACCGTGCGAATAATGCAGCCGATATCCGTTACATAGAGCAGCAGCGTCGCGCCCAAGAAGATGCCCAGAAAAGAGAGGGCACGGCGAACCCAGCCCGCCGTGCCCTCTGGAAACGTCATACACATAAGACCGAATTACGCACCCATACGTGCGTTGTATGCGGCAGCCATGGCGTTGGTGTTCTTGATGATGATGTTCATCGCAAAGATCGGACCCAAACCGCACAGGAGCGCGCCGACGATTTGCCACATCAAAATAGTGGTGCCGTTCTCCTGGAACTGCAGACCGTAACGCGGAGCGTTGGTCTGCATACGGTTACCGATCTTGTAATACCACCAGTAAGCATAGAAGCCGCAGGTGACGATGGACAGCAGGATGAACTGCGCCAGACCAGGTGTGGTCTCTCCGTCGTTTTGGCACATGACGTTCATGTCACGAGCCAGTTCATACAGGAAGTACCACGAGTAGATGCCGCAGGTGACGATGGAGAGGATAATCCACATCGGCAGGCTGCGATCGGCCTGTATGGGCACAAACGGCATGCCGCCCCGCGGCGTAACAGGCGTCGGGGCGACGTACGGGTTGGAGTTCGTCTGATATGAGAAATCCTGCGGAGCCTGACCCGGCGCCGCAGAGGAATACGGACCGCTATCACCAGTCGGAGCCGGAGTGTATACCGGCGCAGGCACGGGAGCCGGAGCAGAAGCGGGTGCAGAGCCAGCTACGGGCGAGCCGCACGAGGGGCAAAACTTAGCGCCATCTGCCAGCTTCTGGCCACAATTGCCACAGAACACGGTGAATCTCCTTCCAATGGGATTTCTTTCTACTCAACATCCTAACGCACTTCGATGCTTAGCAAACAGAATTTAGCCGCATGTCCCATATTCAGGCGATACATTACCAATACGTTACTCTTCGCTGCCCTCGTACTCCTCGGGCGTCAAAACATCCTCGATGCGCAAATTGATGCCCGCGACCTCAAGGCCGGTCATAGCGCCAAGGCGCTCGGTAACGCGCTCCTTGACCTCCTCAAAAATATCGGGAGCATATGCACCGTACTCAATGATCACAGAGATGTTCACAACAACGCGATTGTCGTCGGTGACCTCGACGCTCACGCCCTTGGTGAGGTTCTCGGCGCCAAATTGCTCCTGCACAAAGTGCATGAGGTTGCCCTTCATGCCCAGCACATGAGGCACCTCGCGCGTGGCCATTGCCACGATCTTCTCGATCACGCCATTGGAATAGGTGAGCGAATCTTCAGACTCGACGAGCTCCTCGTCATCGGCATCGGCATCCACCGTCACGACAGCGTCATCCTCGGGCTCAGCTGCCACCGCGACAAACTCCTCAACCTGATCTTGCGTATCCTCGCTGTTGGTCTGCTCAATCTCCACCATGTGATACTCCTGCCTTGGCCTTAGTGCCTGTCAAATAACTTGCCAAAAAAGTTGACGATCGCGTTATCGCCGTCGCGAACTTGCCCCAGCGTGGCTCCCACAAACACAAAAACCGCGATGACGATCGTGTTCCATAAGCCCAAGATCAAGATGAGCGCCGCGAGCACAAAACCGATGAATCCGTACAAAACCGTATGGGGATGCGAACGCGCATAACGCCACATGAGCATGCCCAATCCGCGGATGAACCCCGCTGCCTCGTGGAAATCGATCTCGTCATCTACGGGCGCAGAGCCATTGGCCGTCTGCGATGCTGGCGCACCGGCCTTCGCCTCGTCCTGGGACTCGATGGTCAAGCGAGGCTTGGGCGCCTTAGACGTTTGCTTGCCGGGTTTACTCACGAGTAACCTCCTGAGTCGTAATCGTGGTCTTGCTGGGAAGGAAGCGCACGCGCACGGTTGCGCCCGCAGCGCCGAGCATGGTGTCGAGCGCATGAGTCACACGCCCCTGGATACGCTGCGCACGCTCGGCCAGGTTGTCTCTGCCAAGTGCGATGGCGTCGATATGAACGTGCACCTGATCAGCATCGCGACCAATCACGCGGCCCTCGACCGACTCGATAAGCGCCGTAGGATCTTGCGCCGCCGAGCGCGCCACCGATTCGATGGCGGCAAGGCTCACCTCGATATCGGGATTCGCCTGCGGATGCACGCACGTCACGACACGGCGGTGCGCCATCATGCGAATCGCCGCTACCAGGGTACCCAGACCTAAGATGACCATGCACACGAGCAAAACGATACGCACCGCGGGCTTTTGGAACAAAACCTCAATGTTGCGTGCCGCGGGCGAAAAGAGATAGCCAGCGAACATGGCAATGACCAAGGCACCTGAAAGCAGGTAGATAAGCGCGAGAATTCTTCTCAGTGCTCGCATGCCCTGTTCCTTTCGTCCAATAGCTCAACAGCCTTAAGGCTTTCGTATACCCGTATGTCCCGCGCGCGTTGCACGCCTCAACAACTCTTTAAGAATAAACGAATCGGGCCGGGTCTGTGTGATTTACACAGACCCGGCCCGATAACAATCCTGTCACATTGCGCAACGGCGCAACAGCTCCTGCTACTCCTCCTCGAGAGCAGCAATGACCTCGTCGGTCATGTCCATGGTGTGGTACACATCCTGGACGTCGTCGAGCTCCTCAAGGCGGTCAACCAGACGCTGGACCTTCTTGGCATCGGCGCCGGAAACCTCGGTCGGGGTGGTGGGGACCATGGTGAGCTCGGAACCCTTGACCTCGATGCCCTGGGCAGCAAGAGCCTTGGAAACAGCCATCAGGTCGCCGGGGTTGGTCCAAACGATCCACTCGTCGCCAGCGTCCTCGTAGTCCTCGCCGCCGGCCTCGGCCACGGCCATCATGAACTCGTCCTCGTCGCCAGCAGCGCCGTTGGCAATCATGGTCTCCTTCTTGGCGTTGGGGTCGAGGATCTCCTTGACAACAACAACCTGACCCTTGCGCTCAAACTGGAAGGAAACGGAACCGGAAGTACCCAGGTTGCCGCCGGCATGAGAGAAGGCGGAGCGAACATCGGCAGCCGTGCGGTTGCGGTTGTCGGTCAGGCACTCAACGTAAACAGCAACGCCTGCGGGACCGTAGCCCTCATAGGAGATGCTCTCGTAAACGGCAGCGTCGGCGCCGGCGCCAAAGGCCTTGTCGATAGCAGACTTGATCTTGTCCTTGGGCATGGACTGAGCCTTTGCCTTGTCGACAGCGGCGGCAAGGGAAGCGTTGTTCTCGGGGTTGGGGTCGTTACCCAGGCGAGCGGCAACGGTGATGTTACGGCTCAGCTTGGAGAACAGGGCAGAACGCTTGGCGTCCTGAGCGCCCTTACGATGCTTGGTAGTGGCCCACTTAGAGTGTCCGGACATTCGAGTCTCCTTCTACACGATCACACCCGCGCGGGTGCATCGCGCGAGGATTGCAAACATACGGAATGCATGATATACCACGCGGCGGGCGCGATAAAGTCTCCTCTTTTTGCCTGCACGCAATCGCTACGCACAAGGCGGCACTCCGCGCGATATAGAGAGCCATCACAATGGCTATACTGTGGTGCAATGCAAAGCCGAAAGGAGCACCCATGCCATCAGCTAAGCGCCAAAACGTCATCAGCTGGGACGAGTTCTTCATGCGCGTGGCAATTGCCGCACAGCTTAGGAGCAAAGACCCCAATACGCAGGTGGGCGCTTGCATTGCAAGCACCAATCACCGCATCCTCTCGGTGGGCTATAACGGGACGCCCTCCGCCCTCAACGATGACGATTTTCCCTGGGGCACCTCGGACGACCCGCTCGAGGACAAGCACAACTACGTGGTGCACGCCGAGGCAAACGCCGTGCTCAACTACCGCGGCAGCCTGCGCGACCTTGAGGGCTCCACGGTCTACGTGACGCTCTTTCCCTGCCATGATTGTGCGAAGATCCTCGCGCAGGTGGGCATCGGCGAGGTGGTCTACCTCGACAACAAATACGCCGATACCGACGACGGGCGCATCAGCCGCCGCATTCTCGATTCCTGCGGCATCACCTACCGGCAGGTTCTTGTCGACGCATAGTCACAACGACGCCTCGCATCCATCGAATCCGACGGATGCGAGGCGTTTCATATCACACGGCAACGGCTCCATACCATGGTAGCCTCACCGTTTCTTTTGCTATTTCTCCAGGTAATCGCATTGCGGGCGCGCCTTGCGCTGCGCGTAGACGATAAGTACCGCGCCCGCCACCACAAGTGGCAGGGAAAGCAATTGGCCCATGGTTATGACGCCGCCCAAAAGATATCCCAGCTGGGCATCGGGCACGCGCACAAACTCAACCAGAAACCGCACGATACCGTAGCCCATCACAAAAACGCCCATGAACGTGCCCTGCGGCAACACGGGTTTGCGACGGCTCAAAATCTGCAGCACGCAAAAGAGCACAAGGCCTTCGAGCAAGGCCTCGTAAAGCTGGGACGGATGCCTCGGCATCGTGCCTGCAGCGCCGCCAAAGACCACGCCCCATGGCAGATCGGTGGGCTTGCCCCACAGCTCACCGTTCACAAAGTTCGCAAAGCGGCCGAACATGAGAGCGAGCGGGGCTCCGCATACCGCGAGGTCGGCAACGGTCCAAGCCGAGATCTTGTAGATGCGGCATGCGATGGTTCCACCCACGATGCCGCCCACCAGGCCGCCATGAAAGCTCATGCCGCCCTCGTTGACAGCAAAGACCTCGAGCGGATGCGCCAGGTAGTAGCCGTCACCATAAAAGACGACGTAGAACAGGCGCGCGCCGATAATCAGGCCAAAGACCACGCCTACAACCACGCTCACCAGGTCATCAATCGTCAGATTAAGGCCCCAGCGTCGCTGCGTGCGATACATCACCACCCCCGTGATGATAGCCCCCACGATATAGGCGATTCCGTACCAGTAGATAGTAATGGGACCGGCCGATATCGCCACGGGGTCCAAGCTTTGATACAACTCGTTGAGCACGATGTCCTCTTGTCTTTTGCTGTCGCCAGATAGTGTCGCCGTTATACCAAGCGGGCGTTCGCTTAATGCGAACGCCCGCGGCTTACATGTGCCCGCAGCCCCTTACGGAAGCGGGCGCAAATCAAATCAAATCGTCGTCGCCTTAGAACGGCTCGTACTCGTCCAACATGTCTGCGGCCTCGCCGGGAAGATTGGTGGCGACAACGCGCGTGACACCGGGCACGTGCTCCTTCAAAACGCGCTCAATGCCCATGGAGAGCGTGAGCTGGCTCATGGGGCAGCCGGCGCAAGCACCTTGCAGCTCCAATGACACCACGCCCTCTTCGTCAACACCAACGTACTCGAGGTCACCGCCATCGGCCTGAAGGTTAGGGCGAATCTCGTCGAGGACCTTCTTGAGATATTCTTCATCAACAGCCACAGGGGCTCCTTTCGTCTTGATATCTTGATACCATGCGCTGGCGCTCATGCCGCCGGCGCTCATGCATCATATGCATTCATATAGTACATGCTTGCAAACCCATGCGCGAGGTCATGCTCGGCACCAGGTTGTGATTCTCCGCCATTTTTCATAGAGCGGAAATGCCTGCAGCAACAGTCGTGTACCCAAAAATAAACACCCATCACCTTGAAGATTAACAATTGGTAACAAACGCTCAACCGTTGACCTTTGTTTCCACGCTATTGAGCACGTATACGTATGATATTGAACATCGCACGCAGTATCTTAAGCGTTATGCGCGCTGCGGTCGGATGGCCCGAATAAACAGCGCGCCCAACAGCTTTGACCAACGACTTGAAAGGGTTGATTACCATGGCGAACATCAGCAGAAGGAACTTCATCGCCAGCGCCGGCCTGCTCCTGGCGGGTACGCTTGTGGGCTGCGGCTCAAACGGCTCCTCCACCGGCAGCGCTGCCGGCTCTGCAGCATCTGGCACCACCTACACCATTGGCGTGATTCAGCTCACCGAGCACAGCGCGCTCGACGCCGCCAACAAAGGTTTTGTCGAGGCCCTCAAGAAAAGCGGCCTGAACGTCAAGTTCGACCAGCAAAACGCCCAAAACGACCAGTCTGCCTGCCAGACCATCAGCTCTAAGTTCGTGAGCGACGGCGTCGACCTCATTTACGCGATCGCCACACCTGCCGCGCAGGCAGCCGCGGCAGCGACTACCGATATTCCTATCGTGGGCTGCGCCATTACCGACTACGCCGCCTCCGGCCTTGTGCAGGATAACGACAAGCCCGGCACCAACGTCACCGGCGCCTCCGACCTTACCCCAGTCGCCGAGCAGCTCGAGATGATGCAGAAGGTGCTGCCCGACGTTAAAAAGGTTGGCCTGCTCTACTGCACCGCCGAGTCCAACTCCGACGTCCAGATCAAGGCCGCTAAGGCGGAACTCGACAAGCTCGGCATCGAGTACGCCGACTTCACCGTCTCTAGCTCCAACGAGATCCAGTCCGTGGTCGAGTCTGCCGTGGGCAAGGTCGACGCGCTCTACTCCCCCACCGACAACACCATCGCCGCGGGCGCTGCGCAGGTTGGTCAGATCTGCAAGGAGAACAAGCTCCCGTTCATCGCTGGCGAGGAAGGCATGTGCAACGCCGGTGGCCTGTTCACCCTCTCCATCAACTACGAGGATCTGGGCCGCGCCGCAGGCGAGATGGCCATCAAGATTTTGAAGGGCGAGGCCAAGCCTGAGGATATGCCCATCGAGCACCTTTCCACCAAGAGCCTCGTCGTCGTAAAGAACGATGAGATGGCCGAGGCTATCGGCGTCGACCTCTCCGCCCTCGACGCCTAAGGCCCAGCGGCGGGCTCGAGCCTGCGCTTGTCACTCCCCGCGCCGCGACGCGCCCGCCTGCGGGTCCGTCGTGGCGTCTTTGATATCCCACGCTATTATCTAGCGGTATTTGTATTTTGAGCGCACTCCCCAGCGGGGACGCTCCGACGTCACATAAGGAGGCACATCAAATGTCCGTCGCACTACAGGGTGCCATCTCGCAAGGCATTCTCTGGGGCATCATGGTGCTTGGCGTGTTCATCACGTTTCGCCTGCTCGACATCCCCGATATGACCGTAGACGGCAGCTTCGCCCTGGGCGGAAGCGTCGTGGCGGTACTTATCGTCAATGCCCATGTACATCCTGCGCTGGCGATTCTTGTCGGCATGATTGCTGGCGGCCTCGCCGGGGCCATCACGGGAGTTCTCACCACGGTTTTTGAGATTCCCGCCATCCTCGCAGGTATTCTCACTCAGATTTCGCTGTGGTCCATCAACTTGCGCATTATGGGTAAGTCCAACACCCCGCTTCTGGCCAACGATACGATCTTCTCCGACGCGTCCAGGCTAACGGGGCTGCCCCAAAGCACCGTATCGGCCCTTATGGGCATCATCATCGCCATTGTCATCGTGGCCGCGCTCTACTGGTTCTTTGGAACCGAAATCGGTTCTGCCCTGCGCGCCACTGGCAACAACGAGGACATGATTCGCGCGCTTGGCGTCAACACGAACCGCACCAAGATGATCGCCCTCGTGCTCTCCAACGCACTCGTGGGCCTTGCAGGCGGCCTTATCTGCCAGAGCCAGAAGTACGCCGATATCGGCATGGGCACCGGCGCCATTGTCATCGGCCTTGCTGCAATCGTCATCGGCGAGGTCCTGGGACGTCTGCTGCCCGGTGGCCTCACCAAGTTCGGCATGCGTCTCGCGGCTGCTGTCGTGGGCTCTGTGGTCTACTTTCTCATCCGCGCCTTCGTGCTGCAGATGGGCATGAACGCCAACGACATGAAGTTGCTCTCCGCCGTTATCGTCGTGCTTGCCCTGTGCATCCCCGTCGTTTGGGAGAAGTACAAGCTGCGCAGCTCCTACTCGAGGGGAGATGATCAGGATGCTTAAGCTCTCCCACGTCAAGAAGACGTTCAACAAGGGCACCGTCACCGAGAAGCGTGCCCTTACCGGTGTTGACCTCGTCCTTAACGACGGCGACTTCGTTACCGTGATCGGTGGCAACGGCGCCGGCAAGTCCACGCTGCTCAATATGATCGCCGGTGTGTACCCTCTCGATTCGGGCGTAATCGAGCTCGACGGTAAAGATATTTCGCGCATGACCGAACCCCAACGCGCCAAGTATCTTGGCCGCGTGTTCCAAGACCCCATGCGTGGCACCGCCGCCGACATGCAGATCGTCGAAAACCTGGCACTCGCCAAGCGCCGCGGCCTGCATCGCGGTCTTGCCTGGGGTGTCACCAAAGAAGAAAAAGCTGAGTTCCCGCCACTCCTCAAGAAGCTCGACTTGGGTCTCGATACGCGCATGGAAGCTAAGGTCGGTCTGCTTTCGGGCGGACAGCGTCAGGCCCTCACCCTGCTGATGGCCACCCTCACAAAGCCCAAGCTGCTGCTGCTTGACGAGCACACCGCAGCGCTTGACCCCAAAACCGCATCCAAGGTCCTCAATCTCACCGAAGAGATCGTCGCCGAGAACAACCTCACCACGCTGATGGTCACGCACAACATGAACGATGCCATCCGTCTGGGCAACCGCCTCATCATGATGCACGAGGGCCACGTTATCTACGACGTTGCCGGTAAAGAGAAAAAATCGCTCACCGTTCCCGATCTGCTGCAGAAGTTCGAAGAGGTCAGCGGCGGCGAATTCGCTAACGACCGCATGCTGCTGAGCTAATTCGAGTGCATTGCGCGCCTGCAAAAGGCTGCAATTCTAAACAGCCTGTTTTACGGGGCTCCGAAGGTAATTCGGCGCCCCGTTTTTAGTAGCTCGTTTCAAAACTCTTCGAAGTGCGTACCCTAAACTAAAATTGCCGAGTAGACCCTTCTATTCGCGTGATAAAAGCCCAGGATTACAGAGGGTTAAATAATTTGTATACTCAGCTCTTTTGATTTAGGGTACGCACTTCGAATTGTTTTGTTTGAGTAGCATTTTACAAAGGTATTGAGCTTTTTAGTTTTGCGACACGCTGCCGTGAAATGCCCATTATCTTTTGAATGGTCGCAGAGCGCGCGGGCCCCACCGCCAAAAAACGCCGCAGCGGCTCCTCGAAAAACGAAGAACCGCTGCGGCAGTACTTAAAATCGCGAAAGCTACTGACTAGAGAGTTTCCATAGTTGCTGTAATCTCGGCCTCGCGGTCGTACGACGTCATGCCAACGCCGTCCACGCACAGCTCACCCATCTGATTGTCAAAGGGATCGTCGCGCAATGCCGGGTCGGCAGGCGTGAGCGGAGCAAAGAAACGCGCATTGGCGGGCATGCGCCAGGGCCCCAGATTTCCAAAATAGAAATGCCTGCGGGCGTCGTCTCCCTCGCGGCGCGCCGCGGAACCAAAGGAGCAATCGCCCCAAAGCCAGCCCAGGCCCTCAATGTAGAACATCGCCCAATCGTGACAGCCTACTGAATCGGGCTTTACGTACAAACCGCTCTGCCAGCGTGCCGGCACACCGCCTAAGCGACACAGCGTGATAAACGTGCAGGCAAACACGCCGCAATCCGCACGGCGAGAACGCGCACACGAATCTGCAATGCTATCCAGCAGCACATAGGCCGGCTGATAGCGGTAATCGATATTCTGCGTAACCCACAGATACGCCGCGCGGGCGCGCTCGAGCATATCCTCAGCCGGAATATCTGCATAGAGGCGCTCAGCAACCGAGCGAAGATACGGAGTAAACACCAGGTGCGGTTCCTCGGCGGCAAGATCCTCTGGCGTAGGAGCGGGCGCGGGTGCAAACGGCGCGTCCCATACGGGAGCAACGGGATTGTCTGCCCACAGATCCACATAGGGAGCGCGAATGGTGTACTCATACTCGACAAAGAATGAACGCTCACCTTGCACATCCCAGTGGACCGTGCGCTGCGGCGCTGTCGCAGGCGCAATCTGCGCCCCCTCGCTCGCCTCAACGAGCTTGATATCCGCCACCTGCTGACCGGAAGGATACGGAATCCACGCCATGACGTGCGTCTCGGGGTCCACATCAACATCCCTGCCCACGCTAAGCGTATGGCGCACGCGCACGCGGCGCTCGGCATATCCCTTCGAGCGCATCTCGTCGAGCACGGCGAGCTGATCTGCACGATCGGTTGGCGGACAAGCAAGGCCCGGAACATCATTGGGGTACAGACGCAGCGACTCTACGCAGCTCTGCAAGAAACGCTGCTCGCCATCCACGTAGCGCCAATCAAGACGCTCGCGATCGATAAGGGCATCCAGCTCGGCATCGCCAAACTCAGGCCACTCAGCGCGAATCTGCCCGATAACATCAGCGCGTGTCAAACAAAAATCGCGGCGCGTGCGCAGCAGGCGAGCATATTCCGCACGAAGGCACGGCTCTATCTCGGGACGGTTCCCCGTCTCGAGCTCCTCTTCGATAAGACGAAGCGCACGGTCATACTCCCCCGCGACGATAAAACGCGCGATATGCGGCGGCACCCCATCGTTCAAATGGCGGAAATCGTCGTTCATGGTCACTACCTGCTGCATGGTGCCCTCACTCCAGTGCGGCGCCGTATCAGCGCCCACAACACGCGAGCCGGCGCCGCCATTCCATACAGGCGTGCCGACTCCCCAATGCAATATGTCTAAACGCAAATACACTCCGCATGCCCAACTGAACATACGGAGTGTCAGCGTCGTAACTTTTAGCCTACGCCAAGGCCGCAACCACCTTGTCGCCCATATCGGCGGTACCGAGGATCTTCTCGGCAGGCGTATCGGAATCAGCGATATCGCGCGTGCGCCAACCCTCGTTAAGCACGTGCTCGACAGCCGTCTCAATCCATGCAGCCTCTTCAGTCATATCGAAGGCATAGGTGAGCATCATGGCCACCGAGAAAATCTGAGCGAGCGGATTGGCAATCCCTTGGCCCGCGATATCGGGCGCGGAGCCAGCACTGGGCTCAAAAAGCGACACGCCGTCGCCCAAGCTTGCAGAAGCGAGCATACCGAGCGAACCCGTGATCTGCGCAGCCTCGTCGGAGAGAATGTCGCCAAACATGTTCTCGGTTACCACGACATCAAAGTCGGCAGGACGATTGATGAGCTGCATTGCGGTGTTGTCCACAAGCAGGTCCTCAAGCTCTACGTCCGCATACTCCTCGTCGTGCACGCGATGAACTATCTCGCGCCACATGCGGGAGGTCTCGAGCACGTTGCGTTTATCGACGCTCGTCACCTTACCGCGACGCTTGCGTGCGGCCTCAAAGGCCTGACGGGCAATGCGCTCGACTTCGTACTCGCGATACTCCATAACGTCCACCGCGCGCTGGCCGGCTTCACCGTTTGCGCCAGCGCCCTGCTCGTCGTAGAAACGCTCATGGCTACCAAAGTAGATGCCGCCCGTGAGCTCGCGCACGAGCATCATGTCAACGCCCTTGATGACCTCCGGCTTAAGGGTGGAGGCACCGGCAAGCGCGTCGTAGATCTTCACCGGACGAAGATTGGTGTAAAGCCCCAGAGCTTTGCGAATGCGCAGGATACCTTGCTCGGGACGGGGAGCGTCTGGATCGGTCGAATCCCACTTGGGTCCGCCCACGCTCGCCAGCAAAACGGCGTCGGCCGCCTGTGCCGCGGCAAGCGTGGCCTCGGGCAGCGGATCTGCGCACGCGTCGATCGCGGCTCCACCGATAAGCGCGTCCTCGCAAATAAACTCGACGCCGGCACGCGCCCCCACTGCGGCAAGAACCTTCTTGCCCTCAGCGATGACCTCGGGTCCAATGCCGTCGCCCGGCAGGGTGCACACCTTATAGCTCTTTTTCACGTTGCAACTCCAATCGAGGGTTGAGGGGCCTTTGCAAAAGGGGTTTTCCACGGTCGTCTACTCCGCCTGCGCCTCGGCAATCTTTTGCTTGGTGCGCTCTACCAAACCGCCGGCATTGATGATCTCTTGGATAAACGGCGGGAACGGCTGCGCATGGAAGATCGCGCCCGTGGTCTCGTCCACAATCGTGCCGGTATCGGCATCGACACTCACCACATCCCCGTCTGAGATGGCGTCCACGGCCTCCGGGCATTCCAGAATCGGCAGGCCCATGTTGATCGAATTGCGGTAAAAGATGCGCGCGAAGCTCTTGGCGATCACACAGGAAACACCTGCAGCCTTGATGGCGACCGGCGCGTGCTCGCGCGAGGAGCCACAGCCAAAGTTCTCGTCGGCAACAATGATGTCGCCGGGCTTTACGCGCTCCACAAACGTGGTATCCAGGTCCTCCAGACAATGCTTGGCAAGCTCTGCCGGATCTGACGTGTTGAGATAGCGAGCCGGAATGATGACATCGGTATCGATGTCACGGCCATAACGAAAAACAGTTCCGTTGAATTTCATATCGTTCACCTTTCCCGGGAGGGAGGGGCCAGGTTTTATTTGCCATTTCAGACAGTCCTGCTCGCACGAACGTGGCGTTTAGTCACGTTCGGCTCGTGCGGAAACTCATGTCAAATAAAGCCTGGCCCCTCCCTCACGCATCATGTTCTTCTATCGAATATAACTTCCACAGCGCAAAGTTGTTGGACTCGCAACGTTGCGCATTTCTGGCCCAGCCGTACCGCGCTATTCCCAGCAGGGGCTTTGGGTTCCGCGCGAGCAAGACTGTCCACGGGAGCAATCAAAACCCGAGAACCCCGGATGCCTACAAGTCTGAGGGCAACGCAATGTGGCCGGCGACGGCAGAAGCGGCGCAAACGGCGGGGCTTGCCAGGTAGACCTCGGACGTGGGGTCGCCCATACGGCCCACGAAGTTACGATTGGTCGAAGAAATGCAGCGCTCCCCTGCAGCGAGGATGCCCATGTAGCCGCCCAGGCACGGGCCGCACGTGGGCGTCGAAACCACGCAATGGGCGTTGATGAAGACATCCATCAGGCCCTCGTGTACGCACTGGAGCCAGACCTTCTGGGTTGCAGGAATCACGATACAGCGAACGTTCTCGGCAACCGTACGCCCGCGCAGGACCTCGGCCGCGGCGCGCATATCCTCGATACGGCCGTTGGTGCACGAACCGATAACGGCCTGGTCGACCGCGATATGACGGCTCTCGGCAACGAGATGCGTATTGCTGGGCAGATGCGGCCAGGACACGCACGGCTCGATCTCGGCGGCGTCGATCTCGATGACCTGCTTGTACTCGGCATCCGCATCGGGATGATACTCAACCGGCGTGCGGCGAGCGCGGGCAGCCACGTACTCGCGGCACTTGTCGTCCACCTCAAAGAGACCGGCCTTGCCGCCCGCCTCGATGACCATATTTGCAATGGTCAAACGTCCCTCAACAGAGAGGTTCTCAATCGTCGAGCCGCCAAACTCCATAGCGCAATAAAGGGCGCCGTCAACACCGATCTTGCCGATGATATGCAAGATGATGTCCTTTGCCGTAGCACCCGCAGGGAGCTCGCCATCGATCTCAAAGCGAATGGTCTCGGGCACCTTGAACCAGGCACGGCCCGTTGCCATGCCCACGCCGGCGTCGGTGGAGCCTACGCCGGTTGAGAAGGCGCCGATACCGCCATAGGTACAGGTGTGGGAATCCGCGCCGATCATGAGGTCGCCGGGCACCACAACGCCCTGCTCGGGCAGCAGTGCATGCTCAATACCCATGCAACCCTGCTCAAAATAGTTGACAATCTTATGCTCATGGGCAAAATCGCGCGTGACCTTGGTCTGCTCGGCACTCTTGATGTCCTTGTTGGGCGCGTAATGGTCGGGCACGAGGCAAATACGCTCGCGGTCAAAAACTCCAGCACCAATCTCGCGCACCGTCTTGATGGCGATGGGAGCCGTAATGTCGTTGGCGAGCACCAGGTCGAGGTCGCACTCAACCAGCTGGCCCGGCACAACCTCATCGAGTCCCGCGTGGGCGGCCAAAATCTTCTCTGCCATGGTCATGGGACGTGCCATTGGGTTTCCTCTCTTGTTAAGTCTTTGGCAATCAGGCAAAAAGGGCGATTATGCACCCGGTTATTTGCCCTCTTTTGAGCGGGCGGTCTGAATCATGCGGTTAACCGCATTCACATAGGCCTTCGCACTCGAAACGATGATGTCGGTATCGGCGCCGCGGCCGGTATAGACTTTGCTGTCTTCGGCCGTGATACGCACCGTTACCTCACCGATGGCATCGATGCCGCGGCTGATAGCCTTGACAGAGAACTCCGCCAGGTCGCCATGGACCGCAACAACCTTGTCCACTGCCTTGTAAGCGGCGTCGACAGGACCAGTACCCGTCGCGCACACCACGTGCTTGACGCCCAGCTCGTCGCTGATGGTCGCCGTAGCCGTGGGAACCAGCGGGTCGCCGCAGGACACTTGCAGGGCGCCGAGGGTATAGATAGCCTTCACCTCGCGCTGACGCTCCTGCACCATCGACTCGAGGTCCTCGTCAAAGACCTCCTTCTTCTGGTCGGCAATTTCCAGGAAGCGATTGTAGACGTCTTCAAATGCAGCGTCATCAAAGGTATAGCCCAGCTCGCCCAGGCGGTGGCGCAAGGCAGCGTGGCCAGAACGGGCGGACAGGATGATCTCGGAGCCAGCGGCGCCCACGTCTGCCGGGTCGATAATCTCGTAGGTATCGCGAGCCTTGAGCACGCCATCCTGATGAATGCCAGAGCTATGTGCAAAGGCATTGGCGCCGACAATTGCCTTATTGGGCTGCACGTTAATGCCAGTGATAGAGCTCACCAGCCTGGAGGCACGCGTGAGTTCGCGGGTCACAACATCGGTATGGGCATCGAGTGCCTCACCGTGCATCTTAATGGCCATAACGACCTCCTCGAGCGAAGTGTTGCCCGCGCGCTCACCCAAGCCATTGATGGTGCATTCGATCTGCGTGGCACCGTTTTGAACAGCATCGAGGGCAAGGGCGGTGGCCATGCCCAGGTCATTATGCGTATGCACGGAAATGGTCACGTCCTCGATGCCGTCAACGCGCTCACGCAGCTCCTTAATGCGCGTGCCAAAATTCCAAGGCATGTTATATCCCGTAGTATCGGGAATGTTAACGACCGTCGCACCGGCTTTTACCGCAGCTTGGATGATATGAACGAGAAACTCTTGATCGGAACGCCCGGCATCCTCAGCATAGAACTCAACATCGTCCACAAAGTTGCGAGCGTACTTTACAGCATGAATTGCGCGCTCGATGGCCTCGTCCTCGGTGAGATGAAGCTTGTCGCGCAGATGGGAGGGAGAGACGCCCAAGCCGGTATGGATACGCGGACGCTTGGCACTCTTCAGGGCCTCGGCAGCCACCTCGATATCCTTATCCACGGCACGTGTCAGACCGCATACGGTGCAGGTGTCACCGGCAATCTTTCCGATTTCGTGAACCGACTTAAAATCGCCCGGGCTGGAAATGGGAAAACCGGCCTCGATAACATCCACGTTCATACGCACAAGCTGGCGCGCGATGATGAGCTTCTCCTCGGTATTCATGCTGGCGCCAGGCGATTGCTCACCGTCGCGCAGAGTGGTATCGAAAATTGCGATTTTGCGGGTCATGGTTCCTCCTGTACATCAAAGCCGCCGGGCGACTATGTTCAACATGTCGAGCTTTGTAGGCACGTACAGGCGAAAGATAGAAAAACACCCGAGCGCTCATACGGACCGCAAAGCGATGGTCAGTTACGCACTCGGGTGTTAAGCAAGTTGAAAAAATCCCAAGCGCGACTACCTTAGTAGCGCGAGGGCTAGGAGTGCAGTTGCAAAGGCGTTGTTCGTCATGGTATGCGCACTCCTCTCAGATAAAGTCACAACAAAAGTGAGTTTAGCAGAATCGAAATTTACTTTGAACAGAAGACCCGATTGTTACAGCTTTGAAAACGGACGAAATCACGATGCTCGCCCAAAAAGAAAACCCGACTCGCAAATGCGAACCGGGTTTAGAAAAACGAGTCAGTTCGAAAGACTACTCAGCGAGAAAGTTACGCTGAACAGCGGGGTCGACCTTGACGCCAGGGCCCATGGTGGAGCTGACGGAGATGCTCTTCACGTACTTGCCCTTAGCAGAAGCGGGCTTGACGCGCAGAATCTCGGTGTAGAGGGCAGCGTAGTTCTCGACGAGCTGCTCGTCGGAGAAAGACTTCTTGCCCAGGGGCACATGGCAGATGCCATAACGGTCGGCGCGATACTCAACGCGGCCAGCCTTGAGCTCAGAGACCATCTTGGCAACATCCATGGTAACGGTGCCGAGCTTGGGGTTCGGCATCAGGCCACGAGGGCCGAGGATCTTACCGATGCGGCCAACCTTGGCCATCATGGTCGGCAGAGCAATGGCAGCGTCGAACTCGATGTTGCCCTTCTGAATCTCGGCGATCAGCTCGTCGGAGCCAACGATGTCGGCACCGGCCTCGCGAGCCTCATCGGCCTTAGCGCCCTCGGCGAACACGGCAACGCGAACGGACTTGCCGGTGCCGTGAGGCAGGGAGATGGAGCCACGGATGTTCTGATCGGCCTTACGGGTGTCGACACCAAGGCGGAAGTGAGCCTCGATGGTCTCGTCGAAGTTGGCGGTTGCAACCTCCTTGACGAGAGTGACAGCCTTACGCGGGGTGTAGAGCTGAGCGGAATCAACCTTCTCAGCGGCGGAGCGGTACTTCTTACCGTGCTTAGCCATAATACATACCTCCTGTGGTCAAACGGGCCTGAGCCCTCCCACATCAACGCGTGCCCTATTGCACGCAAACGGGCACGACACGCATCGTGCCCGAAATTACCTAAATAGTATCGCTACTCGGCGATGGTGACGCCCATGGAGCGAGCGGTACCGGCGACGATCTTCTTGGCGGCCTCGATATCGTTAGCATTGAGGTCCGGCATCTTGATCTCGGCGATCTTGGTGAGCTGCTCCTGAGTAAGCTGACCAACCTTGTCGGCCTGGGGCTTAGCGGAACCGCTCTTGAGCTTGAGCTCCTTCTTGATGAGGTGAGCCGCAGGAGGGGTCTTCGTCACGAAGGTGAACGAACGATCCTCATAAACGGTGATCTCAACGGGGATGATGTCGCCCTGCTTGTCCTGCGTAGCGGCATTGAACGCCTGGCAGAACTGCATGATGTTGACCTGAGCAGCACCCAGTGCCGGGCCAACGGGAGGAGCGGGGTTAGCAGCGCCAGCGGGAATCTGGAGCTTAATGACAGTAGCAACCTTCTTCTCAGCCATGTCAAAACCTTCCTAAAACACGAATGTGTCTACAGTGCCAATATGTTCAACGCGTACCCGTTAGAAGCAATCCATCCGGTGAGCAGCCGGCAGATGAGCGTGAACGCGAGAACGAACTAAGAAATAACGGAGACCTGATCGAACGAAAGCTCGACGGGAGTCTCGCGGCCAAAGATCATCAGAGTAACCTTGACCTTGCCGGCCTCGGGGTTAACCTCGGAGACCTTACCATCAAAGTCCGCAAGCGGACCAGAAGTAACGCGAACAGACGTGCCGACCTCGATATTGACGGTCGTACGCTTAGGCGCACCGCCCTTATCGCTCTTGCGCATCATCTTGTTGTACTCTTCACGCGAGAGAGGAGCGGGCTTACCGTTGCCGCCCAGGAAACCGGTGACGCCGGGGGTGTTGCGGACGCACGTCCAAGAGTCGTCATCCATCTCCATACGAACGAGAACATAACTCGGGAAGATCTTGGAGTCCTTGGTCTCGCGAGCACCGTTCTCCTTGATCTCGGTCACACGCTCGGTGGGAATCTCGATATCAAAGATGCGATCGGTCATACCCATGGTCTCGATACGATGCTCAAGATCGGACTTAACGCGGTTCTCGTAACCGGAGTACGTGTGGACGACATACCAGCGCTTAGACATGCTTAACCCCTCAATCCGGAGAAGGCCACCAGCGCCTGGCCGATACCGGCATCAAGCAGCGCGATGACAACGCCAACAACGATCAGGGAAACGCAAACCGTGACGGTGTAGTTGATGAGCTCCTTCTTGGAGGGCCATACAACACGCTTCATCTCGGAACGCACGGAAGAGAAATACTTCTTGATGCGGGCAAACAGGCCGGGCTTCTTGTTCTTATCCTTGGCCTTAACCTTAGTGGTCTTCTTGACCTCAGGCTTAGCAGCAGCCTTGTTGGAGCCCTGCTGAGACTTCTTCTTGGTCTTCTTGTTGGCCATGAACATTTACCTCCGGCACAGACCCAACATACAGTAACAAACCGTAAGCCTCCTATGGAGGCTTACGGATCAAAGACTGGCACGCCAGGAAGGACTCGAACCCTCAACACTCGGTTTTGGAGACCGATGCTCTACCAATTGAACTACTGGCGTATGTCAAAAGAGACTAGCGAGTCTCTTTGTGCACGGTGTGACGACGGCACCAGGGGCAATACTTTTTAAGCTCCATGCGATCAGGGGTGTTGGCCTTGTTCTTGGTCGTCGTGTAATTACGACGCTTGCACTCGGTGCAGGCAAGTGTAACGAGAGTACGCATGTGTCTTTTACCTCCAAATACCGTACCTCACGGGCACGGTGGTAAACATTATCATCTGTAATGGGGTTATGTCAATGCGATTTACGTCTCCACGATTTTTCTGCAGATCCAGAACACAATCCTGTCATTAGTGCGCATCGACACAAAAACCCGGCTCCCCCGAAGAGGAACCGGGTTAATGAAATCAACAGCTCGAGTAGCTAAAGTTACTCGATGATGGTGCTGACGATGCCCGAGCCGACGGTGTGGCCACCCTCGCGGATAGCGAAGCGCAGGCCCTCCTCCATAGCGATCGGGTGAATGAGGTCGCCCTCGATGGTGATGTGGTCACCAGGCATAGCCATCTCGGTGCCCTCAGGCAGCTTCACGGTACCGGTAACGTCGGTGGTACGGAAGTAGAACTGCGGACGATAACCATCGAAGAACGGGGTGTGACGGCCGCCCTCCTCCTTGGTCAGAACGTAGATCTCGCCGGTGAACTTGGTGTGCGGGGTAACCGAACCGGGCTTGCAGAGAACCTGGCCGCGCTCGATGTCCTCACGCTTGATGCCGCGGAGCAGCAGACCGACGTTGTCGCCAGCCTCGCAGAAGTCCATGGACTTACGGAACATCTCGATACCGGTGCAGACAGTGCTCTGGGTATCCTTGATGCCGACGATCTCGACGGGCTCGTTGAGCTTGAGCTCACCGCGCTCGACACGACCGGTAGCAACGGTGCCACGGCCGGAGATGGTCATAACGTCCTCGACAGCCATCAGGAACGGCTTCTCGTTGTCACGAGAAGGAGTCGGGATGTACTCGTCAACAGCGTTCATGAGCTCGCGGATGGCGTCCATCCACTTCTCCTCGCCGTTGAGGGCGCCGAGAGCGGAACCACGGATGACGGGGATGTCGTCGCCGGGGAAATCGTACTCGGAGAGGAGCTCACGGGTCTCCATCTCGACGAGGTCGATCAGCTCGTCGTCGTCAACCATGTCGCACTTGTTCAGGAACACGACGATGTAGGGAACGCCGACCTGACGGGCGAGAAGGATGTGCTCACGGGTCTGAGCCATCGGGCCGTCGGTAGCAGCGATAACCAGGATAGCGCCGTCCATCTGAGCAGCACCGGAGATCATGTTCTTGACGTAGTCAGCGTGGCCCGGGCAGTCGACGTGAGCGTAGTGACGAGCAGCGGTCTCGTACTCGACGTGGGAAACGGAGATGGTAATACCACGCTCGCGCTCCTCGGGAGCCTTGTCGATGTTCTCGAACGCGGTGAAGTCGGCCTTGCAGCCCTCGGTCTCAGAGAGAACCTTGGTGATGGCAGCCGTCAGCGTGGTCTTGCCGTGGTCAACGTGACCGATGGTGCCGATGTTAACATGCGGCTTAGTGCGCTCAAACTTTTCCTTGGCCATGAAGCCCTCCTCTTTCAAAGGTGTCCTTTTGGACTTGCCTTTATACCTAAGTGGCCCCCCTAAAAGGATTTAGGAGAGCCACCTTGTTACCTGGTAGCGGTGACTGGATTCGAACCAGTGACGCCACGGGTATGAACCGTGTGCTCTGACCAACTGAGCTACACCGCCAAATGGAGCCTGCAACCAGACTTGAACTGGTGACCTCTTCGTTACCAACGAAGTGCTCTACCGACTGAGCTATACAGGCAACATAAGGGTGGGAGCTATAGGATTCGAACCTATGTAGGCAAAGCCAACGGGTTTACAGCCCGTCCCCATTAACCACTCGGGCAAACTCCCACGTATGTTCTCGATTGCATTGGCTCTAAGCTTTTGCGCTCGCGAACGAAAGAGATATTACGACGCGGGCGGGCAACCTGTCAATCAGAAAGCTATAATACACGGTGCCGGGCGTATCTATATTTCTCTTTCCTGGGGTTTTGTTGCTTTAGGCAAGTGGAGCAATGAATATGGTGTGAAGACCGCAGGTAATTGAGGGGGTGTTTGGAGGAATCGTCAATGCCTCTTTTAGCGGAAGCGCGCCGTTCCCTATAAATGCCGTCCTTCGCACTTTTGAGCTCGCATTACAAATAGACAAATAGCCATCGAGAACGATCTGGGTCTCTCGTCACATCGATCCCTATATATAGGTTCTTATAGGTACGGAGAACTCTCGTCTGGCCGCATTTGCTACGCCCCCGTGTTGCATAAAAAAGCAGGCCAGAAGCGATAACGCCTCTGGCCTGTTATTTCTCATGGAGCCAGTGACAGGAATCGAACCCGCAACCCACTGATTACAAATCAGTTGCGCTACCGTTGCGCCACACTGGCACGCTTGGCGCTCTCGCACGAAGCCTGTTTAGGATAAAGGAATTAGAGCCGGGGCGCAACACACGAGCGCAGGGACACGACATAAACGGCAAGCTCAAACGACCGCTCCATACCGTCCAGATCGGCTCCATCGCTTTCGCTAAAGCCAACTGCCCCTCGTCAAAACGAATGGCTTCACGATTTAGATCATCCATGAAATTGCCAGCTGCTCAATATAATCCCGTCAGACGCACCGAGGCTCGCTCTTTGCAGAAATGGGTCCCGTAAAGTGCACTAAGGTCCACACATCTCCGAAATGATTGGCGGGACTTCGCGCATTATCTGGCCGAATTCTCCCATGAAACGTATTCAGAACCGCCACTCATTTAATAATGATTGAAAAGCCGCCACTCATCCAAGGCAGCGGCACCGGAAACCGTATCCAAATCCGCCAGTCATTTACAAACGATTGAAAAGCCGTCAATCGTTCGAAGTGCCTGCGTAAGAAACGTTTCGAATCCGCCAGACATCTTCTTATTATCCATCTCCGCGCCCATCTGGAACCGCCGTGCCAAACGACTGGCGGATTCTCGTACATTCAGAAACCTCGCCGGGAGAATGACTGGCGGCAATTCATACGTTTCGCAATGAGTGGCGGAACCGATAGCGAAATTGGGCCGCATCCCGACTCAAAACGAGCGAGGACCCGCCACTCAAGCGCAAGAATCACTCAGCAGCAATCCCGCCACTCAACCACGGGGAACCCACCGGCACCGGCTTTGGACCTGGAAACGAACCAAGGCCTCGACCGCAATCGAACCAAGAACCACCGTTGCATTCCACGACGTCGATATCGGCAAATGAAGCCCATGGGGCGGCGCTCATCCGAGCTACCCCATCAAATCTCATCTTCCGCGCAATGCCTTGAGCTTGGCAAGCGCCTCAGGGCTCAGACGGCTTCCCAAGGTCATCTTGATCTGCGGAGCCTCCTCGACCTCGGCGACGTCACGATCGATCTGCTCGATCTCGCCCAAGAGCATACGGGCAGAGATGCGCGTCACGCCCTTGCCCATCACCGTCGCCTGAATCATGGCATCGCTTGTCACCACCGTGCAGGCGCGGCCGGTCTCGCGCGCCTCAGTGCAAATACGCTGCACCACGGTATCAGCCGAAACCCCTGTGGGCGAAAACTCGATACGGCAGCCCGCCTGAGAGATATTCGGGCGCTCGGCAGAAACATTGCCCGCACCGTCGAAAACGATTACGGCCTCGTAGCGACCCTGGGCAAACGCAGCAACATCCGAGATGAGCGCTGTGCGTGCCGAGGCATGGACGTCACGCGAATAGGGATCGTCCGAGCGATCGTACACCAGGCGCTCGTAGCGCGGCGTCGAATGAATGATATTGTAGCCATCGACCACCAAGAGCTCTCGTTTTCCCGACGCATTGGTACCGCGCGGTGGAACATCCGGCGTCTCAAACGCCGCCGAAAACGCATTGCCCACTCCATACGTGCTGGCCGAGACGGTCTCGCGCACCGAGCTCTCGCCAAATCGCTTCGCCTTGGCTTTAGCGCGACTTTTCTTTCCCATGGCTACTCCCCCAGCTCAGATGCATTGCGACGCATCCACTCAAAGCACAAGGCGCATGCTGCCTGAGCGACATTCAGGCTCTCGGTAAGACCACGCTGCGGAAGTTTGGTTAGGAAGTCGCACTTTTCGAGCACTAGGCGTGAAATGCCATCGCCCTCGGAACCCATGACAAGCGCAACGCGCCCCTGGAGAGGAGAGTCCCAGCACACATCTTGCGCATGCTCGGAAGCGCCAGCCACCCAAAAGCCCGCGTCTTTAAGATCGTCGAGCGCACGAGCGATGTTGGGGACCTGTGCAATAGGCAGGTGCATCACAGCACCCGCCGACGTCTTATAGCTGCCCACGGTGACACCCGCGGCACGTTTGTTGGCGATGACCACGCCAGCAGCGCCCACAACCTCAGCAGATCGAACGATGGCACCAAAGTTGCCATCATCGGTCACGTGGTCAAGCACGAGTACGAGGGCTGGGCCCTCGCCCGCACGAGCGATAATGTCGGTGATGTCCGCGTAGGGGAAAGATCCAACCTCAAGCGCGATGCCCTGGTGCGCCCCATGGCTGGAGATAGCATCGAGCTGCGCGCGCGGCACCGTCTTGATGGGAATGTTCGCACGATAGAGGTCGTCAATCAGACGAGCAAGTGCAGCATCGGAGCCTTGGCCGTCGGCAACGAGAGCGCGCTTGACCGGAAAGCCCGTGCGCAGCGCCTCGGCGGCAGCACGACGTCCCTCGATAAAGTCGCCCGCGGGTACAGCCGCGCGCAACCTAGGCACGTCCCCGCGGCGGGAAGGGTCACTCCCCTGCTTAGGGCCACGAGAGGGGGCCTTGCGCGAAGCTTGCGAGCGGCCGCCACGAGAGGCGTCCTTCTTTTGGTTGTTTCCACGTGCGCGCTTGTCCGCCACGATATCTCTCCTCGATTAAAGAAGGTTCAACAATAGATGCGTCAGCTCTCCCCCGCCCGCCGCGAGCACACCGCTCTGACCCCGGAGGCCACGGGTTTTCCAGGTGCCCGAGATCGCCCTGAAAGAGGAGGGAAGCGTACTTGGGGTACGTGACCGACGATTGAGGGGCAAGGTCGGGTGCCTGGGAAAGCCGCCAGGATTAGGCCGACTTAATACGAGTACCTGCCGCCGTATCCTCGATAACCAGGCCCAAATCCTTGAGCTGGTCACGAATGGCGTCGGCAAGACCCCAGTTCTTGGCTGCACGGGCCTCGGAGCGGGCGGCCAAGATCTTCTCGGCAGCCTCCGCAACGTCGTCGCCCTCAAAATCAACCAACTCACGGGCCACGTCGAGCAGACCTGTGGGCAGCTCCTCCTCGGGCTCGGGCAACTCGATACCCAGCGTGGAGAGCAACTCTGCCAGGGCATCGGCTCCGGCGAGCGCCACCGACGCCGCGGCAGCGTCGCCCGCGGCCTCCAAGTACTGGTTGCACTCGGTCACAAAACCAAAGACAGCGCCCAGGGCACCGGCGGTGTTGAAGTCGTCGTCCATGCACTCGGCAAAGCTCGCGCGAACGGCAGCGGTCTTTGCAGCGAAATCCTCGGCAAGAGCAGCATCTGCCTGCGCCGTTGCATGCGATGCCGCCCAGCGCAGGTTCTGCACCGTGCCGGCGATACGTGTCAGCGAGCTCTCGGCACCGTCCAAACGATCCCACGAGAAATCGAGCGGCGAACGATAGCTTGTTTGCAGCATGAGCAGACGCAATGCCGCACCAGAGTGCTTCTCCAAAACCTCGGCCAGCGTAAAGAAGTTGCCAAGCGACTTGCTCATCTTCTCGCCATCGACCAAAAGCATGCCCGTATGCATCCAGGTATTGGAAAATCCCTGATGCCAAGCGCAGGTGGCTTGGGCGCACTCGTTCTCATGGTGCGGGAAGGCGAGGTCGGATCCGCCACCGTGAATATCGATAGGCACGCCCAAATAGCGATGCACCATGGCAGCGCACTCGGTGTGCCAACCGGGACGGCCCTTGCCCCACGGAGAATCCCACATGGGCTCACCGGGCTTGGCGGCCTTCCACAAAGCGAAGTCGAGCGGATCGCGCTTGTCCTCGTTCTCCTCGATACGCGCACCCACCATCAAATCGTCGATATTGCGACCCGAAACCTCGCCATAGGTGGGATCGCTGCGCACGGCAAAGTACACGTCACCATTATCAGCGGCGTAGGCATGGCCCTGCTCGATCAAGGTCTTAATCATGCCGATCATAGGACCGATTTCTTTGGTCGCACGCGGGCGAATATCGGGATCGAGCACGTTGGCGGCGCGCATGACGCCAATGAACTTGTCGGAAAACTCGCTTGCCACCTCGGCGGCGGTGCGGCCCTGCTCATTGGCGCGCTTGATGATCTTGTCGTCGACGTCGGTGAGATTCTGCGCAAAGGTCACCTCATAGCCCTTGGCCATGAGCCAGCGACGAATGACGTCGAAGCTAATAAAGGTGCGAGCGTTGCCGATGTGGATATTGTCGTAGACAGTGGGGCCGCATACATACATGCGAACCTTGCCCTCTTCGATGGGTGCGAACTCTTCTTTTTTATGCGTGGCGCTGTTGTAGATACGCATTGATTACTCCTCAGATTTCTTCTCGAGCAGGCACACGGCCCAGGCGCCGATGCCCTCGCCCTGGCCTTCCCAGCCCAGGTGCTCGGTTGTTGTTGCCGCGACGCCCACCGATTCGATATCGACCCCCAAAGCGCGGCTCAAGTTGGAGCGCATCTGGTCGCGATGAGGCGAGATCTTGGGCTCCTGACAAGCGATGGTGCAGTCGGCGTCGACAAATTCGAAGCCAAGGCCGCGCACATGTTCCATGACGCGTGCGAGCAGCAACAGCGAGTCGGCACCCTCATAGGCAGGATCGGTGTCGGGAAAAAGCTTCCCGATATCCCCGGCACGAGCAGCGCCCAAGATGGCATCTGCCAAGGCATGGGTCAAGACGTCGGCATCGGAATGACCGAGCAGCCCTTTATCGTGCGGAATATCGACCCCGCCGATAATACATCGGCGCCCTTCCACCAGACGATGGACATCGTAGCCGTGTCCGATGCGAAGTTGAGAGGACATGCAGACAGCCCCTTCATGTCAATGCCGATACGTCCGAACCATCATAGCATTGACGAGCTGGCTGAACGTGAGGAGCACAACCGGCCCACGTTGCCGCTCGACCGATACGTATTATTGACGAAGCTTGGAATATGGGACAATCGTCCTGAATGTGGGTCCCTCGCTATCCCTAACTTCAATGGACTCTCGCATCGCTGCATATACGTGCTGTTATTTGTGAACGTAAGGAGGAACGGCATATGAATGCACTGGAATGCAAGGCATACCTGGAGCGCATCGGCTACCAGGAAGAGCCACATACAGATAAGGATTGTCTGGAAAAGCTTATGGAGCTGCAGCTTCAAAGCGTTCCTTTTGAAAATTTGGAGGTCTTCAAGGAGAAGAGGGTTCCCTCCCTCAAAACCGAGGACATCTTCCACAAAATCGTCCACCAAGAACGGGGCGGATGCTGTTTTGAGCTGAACAAGATCTTCTACGAGCTCCTCAAGGGCCTGGGCTTTGACGTCACACCGCTTGCGATACGAATGCTATGGAGCCCGGACGATTTTCGCCGCATCCTGCACAGGGCCACGATGGTTGTCTTGGAAGACGGTCCCTATTACTGCGACGTGGGCTACGGCGGTCCCGGTCCCCGGTATCCGGTCAAGTTGGAAGACGGCCTTCATACCGAGAAAAACGGCACCTTCCGCGTGACAATGGAGCCGCAGGATACCAACGGGGAAATCCTGATGGAAAGGAAGCAAGACGGAGAGTATCGTCCCCTCATGAGCTTTACGCTGCACCCTGCGCAGGATGTCGATTTCGAAGTCCTTAACTACTACTGCTCGACCTCGCCGGACATGTGGCTTACGCAAAAAACGGCGGTCAGCATCAACACGCCCACGGGAAGCGTCGCGCTTACCGGAGACACGCTCACCATCCAGAAGGAAGACGGCAGCATAGAAAGCCGCATCTGCGATTCGCCGGAAACAGAAAAAACCTGGCTCAAAACCTATTTTGGACTGTAAAGACAGTACTGAGCAAAACCGGGGAGCACGAGTTCCCCGGTTCTTTTTTACAAGCAAAGAGGCAGGGGCCGCAACGAACATCCCGTTGCGGCCCCCGCCTCAAATAGACCGTCTTACCTTGCATTAGCTCTGACGATAATGCGCAAAGAAGTCGGCCAGGTCTTCCATAGACTCCTTGAGCACTTCCATACGCGGCAGGTAGACGATGCGGAAGTGGTCGGGCTCGCCCCAGTTAAAGCCGCCGCCACGGGTGATCAAGATCTTTTTCTGATGCAGCAGGTCGAGCGCAAACTGCTCGTCATCTGTGATGTTGAACTTCTTGATATCCATCTTGGGGAAGATGTAGAACGCAGCTTTGGGCTTCACCGCGGTGATGCCGTCGATGGCGTTGAGCGCCTCGTACACGTAGTTGCGCTGTTCGTACACACGCCCACCGGGACGAATGTACTCGTTTACAGACTGATAGCCGCCCAGCGCCGTTTGGACAATGGACTGCGCGGGCACGTTTGAGCACAGGCGCATGTTGGAGAGCATGTTGATGCCCAAAATAAAGTCCTTCATGCATGCCTGATTGCCAGAAAGCACCATCCAGCCCACGCGGTAGCCACAGATCATGTGCGACTTGGAGAGGCCGGAATAGGTAACGCACGGCAGGTCGGGTGCAAGCGAGGCGATGGAGATGTGCTCGTAGCCGTCCATGATCAGACGGTCGTAAATCTCATCCGCAAAAATCATGAGCTGATGCCTGCGGGCGATCTCGACAATGCCCTCCAAAATCTCTCGTGAATAGACAGCGCCCGTGGGATTGTTAGGGTTGATGACGACGATGGCCTTGGTGCGCTCGGTGACCTTCTTTTCCATATCCTCAAGGTCGGGGTTCCACTCGTTTTGCTCGTCGCAAATGTAGTGCACAGCGTTACCACCGGCAAGCGTCACGCAGGCGGTCCACAGCGGGTAGTCGGGCGCGGGAACAAGCACCTCATCGCCGTTCTCGATCAGCGCATGCATGGAAAGCTGGATGAGCTCGGACACGCCATTGCCCGTATAGATGTGCTTCATGTCCACGTTGGGGATATTGCGCAGCTGAGAATACTGCATGATGGCCTTGCGCGCAGAGAACAGGCCGCGCGAGTCGGAATAGCCCTCGCAGTCCGCCAGCTGCTGGCGCATGTCAAAGACCACCTCGTCGGGCGCACGGAAACCAAAGGGCGCAGGGTTACCGATATTGAGCTTGAGGATGCGCGCACCGTCGTCTTCCATGCGGGCGGCCTCGTCGACCACGGGTCCGCGGACATCGTACAAAACGTTGTCGAGCTTGCTAGATTTCTTAAACGTACGCATGGGTGCTCCCCCTGTTGTGTGTAATGCAGAATCGCTGCGAATCGGTCGTGCTGAAGGCGCCGGGGCTGAACCCGGCTTGCTAGCTCGTGCGGTATCGAGGCCCGGTCCTTCGCCCGTGGCGAGCCATGCCGCATCCGCCTCGAGCACGGCGGCAAGCACGTCCATCACGTCGCGACGCGGAATCGTCTTGCCGCTCACGTATTGGCTCACCTGGCTTTTTCCCAAGTGTTTACCACGCGTTTGAGCCATGCGAATCACGTCGGCCTGTTTAGCGCCGCGCAGCTCCATCAGCTGTTTAAGGCGTTGTGCAAACGTTGCCTGGGTCACGAATCCTCTTCCATCGTTCATGTTCATCTCAAATTGAACTTTTGTACCGCGGAGCAATTCGAAAGTTCAATTTAGACGGCAGTATACGACTTGACCGAAGAAAAAGGTTCAATTTTGAAACTTTCCTGGCAAACGGCAGCATTTCACAGAGACGACACAGCGGAGCGCTCCTGCGCGAGCGGAGAACACAGCTCCGGCAGTACGCAAGGCATCCCCTACGCTAATCAGAACGCCGCGTCGCACGAACGGCAAACACTGTCCCGTTCACACGCGGCCCGCGCTATCTACGCTATCCGCGAGTACGCCTGATAGCAGGAAACAGCCAGGCTACCGTGCAGATAACGCCTACAGCGCCAATGCCTGCGCCCACGTAGCCGATGCCTGCAATGGCGCCCCGTGACACCACGGCACCGCCAATAGCCGTGCCGCAGCCAATACCCAAATTGAACAGACCGGAGAAAATCGACATAGCGACAGCACTTGCCGAGGCTTGCGTAAACGAGATGACCTCGGCCTGAAACGCTACATTGAACGCAGTGGCGCACAGGCCCCAAAGCACACAGAGGACAAGCACGCTCGCAAGCGAGAACGATGCCGCTTGCATAAGAAGAAGGGACAGCGCAAGCCCGCCGATCACGCCGAGCAAAAAGCCAAAGCGATGCCCGTCAAAAAAGCGCGAGAACGAAACGGACCCAAGCAGGCCTGCAAACCCAAACACGGTAAGCGCCATAGTGATAGTGCCTGCATCAAGATGCGCCACCTGTTGCAAGAACGGCTCGATATAGCTGTACCCCACGTAATACGAGCAAGACATAAAGATCGTCACCGCATTGAGGGCAAGCAGCACGCGATTGCGCATGAGCGAGGGGAGCTGCCCCAGGGTAAAGCGCTCGCCCGCAGGCATGACAGGAAAGACAACGGCCTGATACACGAGAATCGCCGCTGCGACCGCTCCCACAACGCAAAAAGTCATGCGCCAGCCCACGGCAAGACCGATGGCGCGCCCCAGCGGCAAGCCGAAGATCTGCGCGATAGAGGAGCCCGTAGCGATCATCGAAAGCGCCAGCGCCCCACGCTCGGCATCGACCAGACGCGCCGCCATCACCGATGCGATGGACCAAAAGATGGCATGCGCGGCGGCAACCACCAAGCGGGCAAGCACCAGAATGGGAAAGGTCGGCGCTACAGCAGAGAGAAACTGCCCGCACGCGAACAGCGCGATCACTGCAAGGAGCAGATGTCGCAGATCGAAGCGCGAAGCGAACACCATAAGCGGCAAAGAGAGCAGCATGACGCCCCAGGCATAGACCGAGATCATCACGCCTGTCGCCGCCTCGCTGATGTGAAAAGAAGCGGAGATATCGGTCAAAAGACCGATGGGCATGAACTCGGAGGTGTTAAAGATAAAAGCGGCGCACGTCAAACCAATCAATGGAAGCCATTGCCGTATCGTGATTCCTCGCTGCGCCACAGGTTTTCCTCCGCCATGCCTTTATGGTATCCATCAATGCCTGCGCGATTATACGCGCACGCCAGCAACGAATACCCCTTGTTGGGCACGCATCACAAGAAGTTACGATGCCCCTGCGCAGGGATTTGAGCCAATCGTCAACACTCTCTAGCGTCCCGAGACCCTCCACAGCATCACGATCGCGCCCAGGCAAAGCACGGCCATAGCTGCCAAGCAGCATAGCCTGCTGCCCAGGGTTGCGAAGGGGTTGCCCGGCACCTCCGAAGCAGTATCTGCATATCGATCGATGTCATACGGTCCACGCGCGCTCATTGCGTTCCTCCTTCAAACAAGGTCTTACCTTGTCATCCATACTCGCGCGCGACGATTACCCGTGCCATCGATTTGCCTTACACGCCGCTTTCCCTTTCGTAAGGTTTGCCAGGCGCCATTATTAACCGCGCCCTTTCGCTGCCTAACCTTTTTTTGAACATTCGCCGATAGCTGCCATCATGCGCTGCGGTACCGCAAACATGGGGTGTACTATTCCAGGTACATCCACGAATGAGGAGGGGCATCATGGGTCAGAGGTATTTAGTTGTCGTAGATATGCAGCACGATTTTGTCGACGGTGCGCTGGGAACGTCCGAGGCGCAGGCCATCGTAGCAAGTGTCGCCGCTAAGGCCCAAGCCTTTGATGGCATTGTCGTGTTCACCAAGGACACGCACTACAATGACTACCTTCAGACCCTTGAAGGCAAGAACCTGCCCGTCGAGCACTGCCTACATGGCACGCCGGGTTGGGAGCTCATGCCCGAGCTCCAGGCGATTCGCGACGAGCGCAGCTCTTTTGTCTTCGAGAAAACGACCTTCGCCTCGCTCGACCTTGCCATGTGGCTCGCCGAGGAAAACGTCGCCGAACCCATCGAGTCCATCGAGCTTATCGGCTTGTGCACCGACATCTGCGTGGTCAGCAATGCGTTTCTCATCAAGGCCTGGATTCCCGAGGTCCCGCTCAAGGTGGACGCGTCGCTTTGCGCCGGCGTCACGCCCGACAGCCACAAGGCGGCACTCGCCACCCTGCGCAGCTGCCAGGTGGAGGTCATTAACGACCCGGCATAATAGGCACCCGTTCACTCACATACGATTCAATACCGCCCGCGACGTTTCGCCTAGTGTCACCGTTGCGGGCGTTGCTATAGTTTGGTTGCCGAATAACCCGGCAACAAGGATGGTTTTGCAGAGGAAAGCACATATATGCAGACGGATAGGGATTCGAAAGACACATCGGTCTCAAAAAAGAAGAATGTCGGCAAAGAAGGACACGCGCATCTTCCCAATCTGGGCGAAGAATTCGAAAAGCTCCGCCGCCTGCGCCGCATTGCGTTTGTACGCAACCTGATCACTGCAAGCTCGGTTTTCTTGTCCGCGCTGCTGCAGGCCTTTACCATTCGCGCCTTCGTGACTCCTGCAAACCTTCTGTCCAGCGGCTTTACCGGACTCGCCATTCTCATCGACCGCATCACCTCGCTCGTGGGATTCTCATTCCCTACCTTCGTAGGCATGCTGGCGCTCAATATCCCCGTCGCGGCGATCTGCTGGAGGTCCATCAACCGCCGCTTCGTGCTCTTCTCTATGGCGCAGGTCTTTTTATCCTCGTTCTTCCTGCGTACCTTCACCGAGATGCATATTCTGCCGCCTTTCCACAACATCCTGCTCGAGGTTGTGTTCGGCGGATTCCTCTACGGCCTCTCCATCGCGCTCGCCCTCAAGGGCGGAGCTTCCACGGCCGGCACCGACTTTATCTCGCTGATGGTCTCCAACCGCACCGGCCACTCCATCTGGGGGTTGATATTTGCGGGCAACTGCGCCGTCATCTGCATCTTTGGCGCCATGTTTGGCTGGGACCTTGCCGCTTACTCGATTATCTTCCAGTTCATCTCGACCAAAACGATCGAGACGTTCTATCACCGCTACGATCGCATGACGTTGCAGATCACCACGTCCAGGCCAAAGCAGGTGCTCGAAGCCTATAGCATGCAGTACCGCCACGGTTCCTCGTGCATCGAGGCGACAGGCGGCTACAGCGGCAACAAGTACTGGCTCATCTCAACTGTTGTCTCCTCCTATGAGGTGGGCGACATCGTGGCGCTCGTGCGTACTCAAGACGAGCGCGCTGTGATCAACGTGCTGCGCACCGAGGACTTCTACGGCGGCTTCTACCGCGACCCCATTGGCTAGCGTGCAACATATCTCACACCGCGACAAACCGCAGGCGGGCGCCGTCATTTTGAATCGTTTTCCCAGCTCATAGCCCTATATCCCTTAATTACCCAGCACATTGGGCCATATGTCCCACTGGGTTGTGCACCTCGGGCCGCAGGGGCATCGTGCAAAACTCCGCGCACCCCCATCATCTAAAGCGAAGAGCAACTCAAGATGATTGGAGGCTGCCATGGGCTTCTTTGACAAGATGTTCGAAAAGAAAGAGTGCGCAATCTGCGGTACCGAGTTGGGACTTTTGGGAAAGACCAAGATCAACGAAGGGTATCTGTGCAAGGAGTGCGCAGGCAAGCTTTCGCCTTTCTTCCACGGCCATCGCTCGAGTACTGCAGACGACATCCGCGAGCAGCTCGCTTATCGCGAGGCGAACGCGCAGCGCCTGGCTTCCTTCAACCCTACGCGCACGCTTTCGGCCGGTCGCACCAACATCATGCTCGATGAAGATGCAAAGCTTCTGATCATCACCTCGGCGGCCCGCTGGCGCGACGCCAACCCCGACATCATCGAGTTCACCCAGGTACTGGGCTGTGATACAGAGATCGAGGAGCATCGCACCGAGCAGTATCGCGAAAACAAGGATGGCGAGCGCGTGAGCTACAATCCCCCGCGCTACGACCTCGATTACGACTTCCATGTCACGATCCATGTCAACACGCCGTACTTCACCGAGATCAACTTGCGCGTCAACGACTCGACCATCGAGCAGCGCGGCTCCATCGAGTACCGCGAGGCGGAACGCCAAATAAACGAGATCCGCGACGCCCTGACGCAGCTGCGCCAGGAGACCCGCGACAGCGTCGTTGCCGCTCAGGCCCCCAAGACCGCGGTAACGTGCCCCTTCTGCGGCGCCACCACCATCCCCGATGCCAGCGGCCGTTGCGAATACTGCGGCGGCGCCATCGGCGCATAACGAGCGCATAACGCGACAACTGAGAAGGACCGATCATGACAAACGAGAGCGTCAACTATCAATGCCCCGCATGCGGCGGACCTCTACATTTTTCGAGTGCAGAGCAAAAACTGGCATGCGACTACTGCGATTCTCGCTTCGAGGTGGCAGAAGTTGAGGCTCTCTACCGTGAGCGTCAAGCAAAGGCTGATGCCAAGGCAAGCGCGGCACCTACGCCAGAGCAGGCCGCGTCTCCCAACGAAGCCGAAATGCTTGGCATGAACGCTGGCTATATCTGCTCTTCGTGCGGAGCCGAGCTGATTTCGGATGGTACCGTCGCCGTCAGCACCTGCCCCTACTGCGGCAACCCCGCCGTAGCGCCCGGGCAGCTCTCGGGATCGTTCTCCCCCGACCTCGTGATTCCGTTCAAGCTCGAACGCAAGGACGCCCTCTCTGCTCTCCAAGAGCACTACAAAGGCAAGATCTTGCTTCCCAAGAGCTTTATCTCCGGCAATCATATCAAGGAGGTCCAGGGTGTCTACGTGCCGTTTTGGCTTTACGGAGCACATGTGGACGGCGAGGTACACTTCGATGCCGAAAACCACCGCGTGACCGAGTACTCCGACCGCACCGTCACGACCATCAATCACTACGATGCGTATCGCAAGGGAAACATGTCGTTCGAGCGTGTGCCCGTCGACGGATCGACCAAAATGCCGGATGGTCACATGGGCGCCATCGAGCCCTTTGATTACAGCTCGCTGCGTCCGTTCTCGGTAGCGTACATGCCTGGATTTATCGCCAATCGCTACGACGAGGACAGCAGCATATGCAGGGACCGCGCCGAAAAGCGCATGGAGGGCAGTTTGATCTCGGCCTTTAGACAGACCGTCAGCTCCTACAACACCGCGTCCCTCATGAGCCAAAACCTCGATTACAACTGGGAGGATGCCGACTATGCGCTCTTCCCCGTTTGGATGCTCTCCACCTCGTGGAACGGCAAGAACTACCTGTTTGCCATGAACGGACAGACGGGCCGCATGGTGGGCGAGCTCCCTTGCTCCAAGCCCAAGCTCGCACTCGCCACGCTGATTTTCTTTATCGTGGCCTTTGTCATCACACGTTTTGCCTGCCTGGGATCGAACGCCTTCGATATAGCGTATCTCGACTTTGACCTCGAGGGAATCCTCATCAACATCGTCATTCCCCTTGTAATTGCAGCTATCGCCGACCTGTTCTTGGTGGGCCAGCTCAAGACCGCAGTCGAAGCGACGAGTGCCGATAGCTATTGTGGGCAGTTCGACCTTACAGACGAAAGCGACACCTTCATCCGCACCGAGACCCGCGTCGAGATGAAGCAGCAAAAGAAGTAAACAATCACCCATCCCGTATACCACCCTCGATAGGAAAGGAAGACTGCTATGGGACTCTTGAAAGCCGGAATGGGAGCTGCCGGCGGCGTTATGGCCGACCAGTGGAAAGAGTATATCTACTGTGAATCGATGCCCGCTGACGTCTTGGCTTGCAAGGGCTGCAAGCGTACCGGCGACCGCAGCTCCAACGTTCACGGCGAGGACAACGTTATCTCCAACGGCTCCGTCATCGCTGTCAACGATGGCCAAGGCATGCTTGTGGTACAAGACGGCAAGATTATCGAAGTGGCCCTCGAGCCCGGTAAGTTCGTCTTCGACACCGGCAGTGAGCCCAGCGTGTTCTCAGGCAACCTTGGCGATGCCATCAAGGACACCTTCGCGCGCATCGGCAGCCGCTTTACCTTTGGCGGCGACGCCGGCAAGGACCAGCGCGTCTACTTTATCAACATGAAGGAGATTATCGGCAACAAGTACGGCACCGCCGCGCCTGTCCCCTTCCGCGTGGTCGACAACAACATCGGCCTCGACGTCGATATCTCCGTGCGCTGCAACGGTGAGTACTCCTATCGCATCACCAACCCGCTGCTGTTCTACACCAACGTCTGCGGCAATGTGACCGAAGACTACACGCGCGACAAGATCGACAGCCAGCTTAAATCCGAGCTGCTTACGGCACTTCAGCCGGCATTTGCCCGAATCTCCGAAATGGGTATTCGCTATAGCGCCATCCCCGGCCACACCACCGAGGTCGCTCGCGCGCTGAACGATGTGCTCTCGGCCGACTGGCGCGACCTGCGCGGCGTGGAGATCGTAAGCTTTGGCGTGAATTCCATCGCAGCTTCGCAAGAAGACGAGCAGATGATCAAGGACCTGCAGAAGGCAGCGGTCATGCGCGACCCAACCATGGCGGCAGCGAACCTCGCAAGCGCCCAGAGCGACGCCATGCGCGCAGCGGCCTCGAACCCCAACGGTGCCATGGCCGGCTTCATGGGCATGGGCATGGCAGGCAGCATGGGCGGCATGAATGCGACCCAGCTCTTCGCTGCAGGACAGGCACAGCAGGCGGCAGCCCAGCCGCAACCGCAGCCAATGCCTGCCCAGCAGGCACCCGTCCAGCAGGCAGCGCCCGCGCCGGCACCGGCACCTGCCCCCGCAGCCGGTGGTTGGACCTGCAGCTGCGGCGCCATCAACACGGGCAAGTTCTGCTCCGAATGCGGCAGCCCCGCGCCTGCGCCGGCGCCCACCAAATGGTACTGCCCTAACTGCGGCACCGAGAACAACGGCAAGTTCTGCAGCAACTGCGGCACCCCGAGGCCCTAACGCCCAAGCATCGGCAACCCGCGCGGAAGCATAAGCCCCGCGCCTTGCATAAATGGGTTTTCCAACCGTAAGGAGGACACTATGAAGACCACAACGATCAAGAAATCGGCTCTCGCCCTCATGGCTTGCATCCTAGCGCTCGCCTTTGCCCTGGTGGGCTGCGGCGGATCAAAGACCGACCCCGAGGAAGCATTCCTGGGTAGCTGGAAGCTCTCCGGCGGCGAGATCTACGGCGAGGAACTCGATGACGAGACCATCAAGACCATGGAAGAGTGGGGCCTCAACTGCATCTTGATCCTCGATGAGGACGGCGAGGGCCAGCTTGACCTCTTTGGCGATGTCGAAGACATCACCTGGAAGGTCAAGAGCGACGGCACCGCGAAGATCAGCGCCGAAGGCGTCGATTTCAAGGCAACCCTCAAAGACGGCACCCTCACCCTCAAGGACGGCGACGACAACATCTCCTTCACCAAGTCCAAGAAGGACCTCTCCGACACCGTGAAGAAGGACCGCGATATGGCGAAGGCCAACGAAGAGGCCGAAGAGGAAGAGGCTGAGGGCAAGGGTGCCCGCAAGGCCATCACCCCCGCCGTCACCGTTGCCGACGACGACCTGTGCACCATCACCGTCACCGAGAAGTTCGAGGACGAGTTGGGAACCATCGGCCTAACCGTCGAGGTCACCAACAAGAGCGACAAGAACCTGACGTTCTACTCCCCCAGCGGCAAGACCAATGTCGACGGCACCATGAAGGAGCCTTGGTTCTCCTGCGATCTGATGCCCGGCACCAACGCCACCGAGGAGTTCACGTTCTCGACCGGCGACCTCGATAGCATCGACGACCTCGTGAACATCACCATCGGCATCGATGCCTATGAGACCGAGACCTATGAGGACGTCGCTTCCTACAGCGCTCTCATCCCGTAAGCAGCGCTCGCAAAACCGGCGGAAGTATCCGCTCGTGCAATCAGGGGCCGCCGGATCGATTCCGGCGGCCCCTATCGTTTAATGGACCCCGACCGTAAGGAGGAACACCATGAAGACCATGACCTTTAAGAAATCGGCTTTCCTATTCGTCACCTTCATCCTGGTGCTCGCCTTTGCCCTGGTGGGCTGTGGCGGATCCAGAGCCGACCCCGAAGAACCGTTCCTGGGCAGCTGGAAAATCTCCGGCGGCGAGCTCGAAGGCGAGGAATTCGACGAGGAAACCCTCGATGCCATGGAGGATTGGGGCATCAACTGCATCATAATTTTCGAGGAGGACGGCGAAGGCCAAATCGATCTGTACAACCATGTCTCTGACATCGCCTGGAAGATCAAAGACGACGGCACCGTGAAAATCAAAGCCGACGGCGTGAGCTTCAAGGCCACCCTCAAGGACGGCGAGCTCACCCTTAAGGAGGGTGAGAACAGCATCATCTTCACCAAATCCAAGAAGGACCTCTCCGGCACCGTGGAGAAGGACCGCGAGGCAGCCGAAGACGACACGAGTGGCACGAGCAGCGGAACCGGAGGCACAACCAGCGGAACCTCGGACAGCAAGGACATCAACGAGCCCATTCTTCCCGCCGTCACCGTTGCCGACGACGACCTGTGCACCATCACCGTCACCGAGAAATTCGAGGACAGATGGGGCATCATTGGTTTGAAGGTCGAAATCACCAACAAGACCGACAAGGACCTGACGTTCCATTCCGTAAGCGGCAAGACGAGCGTCAACAACACCATGAAGACCGGATGGTTCTCCTGCCGTATGATGGGCGGAACCAATGCCACCGAAAAATTCACCTTCTCGACTGGCGATCTCAACAGCATCGACGAACTCGTGAATATCAACTTCACCATCGGCGTCTACGAAGACGACACCTATGAGGACATCGCCTCTTACAGCGCGACCATCCCGTAATGCGCGCATCAGCAACAACGAGCAGTGCCCACTCGAACAGCAAGCGGGGCCGCGAGGGAACACTCCCCCGCGGCCCCGCCGCTTTTGTGCATACGTTCTCAAACGCTAACTAACGCTCCATGTTGGGAACGATGCTTCCCTCCGTCACCGCATGGACCGCCAGACGCATGATGTTGTCGTAGCCGGTCTTGTTGAGAATCTCCGAGATACGGCGCTTGACCGTACCCTCGCTCATAAAGAGCTCGGCTGCAATCTCGCGGCGGCTCTTCCCCTCGCAGGCGAGTCGCAAAATCGAGACCTCCACCTCGTCGAGTGCTGCCGTGCCCGAGAAAATGCTCTGCGGCGGCTTAGGGAAGGTGCAGTAGCCCGCAAGCGTGGAGCGCATCACAGCAAGCAGCTCCTCGATGCCCACGTTCTTGTACACAAAGCTATCGACACCTGCCTCGCGTGCCTGGTCGACAAAGGTGATCTCGGGCATGCCCGTCATGATGACGATGCGGCACTCCGGCACTTCCTCCTTGATGTGCCCAGCCGCAACGATGCCGCTGGAATCATGCTCGGTGCACACATCCATCAAGATCATATCGGGATGCTGCTCGCGCACGACGTCGAGAGCACAAGAGGCGTCTGCGATAGCGGCAGCCACCGTCATATCGGACTGATCGGCAATGGAGCGCGCAAGGCTCTCACGCAGGATAGCTTGATCTTCGACGATAAGGACGCTGATCATGAGTTCCTCCTCTGGGCGGTGATATCGGAAGAGAGCGGGATGGATACAACGAGCGTGAACGGCGGTCCTGGGTCAACCTCAAGTGACCCTCCCAGGTCTTGAGCAACGTGCCGCATACCTGGAATACCCGTTCCCTCGCGAATCGACGCCGGGGCTGGAGTTCCATCGTTCGAGACGGTCATGCGCGCCGTGCGCCACGACTCGGCGCCCTCTTCCCAAAAGCGCACTTGGATTTGATGGGCCTGCGCATGTTTGGTTGCGTTGGTCGAGGCCTCGCGAACAATCTGCAAGAAGGCCGCAGCAGTGCGTACATCGACAGGAAGCTTGCCGTCAACAACGATGCGCACGCCCACCAAGCCAAAAGCGTGAACGATATCGCCTAGTTCTTCGGCAGCGTCGCGCGTGCCGTCTCCGTCTTTTCCATGCAAGTCGTTAGCAATGGAGCGCAGCAGCGGCTCGATCTGCTCGAGCGATTCGTCATCCAGGCGCCCCTCTTCCAAATAACGGTGCATGATGGAAAGACGCTGGCCGATAACGTCGTGAACACGGGCGCGCATGCGCAGGTACGCGGCATTGTCGGCAACTTTTTTGACCTCCTCGATCTGCACGCGAAGCTCTTTTGCCGCAAGCTCGAGCAAATGGTTCGCGTGGACCAGGCGGTCATAGGCATGGGCATATTCAGTCACGTCGAGACCGATAATCCGCTCGAACGGACGGCCCGAGATGATGAGATTGTCACGCACGAACAGACGAATCTCCGAAGGCGAGATCTCGACAACCGAACGAGCGTCGCCAAAGCGCGCAAGGTCAAGACGGCGGCCTTCTCCCTTACCATCGGACTCTTTCGCCCCCAGCTTGCGCAATTCGTTCCACGTTTCGCTCATATCGCGCAGATCGGTGGGGAGATGCAAGCCGATGAGATTCGAGCGCATGCAGCGGTTCATAAGCAGCGGGCGACCTTGCAGGTCGAGGTAAAGAATGCCAACCGGAATCACGTTGATAGTCTCGATTGTCGAGAATGCAGTGATGTCCTCTTGCCGATGGCGTGCATCCAAAAGAAGCGCCGAAATGGAGCGGAAGAGGAAAAACGCCCCTTCGATGATGGCGGCTCCGGCCCATGCCGACCCCAACAGTTTCACGACAGGAGGAATCGATGCCGCAACGAGCATCAACTCGAAAATCATGCAGGGACGACGGTAGTGCACGGCAAGGCAAACACCAAAGGCAACAAGTAGCAGGTTAAGCCACAAGACCCCCTCCAAGGCCTGAGCGATAAGAAACGGAGAAACCAACAGGCGGCTACCCGTCGAAGCCAAGATAATATCCGCCACGATAACGAGATGCACCACCAGGCTTGCCTCATAGATGCATACCGCTATGCGGCTATAGGGCATGCGCCGCGAAGCGATAAGCGGCACATGGATGGTCTGCATACAGGCTGCCAGAACGTAGATCACATCGAGCAGTACAAACTGGGGAAGAATCAGGTCAAATCGCATGGTCATTCACCCGCCCGTGGCATCAAGACAATCATGCGCAGCTCGCCCGGCTCGCCTTCCAGGCGATACGCGACGTCTCTTCCTTGCAGGGCGCGCTCAAGCTCACGCGCCGCAGGAACGCTGGACAGGTCGATATCATCAGTCGAGACCAACGTTGCACGCAGCTCTACACTACCTGGATCATGGTCGCTCAGATGGTACATAAGGGCGGGACGCTCGGTCGTATAGGCAAAGAACGCAAAATCATAGACGCAGTCATACAGGGAACTCACAGCACTTGCATGCATCGGCAGCCCTATTGCGATAATCGAGGCGCAATCGACACCAAGCGTGCGCAGGTCACTTGCCAGCTCGTTTGCGATCAGCTGGATGCGGTCGCGGTCAAAGCCACTCTCGCCGTGCCGGGCGAGCGTGAGGGACCCCTTACGCTTGCAGTAGGCAATATGCATCTTGGCGCACTGCAACAGCCGGTACCGCTCATCCAAAGACGTTTCGTCCGTAAGCGGCGGAAGCGAACTCAAAAGATCGTAGAGACTGCTCAGCGAGCGCGCGAGTGCCTGGTCGACATCCTGTATGAGCAGCGCTTCAGCCTCTTGGTCGGCGAGATGCGCCTTGAGGTCGTAGTCGGCAGCAAGCAGCTCGTTTTGGCGCTGAAGCTCGGCACGACGGTTCGCAAGCTCGGCATTGAGCTCGTTGAGCTCTTGGACGTTTTGACCCAAAAGGGCATATCCACCCATAAGCGGAAAGGCGCGATACATCACATCGGGTTTCGAAATCACGGTAAAGGCATGCATACGACCGTGCTCTTGTGCGCGCAACTCATCGCATACGCCATCGGCAAGCGGCTCCGACGCAGGCGTAGCGTACGCAACCTCAAAATCATGCGTCATGACCTTGAGGTCAAGCGGCAGCGTATCGAAAATACCGGCGATGTCGTGATACGAAGGGAAAACACCGCTTTCCAGGCAGATCTCGAGAACCATCACGCAAAAGATGCAATAGACCAAAGAGAAATTGAGCTTCCACGCCCACGGGACACGCAAAGCATAGGAAATGGCAAAGAACGCGCCCGCAATAAAGACAAGCGCGGCAGTAAGCGTAAAGCGCCTGATCCGATACGAAGAAGACAGGCCGACCAGGATAAAGAAGCCCACATAATTGACGGCGCTCCATACAAGAACAACCGCATAGCCCCAACCATAGGTATAGTCGTTGGCCCAGCCATCGCTTGAAGGATCAAAGCAAAATACCTGATGATGAAGGTCATTGGTGAGAACAAACAAAACGATGACGCTTGCTAAGGCCAATAGCACAACGCGATACCGCCGCCAAGCGCGGCGGCGCTCCAAGCCTGCAAGTCTAAAGCCGCACAGTTGAAACAAAAGCGGGATAAACGTCATGGGAACGTAATAGAGGTACCACAGTAGCGAGGTATATGCCTGCGTGAACGACTTGTATTTGACTACAACCTCGATCATCCAAAGCGTGCAGATTGCGGCGATAGCCACCAGACGACGCCTGAGTACGGCGTCCAAGCACCGAAGGTAGATGCTCACGCCCCAGATGGAGAAAACGATGGATGCGATCAACAGGGGAAACGAACTCGACTGAACGAGATTTTCAAAAACCTCTGTAGAAACTTCCTCATAGGCCGGTGTCCTCGAAGAAAGGAACGGGTCCGAGCGAAATAGCAACGGAAGGCTGACGAACAGGAGCAAAAACAGGCCCGTGACGATAGCCGCAATCGCAAAAGCGCGACGACGATATATCTCGTGCGGCACGTCCGAAAGAAAGCGCGGCATGGCAAAAAGCCTGTTGCTTCGCGAATCTGCAGCAGGTATGAAAGGATTTGCCATGCGGCGAGTATGTCGCTTACGCGTTCTCATAGCTATTCAATTTTACCGACGGGACGTCTCGAAAAACGGGCCAGAAGTCCCAAATCTCGCAGACGGCGGATGGGCGCAGGGCCCGCTCGCTACATCACGCGGGCAAGGAAGGACAGCGCGAGATTGAACCAGGGGCGCACGGCCTCCTGTTTTTCGGCATCGCCGTGTTCGGAATTGGCATTGGCAACCGAGCGGCTATGTCCGCCGCGGTCAAAAACATGCAGCTCATGTACCACGCCCTCCTCGGCAAGACGTTGCGCGAACGGATAGAGCTGCGCCACGGGCGCTGTGTCGTCATCGGCAGTGCCCCACATAAACACCGGCGGAACATGACGATCGACATGCATGGTGGGACAGATGGAATCAAGCGCGGCAAGCAGCTCATCGTCCGTCGGCTCACCCTCGACGATCATGCGCCCATAGTCGTTAAGGAGGTCACGACCTGTCTTGCCGCCCGTCTTGGGAACGCGCAGGTCGATACGGGGATCTTTAAGCTGCATGCGGCACAAATGCGCATAATCCAGCGCCGGATAGCCAAGTACCACCGCATCGGGGCGAATGGATTCCGAAGGAGCCCCCACGAGCTTAGGCAGCGCGTTTCCCCTCCATGAGGTTGCAAGGCTGGCGCATACAAAGCCGCCAGCAGAAAAACCCACAACGACAACGCGCGCAGGGTCTACGCGCCAATCCGCAGCGTTTGCGCGAACAGTCGCGACCATGCGCGCAAGATCGGCCTCGGGATTGGGATAGGAGACATCGCCGGTAGAACTCGTCACGTAATCGAGCGTGAACGCCTGGTAACCAGCCTGCAAAAAAGCCAGGGCGACTGGCTCCTTCTCGTGCACCCCCACATGCGTGAAGCTTCCGCCACCGCAGATAATCGCCGCAGGGCGGCGCACGTCCTCATGCTCTGGCATGGGGTCTGCCAAATACGTCGTAAACGTCGCGGGATGCTCCTGCGTGGCCTCGTCTCCCCAAAGGGCAAGCTGCTCGATAATCATTATGCTGTCCACCTATCCTTGTTGTTAATCGGGCATTAGCTTACCCTCACCGCCTGCTTCCGCCGTGCAATTTGAACAATTGCCGTCAAACTTCTGCAGAGTCTCTCGCAAGGGCGCGCGCCTCTTCGCCTTCCCGTGTAGACTGAGTTCGTGAACTCAAGGGGGATGGATACACATGACGACGGAACCGAGTCGTAACGAATTGATGAAAGAGCAAAGACTGGCTGCCGAGCGATTTGGCAAAAAAGACGTCAAGGGCTTTGCCCCCTGGCGATCAAAGCAAACAAATACTGGGGCCCATGCGAAAAAGGCGGCTTCCCCTTCTTCGCGGATCCTTCCGCTCGATGGCCTGCGTGCGCTCGCCATCATCGGCGTCGTCTTTTACCACACGCGTCCATCGCTGCTCTCCGGCGGCTTTTTGGGCGTTACCTTGTTCTTTGTACTCGCAGGCTACTTTGCCACCCGGAGCATGGTGCGCGAACTCAAGGATACCGGCTCGTTTGATTACAGGCGCTATCTGGTCAAACGCCTGCGCAGGCTTATGCCGCCCGTGCTTGCGACAATTGCGCTCACGGCCCTTGCGGTCTACATTGCAAGCCCCAGCCTGTTGCCCAAGCTGCAGGCCGATGCGCTGCCCTCGGCGCTGTTTGTAAGCAACTGGTCTTATATCTTTCGTAAGGTCTCCTATTTTGATGCCGCAGGTCTCCCATCGCCTCTCACCCACCTGTGGTACTTGGGCGTAAGCATGCAGTTCTTCATTGTCTGGCCGCTCGTATTCCTGGGCCTGGCAAAGTTCACGCATAAAAGAAAGCCGCTCATGGTCTGCGTTACCGTGCTGGCACTTCTCTCTACGATTGCCATGGCGTTGCAGTTCGTCCCCGGTCAAGACACGGCACGCGTCTATTACGGACTCGACACGCGCGCGGCGGAGCTGCTCGTGGGCGCCGCACTCGCGCTGGGCTTTCCCTATGTAAAGCAGCTGATTGCCGGACGCGCCCACTTGGTCAGGCATGTGAACACGGTGGCAAAGGTCACGCTTTTTGCGCTCCTCGTAGGCTTTATCCTGGCAACGGGCCAGGACACCTGGCTTTATCGCGGGGGCTTTTTGGCAGCGGCGCTTGTCTGCGGTCTGCTTATCTGCACCGTCCAGCACCCGGATTGCAAGGTCGGCCACGTGCTTTCGTCCGCCCCGCTTGTCTATCTGGGTAGCCGCTCATTCTCCATCTATCTGGTGCACTATCCGCTGCTCGAGATCATGAACCCCGCAACGCGCACCCAGGCGCTCCCTTGGTGGGGATGGATCGCTCAGATTGTCGTCATCCTGCTGGCGGCCGAGGTGTTTTATCGCCTGTTTGAGCAGCCCTTTGCCTCGCGAAAGCCCATCGGCGCAGGCGCGCGTATCGTCTGCGGCATCGCCGCCGCAATGGTGCTTGTACTCGCCATCGCGCCCGTGAACTGGGGTGATATTGCCCAAGCACGTGCAGAGAAGCTACGCCCCGAGCTTGCGCAAACAAAAGCGACGTCCAAGCAAAAGGCAACCTCCAAAGCAGACGCAAAGAAGGCCGACGCAAAACAGAAGAAGGAAAAGGACAAAAGCCCTAAACCCGCAGCCGAGGTTGTACCTAAAAATCTCGACCCCAGCCGCTGGACCTTCGACCCCAACACGGGCACCTGCAGCGCCAAGGTTCTCTATATCGGCGACTCGGTAACCGAGGGAGCCGCACCCGCGCTGCAACAATACCTGCCCTGCGCCTATGTCGATGGCAAGGTAAGCCGCCAGCTTTTTGTGGGACAAGACGTCTACGCGCAAGATGTCGCCACCGGATACGATCCCGACGTTGTAGTGTTTGCGCTGGGAACAAATGGACTGATTCGCGACACGTCCACGGTACAGGCGCTCGTTGACGCCGTGGGCGGAAAGCCGCTCTATTTTGTTACCATCCGCTGCCCCCTTGATCTGCAAGACCCCAACAACCAGGTCTTCCGCGACTTTGCCGCCAAGAACGACAACGTGGGCATCATCGATTGGTACGGCACAAGCGAGGGGCACGACGAATATCTTGCCGACGATGGCATTCACCTCACCAGCGCGGGCAGGGACGCCTACGCCCTCATGGTGCGCCGCGCCCTGTGCGGGCAATAGAGGCAAAGCGGCGCCGACCGCGAAATCGCCGCGACGGACACCGCGTGCCAAACCCGGCCATCGGCACGCGGCGTCCCTGCTAGAATGATGAGCTGATTGGTTTTTGCACGATACGCAACGCAGGTACTTCGCCTTGTATATCGTGCCTAAAGGAGGATGCATGAAACGCACGAAGATCGCCCAGCTTCACGCCGACGCCAAGGCGTTTGGCGGCCAGACCGTCACGGTTGCCGGTTGGGTCAAGTCCATCCGCGATATGAAGAACTTTGGCTTCGTAACCCTAAATGACGGCAGCTGCTTTGCCGACCTGCAGGTTGTCATGAACCGCGATGCTCTTTCCAACTACGATGAGATCGCCCATCAAAACGTCTCGGCTGCCCTCATCTGCACCGGCGAGGTTAAGCTCACGCCCGACGCGCCGCAGCCCTTCGAGCTCACCGCGACCGAGATTGTGGTCGAGGGCGTCTCCGACCCCAGCTATCCGCTGCAAAAGAAGCGCGCCACCGTCGAGTTCCTGCGTACGCAACAGCACCTGCGCCCGCGCACGAACCTCTTCCGCGCCGTCTTCCGCATCCGCTCCGTCGCAGCGGCGGCCATCCACAGCTTCTTCCAGGAGCAGGGCTTTGTCTACGTGAACACGCCCATCATCACCACGAGCGACTGCGAGGGTGCCGGCGAGATGTTCCGCGTGACCACGCTCGATCCTCAAAATCCGCCCCTGACGGACGCAGGCGAGGTTGATTGGAGCCAGGACTTCTTTGGCAAGCACGCAAGCCTCACCGTCTCTGGCCAGCTCAATGCCGAGAACTTTGCCATGGCGTTTGGCGATGTGTACACCTTTGGCCCCACATTCCGCGCCGAGAATTCCAACACCACGCGCCACGCCGCTGAGTTTTGGATGGTCGAGCCCGAAATGGCCTTCGCCGACCTCAACGATTACATGGATAATGCCGAGGCTATGCTCAAGTACGTGCTCAACAAGGTGATGGACACCTGCCCCGACGAGCTCAATATGCTCAACAAGTTTGTGGACAAGGGTCTGCTCGAGCGCCTGAAGCACGTGGCCAGCTCCGACTTTGCCCGCGTGAGCTACACCGAGGCCGTCAAGATCTTGGAAGAGGCCGTTGCTGCCGGCCACAAGTTTGATTACCCCGTTAGCTGGGGTATCGACCTGCAGACCGAGCATGAGCGTTTCCTTACCGAGGAACACTTCCGCCGTCCGACCTTCGTGACCGACTATCCGGCAGAGATCAAGGCGTTCTACATGCGCATGAACGACGACGGCAAGACCGTCGCCGCGGCCGACTGCCTGGTTCCCGGCATCGGCGAGATCATCGGCGGTTCTCAGCGTGAGGAGCGCCTGGATCTGCTTGAGGGCCGCATCAAGGACCTGGGCATGAATCCCGAGCAGTACAAGTACTACCTGGACTTGCGTCGCTACGGCTCCTGCAAGCACGCTGGCTACGGCCTGGGCTTCGAGCGTCTGGTGATGTACCTCACTGGCGTGGGCAACATCCGCGACGTCCTGCCGCACCCACGCACCGTAGGCAACGCCGACTTCTAATGTGACACCAACAAGACAGGTTTAATTTGTCACATTCTGGGCCGCTGCAGGTAACAGCCTCGCAGCGGCCCTTTTTGCGCGCCAACCGCCTTCCCCCGTGACACCAGCAAGACAGGTTTAATTTGTCACATTTTCACAGGGGCTTCATATATGTAGGCAAATACCCCCTTGATGCCCCGGTCTAGTATTTAAAGAATCCCTCGCCCGAGGACTCGCCGAGCTTGCCCTCGTCGAGCATCTTCTTAAGAACGGCTGCCATGGCTTTGAAGTTGTACGGCATCATCATCTTTTTGAGGAGCGGGCTCAAAAGGCCGGGAACCTTCTGATACTGCATCACGATGTTGTAAGCCGTCTGGATGCCCACGGTGTCGAACACGCGGAACGGGCCCTTGGGCGTGCCGGTGCCGCGCGTCCAGGCAAGGTCGATGCTCTTGGCAACCCTGCAATAGATACCATTAAAAATGATGCGGCGGTACATGGAAGACACCCCCTCGCCCGGTGGCAGTGGGTCATCGGGAAACAGTTACATCTGTTAGCTATCTTTCGTCTGTAAAAAAACCGCCGCGGGCAACCCCGCGGCGGTCTGACAATGTGACGAAATAAACCTGTCGTTTAAGCGTCGCATCAACCGAGCGCTCCTCCGCTGCGCCCCAAGCGCCGAGTGGCAGGTAACGACCGGTGAACGGCAAAATGTGACAAAATAAACCTGTCGACTTTTTGTCACATTCGGGTTAATGATGCGGGCGGAACTTGGAGTCCACCGCGTCCATCTCGAGCGGGGCGATGTGCTCCATCACAAAGCCCTTGCCAGCGCGCATGTTCTCCTTGGCCACGCTGATCATCAGCTTGATGCGATTAAGCTGGTTGACCTCCGAGGCGCCCGGGTCGTAATCCACCGCCACGATGTTGCTCTCGGGATGCTGACGGCGCAGCTCCTTGATCACCGCCTTGCCCACCACATGGTTGGGCAAGCACGCAAACGGCTGCGTACAGATGATATTGGGCGCGCCGTGGTCAATAAGGTCGAGCATCTCGGCCGTAAGCAACCAGCCCTCGCCCATGTTGTTGCACAGCGACAGCACCTGCGAAGCCTTATCCGCCATAGCGCTGATGGGCTCGGGGGCCTCAAAGCGCTCGGACTTATCCAGCAGATCCTCCACCGGCTTGCGCATCCAGTCCACCATGCCAATGAGCGCATCCATGCCTGCACGCGTAACGGCAGAGCTTCCCAGCTCGTCCTTCTGCAGGTTGGAATTGCTCATGGAGTACAGGAAGAAGTCGAGCAGGCCCGGAACCACGGCCTCGCAGCCCTCGTTTTCGATAACCTCAACCACGTGGTTGTTTGCCGTGGGATGGAACTTGACGAGAATCTCGCCCACCACGCCCACGCGCGGCTTGCATCCCTCGCCCTCAAGCGGCATGGTGTCGAACGCCTCAATAGCCTCGCGCGCCAGACGCGTGAAGTTGCGGCGATTGAACTTGGGCGCCAGTGCACGGGCACGCGCCATGTACTCGTCAAAGAGCGCGTTGGCAGCACCAGGTGTCACCTCATACGGACGGCAGCGATAGAGCATCTGCATCATCACGTCGCCAAACAGGATGGAGTAGACAGCGGCCTTGAGCATGGGAACCGTCAGCTTGAAACCGGGGTTCTTCTCGTCGAGTTTCACGGCCGAAAGCGAGATGACCGGAATCTCGGGATGGCCCGAATCGCGCAGCGCCTTGCGAATGAGCGCGATGTAGTTGGTGGCACGGCAGCCACCGCCCGTCTGGCTAATGACCACGGCGGTCTTGGTGAGGTCGTACTTGCCGCTCTCGATGGCCTCCATGATCTGGCCCGTCACGAGGATCGAGGGGTAGCAGATGTCGTTGTTCACATAGCGCAGACCCGCTTCGACGGCACCGCGGTCGGTCGAAGGCAGGAGCTCCAGGTTGTAGCCATAGGCGTGGAACACCTCTTTGACCAGGTCAAAGTGGATGGGCGCCATCTGCGGGCACAGAATGGTGTAGCCCTCGCGGCGCATCTCCTCGGTAAACGGAACCTTATCCCATGCCGTGGACTTGCTCTCGCGTTGCGGCTCGATGCGGTACTTGTGGGTGGCAAAGACCGGCTGCTCGTCCGAAGGCTCGACCGGGCTTGCCTCGCCCACCTTGTAGGTCTCGCCCGCGGCCTCGGCCTCGGCGCGGCGCTCGGCTTCTTGATCTTTAAGGGCAGCCATGAGCGAGCGAACGCGGATGCGCGCGGCACCGAGGTTTGACACCTCGTCGATCTTGAGCACCGTGTAGATCTTGCCGGATGCCTCCATGATCTCTTGCACCTGGTCGGTGGTAAGAGCATCAAGGCCGCAACCAAACGAGTTGAGCTGAATGAGGTCGAGATCGTTGCGCATGGTCACAAAGCGTGCCGCCGCGTAGAGGCGCGAGTGGAACATCCACTGGTCGACCACGCGGATGGGGCGCTCGGGCTTGATGAGATGTGCCACCGAGTCCTCGGTGAGCACGGCAAAGCCAAAGGAGCTGATAAGCTCGGGCAGCGAATGGTTGATCTCGGGGTCGTTATGGTAGGGGCGGCCAGCGAGCACGATGCCATGGCCGCCGTGCTCCTCGATCCAATGGATGGTCTCCTCGCCCATGGTCTGGATGGCCTCGTGGAAGCGAGCATCCTCCTCATAGGCGGCGTTCACGGCAGCGTCAATCTCGGAACGCGTGATCTTAGGACCTGTCACGCGGCCGCGACCGGCCTTAGCATCGGCCACGCGGTCGACAGCGATGAGCTGATACAGGCGGCGCTTGAGCTCAACCTTATCGTGATACGGCACGAAGGGATACATGAACTCGACGTGCTGCTCGGAGAGCTCATCGATGTTGAGGCCGAGCGCGGTGGGATAGCTCATGACGATCGGGCAGTTGTAGCAGTTGCCCGCCGTCGGATCCTCCTTGCGCTCCCAGCGCACGCAGGGCATCCAGATGAAATCGGGGTCCTTGTCCAGCAGGTTCATGATGTGGCCGTGGCTGAGTTTGGCCGGGTAGCACACGCTCTCGGACGGCATGGACTCGATGCCCGCCTCGTAGGTCTTTTTACTGGACTGGTCGGACAGCACAACCGAGAAGCCGAGCTCAGTAAAGAAGCGATGCCAAAACGGGTAGTTCTCGTACATATTGAGTGCGCGGGGGATACCCACGGTGCCGCGCGGAGCGTCCTCGGGTGCCAAGCACTCGCGGTCGAACAGCAGCTCGTTTTTACGCTTGAAGAGGTTCGGGGCCTCGCTCTTCTTCTTTTTGTGGCCCGCGCCGCGCTCACAGCGATTGCCGGTGATAAAGCGACGACCACCGCCAAAGTCGTTGATGGTAAGCTGGCAGTTATTGGAGCAACGGCCGCAGCGCGCATGCTTTTGCGTGACGGTGAGGGCTGCCACTTCCTCGGCAGAGAGAATGGTGGAGACGCCGTCTTCGCCCGCACGGTCGCGCGCGAGCAGAGCCGCACCGTAGGCGCCCATGCAGCCGGCGATATCGGGACGCACCGCGTTGACGCCCGTGAGCTTCTCGAACGCGCGCAGGGTGGCGTCGGACATGAAGGTACCGCCCTGAACGATCACGCTCGTGCCGATCTCTTTGGAGTCGCGCAGCTTGATGACCTTAAACAAAGCGTTCTTGATCACGGAGTACGAGAGACCGGCGGCGATATCGCCCACGGTAGCGCCCTCTTTTTGTGCCTGCTTCACGCGGGAGTTCATAAAAACGGTGCAGCGGCTGCCCAGGTCAACGGGGTTTTTGGCATTCACCGCCGCGCCCGCGAAGGCGCGCACGTCCATATTCATCGACACGGCAAAGCTCTCGATAAAGCTGCCGCAGCCCGAGGAGCATGCCTCGTTGAGCATGATGTGCTCGATCACGCCGTCGCGCACGCGCAGGCATTTCATGTCCTGGCCACCGATGTCGAGGATGAACTGCACGCCAGGCAAAAACGCCTTGGAGCCGCGCAGGTGCGCCACGGTCTCGATCTCGCCGGAGTCGGCTTTGAGGGCCTCGATGAGCAACGCCTCGCCGTAACCGGTAGTGGTCACGTGGCCGATGGTGCAGCCGGCGGGAATGTGGTTGTAGAAATCGGCCATGATGACCTTGGCCGTACCCAGGATGTCGCCGTTATTGTTGCCGTACCAGGTGTGCAGCAGCTGGCCATCCTCGCCCACAAGCGCGGCCTTCATGGTAGTGGAGCCGGCGTCGATGCCAATAAACACACGACCCTGGTAGCTATCGAGGTCACCCTTGGGCACAACCTCCTTGTCGTGACGGCTCTTGAACTCGTCATACTCCGCAGGCGTGGCAAAGAGCGGCTCCAGGCGCGCGACCTCGGAACCCTGCGTGTCACCCAAGGCATCGATTGCATCGATAAGCTGCGGGAACGTTGAGAGCTTGTTGGACTCATGAGCCATCGCAGCACCCGAGGCCACAAACAGGTGGGCGTTATTGGGAACGATGCGATGTTCCTCGTCCAGTTCAAGCGTCACGTAGAAACGATGACGGAGCTCGGAGAGATATTGCAGCGGGCCACCCAGGAAGGCGACGTTGCCGCGGATGGGACGGCCGCATGCAAGGCCGGAGATAGTCTGGGTCACCACGGCCTGGAAGATGGAGGCGGCGACGTCTGCGGGAGCCGCACCCTCGTTGAGCAGGGGCTGTACATCGGTCTTGGCAAAGACGCCACAGCGGCTGGCGATGGGATAGATGGTCGTGGCCTGCTTGGCGAGCTCGTTTAGGCCCGCGGCATCCGTGTGCAGAAGCGTGGCCATCTGGTCGATAAAGGCGCCCGTGCCGCCGGCGCAGGTGCCGTTCATGCGCTGCTCGATGCCGTTATCGAAGTAGATGATCTTGGCATCCTCGCCGCCCAGCTCGATGGCGACGTCGGTAGCGGGAATGAGCGTCTCGACGGCGCGCTTGCTGGCGATGACTTCCTGCACGAACTCGAGGCCCAGCCACTGGGAAAGCAACAGGCCGCCCGAGCCGGTGATGGCGCAGGTCATCTGAGCCTCGGGCAGCAGGCCCGCAGCGCCCACGAACAGGTCGCGCGCGCAGGCGCGCACATCGGTATGGTGGCGCTGGTACTTGGCGTAGACAATCTGGTTCTCGTCGTTCAGCACGGCAAGCTTGACGGTGGTAGAGCCCACGTCGATGCCCAGGTGCAGCTGGCCAGTCGCGGCCTCGGCATTGTAGATGGCACCCTCGGGGACCACGCCGGGACGGATCTCGCTCGTCTCCTCGTTCACTTCGCTCATCGGTTACTCCCTCTCGTTGCGCTCGTCGGTGTCGTCGAGCTGAAGATTCAACAGTTTCATGCCATATGCCGGCACGTTGATATCGATAGGTTGGCCATACAGGTCGCCAGGGCGCACAAAAGCGATCACCGTCATGATGCGCGCCATGGTTTTGGGCGATTCGGGCAGGCCGTTTTCGAACCAGCGCTGGACCACGCCCACCTCGGCGGTAACCACATAGCTCAGGTAATAATCGAAAAACGACCCCAAGACCGCAGGGAAAATACCCGTCTGCATGCGACCCGAAATCTCGTCGCGCGCAAGGTCGATTAGGCGCTTGATAAAGGCAGGGTCGCCGCCAGGCCCCAGCAACGATCCGATAAGGTCGCGATTGCCCGCCAGGTACTCGAGCAGCTCAACCGCGCCGGGCGCCGGCTCCAGCTCGTCGATGCTGTGATAGAGCTCGGGCAACGTGGCCGCGCCGATATTGCGGACAAGCACGCGAATCTCATCCATAATGGCATCTTCGACCTGCTGGATGAAATCGGGGATGTCTTTGTAGTGGCTGTAAAACGTGCGGCGCGTCAGGCCCGCGCAATCGGTAAGCGACGCCACCGTGATGCGCGACAGATCCTCGCCCGCCCCAAGCTGTTGCACAAGTGCGTCCCGAAGCGACGTCTGCGAACGCAGAGATCGGGGGTCGCACTTAAAATCTGTTTGCGGCATAGGCCTCCTCGGGTGCTATTTCACACTCCGAGTATTATTTCACACTGTGTGCATTTTATTCCACGCGCCACAAAGTCGACAGGTTTGGCGCGTCGTTACCCAGTGCGCCCGCCGCTTCCCCGCCGCTAGGAAATCACGGTACGGTTGCGGTCGCTACGAAGCGTGGCAACCATATGGCGCGGCACAGCATGAGTCGCGCAGTTACCAATGACGTTGCCAGCCGCGCGCTTGGCAGCACCCGAACCATTGCTCGTAGCATAGGCGTGCTCAAAGCGATCGAGCATGACGATGTCGTTGCCGCCGTCTCCATAGACCGCCACCTCGTCTTCAGAGAAGCCCAGGTAGTTGGCAAGCCAAGCCACGCTCGCGCCCTTATTGCAGGCGCGGTCGGTTATCTCGAACATCGCCGGATTAAACGGGGCGTTGACCACGGTGTCGGCGTGCTCGGCCAAAAACGCGTGAAGTTCGCGCTCCATGCCAGGATCGGGCACGCGGCAGTTCACCTTGCACACGTCGTTCTGCAAAATCTCGGCGAGTGGCACCTCGTAGCGATGGTGCGCCAAAAAGGAAGCTTTTGCGCGCATGCCGCGCATGAGGATGCGGCGCCAGGGGCTGTCGGTCACAAAACCCGCTTCGCGCACCTCGCGCGTGTTGCTCGAAAGAATCGAATCGCTCGTCACGCAGTCAAAGCAGATGCCAGGAAAAGCTGGAATAAGCTCTTCCAAAAACGCCGGGTCCACGATGTAGGACTTAAGGACCTCGCCGTCGCGTCCGCGAATGATAGAACCGTTGGCGCAAATCGCCTCAATGGTTCCGGGCTCGAAACCACCGTCGGTGTACCACACGCTCGTGCGGCCTGTAGCTGCGGCAACGTGGGCGCCCGCATCGATGATCTCGCGAATCGCTGCGAGGATTTTATCGTCGGTAGTATGAAAGAGATTGAGCAGCGTACCGTCCAGGTCGCAAGCGAACAGTTTGATCATACCAGGCTCCATTCCGCGCGTTTTTCCCAGCATAGCGGAAAAAGAAGGCGCGATAAGGCAGCGCAGCAGGTCAAACGTCGAGCGCCTGGGGCGAATGGGCGGTCGGCGGTGTGCGCCGAAAGGCTAAGCGTGCCATCGGAGACGACGCGCTAACGCTGAGCGCGGCTTTCTGGTCCCATTTCACCGCTCACGTTGCCCTTTATGATCCCATCGCACAACAAACTTCCTGATTTCAGTAGCAATATTGCAAAAGCGCGAGTAGCTACGTCTTTTAAGGTCACACCACCTGGGGTTTTGTTAAAGAAAGTCGGCATCTACTCGACAAAACGCAATACTGGTACTGAAATCGGGAAGTTCCTATTAAGCAGGCAACTCTATAGCAGGCATCTTCGCCCTCACTTCGTATGCTTTTTGAAGAGCAGGGCCATCGAGACAGCGAAAAACTCCATCGCCGTTGCCATGAACACAAGCAAGACCGTCGTCCCGGACATGTCAATCGCGATGCCACACGCCGCCTGCCCTACAGGAGAAGCGCAGGTGGCCACAGCATAGAACAACGCCAGCACACGCCCGACCATGTCACTCTCGCATTGAAGCTGAATATCGCTCACCAGCACCACCGTAATCGCGCTTCCCCAGAAAAGAATCCATGCCACCCCTACAGTCAAGCAAGCAAACTGAACCGCAGCGTCGAAGCCAAAAAACGACCCCATCGTTGAAATCAGAGGGCCAAAACCAAGCAGTGCGACAAAAGCGGGAAATCGCTTCATTGTACAGAATCCGGGCGCAAGGCCTACAAATGCACTGCCCGCTAACGCTCCTACAGCCCCTACCGCTTCAGCCAATCCCGCAGCAGCCGCATTCCATGCAAGCTGTTCGGTAACCAAATAGGGAAGTACCACATTGACTCCAGCAAGAACAGCATTGACAAGGCATGCAAAAACGATAGAAAGGAGCAGCAGCTTTTCACTTCGCAAGAAGAGAACGGCCGCACGCACATCTTGAAAAAGGCTCCTCCTTTCCGCTATTGCAAAATCACCTGTGCCCACACCCGACGGAGCCGCAGGAGATCTTTTTAGGGAAGGACATGCGTATGTGAACATCACCGCCGCAACGAGGCAAACCATTCCAAAACAAACAAGCAGTGCAATGCCCATCCATCCCATTAAAACGCCTGCCAACGCAGGTCCGATGATATTGCTCGCCGTGCTCACCTGGTTCACAAGCGAGACTCCCTGCTTGACATGTGCCGTATCCAGCATACGAGGAATCTGAGCTTGAAACATCGGAATATACAGTGCATGCACGGCGTAGAGCGCAACGAGAAAAAGAATCGTCATCAACAGCAGGTGGGCTCGAAACAAGAAAAGGTAACAAGCGCTACACGAGATGAGGACCGAACCGGCAATCACGAGGATGCGCCGCATGTCTACCCGATCGGCAACAACTCCAGCGGCCGGCATAAGCAAAACAGATGGCACAAAAGCCACTGCCGTCGCCACGCCATAAAGACTCGGATCGCCACTAACATTCAGCAGATAAAGCGGTAGAGCAAAGCGCAATGCGCTCTCGGAAACAAGCGCCAATGCCTGGACCGTCAGCAATACCCCAAAATGCAGGTACTCTTTGCTCTTCCAGAAGTACACCCAGCTCGCCTCGTTTCAAGTATACATACCGTCGGTATGTAATATATCAAAGTAAGATACCGTCGGTATGTATACTTGAAAGAGATTTTCTTCCGCGCTCTTGCAAAAAGCAAAAATGGAAATAGAAAGGCGCTGGCCAACGCCTATTTTCGATGCAAAATATCAGCTACAGCCTCAATGGTTGCGCGCACGTTATTTCGGCCCAAATCGATACCGAGCGCAGACGCCATATCAACCAGCACATTGCCGCGGGCAAGCATATCGTCACGCGTCGCCTCCTGGTCGAACAGCGGAATCAACCAGAGATTGGCAAGAAGACTCAGCGCCTCTGCCGCCTCGCGCGGATGAGGGCAGACGATCGAGCCGTCGGCTATGCCCTCCTCGATAAGCGGCTGCAAAAACAAACGCGCCGAAACACTCAAGGAATCCCGATACTCGGTAGCCAGGATGCGCGCATTAGCGATAGGATCGTTAAGGAGCCCCATGCGCTGCCAAAGCTCAACCTGCGGCACAACCGATTCGGGAGAAACGATGTCTCGGAGCTTTTGTGCCCCGTTGTAGCCACGGTCTTCGCGAACGGCACGGCGAGCCTGGGCAATCGGAGCCATCGCTCGCTCAAAGGCGGCGTCGAGAATGGCCTCCTTGCTATCAAAATGATGATAAATGGCGCCCTTGGTGAGTCCATCGAGCCCGGCCACGATATCAGAGATGCTCGTATTGTCGTAGCCTTTGGAACAAAACAGGCCAAACGCCACATCAAGAATCTTTTCGACCGTCCGGTCGGGATACTTATTACGCGCCATGACCCCTCCAAAACAGGCAGCAAATCGTGCTTATTGTCGCACGAGCAGCCGGTGAGTCAATGTGGGGCGTGCCCACGGTGCGTCGCGCGGCTTGGCGCACCGCTCTTTTACTAACGAACTTCCTGATTTCAGTAGCAGTATTGCAACTGTGCGAGTAGCCGGCTCCTTTAAGCTCGCGCCAACTGGGGTTTTGTTAAAGAAAGTCGGCGTCTACTCGGCAAAACGTAATACTGGTACTGAAATCAGGAAGTTCGTTGTCGAGGCGAGGATTGTGCTGCCCATCAGAGGCAGCACGCATCATGGAAACGGTGCGTTTTTGGCCTCGCAGACTGCACCGGCGCGCGTCCATCAAACGCGATGAACGCGCAGACGCCGGTCCCTATCGCGACATCCTTTTGGTAACAAGATGCTCGATGCCCTTGAGCGCCGCGTCGGCGACGAGCGCCACCGCCGCGCATAGGACGGTCCCGTCCACGATCTTGTAGACGTTCATGGTGCGCAGGCCGCTGAACAGAATCGTCCCCAGGCCGCCTGCGTTGATGGTCGCCGCGATGGTGGCGATGCCGATGGTGCTGATCGCGGCCAAGCGGATGCCCGCCATGATCACCGGGAAGGCCAGGGGCAGCTCGACACGCAGCAGCACCTGCATCGGACTCATCCCCATCCCCGTCGCTGCCTCGACCACGCCCGGGTCCACGCCGTTCAGCCCCTCGACGATATTTCGCACGAGCAGGAACTGGTTGTACGCCACCATGACAATCGTGGCAGACGTAAGCCCCAGGCCGGTGAACGGGATGAGCAGCGAGAACAGGGCCAGGCTCGGGACGGAATAGAGCGCGCCGAGGACCTGCAGGACCGCGCCCTCGACGCGACGCGAGCGCCTGATCGCGAGCGTGATGAGCGCCGCCACCAGAAGGGACCACGCGAGCACAACCCCCACGATGACGAGGTGCTCGCCGAGCACCTCCATGAACTTATCCTGATGGCTTATCCAATATGCAACAAAATCACCCATCAGACACCGTCCCCGCCAGCAACAGAGCAAAATGCCCCGCTGCCCGCGCCGGAGCTCAGCAGCGCCCGCACGAACTCCGTAGCAGGCTGTTCGCGAATGCGCTCTGGAGTGTCATATTGCTGGACGCAGCCCCGGTCGATGATGAGCACCTTGGTGCCGAGCTTGAACGCCTCGGCGACGTCGTGGGTCACGAAGACGAAGGTCTTGCCCGAGCCACGGTGGATGCGCAGCAGCTCGTCCTGCAGCTCGTTTCGGGTGATAGCGTCGAGGGCACCGAAGGGCTCGTCGAGCAGCATGAGCCTGGGCTCGGCGGCAAGGGCGCGCGCCAGGCCCACACGCTGCTGCTGGCCGCCGGAAAGCTGGCTGGGCCAGCGGTCGCGGAACTCCCCCGGGTCGAGCCCCACCAGGTCAAGCAGCTCGTCCACGCGCGCGGCGGTGCGGGCGCGGTCCCACTTGAGGATGCGCGGCACGGTGGCAACGTTGTCCCCCACGCGCATGTGCGGGAACAGGCCGATTTGTTGAATCACGTAGCCGATACCTCGACGAAGCTCCACCGGGTCGACCGTCGAGACGTCCCTGCCCTCCACGAGCACTTGGCCGGAATCGGCGTCGTGCAGGCGGTTGATGAGCTTGATCAGCGTGGTCTTGCCGCCGCCCGAGGTGCCGAGCACGCACACGAGCTCCCCCTCGTCGATCGCGAGGCTCACGTCGTCGAGCGCCGGGTGCGACATGCCATCAAAGCATTTGGTCACGTTCTTGAATTCGACCGCTGCGGTCATCTCGGCACTCCTTAAGGGAATCGACCGAGCCCCGTTGGAGCTCGGTGCTCGCATCTTTCACTTCTACAGGCTGTCGAAAAACTCGGCAGCAACGTCCTCGTAATCCTGCTTGTCGATATCGACCTTGGCGTTGAGCTCGGTCAGGCCCTTCGTGGTGAGTTGCTTGCTCACGGCATTGAGAACGTCCTCGATATCGGGATTGGCGTCGAGGACTTCGCCGCGCACCACGGGTGCCACGTTGTAAGGCGGCCACACGTGCCTGTCGTCCTCGAGCAGGGTGAACGCATCGTCCACGAGCTGGCCCTCGGTGGTGTAGACGGGCGCGACATCGGCCTCGTCATTCCTGAGGACCTCGTACTTGAGGCCGTTGTTGAAGCTCGTGTGCTCCTTCCAATCAAAAGCCCCATAGGCTGCCTCGAGGGCCGGCAGACCATCCGAGCGCTCGTCGAACTCGCCTTGCGAGGCAAAACGCAGCTCGCTTGCATGGGCCTGCAGGTCGCTGATGGTCTTGATGCCGTACTGTTCGGCAGCCTTGGTAGTGATGACCAGGGCCTGGCTGTCGGCCGCCTCGGACATATCAAGCCACACCAGGTCCCACTTCTTCTTGTACTGCTTCTTGACCGTTTCATAAACAGCCTGGGGGTCGGTTTCCATCTCCGCCTTGAGAACGGTGAGCAGCGCCGTACCCGTGTACTCGGGATAGAGGTCGATCTCTCCCTTCTCGAGTGCCGTGGCGATCACCGAGCCTGCAATGTCAAACGAGCGTTTGACGGTAAAGCCAGCATCCTCGAGCGCCAGGGCATAGATCTCGGAGATAATCTCGCCCTCGGTGAAATCCTTGGAGCCCACGGTGATGGTGCCAGCAGCGCCCTTAGAGCCACAAGCGGTGAGCGCGGCAGGAACGGTTGCAGTGAGAGCCGCCGCCGCAATGGCGCGGACAAACTGGCGACGCGTGAGGCCGCCAGACACCGGCGACGCAGAATCGATAGATTGAAACATGTGCATCTCCTTTTCTGGATGATCTATATCAAGACGATTTGACATGACGCGCTGATGCCTGCATTTATTGCTTGGCAAATTCGTACGGACGCATCCTTCGGTCGATTGCCGAAAGAAGCATACCCACTAAAAGGGAAAGAGCTGCAACCGAGGCGCCACCGATAACGAGCAAGTCGGTGCGCATGAGGCCAAGGCCCGTGAAAATAATCTGGCCCAGGCCGCCCGCGCCAATATAGGCGGCAAGCGTCGCGGAGGCCACGACCTCGGAAGCCGCCGTGCGAACGCCTGCGAAGGACACGGGAAACGCCAACGGCACCTTGATTTTGAAGAAAACAAGGCGCTCGTCCATACCCATGCCACGCGCCGCCTCGAGGACATCGTCAGGCACCGAACGAAAGCCAAGGGCTGTATTGATGAGAATGGGCGGGATGGCAAGCACGGTAAGCGCCACAACCGCGGGCAGCACCCCCGTGCCTAAAATCGGCACGCAAACGACGAGCACAGCAAGGCTCGGGATGATGCGCAGGATACCGGAGACCCCAACCGAGATCTTCTCGAGCAATGGAGAGCGGCTGCAGGCGATACCGAGCGGCACGGCAACGAGGATGGCAACCGTAAGCGAAAGGATGCTGACATCCAGGTGCTCGAGCACCATCTGGATGTAGTCCGCACCATGCGTCGAAAAGTACGCGATAACGTCCTGCAATGCCTTTTACCTCCCCTTTAGCGCTCGGTATACCCGTCCATGCATTGACGGGATCTCGCATCATTCGGCAATGTTATGCGCTGCTCACGCGTCAACGTCAACAGCAAACTGCGCACACCGATGCAATCCATTATCTGACAAATGAGTCTGGCGGGCGGCCACACTTCTGTGAAGGGCAAGCGATGCGCAGGGCGCCGCAGTGCTGTAGGCCAACCAAAAAGAAGAGGACACCGCACCGAGCATGCGGCGCCGACGATTGAGGGCCGAGATGCACCGGCACCGTCAACGCCCGCAAGGGGCTGTAGCGCCGCAGGTTGCCCCGAAAGACAAGGGCATGCGCCTCGGGGCGATGCCCGCAGGTCCGAGAGCCGAGATGCGCTGCCCCCGTCAACGCCCGCAAGGGGCTGTAGTGCCGCAGGTCGGCCCGAAAGAGGAGGGCGCACGCCTTGCGTGCGGCGCCCGACGATTGAGGGCCGAGATGCGGTGCTACAGCCCCTTGCGGCGGAAGAGGGCGTAGGCGTGGGCCTTAAGCCTCGTCGCCCTGATAACGCCTTCGTACTTCATCATGCGCAAATGCGGAAACGCATTGAAGAAGCGCAGGTCACGCTTGGAAATGGCAATCGCGCGCACCGAGGTCCTGGACAGGCGCGGACGGGGCGCCGCATCCGCAAGGCGCTGTGCGGCCAGGCGCAAACCACGGGCACCGTCGGCGATAAACGCCGGCATCTCAACCTTCTCGCGCAAAGAATCCATCACCGCATCGGAAATCTCGAGCAGCCAACCATTGATGGCGCGGCCACGCACATGCGCCGTCTGTGCAGAATCGAGGGCTGTCTCCGGAATGCGCTCGACCAGCGAATCGGAAGCGTCTTTGAGCGAATCGTTGATACGATCGGCAAGCTCGCCGCGCAGCTCCTCCAGCGAGTCGGAAAGACGTCGGAAACTCGCCATCGATACCGCCGCGTCAACCGCAAGCAGCGTCAGCGCGGCCAAGGCAAGCGCCCTCACCGCCCACACCGGCATCGACGCAAGCATCCCCAAGAGCGCCGGCTCGGCAACGCGACAAATAAGCACGCACCCTGCGCCAAACATCAAAAAGCCGTACAGGCATATGCGCCCCTGAAAATTGAGCGGCATGTCGGAATAATCCCAAAAACGCGCATGGGTCGTGACCTCGAGAATCACGCCCACAAAGTACTCAATGCAACAGCACAGCGCGCCCGCTGCCAAAAACTGTACCGGCACGTTTTCGATGCCGCGCAGCGCAAACCAACAGACAAGCGCGCCCACGCCGTAAATTGGACAGCACGGCCCAAGCAAAAAGCCGCTATTGGAAAACGAGCCGTGATTGAGCATGGCGCAGACCGTCGACTCCCACAGCCAGCCCACAAAGCCATACGCCATAAAGGAGAGCACGAGGGCAGAAAGCGGAGCGCCCGGGATGGAGATTGCAACCGGGATAGCCAGCACGGCAGGAGCAATCGAGGCCACCGCATGCCTCAACACGCCATTCATGCGCGCTCTCCCCTTTCCTTTATCTGGCGCCTGCCGCCAACATGCCCGTCAATCGTCTCGCCCAGCGCACACGCCTTATCTGCCAAGCACACGATCCACGCCTCGCGGCACGCAGGCGGAATCGGCACAAGGGGAAACATATGGCGAACAATGATGTTGCGCTCAAGAGGCGTGAGGTCAAAATCCTCTTCCGCACGTCGCAGGGCGGCATACGGATGCCTGAACCCGTGCAGGCGGTGACTAGGGTCTGGGTCGTGCCAGTCGTAGAGAAAGTAATCGTGCAGAAGCGCGCCGCGCACCAAGGCATGCACGTCGACAGCTATGCCCACACGAGAAAGCACACGAGCCATGCAAATGCTCGTCTTAGCCACTGCAAGCACATGGTCATACACCGAGACGTCACCGTGCTGGATAAACGAGCGCGTCGCGCCCAGCCTTCCTCGTGCTTCCAGACGTTGAGCAAGGTCACGCACGTACGCCGCAGCATCCTCGACAGCAATCTTGCCGCGTCTTGTTGCGTAACCTTTTTTCACACGCATTCCCCTCTATCTCACATGAGGCAGCCGCCCACAGGCTCGCTACGCCATATTGAGTCAAAACCGAGAAGATCTCCCCGCTCCCAGCAGGATGATCGTTTGCGCGCTACTCTACCCAAGATGCCTTGAGGATATTCACCACATCGTCATGAGAGAGCTGCACCGGGTCATGCGCAAAGAGGGCATCGTTGGTGTCAAGAGCGTTGCTCGCCATGGCATCAAACTCCTCGGGCGCGATGCCCCAGTCACTCATCTTGAGATCGCCCATGTTGCACTCGTCAATCAGGCGCTCCAGCTCGACGATAAAATCCTCAGGCTTGCTGGCAAGCCAATTGCCCATCAGACGCGCCATATCGACATAGCGGTCATCGCACACATGGGCGTCAATCATATGCTGATGATAGGCCACGCTGATCATGATGAGGCCCGCCCCATGCGGCAGGTCGTGATGGTGCGCGCTCATGGCGTGCTCCGTTCCGTGGCAGCCCACGCAACCCGAGCAAACCATAGCGTAGCCGCCCAGGGTATTGGCAAAGGCAAGCTGCGTGCGCGCATGGAGGTCAAACCCGTCATGCATGCAGGCGGGAAGTGCCATGGCAGCGCTTCGGATGCCTTCACGGCAAATGATATCGCCCATGGGAGTGTGCGCATTGTTGATATAGCACTCCACGCAGTGGAACAGGGCATCGAACCCCTGGAAAGCCGTGAGGTGCGAAGGGACCGTGAGCATGAGCTCGGGATCGACCACCGAAAGGCTTGGAAACAGGCGAGGATTGCCCAAACGAAGCTTCTCGTCGGTCTCCTCGCAAGAAAGCACGGCGCCCGCATCGACCTCGGAGCCGGTGCCCGCCGTCGTGGTCACGCACACCAACGGAAGCAGATCGTTTGGAATGGGGAGACCCTTTGCAGTACCGCCCATGGCATAGTCCCAAATGTCACCAGCGACCTCGTTACCCTCGACATCACGCCCGGGGTTGGCCGCCACCACGCAGATGCCTTTGCAGGCGTCCATGACAGAACCGCCGCCCAGCGCGAGCACGAAATCGCAGTGTTCCACACGCGCCATCCAGCCTCCCGCGTTCACGGTGTCGCGCAAGGGGTTGGGCTCGATGTGATCAAAGAGAACGTGCTCTACGCCGGCACGGTCGAGTTGAGCCTCCACGCGCGCAAGATAGCCATTTGCCTTAACGGACTTACCGCCCGTGGTAACCAAAAGAGCGCGCTTGCCCGGCAGCTCCTGGTCTCCGAGCTCATTGAGCTTGCCTGGACCAAATAGCAAGCGAGTTGGGGCAAAATACGTGAATGACTCCATGATGTCCTCCTTATCGCCGGCATTCACCCGCATTGTCACGCTTGGGTTACACGAGAGTTACCCGCACCCGCGCAAATTGCGCAAATGTGCACAAGTTCGTAACATCTTTTGTTCATTGAAGCCGCGAGTGCCGGCCAAAAGGACTCTTTGGCCGCCCCGACGTCACTCAAAACGATACGGCTTAGGTGGTACTGCAGCCTAAACGTTAACCTGCTTGATATGGTTGCCATGCACCAGATAAGCGCGGCGTGCGAGTTTCATCATGGGCAGGTCGATCATGTTGTCGCTATAGAACTCATCGGGCACAGCGTCTTGCCCAAACATCTCGCGGAACACCTTGACCTTGTTGGTTCCAAAATTGAGGTGCTCGAGCTCCAACGTATCGCGATTGACCGTCGAGCACACCATGGTCTTGATACCCAGACGCCGCTGAATCTCGTTCATGGTGTAGTCGAACGACCCGGTCATGATCACATCGTCGGGCTGCGGATGATACCAGTGCTTGATCTTGTGCATGTGCGCGTCCCAAAAGGCGCTCACCATACCGTCGATATCATCAAAGGAGTTCAGATACGCCTTGAGGTACTTGGCCATGGCATGCTCGAGCTCCTCCAACGTGCATTTTTCCTTGGAGTAGCGCATGCCGTAGTAGGCAAGCGGCGGCACGAAACGCACGACTTTCGGATTGTACTTGAGCGAGAACAAATAGAAGTCGTAAGGGCTCTCGCCGTCGTAGATGGTGTTGTCGAAATCAAAAACGCGCATGCGCGGGCACGATCCTCTTCAATCGTAATAGCTTTCGCTTCTACTATATCCATCTTCCGTGCCCGGCATTCAAGCGCGTACAGAACCGTTACATGCGGCCCAACAAGTCCTGCCGGAGCTCAATATGTAGGACCTGCGAAAATGTGACAAAATAAACCTGTCGACTTTTTGTCACATTAGTCGAGCTCTTTGAGGCCCTGGTAGAGCTGCCAGTACTCGCCGTGCTGGGCCAGCAGCTCTTCATGCGTGCCGCGCTCGACGATACGCCCGTGTTCCAAAACGATGATGGCATTGGCGTTGCGCACGGTCGACAGGCGATGCGCAATCATGAAGGTCGTACGGCCGTCCATGATGCGGTCCATGCCCCGCTCCACAAGCTTCTCGGTACGCGTGTCGATGCTCGACGTAGCCTCGTCCAAAATCAGCACGGGGGGATCGGCCACCGCCACACGAGCGATAGCAAGCAGCTGACGCTGTCCTTGACTCAGATTCGCGCCGTCGGAGGTCACCATCGTGTCGTAGCCATGGGGCATACGACGAATGAACGAATCGGCGCAAGCTGCACGCGCCGCCGCGCGCACCTCCTCGTCGGTGGCATCAAGCTTGCCAAAGCGGATGTTTTCGGCAATAGTCCCCGTGAACAGGTGCGTATCCTGCAACACGATGCCGAGGCTTCGACGCAGATCCGCCTTGGCGATGTTACGCACGTCGATGCCATCGAAGGTGATCTCGCCCGCGTCAAGCTCGTAGAAGCGGTTGATGAGGTTGGTAATGGTGGTCTTACCGGCACCGGTCGATCCCACAAAAGCAATTTTTTGGCCTGGTTTGGCAAACAGGTTGAGGTCGTGCAGGACCAGCCTCCCCGGCACGTAGCCAAAGTCCACGCCATGAAAACGCACGTCGCCTCGCAGCGGAACCGACTCGATTGCCAGAAGCGTACCATCTGTGCCCAGCGCTGTGCGCTGCGGGCGCGCACCCGACGCCTCGGCATCCGCCACGCAATCAGCTGCAAAAGCGGTCTGCTCGCTCGTGCCCGCATCAGCAGCCACAGGCACGAGCTTGCCATAGGCCCCCAGGCCCTGACCCTCGGGCAGCTTCCATGACCATTCATCGCCGCTATCCTGCACAAGCGTCACGCGGCCCTCGTCGCACTCGCCCTCAAGCTCCATCGCGGCAAACAGACGCTCGGCGCCCGCAAGGGCATTGAGCAAGAAGTTGCCCAGCTGCGTCACCTGGTTGAACGGCATTGCCGCCTGGCGCACAAACACCAGGTAGCTCGCGAGCGCACCCACGGTAGCCAGGCCGTGGATGGCCAAGATTGCACCCACCACGGCTACAATCGCATAGTTCACGTACCCGATGCACACCGTGACCGGCACCATCGTCGCGGCATACGCCTGTGCCGAGGTTCCCGCCTGGCGCAAGTCCTCGTTACGGTCGGTAAACTCGGCGACATTTTCCTGCTCATGGTTGAAGACCTTGACGACTTTTTGCCCCGAGACCATCTCTTCGATATAGCCGTCGAGCGCACCCAACGCCTTTTGCTGACGCGCGTAGAACTTCTTGCTGCGCGTGCCCGAATAGCGCACGTGCGTCACGATGGCCACGTCGCACGCCACGGTGATGAGCGCAAGACGCCAATTGAGAACGAACATCAAGACCAGCGTTCCCACCGTCTGCACGGCAGCCTGAATCACCGTTGCGAAGCTGTTGTTGAGCGCCTCGGAAACGGTGTCCACGTCGTTGGTGAAAAAACTCATGATGTCGCCCGCCCGCGTACGGTCAAAATAGGCGAGCGGGAGCGTCTGGATATGCGCAAATAGGTCGTGGCGAATGTCAAACACCACCCGCTGCGCCGCGCGAACCATAATCTGCGTGTAGCCCAGCGCGCAAGCCACGCCCAGCGCGTAGATGGTGGCGGTAAGCGCGATAAGCGAGCCCAGCCTATCGGCATGCCCCGTGGTGAGCGCCGTTACAATGGGATTGATCATGTAGGTACCCAGCAGGTTAGCGAAAGCCGAAACAACGGCAAGCACGCTCACGATGCCAAGCGAGATCTTGGCGTGTCCCATGTAGGAAAGCAGGCAACGCAGCGTATGCTTGAGGTTTTCCGGGCGCGCCTGAGCTGCAGTCTTAGGCATGGGCCTCGCCTCCCCTCAAAGAATCATCAGGCGTCGCTTTGTCGGCATGCCCCACCTGAGAAGCGTAGATTTCCTGGTAAATAGCGTCGGTCTCAAGAAGTTCCGCATGGGTGCCCCGCGCATGGAGATGGCCGTCATCCAAAACGATGATCTCGTCGGCATCCATCACCGAAGTGATGCGCTGCGCGATGATGATGCAGGTAACGCCTGGGATGCTCGCCAAGTTGGCACGGATCTTGGCTTCGGTGGCCATGTCCACGGCGCTTGTCGAATCGTCAAAGATCAAGATGCGCGGACGCTTGAGCAGAGCGCGGGCGATGCACAGGCGCTGCTTTTGGCCGCCGGATACACCGGCGCCTCCCTGCCCCGGGTCGCCATCGAGACCGCCGATGCGATCCAAGAATTCGTCCACGCACGCTAGGCGGCACGCCTCGAGGAGTTCTTCGTCGGTCGCCTTGGCATTACCCCAGCGCAGGTTGTCGCGCACGGTGCCCGTAAAGAGCACATTTTTCTGCAGCACCACACCCACGGCGTCGCGAAGAACAGCCAGATCGTACTCACGCACGTCATGGCCGCCTACCAGCACCTCGCCCGCCGTCGCATCGTACAGGCGCGCGATGAGCTGCACGAGAGAGCTTTTGCCCGCGCCCGTGCTGCCCAAGATGCCCACCGTGGAGCCGCTTGCGATATCGAACGAAATGCCCTCAAGCACGTCCTCCTCCGCCTCGGCGCGATATTTAAAGGTGACATCGCGAAAGGAGACCGAGCCGTCTGGCACGGCTGTGAGCGCACGCGCTGTCGCCGGAGAGGCGATCAAGGGTTCTTCGTCAAGAATCTCACCCACGCGCTCCACGCTCGTAAGCGCACGCGTGAGCAGCAGGAAGACATTCGAGATCATCATCAGCGAGTTCATGACCTGCAAGACATAGCTCATGAAGCCCGTGAGCTCGCCTACGGTCAGGGTGTTTGCGCAAATCATCTGGCCGCCCACCCACAGCACGAGCGTAGCTGCCGTGTAGATTGCCGCTTGGAATACCGGCAGGTTGAACTGAGCGGTTCCAAACGTCTTGGTAGCCCCCTGCGCAAGCTCGCTGTTCACGCTGCCAAACACGTCGCACTGCTGCGGCTCGCGCACGTAGGCCTTGACGGCGCGAACGGCGGTCAGGTTTTCCTGCACCACGCGGTTCACATGGTCCATTGAGGTCTGAAGGCGCTGGTAGAGCGGGGATACGCGCCAGGTGATAACGCCGAGGGCCACCGCGAGGACCGGCAGGATGCAGACGAACACCATGGCAAGGTCACGGTTGAGCGAAAACGCGTAGACAAGCGACATGATGAGCATCATCGGCCCGCGCACACAGGGCCTAAAGCCGTTTGCCATGGCGTTTTGAATGACGGTGATATCGGTGGTCATGCGCGTGACCAGCGACGACGTTTGGTAATGGTCGAGGTTTCCAAAGGCGTAGCGCTGGATCTTCTCGTACTCCGCCTGACGCAGGTTCGCTCCGAGCCCCACCGAAGCACTCGACGCAAAACGCGCGTAGAAAAAGCCCAGGGCAAGCGATGTGACCGCACAGGCAAGCATCAGTGCGCCCTGATGCAGGATGAGGGGGATGTCGGCATGCGCGATTCCCTCGTCGATAATGCGCGCCATGAGCACGGGGATAAAGAGCTCGATAGAGGTCTCGATGGCGACGATAAGGATGCCGAGCACGGCGTCGAACTTGTATATTCCCAGGTAATGAATCATGCGACGCAGGTTATTCATGCTTTTTGCCTGCCTCAAGCTCATCAGCCATATTCTTGCGTACGCGCTCGAGCATGTCCCTTAGCGTAGCTTCTTCCTCCGAGGTAAAGCCGCGAAACATGATGCGATCGACGCGACGGCACTCATCTTCCCAAGCGGCAAGGGCGTGCCTGCCTTTCTCGGTGATATCGAGGGCACGCGTGCGACGATCGCGACCCGGAACGCTCGTCAAGAAGCCCCCGCGCTCCAGCGAATCGAGCAGGCGCGACACAGCCGAGGGATCGATGGAGTAAAAGCGGGCGATCTCGCGCTGTGTGCTCACGCCATGCACTGCGATATACGAAAGGATGCGAGGCTGGCCTTGCCCCAGCCCCAGGCTTCGGGCACACGGGCGCGTCGTGTTGTTCATGGTATGGAATGCGCGGCTGATGCTCATATGGATATCGTTGAGCGACATGCCCAGGCGCATGTCTTCGCCGGAGGCCGACTGCTGCATCGGCGCGTCTGTTGAGATGGAATTACCCTGCGCCATCTTCATCTCCTTGAATACTCAATTAATGACTACTCAAGTATTGTGAAAAGGGGCCCGGGGTCAAGTACCCGCCCGAATTTGTAACGTAAGTAACAAAGTGCACGATAGAGGCACGCGGCACAGCGCGGTGCCGGGAGGGATGTGCACACGCGCCAAATGGAGCAAAAAATCCCTTTTAGGCCGCCTGATAGACGTGCTAAAAGGGATAATCTGCTTCATTTAGGGAGCCTCAGAGAGCACGCGGCGGCACGACGTCCGTCCACTGACCCGCATGGGGCTAGGGGAGCGAACGACGAGGCGACTAATCATCTCCCCCTTTAAGTTCATTGCAAACGTCATAAGCGATGACAAGCGACGCATAATCCTGGCTTTGATGAAACACGTGAGCAATTACGACATCGCTGCCTTCGTAGTAGTACAGCATGACATAAGAGTTCACGGAGCACGCGTGGTATCCAAGACCTCTCAACTCTCGCAGAAAGGAGAGCCCATAGTCGGCAACCCCGCTCTGCAGAATCTCGAGTTGTTGCCGATATTTTGCCAAAAAGCGACGCGCGGTATTTATACCATGACCCATCAGATACTCAACGATATCGTCAACCTCTTGCTCTGCTGTAGGGAGGATTTTGACGTTATAGGCCATATTTTGTCTCAAGATCACTCAAAGCCTCAAAGGCGCTGCGTCCTAAACCGGCCGCCCGCTCGCGCTCCGCAATCGCGACTCGCTCCATAAGACGGGCCTTGGCTTGCTCCTGGACCATGCGATCATAGTCCACCGAGCGCATGACGACGAACTTGCTATAGCCATTCTTCGTCACCGTGATGGGACCTGGAGTAGACTCGACAAGCTCCGAGAACTTGGCGGTGTCACGCATATCTTTGATTGGCACGCAAACTGGCATGGCACACCCCTATCATAATTATGTACACAATTATGATATAGCATTTTGGTCTAGAGCTTGAGGGAGTCTTCTTGAAACCCAAATGTCAGCATGTTTTTCTACGCCGTGGGCAACTCACCTGTCGTCAGGATTATCTCAAGCTGTTCCTCGTCCAAAACGGGCACGCCCAGGCTCTCGGCCTTAGCGAGCTTTGACCCCGCCTTTGGACCTGCCACCACAAAGCTCGTCTTCTTCGAGACCGAACCGGTCACCTTGGCACCCAATGCCTTGAGCGCAGCTCCCGCCTCGTCGCGCGTACGGCGCACGAGCGTACCGGTGAGCACGAAGGTAAGGCCCGCAAGCGGTTGCTCGGATGCGAGGTCCGCCGAGACACCCGTGGCAGCCGCGGCATCTGCCGTCATCTGGCCCAAGTCTTCCTCGAGCGTAAGACCTGCCTGACGTAGGCGCTCCAGGACTTCGAGGTTCTCGGGCACCGCCAAAAAGCCCTTGACGCTCGCGGCGATCTTGGGGCCAACGCCATCGATGCTCGCAATCTCCTCTTCGCTCGCCAGCACCAGCCTGTCGATAGAGAGAAAACGCTGGGCCAAAAGCTCGCCCACGCTCTTTCCCACCAGGCGAATACCCAGGGCAAACAGCACGCGACCAAGCGGTTGTTGTTTGCTGCGCGCAATCTCGTCAATCGCCTTCCTCGCTGTCTTTTGACCCACGAGGATCGGGTCGCCCGCACGCACGCCACGGCGCGCATTAGAAGCGGCATATGTTCGGCCCGTATCAAGGCCGGCGATGTCCTCGACCGTCAGCTGATAGAAATCGGCAACGTCGTGGAGCAGGCCGGCGGCAATCATCTTGTCCACCAGCTCATCGCCCACGCCATCGACATCCATGCAGCCGCGGCTCACCCAGTGCAGCAAACGCTCCTTGAGCTGAGCCGCGCAGTCGAGCGACACGCAGCGATAAGCGACCTCGCCCTCCTCATGCACCACGGGGCTGCCGCACACGGGGCACGTCGAGGGCATCTGCCAGGGCTGGGCGTCGGGCCAGCGCTTGTCGAGCACGGGGCCCACAATCTCGGGAATCACGTCGCCCGCCTTATGGACCACGATGGTGTCGCCCACGCGCACGTCCTTACGATGGACCTCGTCGATATTGTGGAGGGTCGCGCGGGCGATAGTGGAGCCCGCAACGGTCACCGGGTCAAACTCGGCAACCGGGGTGAGCACGCCAGTGCGGCCCACCTGCACGCGAATCTCGCGCAACACGGTGGTCTTTTCTTCCGGCGGGAACTTAAAAGCGATAGCCCAGCGCGGGGCGCGGGCGGTGAAGCCCAGGTCGGACTGCTGCTGGAAGGAATCGACCTTCACGACCACGCCATCGATGTCGTAATCAAGATCGCTGCGGTGCGCCAGGGCATCGGCACAAAATTCATGTACCTCGGTTGGCGTTTTACAGCTCGCGACGTTGGGATTCACATGGAATCCGGCATCGCGCAACCAGTTCAAAAACTCATGCTGGCTGTGAACGTGCAGCGGCGTCGTATCGGCAATAGCGTAGATAAAGGTAGAGAGGTCGCGCTTGGCCGTAACCTTGGGATCTTTTTGGCGAAGGCTGCCCGCCGCCGCGTTTCGGGGGTTGGCAAACGGATCGCGTCCCTCGGCATCGGCCTCATCGTTCAGTCGCACGAAACTGCCCTTGGGCATATAGACCTCGCCACGAACCTCGATCACGCGGTCACGGTCGGTGCCCATGTGTACCAGGGCTTTCTCAGAAAGATGCATGGGGACGTCTTGAATCGTACGGACATTCAACGAGACATCCTCGCCGGTCGTACCGTCGCCGCGAGTAGCAGCGCGCACAAAAGCGCCGTTCTCATAGGTAATGGCTACGCCCAGACCGTCGATCTTGAGCTCGCACGTATACGTCACGCGACCGGCGCCCAAGGCGTTTTCCGTACGCTCGAGCCAAGCGTCGAGCTCCTCGAGATTCATGGCATCGTCCATGGAGTACATGCGCGCCATGTGCGTGACGGGGGCAAACTGGTCAGAGACGTAGCCGCCCACGCGCTGCGTATACGACGTGGGGGTTATTAAATCTGGGTATGCCGACTCGATTTCCTGAAGTTCGACAAGCATCTTATCGAACGCGGCGTCGGTAATCTCTGGGGCATCGAGCATGTAATAGCGGTACGCATGGTAGTCCAACTCATGACGGAGCTCCGCCGCACGCGTCGCAGCCGGTTCATGCGACAGCGCAGGCTCCGTAGATTGCGCACCCGCCGCATCGCCAAACAGGTTCATTTGTTCCGTCATCGCATATCCCCTCGCATACCATCATGTGTCAAAAAAACGACAGGTTTATTTTGTCACACTCTCCACGCGCCCGCGCAGCACCGCATGCCACCGACGCTGCATTTTTGTCGATGTGACAAAATAAACCTGTCGTTTTGCTGTCACATCGAACGGGCGGCGGCGATCGCTAGAACACGTTTCCGCTGCTTAACGGGTCATCAGAACCGTCAAGCGGGAGCCAGTCAAGAGAGCGCTCGATCCAGGTGTCCCAGAACTTCCAATTGTGTGCGCCGGGACCCTCGTGATAATCCACCTCAAAGCCCTCGCCTATCAACTTGTCTCGATATGCGCGGTTAGGTTCGAGCAGGTCATCGTCCTCTCCGCAAGCCATGTAAAAGCTCGGCCGCGGACCATCCGAGGCACCAACGCGCTCGGCCAGAGCATCATAATCGTTTTGCGAGCCGCGAGCCTTGTCCAGCGGACCGTAGACCGACTCGTAAAAGCCTCGATTGCCCAAAATGCCCGGAGCATCGTACGTGCTTTCGAGCACCTGCTTCAAATTGAGCGTAAGACCCGAAGACAGCGCCACAACTCTGCTAAACGTCTCGGGATGGCGCAGGGCGTTGACGATGGCGCCGTAGCCGCCCATGGACAAGCCGCCGATAAACGTATCCTTGCGCTCGCAGGAAAGACGGAAGAGCTTTCGCGTGAACTCCACCAGCTCATGGCCGATGAATTCTCCAAACCGCGCGCCGTCGGCTCGGTCGTTATAAAAGCCGTTCTCGCCCGATGGCATGATAACGGCAAGGTTTCGCGCCTCCGCAAGGCTTTGGATGCGCGTGCGCGTAACCCAATCCGTATAGTTGCCGTACACGCCATGGAGCAGATAGAGCGTCTTGAAAGGTCGTTGCTGATCACGCGGCACCGACCGTGCATAGCCCAACGAATCGATAGACGCCCAGTCTGCGGGGACAACGGCGTTGATTGTCACCGTACGCATGAGCGAGGTGGAAAGGAAATCGACTTTGACGAGCGCCATCAAGGGCCCCTTTCTCTCGGGCGTCTTGGCAAGCAAGACGCAAACAAGCGTCAGCGCGCGGCCGCCGCGGACAGGCGTGGGCATCGCATGCGGCAGCGCAATAGTTCACTCTGCCGGCTCCAGGCGGCTGTGCCACGGCATCAGTGTAGCCGCAAGTCGGCGAACGGTCACGTGGCGGCAGCGTTCGTCGGTTTCCTCTGGAAAGGCAGCTGGCGCAGGCGCGATGGCCGGCGCTTTGATACCATAGGGCAGAAAAACCTAAGGATATGGGGGTTAAATCATGAAAACAATCGCTATCATCGGCGCCCTTGAAAAAGAGGTTCGCGAGGTTGCATCCGCCGTTGACGGAGCCGTCACCACGCAAGAGGCCGGTCTCACGGTGCTTGCCGGCACCTACCATGGTGCACGCCTTGTTGCCACCACGGCGGGCATGGGCACGGTCAACGCCGCGGCCGCTGCGCAGCACCTTATCAGCACCTATCATCCCGAGGCCCTCATCTTCTCGGGCATCGCAGGCGGCCTTAACCCCGTGCTGCACATCGGCGATATCGTAATCGGCGAGCGCCTGCGCTACCTCGATACCGACACGGCGCTTCTTGCCGAATCCGCCCCGGGACTCGAGGAGTACACCTCGACCTCAGCCCTTGTCGATGCTGCCGAGGCGCTTCTCACGAGCCGCGGCTACTGCAACGCGGCCGAGCATGCAGCAGGTCCCGATAGCTTGCAATACCTGCGCGGAATCATCGCCACGGGCGATCGCTTCGTTACGGGCGCCGAGATGCGCGAGCGCGCCATCGAGGCAACCCACGCGGACTGCGTGGAGATGGAGGGCGCCGCCATCGCGCACATCGCCGCCAAAAACGGCATCGACTGCCTGGTCATGCGTGCCATTTCCGACAATTGCGACGAAGCATACGACGCGTTGTGCACGCGTGAATTCGACCTCGAGGAGTACGCGCAGCGCGCAAGCAACATCACTCTCGGCATCGTCCGTCGCGTCATTTGCGGCAACGAGGCGTAAAGGAGCACTATGGCAAACCAGATCAACTACAACACCGTCAAGTTCGTCGCATCATACGGCAAGGCTTCGCAGATTCCGCCTTCGACCTGCCCCGAGGTGAGCTTCGTAGGCCGCTCGAACGTGGGCAAGTCGTCTATCATGAACAAGATCTTCAATCGTCGCAATCTCGTCAAGGTGTCGAGCACCCCGGGCAAAACGGCCAATGTGAACTTTTTCGAGGCAGACGGTGTGCACTTCGTCGACCTGCCCGGATACGGCTTTGCACAGCGCTCGAAGGGAGAGCGCGACCGCTGGGCGCAGCTTATCGGCGATTATTTTGACTTGGATCGCAGCTTCAACCTGGTGGTTTCGCTCGTGGATATCCGCCACGACCCCAGCAAGCTCGACCATCAGATGATTGAGTTTCTGCAGGAAGGCGAGTTCCCCTTTATCGTGGCGCTCACCAAGGCAGACAAGCTTTCGCGCAACCAGCAGGCAAAACAGACAGCAGCGATCAAGCGCCAGCTCAATGTGCCGGCCAAAAACGTCATCGTCACCTCATCCGAATCGGGCCAGGGTATCGAGGAACTGCGTGAGATCATCGAGCAGTACTGCCTGGGCGAGGAGGAATAGCCAAGGGCGTACGAGCAAAAGAAGCGCACGCAGACAGGCCGCCGTCTCTATTGCCGGCATTTGCAGCAAAATGTCCCATTTGGAACGCCTAGCGGGTCCTCCAAGTGGGACTTTTTGCTGCATTTAGCCCATGTTGAATCTAAGCTACAGCAGCCCTCGGTCGGCGTTGGGAGAGCAGCAGCAAAATGTGACAAAATAAACCTGTCGACTTTTTGTCACATCGCAGGTGGGGTAGATGGAAGCTCAGCATATCGAACATACGTTGGAACCGATTTTTGACGAGCGCTCGCGCGTGCTCGTGCTGGGGACCATGCCCTCACCCAAGTCCCGCGAAGTCGGCTTTTATTACGGGCATCCGCAAAACCGCTTCTGGCGCGTGATGGAAGCGCTGTTTGAGCTACCCAGCCATTCTCTTGTCGAAAACGATATGCGCCGCGCGTTTCTCCTCAAGCATCATATCGCTCTTTGGGACGTGCTTGCTTCGTGCACCATCGAAGGGGCCGCCGACGCAAGCATCGTCGACGCGATTCCCAACGATCTCACACGCATCCTCGGCAAAGCACCCATCACGCACGTCTTCACAACAGGAGGAAAGGCCACGCAGCTGTGCCAGCGCATGAATGGAAACATGCTCGGCGCTCGAAACATTGCGCTCACCGGCCTTCCATCCACAAGCGCTGCGAACGCTCGCATGCGCTTGGACCAGCTTACAGAAGCGTATCGACCAATTGCACATGCCGTCACCGCAGGCAACTGCCATGCTAAATAATAGCCCCCGCGATAACGATATTGCCCAGATAAAACAAGAGGTTCGCGCCCAGATTATCGCGCAACGCGATGCTTTAGCCCCTGCCCTCCGCTCCCGCAAATCGAGCGCGATTTGCGCCAATCTTGCAGATGCAGCCAAGCAAGCCCTCCCGACGCGTATGAGCCGCCAACCCACCGTTGCCGTCTACTCCCCCATGGGGAGTGAGGCTGATTTGGGCGAATTCATCGCCGCCCTTTACGATGCGCGAGCGCGCGTCGCCTTCCCTGCCATGCTTCCAGATCTTCAAGATGGTCAGCGCATGCAGATGCGCATTGTCTCGTACAAGGATTATCTCGACGGTTCCGCCCCGTTTATCGCACATCCGGTGCGACCCTTCTTGCCTTTCGACGAAGCCGAGCTCAAGCGATATCCCACTGTCGCCCCGCACGAGCTCGACGCTATCGTGGTGCCCCTTGTGGGATTCGACGCCAATGGCATGCGCCTGGGCTATGGCGGCGGCTGCTACGATCGTTATCTTCCCAAGCTCCAGCCCCGTTGCTTCGTAGTCGGCGTCGCCTTTAGCGAGCAACAGGTCCCGCGCGTACCCGTCGATGCCTTCGACCTTCCCCTTCCGCGCATCATCAGTGCCTAGCACCGTGAACGCGAAGAGACGTTCGGCGAACGGTCAAATGTGACAAAATAAACCTGTCGTTTTGCTGTCACATAAAAAGAGGGCGCTGGGAAAAAACCAGCGCCCTCTTGCGGGAAGCTTGTTATTGACGATTGTTGCCGCCATTGCCCATGAGCTCCCGTAGATACTCGAGGAACTCCTCCTCGCTCATGCCGTTTCCGGCTCCCTCTGCGCTGTCGGTGTTGGTCTCCTCGCCTTGCGACGTTTGCGCATCGGCGTCAGATCCCAGCTTCACATCGATCTTCTTCTCGTTCTTGCCACGCTGGACAGTAAGCGTCACCGTGTCGCCCACATTGTAAGAACGCAGGGCAATGATCAGACTGTCTGCAGAGGAAATCTGCTCGTCGTTAACCTTGGTAACAACATCGCCCTTCTTGATACCCGCCTCATCTGCTGGGCTGCCGGCAATAACCTCGCCAACATAGGCGCCCTCATTGACCGAAAGGTCATTCTGGCGCGCGTTGGATGCGGTCACCGTACCCAGACGAACACCCAAATACGCATGCTCCGGCGTCTTGCCGCCAATAATCTGCTTGGCGATCTTCACCGCATAGTTAGACGGGATGGCAAAACCCACGCCTGAGCTGGAGCCCGAATAGCTCTCGATGATGGAGTTGATTCCCACAAGCTCACCGTTATCGTTCACGAGCGCGCCGCCGGAGTTACCCGGATTGATGGCAGCATCGGTCTGGATCATATTGGCGTAGATATACGTGCCGCTCGTGGTGGGGAGCGCCGTGGAACGGTACAGCGAGCTCACGATACCCGTCGAGACAGATTGCTCGTTACCAAAGGGGCTGCCGATAGCCATAACCCACTCGCCCACACTAAGGTCATCGGAGTCGCCGACCTCGATGGGCGTGAGATTATTGGCATCCACGTCCTTAAGCTTGATCACTGCAAGATCGCTCGAGGTGTCGGCACCCACGAGCTCGGCCTCATAGCTCTCGCCGTTAAGGGAAACAGTGATGTCGGTCGCGCCCTCGACCACATGGTTGTTGGTAAGAATGTTGCCATCGGTGTCGAGCACCACGCCCGAGCCGATGGAGCCGGAAGCCTCGGAATCATCGCCCTGCATGACGTTCTCGGAAGAACCCGAGCTCCATGCCGTAATGGATACCACGGAAGGCAAGGCCTTTGCCGAAACAGCCTCGGCAAGCGTCGTGTCCTCGGCATCGATCTTGATGGTCTGAGAACCGCCGGAAGACTCGCTCGTAGCGGTTGCGGTGCCTGCGTCGCGGTTGACGTTAAGCGCGCCCGTCATGATAAGCGCCACGACCAAGACAGCACCCACAACCATGCCCGCCAAGGAGCACAGGAACACCGGCAGCTTCTTGGTCTTGGTCTTCACCACCGTGTGCGCCACGGTCTGCGTCTGGGCGGCGTACGGATTGCCGGCATTGAAGGGAGGCTGCGTCGCAGTTCCCGGAGTCGCAGCTTCAGGACCTGGCTGTGCCTGCCCGGCAGGCGCCTGCGGCGTGGGCTCAACGGCGACGCGTGGCGCCGGCGCGGTAGCACCCGAGTCGTCGCGACGCGAATCGATATCTTCACTCATGGATTGGTCTTCCTTTCCATATGCCCTTAATCAAGCACCGTTGTACCCCATTGCGAGCACCATTGTCCCCAACAACGAGTACCTTAAGCTAAATCTAAGGTATGCACAAAGAGGCTTCAATATAAAAACGCGGCGACACCATTGCCGCCGCGCCCAAAGATGATTCTTCCGCTTTTGTCACAAGCACTTAAAGCTTGAACAGATAGCCCACACCGCGAACGGTGGTGATGTGCGCCGCGATCTGCGGGCCCACCTTGGAACGAATACGCCTGATGTGCACGTCAACAGTACGCGTGCCGCCGCAGTACTCAAAGCCCCACACGCGATGCAGCAAGACCTCGCGGCTATACGCACGATTGGGATGCATAGCCAAGAACGAGAGCAGCGAGTATTCCATAAGCGTAAGGTCAACGGGCTCGCCGTCCAGATACACCTGATAGGTTGCCAGATTGATCACAAGATTGTCGATATGCAAAACATCATCGACCGAAAACGCCTCTTCCTCGCCCAGCAGACGGCGCACGCGCGCCTCGAGCTCGCCGGTCGAGCCGCCCGAGCAGATAAAGTCAGCATGACCATGAGCGGGGATACGCAAGTCGGACAAAGCGTCTTCGTCCACAATCAACAGCATGGGAATGTTGCCGCGATCGTCCAGCCACTTGGCAATCTGCTCGATACGATCGCTGCGAATGCCGTCGGCGTCAAGCACAAGCAGGTCGAAGTCGTGTGCCGCGGTCGGCGAATCGGGAGTCGCAGCAAAAACCTCTGCTCCCATGGTCTGCGTGAGGGAACGCGTGAATTCGTGGTATCGCGTGGTGCGAGCCATGAAAAGGATGTTTTTCTCTGACATACTAAACCCCCTTACAGGGTAAATTCTAGCAGCTCATACGGGTCACACACGGTAAGGCGAGACAATTTGGGTCACATTAGCCCATATGCCACCAACTGCCCCCTACGAGTTGGAGAGATATCGGTCGACTTCCCACTGCGAGACGCACGAAGCGTATTTCTTCCACTCCGAGCGCTTCTTGGTAAGGAAGAAGCTGTGGATATGCTCGCCCAGAGCATCCTTCATGAACTGAGAATCCTCAAAGATGTCCAGCGCCTCTTCCAGATTGCGCGGAAGCTGCGTGTAACCAGCCTGCTCGAGCTCGCGCTCGGACATGCGCAAGGTGGCCGCGGTGGTCTCTGCCGGAAGCTCAAGTTTGCGCTCGATGCCGTCAAGACCCGCCGCCAGCGTTACAGCGTTCACCAGATAGGGGTTGGCCATGGGATCGGGGCTGCGCAGCTCGATACGCGTGGAAAGCTGCTTGCCCGGCTTGTAGATGGGAATGCGAATCATTGCAGAACGGTTGCGCAGACCCCACGTGGCGTACTCAGGCGTCGTACCCTCGCCCGTGGTAAGACGCTTGTAGGAGTTCACCGTGGGGTTGGTGATAGCCGAGATCTCGCGTGCATGCGCCAAGATGCCCGCCATGTAATGCTTGGCCGTGTCGGACAGATGGTAGACCGGGTCGTCATCGCTGTAGAACACGTTATTGCCCTCGCGGTCAAAGAGGGATTGGTGCAAAAACATCGCAGACGAGGGAGCCTTCGAGAGAGGCTTGGGCATAAATGCGGCGTGGCACCCAGCCTCAAATGCCTCCAAGCGAATGATGTGCTTCGCGGTGGTAATGGCATCGGACATCGTGAGGGCCTCGGCATGGCGCAGCGAGATGCCGTGCTGGGAGGGGCCAGCAGAGTGGAACGTATACTCCACGGGAACGCTCATCTTCTCGAGCGTGAGCACGGTGTTGCGGCGCAGGTCGCGAGCCGAATCGGACTCGGAAAGGTCAAAGTAGCCCACGTTGTCCAGGGGCTCGGGGACCTGGTCGTTCTTAAAGTAGTAATACTCCAGTTCGGCGCCCACGTTCATGATAAAGCCGGCCTCTTCGGCACGATAGAACATAGCGCGCAGACATTCGCGGGGGTCGCCCGCAAAAGGCTTACGATCGGGTGTGCAGATATCGCAGAACACACGCGCAACGCCGTTGTCGCTCGGACGCCAAGGAAGAACCTGGAATGTAGACGGATCGGGGAAGGCCAGCATGTCGGCCTCTTCGGGCGTGGCAAAGCCCTCGATAGCAGAGCCATCAAAGCCCACGCCTTCTTCGAAGGCGACCTCAAGGTCCTCGGGGCTGATGGCAAAGCTCTTAAGACGACCCAACACGTCGACGAACCACAGACGCACAAAACGGATGTCACGCTGTTCGACGGTTCGGAGCACGAAGTCGATATTCTGCTGCTGATTCATGGGGCATCCCTTCACGCACAGCACATTTGCCGATTCGATATGTTAGACATTTTACTTTCTCACATGATTGTTTCGGCGGAGTTTCCCGGGCACACCAATATCAGGCGCACCACATGCGATAACGCCGCGGCACTCACTGTTTGCCGGCGACCAGCTTGCGGTTGTTAGATGTCACCAGGTCGACACCGCCGTCGACGACATCGCGGTCGAGCAGCACAACGGGCAGGCGTCCCGCTGCCGCGGCAATCGCCTCGTCGTTACCGCCGCAGGTATTGACGACCAGGCCGTTCACGCCAGCGTCGATAAGCCTGGTGGGCGACTCGGCCTCCTTGGCAGGATCGTTGCCGCTAATGGCCGCCATAAGCGAGCAGCCGCGCGCGGCGGCACTGTAGGTGAGCAGCATCGTTTTTGCGTCTCGAGCAGATGCGATGATGGGCTAGATAGCCGAGTCTTTAGACGGCTCAAAATAGTCGGGATGTAAGGCGATAACCGGGCCCTGTTCCTCGGGCATCAGGTGCAGGTGCGTCTCTGCCAGATAGCTCGCCGTGTCGGTATCGCCCCTCTTAATGGCCTCGAGAATCCGGCGATGCTGCCGACGAATCGGCTCCCAATCCAGATCCTGCGACACCATACGCAACCAGTTGTATCGCTCAAAATGCGTATTGATGCTCTTCATCCAATCCCACAACATATGGCGGCCGGCAATCTCAAAACACGTCTCATGGAATAGGTTGTCCAGATCGAAAAAGCGACGCGTTTCGCTATGGTCGAGCGACTCGGACTCGGCAAGAATCCGCTCGAGCCGATGCTTTTGCTCGGGCGTGGCGGCCGAGCAGCATTTAATAAGCACGCTTCTTTCGAGTTTCTCGCGCAAGAAACAGGCGTTCTCGGCGCGTTCCATGCTGATCTTAGAGACGTAGGTGCCGCTTTTGGGACGCGTTTCCACCAGCTCCTGCTCACGCAGGCGCACAAAGGACTCGCGAATGGGCGTGCGCCCGATTCCCGTCTCCTTTTCCAGACCAATCGCCGAAAGACGTGTGCCGGGTTTGAGCTCGGCATAGATAATCTTGGAGCGCAATGCGTTGTATGCCTGATCTTGCAAGCTCTGATAATGCTGGTGCTGTTCCATAAAGCCCTCGGATGAAGCTCACGGTTTGTCGAATATCGCCACGTAATACTATCGCATCCCCCATTCCCTCAGTTGCAGTGAGATGGGAGAGGTATTTTGCAATGAAGATTGCTCTGATCAACGAGAACTCTCAGAACTCCAAGAACCCAATGATCGAGGCCGCCTTTAAAATGGCCGTCGAGTCCATGAGCCACACCGTCTTTAACTATGGTATGTATGCCGACGCTGGCTCCAAGTCCCTCACCTACGTGCAGGGGACAGATACCCATGCACCATGTCGATGCAAAGCAACCTGCCCCCACGCGCCAAGGGATTGACTAGAGCTCGCAGGCGACCTTGTAGCCATCGCCGATGGCATCGCGGATGTTGCCACACTTCTGGGCATCGCCCAGCACGTGGGCGGCAACACCGGCTGCAGCCAGGTCGTCGGCCAACTTGGTATTGGGACGATAGCCCATGGCAAGCACCAGCGTATCGGCATCGGCGATGGTGTGGACCTCGCCATCCTTCTCGTAGCTGATGGTGTCCTCGGTAATCTCGGTCACCTTGGCCTCGGTCAGCACGTGGACGCCCTTGGAGAGCATGCGCGTGATGAGCACCGCGCGACCGGCACCGCCCTCGTTGGCAGCAAGCGTCTTGGTCATCTCGATGACGGTGACATCGCGATTGGCCGGCGACAGGTCGTTGACCAACGGGGCCAGGTAATCGGCCGTCTCGCAGCCAACGGTGCCGCCGCCCACGATGACGATCTTCTTGCCCGGGAAAGCCTTGCCACCCAGCAGGTCGTCGGCCGTCATAACCTGCTTAAAGCCCTGCATGAAGGCCGGAGCGATGGGCTCGGCGCCATAAGCCAGGACAACCTCGTAACCCGCGTAATCGCGCTGAATGTCCTCGGCAGTAAGCTCGGTGCCAAATACGCACTTCACGCCGACCTCGGCCAGACGACGATACTGGTACTTGATCACGCGCGTGAGTTCCTGCTTTGCCGGCGGAACGGCTGCGATGCGCATCTCGCCGCCTGGTTCGTCCTGCTTGTCCACGAGCACCACGTTGTGGCCGCGCTTGGCGGCAATGTAGGCTGCCTCCATGCCCGCAGGACCAGCGCCCACAACCAGTACATTCTTGGCCTCGGCGGCAGGCTCGTAGCCGGCCTCATCGCGCTCCACGTCCGGGTTGACGGTGCAGGAGATGCGCTTGCCGAACATAATGCCGTTCAGGCAACGCAGGCAGCCAATGCAGGGGCGGATATCGTCGGCGTTGCCTGCAGCGGCCTTGTTGCAGAACTCGGCATCGCACAGATTGGCGCGACCCATCATGCAGATGTCGGCAGCGCCGTCCTCGATCAGCTCCTCGGCAATCCAGGCTTCATTGATGCGGCCGACCGTGGCGACAGGAATGTTGACGTGTTTTTTGATCTCGCGCGAGCAGGCAGCGTGCGAGGCCTGCTGGGTACCGGCGGCGGGAATCGCGGAGCCGCGCTTGATGGTGGTACCGCCCGACACATGAATCATGTCGACGCCAGCCTTCTCCAGACGACGCGAGACGTAGACCATGTCGTTGAGGGTCAGGCCGCCATCGGTGTACTCATCGCCCGAAATGCGGACATCGATGATAAAGTCCTTGCCGCAGCGCTCGCGAATCTCGGCGATGACCTCGAGCAAGAAGCGCATGCGAGCGTCGAGCGAGCCGCCGTACTCATCGGTACGCTTGTTATAGAGCGGGGTCAAAAAACCGCCGAGCATGCCGTGGGCGTGCGCCGCATGGACCTCGACGCCATCGACGCCGGCCTTCTGCATACGCACGGCAGCGTCGCCAAACTGATGTGTGAGCTCGTGGATCTCGTCGACCGTAATAGGACGCGGTGCCTCGCGGGCATAGGACGGTCCCACGAAGGACGGAGCGATCAGGCGCGGCGTGCCCGGAATGTTAAAGGCCATGTAGGCGGGGTGGAAGAGCTGCGGCATGATCTTGCAGCCGTACTCGTGGACGGCCGCGGCGAGCTTTTCCCAGCCGGGGATAAACGTGTCGTCGTAACAGCACATGTCACCCGGCAGATAGGTATAGGTAGGCTCGACCGTCACGACCTCGGTGATGATCAGGCCCACGCCGCCCTTGGCGCGGGCACGGTAATGATCGACCAAGTCATCGGTCACATAGCCATGATCGGCCAGGTTGGTGGACACCGGCGGCATAAAGACGCGGTTCTTGACCTCGGTCGTACCGACCTTGATCGGACTAAAGAGCATCGGGTAGGCGGAGGACTCCATACAGGGTTCCTTTCGTTTGAGCCGCTCGGCGGCGGTTACTGGCTTGTCTATCGTATCAGCAACCGCGCAGTACCCGACCGTACACGCTCTCCCTGTTTCTACTCGACCCACAAAAAATTGCGGTGGAATAGTTCCTGAACGAGGCCCTTAGCGTGCCAAACAGGAACAATGTCGCAGCGAGCGTTGCGTTGGTCTCGTCGCTGGGATGCCTTCGTCGTAGAACATAGTGTTCATGAAGTCGTGAACGGTCCCGTCGTGCATTCAATCGCGCACGATATCAAAGCCAGCGACAATCTTCTTGTGCCACTCAAAGCTGTCGGTGGGGGCGTCGGTAGCGCAGATCATGCAGATGTTGGACGGCTTGATCAGGTTGCGACAGGTAAAGCGGGCACACAGCGCACTCGTTATCCTTTAGGTGAGCGTTCGCCTAACTACCACGGGCTGAAAGGCCTTTTTTCTGTTCAACGGTTGCTGGAGCCGTACCTTGTAGCTATTGCTGATCGCCTGGCGTCCCCGATCGCCGAATTTGAGCGCTTTTATCCAGGTAGGTCATGTCCAGCCGTACATTTTTGGGAGTATTCAGCATCAGAACGCACCGCGCATCGTCCTCGATGCCCCATTTGGTACGCATATTGTGCCCGATCGGCATAAATAAGTGCCGCGATGGCAAATTACACCATTGGCAGTACTTAAAAATAATCATTTTACACCTCATTCGGGGCGTGCCGATGCTGAATACTCTAAAAAATGTACGTCGCAAGAGGGACACCCGCCCAAACGGCTAAATTCCCATAAGTTCACAGCAGCGATCGGCGGCATGGTTTGCGCATGGGTGGCGGCAAGGTCCTCAACCTGCCATGAAATATCGCGTTCGCGCAAGTAATCATGGAAGGCGCGGGCGGTTAAATAGTGCGAATCGTTATAAGGGTCGCCTGTCAAGAGAAACACGCGATCGTCAGCCCCAGAAGCGTGGACCAGATTTGCCGACCGCTCGGCCATAAGGCTGCCTGCCGTCGAACAGTCGGACAAGCTTGCACCCAAACGGCTCGAATGCGGGCGCTCGCCGTCGACGAGCTCAATCACCACGCTCGCCCCCAAATGTGCAAAGCGCCTCGCGAACGAATGCTCGCGAGGCGCCTAGATGTCCGGAGCCTATTTGATATCGTGGCCCAAGTCTTCGGCGATTTTGTCCACGCCTTTAAGCGCAGCACAGGTCTTTTTGTTGGAGCAATGTCCCGTGCAAACGCCACCCTGAGCGCAGTCGGCGCAGGTGCCCTTGCGGTAAATGCGCACGCACACGACAACAAACGCAATGCCGATAACAGCCAGTACAACAATATCGATAGGTGCCATAGCACGCCTCCTCTAGTTAACCACCACTTACTTTATCCCATTCTCCACCTGCAAAAAAGGGATAGGTTTATTTTGGTTGGTTTTATCTGCGGAAACGCCACATCTCAACTTCTGGTGCAAAAGTAACTGGCCCCATGCACCAACTTGGTGCAAAGTAGCCTGACCCCCATACACCAGAAGCCCGGAGGTCGCTGGGACACCCGGGCTTTTGGAAAGGGAGATCTTTATTCTGGCTTAGGCGGAAACCGCGGCAGAAGCGGTGTTGGTCTCATCCTCGTCCGTCCATGCAAAGTGAGGCATGGGGCGGAAGATCTGGAAGAGCATTCCCACCAGCAGCACGAACGCCACAATCGTCCAGAAACCAAACTGGCCAAGCACAATCAACTCGTAGAGCTGGTTGATGATCAGACCAATCACCCAAGCAAAAGCGCACTCATAGCCGATAGCGATGGCGGTCCACTTACCGGAGTTCATCTGGTTGCGGATGGTACCCATAGCCGCAAAGCACGGAGCGCACAGCAGGTTGAAGGCGCCAAATGCCACGCAGGCACCCATCGTGGGGAACATAGCGGCGAACGCGGTCCAAAGACTCGGATCGGTCTCGCCCACATCGCCCACCGAGAGGAGCGAACCGGCGGTCGCGACAACGTTCTCCTTGGCTACGAGACCAGAAACGGTGAGGGCCGTTGCCTGCCAGGTGCTAAATCCAAGCGGAGCAAAGATCCAGGCTACAAGGTTGCCGAGCATGGCGAGCACGGAGTAGTCCATGAACTCCTCGGGAATGCCCTCCATGGAAGGCAGGTAGCCAAAGGCACCCTCGAACATACCAAAGTTGGAGAGGAACCACACCACAACGGTGGAGGCGAAGATGACCGTACCGGCCTTCTTGATAAAGGCCCAGCAGCGCTCCCACACGTGCAGCGCCCAGGAACGAATCGCCGGGAAGTGGTACGCAGGCAATTCCATGACAAACGGGGTCGGGCGGCCGGCAAAGAGCTTGGTCTTTTTGAGCATCAGACCCGAAGCGATGACAGCAAACACGCCAAGGAAGTAGAAGAGCGGAGAAATCCAGCTGGCGCTCGTCGAGGAATCGCCGATGATCGAACCCATGAGCAAGGCGATGATCGGCAGCTTGGCGCCGCAGGGAATGAACGTCGTGGTCATGACCGTCATGCGGCGGTCTTTCTCGTTCTCAATGGTCTTGGTGGCCATGACGCCCGGGACGCCGCAGCCAGAGGAAACGAGCATCGGGATGAACGACTTACCGGACAGGCCGAAGCGACGGAAGATGCGGTCCATGATGAAGGCGACGCGGGCCATGTAGCCGCAGTCCTCCAGGAAGGAAAGCATCACAAAGAGCAGGAACATCTGCGGGACGAAGCCCATGATGGCACCGATGCCGCCCACGATACCGTCGCAGACGAGGGAGTCGACAAGACCGCCGTCCTCGGTGCCACCCGCCACGAGGGCGTCATGCACCGCAGTGGTGATGCCGGGAACGAACGGACCGTAGTCAGCAGGGTCGGGCTCGGCAACATCGAGGTCCTTGACCGCCTGGGCAGCGGTGACGGTAGCAGCAGCCGTACCGGCGTCCTCGTCCTCCTCGACCTCGCCCTTCACGGACGCGGCCTCGGGCTCGGCTGCGATGGTCTTGAGCGCGTCGGCGGCAGCATCGCCGTCCTCGGCATCGACGGCATCGGTGTAGGCGGAGGTGTCCACGCCGGCATCGTCGGCAGCGGAAATGAAGGCGTCGATCTCGGCCTGAGCCTGGGTGTACTCGCCAGCCGCCTCGTCATATGCGTCGCGGCCCTGGCCCAGCACGAACCAGCCATCCGTGCCGAAGAGCTGGTCGTTGGTGAAGTCGGTCACCGTGCCACCAAGCGTGGAAACGGCGATGTAGTAGACGGCAAACATGATCACGACGAAAATCGGCAGACCGAGGATGCGGTTGGTAACCACGCGGTCGATCTTCTCAGAAGTGGTCATCTTGGCCGGAGCCTTGGAGAGGCACTCGTCGATGATATGGGCGATCACGCCGTAGCGCTCGCCGGTGATGATGGACTCGGCATCGTCGTCGCAGTCCTTCTCGCACTGGGCGATGAGCTGCTCCACGCGCTCGGCATGGTCCTTCGTGAGGTTGATGAGCTTGCACGCAGCTTCATCGCGCTCAAACAGCTTGACCGCGTAGTAGCGGCGCTTCTCGGCCGAAACGCTTGCAGGAAGCAGATTCTCGATATGGGTGAGAACGTCCTCGATAGCGGAGTCGAACTTGTGCTCAGGCACGCGACCCTTAGTAGCGGCAGACTTCTTGACCTGCGCGAACAGCTCATCGATGCCCTTGTTCTTAAGAGCCGAGATCATGACGACAGGGCAGCCCAAACGATCGGAGAGCTTCTTGACGTCAATCTTGTCGCCGGACTTCTCCACGAGGTCGGCCATGTTGAGGGCAGCCACGACGGGCAGACCCGTCTCGATGACCTGGAGAGCCAGGTACAGGTTGCGCTCGAGGTTGGTGGCGTCGATCACCTGGACGACGACATCGGGCTCACCGCTCATGAGGTAGTCGCGCGAGCACTGCTCCTCGGGGCTGTAGGGCGACAGTGAATAGATACCGGGGAGGTCCGTGATGGTCACGCTCTTGTCGCTCAAGAGCTTGGCTTCCTTTTTCTCAACCGTGACGCCCGGCCAGTTGCCAACATAGCCGTTGGCACCGGTAATCAGGTTGAATAGCGTGGTCTTGCCGCAGTTGGGGTTACCCGCAAGAGCAACATGGATCTGAGAATCCGCCATGCAATCCTTCTTCCCATTGCGCTCGGACTGCTTCCATGCCGTCCGAGTTGGATGTATTTAAGTTAGAAATTACTAACTTTACCTGCAAAAATGTTCGTTTAGGTCAACTTACTGAACCTCGACGACAGCCGCCTCTTCCTTACGGATAGACAGCTCGTAGCCGCGCACGTTGATCTCGACAGGATCACCCAACGGTGCGACCTTGACGACGGTGAACGGCGTGCCTTTGATGAGGCCCAGGTCCATAAGGTGACGGCGCAGTGCACCCTCTCCGTGCAGCTTCACGATCGTGGAGCCCTCGCCCACCTTGACGTCTCCCAGAGTTTTCATTGCATCCCCCTTCCGGATACTCGTGTTCGCGATTTACGTATCACCTTCACGCACGAGAATCTTGGCCACCGGTGCGCATTCGGCCGCCAAGAATCTCGATGCGAAATGTGCTTGGATAGGCTAGGCAGCGACGGTCATGACGTGTTGGGCAACCTTGGTGTCCAAGCCAAAGCGCGCGCCCAAGATAGTGACGATGATATTTGCCCCGCTCGAGCTCACCACGTGAACCTCGCTGCCCTCGACAAAGCCGATGTCATTGAGGTGACGCTTCATGTCATCGCCGCCTTTGACGCGGGAAACCTTGACGGTCTCGCCCGCCTTGACCAGCGAAAGGGGCAGTGCCGGCATCATGGGTTTGTTCGTCATGTCGCTTCCATCCTTTGCGTACATTGAGCGGTCTTTTGACAATGCCTGCATGCCAAAAAGTTAGCCTCTCTATGTTCACTATAGCAAACTAGCACGTGGTTAACTTTTTGGGAAGGCTTGCGCGGCTATTTTTAAAAATGTTTCTATTGGCTAACGCTTGACGCTGTTGGATACTTTTAGCGAATACCCCCTACGCCTTGGCAAATATCCCCCGTTGACCCGGCCCGATTGCGAGGTTATGATTTCGCCTGCGGAATGAATGTCTCCGCTGGGCCAAACCGGGCACGTTACCAGGCCGAGCCCTAAACCGCCTTGTTGCTGATGACTTCTGCTGTCTTGCATTGCCCTGGGCAATCGCCATGCAGCAGAAGTCTTTTTTATTAAGGAGCGAAACGATGGTAGGAACCAGCATGGACCATAAACTAAGACATGCCGCCAGAACCTACGGCGGTCTGCTGATTATGGGGGTCGCGGCCATCCCCATCGGCCTTATCATCGGCGCAATAGACGCTATCTTTGGTCGCGCGCTTTTGGCAATCGGATCTTTTCGAGATGCACATCTTATATTTCTCTTGCCGTTTCTAGCCCTCGCCGGCCTCGCCATCGCCTTTTGCTATAAAACATGGGGCAAGAACACCAGTCGCGGCATGAGTCTTGTGTTCGATGTGGGCCACGGACGCGAAGAGAGCATCTCGCTGCGCCTGGTGCCGCTCATCATGGGCGGCACATGGATAACGCACCTCTTTGGCGGCAGCGCTGGACGCGAAGGCGTAGCCGTACAGATCGGCGCCACCGTCTCGCACTGGATCGGGCGCAAACTGCCATTCAAACATCCTGGCAATACCTTCCTGCTTATAGGCATGGCGGCGGGATTCGCCGGGCTTTTTCGCACGCCGCTTGCCGCAACAGTCTTTGCCCTCGAAGTGCTCGTGGCAGGCCGCTTGGAGTATCGCGCGCTATTTCCCGCACTGATCGCGTCACTTGTCGCAAGTGCAACCTCGGGCGCCCTGGGACTCGAGAAGTTCGAGGTCGCTCTCACCGCAACGGTCTCGCTCGATGCTACGGGAATCACTCGACTTGCCATCCTGGGTGTTGTCTTTGGCATCGTTGGCGGCGCCTTTGCTTGGTGCCTCGCCCATGCCAAAACCCTTGCGGGGCGTCTGGCACCCAACCCCTACGTTCGCATCGGCGTTATCGGTGTGGCCCTTTCGATACTCCTCTTTGCCCTGTGGCAGGGACGTTACTGCGGACTTGGCACCAATCTGATTTCGGCAGCCTTCGCAAACGGCGCCACCATCTACTCCTGGGATTGGATCGCTAAATTCATCCTCACTATCGTCACGCTTGCCGCCGGTTACCAGGGCGGCGAAGTAACGCCCCTGTTCTCCATCGGCGCCAGCCTGGGAATTGCCATATCGGGACTTGTTGGTATCGACCCTCTTCTTTGCGCGGCGCTTGGATACACCGCGACGTTCGGCGGCGCTACCAATACGTTGCTCGCACCCATCTTCATCGGTTGCGAGGTCTTTGGATTTAGCTACCTTCCGGCGTTCTTTATCGTCTGCGCCGTCGCATATCTCTTCAACATGGATAAATCAATCTATACGCTGCAGGAACGCGCCTAAAAAATGAGGCAAGGTCTTGACGACCTTGCCTCATTTTCTTGTATTGGTTTTAGCTCAAACCCGACCCTACAGCAGACGCAGGGAAACATCCTTGAGCTGCGCGCCAGAGACGGCGCTCGGGGCGGCCGACATGAGGTCGGAGCCGCTCGCCGTCTTGGGGAACGCCATGACGTCGCGGATGGAGCTGGAGCCGGCAAGCAGCATGCACACGCGGTCGAGACCCAGCGCAAAGCCGCCCATGGGGGGCGCACCAAACTTGAGCGCCTCAAGCACAAAGCCAAACTGGGACTCTGCGCGCTCCTCGGTAAAGCCGAGCAGCTTGAGCATGGCCATCTGCATATCGGCGTTGTGGATACGCATACCGCCACCGCCAGCCTCAAAGCCGTCCATGACAAAGTCATACGTAAAGGAGCCGGCTGTCAGAGGATCGGCCTCGATCTTGGAGATATCGCTCTCGGTAGGCAGCGTAAAGGGCTGATGCTCGGCGGCATACGCCTTGCGCTCCTCGTCCCAGTGGAACAACGGGAAGTTGACAACCCACAGGAAGTCGTGGCCCTCGCGCTCGATATTCAGGGCACCGGCCATGTGGCTGCGCATGCCGCCCAAAATCTCGTCAGAAGCAAGACGCGGACCAGCAGCGAACATCACCAGGTCGCCAGGCTCGACATCCATGCGCTCACGCAGGGTCGCCATCTCCTCATCGGAGAAAAACTTGACGATGGGGCTGTTCATGGAACCATCCTCGCGGAAGGCGATCCAAGCCAAGCCCTTGGCGCCAAACTTGGCGGCAACGTTGCCCAGCTTGTCGATCTGTGCGCGCGGCCAGGTGCCAGCGCCCTTGGCGTTAATGGCCTTGACCACATGGCCCTCGGTGTTTGCAGCGCTTGCAAACACCTTGAACTTGGAATCGGCAAACACGTCGGTGAGGTCAACCAGGTGCATACCGTAACGAGTATCGGGCTTGTCGGAACCATAGGTGTCCATGGCGTCCCAGTACTGGATGCGACGAAGCGGCGTGGGGAGATCGACGCCCATGCGACCAAAGGCGTCTGCCAGCACCTCCTCGAGGGCGCTCATCACGTCATCCTGGTCCACGAAGGACATCTCGATATCCACCTGAGTGAATTCAGGCTGGCGATCGGCGCGAAGGTCCTCGTCGCGGAAGCATTTAGCAACCTGGTAGTAGCGCTCAACACCACCGACCATGAGCAGCTGCTTCAGAAGCTGCGGGCTCTGCGGCAGGGCGTAGAAGTTGCCCGGCTGGATGCGGCTGGGAACAATAAAGTCGCGGGCGCCCTCGGGCGTGGACTTGAACAGGCAAGGCGTCTCGACTTCCATGAAGTCGCGGTTGTGCAGCGCCTCGCGGATAGCAAAGGTAAAGTCGGAGCGCAGGCGCAGGTTTGCCATCATCTCGGGACGACGGATGTCCAGGTAACGGTAGCGCAGACGCGTGTCCTCGCTGGTCTCGATACCATCCTCAATCTGGAAAGGCGGGGTCATGGAGGTGTTGAGCACCTCGGCGTGATCGGTCAGGACCTCGATCTCGCCGGTTGCGAGCTTGGTGTTGGTAGTCTCCTCGCCACGGGCGCGCACGACGCCGTGGATCTTGATGGGCCACTCGGGACGCATGGTCTCGGCGATCCTGAAGGCGTCGCCGTCGGAGTGCTCGGGATCGAACGTGAGCTGCGTAATGCCCTCGCGGTCGCGAAGGTCGCAGAAAATAAGGCCACCGTGATCGCGGCGGCGGCTTACCCAACCAGTAAGGGTAACCTCCTCGCCCACGTTCTCGCTGCGAAGTTCACCGCAGGTGTGCGTGTGCATGGAGTGCTCGTCAATGGGACGAGTGCTGGTGTCTGCCACAGATATCTCCTTTTTTGATCTGCGCCGCCCCGTGTCGTACGGGCGGCTGGCGTACAGATTGCCGGAGCGTGTAGACAGCGCGATCCGGCACGGCGTACTAGTCTAACGCGAAACGCATCTCTCTGCCGCAAAAATGTGCAGACACATGGCGAGTCTTAACACAGTCGCAACCACAAAACCCAAAGCTCTGCGAAGGGCAACGCGTATCTTCCCCGCTCAACGATGCATACGGTGCATGGAACGCATATGACATCACAAACGGTTCCTGCCTCAAACGCTCCATTGCGCTACAGTGGTCCAAACCGATCGCAAGGAGCCCCCATGACCGCATCGTTCAAATCTTCCCGCGCCGCCAACGAACAAGAGCACCGCACCGCCGATATGCGCCTCATCGTGATGGATATCGACTCGACGCTCATCAATGAGGAAGTCATTGACCTGCTGGGCGAGGAAGCGGGCGTCGGCGAGCAGGTTGCGGCGATCACCGAGCGCGCGATGCGCGGCGAAATCGATTTCAAGCAAGCGCTCGAAGAGCGCGTGGGGCTTCTTGCGGGCCTTGAACAGGAAGTGTTCGACCGCACCTTTGAGCGCGTGACATTCACGCCGGGCGCACTCGAGCTAGTGCAGGTAGCGCATGCGCGCGGATGGAAGGTCGGCGTGGTAAGTGGCGGCTTCCACGAGGTCGCCGACCGCATCGTCGAGACGGCAGGTATCGACTACTGTCTGGCAAATCGCCTGGAGGTACAAGGCGGCAAGCTCACAGGCAAACTTGCGGCAGAAATCGTCACGCGCGAGCGCAAGCTCGACGCCCTTCGCTCATGGGCGCAGGAGCTCGGCCTTCCCCTGTCCCAAACGGTCGCCATGGGCGACGGGGCAAACGACATCCCCATGATCCAGGCCGCGGGCACTGGCATCGCGTTTTGCGCCAAACCCAAGACCCGCGAGGCAGCCCCGTTTACCATCGACGAGCGCAACCTGATGCTCGCCATGGACATCATCCTGCGCGACTAGCTGATCTGTCTAACAATTGAATCAGTCTGTCCTATAGTTTCCGAACAATTTTGTCTTAGTGTTCGGAAACATACCCTTTGAGTGCTAGACTTTGCGCCGTCGAAGGGAACATATATGGATAAGCGAGATCTTGAGCAGCTGCTGAGCGATGTTGCCAGCGGATCAGTCACCCCGGCAGTCGCCCTTACGCGCATCCAGACGGCTCCGACCGCCGATTTGGGCTTTGCGCAGCTCGATCTTTCGCGCGGAGTGCGCCAAGGGGCCGGGGAGGTTGTCTACGGCGCCGGTAAAACCGCCAAGCAGATTGCCGCCATTATCGAAGCACTGCGCGATGCCGGCCAGGAGCGTATCCTGGTCACGCGCCTGGACGCCGAGAAGGCAGCCCGCACCTCGGAGCTCCTCGACAATGGCATCGAACTGGGATATGTCCCGGACGCGCAGCTCGCCCTCGTGGGCGGCAAGCCCTCCCCCACCGGCAACGGACGCATCGTCGTCGCCTGCGCCGGCACGAGCGATCTGCCCGTCGCCGAAGAGGCGGCACTGACGGCCGAGTTCTACGGCAACGAGGTCGACCGCCTCTACGACGTAGGTGTCGCCGGCCTGCACCGCCTGCTCGCTCATGCCGAGGAACTCGCCCAGGCGCAGGTGGTCATCGCCATCGCCGGCATGGAGGGCGCCCTGGCGAGCGTTATCGGCGGCCTGGTGAGCTGTCCGGTCATCGCCGTTCCCACCAGCGTGGGCTATGGCGCGAGCTTTGGCGGCGTGGCCGCACTGCTCGCCATGCTCAACTCCTGCGCCAGCGGCGTTTCGGTCGTCAACATCGACAACGGCTTTGGCGCCGCCTATCAGGCAAGTCTTATCAATCATCTGAGCGCCGGCACGCCCTGCGCCCGTTAAGGAGCATTCCATGTCCAACCATCAGCACACGCTTATCATCGACGGCACCTCGGGCATCAGCGGCGACATGACCGTCGCGGCCCTGCTCGACCTGGGCGCCAGCGAGGAGCATCTGCGCGAGCAGCTCGCCACGCTGCCGGTCGACGGCTTTACGATCGCCGTCACGCGCGTAAACAAGCATGGCATCGACGCCTGCGATTTCGACGTTCGGCTAGCAGAAGAGCTCGAGAACCACGACCACGATATGGCATGGCTCTACGGCAACGAAGCGGCCGCCGAGCACACACACGAGCACGAGCACCACCATCATGACCATGGCGAGCACGAGCACTGCCACGAGCATGACCACGAGGCCCACGCCCATGGCCACGAGGACCATCATCACGCCCACCACCATCACCGTTCTTTGGCGGACGTCACCGCCATCATCGACGGCTCGCAGATGAGCAACGGCGCCAAACGTCGCGCCCTCGCCATCTTTACCGCGCTCGCCGTTGCCGAGGCCAAGGCACACGGCAAAACGCCCGAGACCGTCATGTTCCACGAGGTGGGCGCTGTCGACTCCATCGTCGACGTCTGCTCTGTCGCCATCTGCCTCGACGACCTGGGTATTGAGGATATCGTGGTCGAGTCGCTCTCCGAGGGCCACGGAACCATCCACTGCGCCCACGGCCTCATGCCCATTCCCGTCCCCGCTGTCGTCAATCTGTGCCAGGCGGGCAATATCGCCCTCACGCCCGCACCGGTCGCAGGAGAGCTCGTAACGCCCACGGGCGCCGCCATCGTCGCCGCGCTGCGCACGTCCGAGCACCTGCCGCCACGCTACCGCATCGAAGCCGTCGGCTACGGCGCCGGCAAACGCCCCTACGAGGGCTGCTCCGGCACGCTCCGCTGCCTGCTCGTTCACGCGGACGCATAGCCATGGACGCCCGCAAGGCAAAAAGCCGCGCCGCCATCGTTTCGGCATTCTCCGAATTGCTGTGCGAAGAAGACTACGGCAAGATCACCGTCGGCGACATCATCGCACGCGCTCGCGTGGGCCGCGCAACGTTCTACGGACTCTTCAAGAGCAAAGACGACCTGCTCGCCGAGCTCGTATGCGATATCTGCACCCATGCCCTCGACGATGACGGTACGCCCCTCGATGACCCACTCGTACAGGTCGAGCATATCCTTAGCAACCTGTGGGATCGTCGTCAGGGCGTACGGGCACTGGTGGCCGGCGCCGGCTCGCGCGTCTTCGCCGACAGCCTTCGCAAGACCATCGTGGCCCGAGCAACCGAGGCCCTACCCGTCAACCCGCAGGGCCCAGCAGCCACCATGGACCGAAGCTTTCTCCTCCACCACATAGCCTCAAGCTTCGTAGGAATGGTCCAATGGTGGGCCTGGCACAACTTCCAAGCCAACAAAGCCGACGTAGCCAAAGACTACCTCTCAGCCATAAAGCCCCTCTTCAGCTAAACACCCCATCCCATTCCAAGGCGTCACCCCCTCCCAAAGTACCGCCCTCATCCCAAGGCCCCCAACAACAAAGCGCCCCTCCCATCCAAATTCAGATATATATGTTGGGTTGCCTGTTCCAACGCGACCAAGATCCCGCAGCTGCCCGCATGGGGTAACTTCCCGGTGCATTCCGCAGGACGCAAGAAGCCCTCGCCGCACGAAGTGCGCAGCGAGGGCTTCTTGCATGTCCGAGGACGCACCGGGAAGTTACCCCATGCGGGCAGCGGACAACTATGTAACCTTGGACTAGAACATGCCCAAGAAACCATGCACAAACAGTGCAGCCGCAATAGCACCGACAAACGGAGCGATGCCAGGAACGAGCAGGCCGTACTTCCAGTTGTTGTCGGCCTTGTTCTTGATCGGCAGCACCTGATAGGCCATGCGAGGACCAAGGTCACGAGCCTGGTTCATGGCGAAGCCGGTGATACCGCCCATGCCCATGCCAACAGCCCAAACGATCAGACCGACGCAGATAGCGAGCATCAAAACGTTCTCGCCGGCGCGGCTAGCAGCAGCAAGGATGGCGCTGATGAACACAAAGGTGCAGATAGCCTCGCAGAAGAAGTTGCGGGCATAGTTCGTACCCTCGGTGGTGGGGTTGGTCGAGAAGATATTGCGCTGGGCAATGGGGTCGACGACGCCCTCGGAAGCCTTGAACTCATCGGCATACATGAGCCATGCGATGCAGGCGCCCACGAAGCCGCCAAGCATATCGGCAAGCATGAAGGGAATGCAGCTGCTCCACGGCACCAGGCCTACGATGCACTGGGCAAGCACCATAGCCGGGTTCATGCACACGGCGCCGCCAAAGACAAACAGGCAGACCGAGATGCCAAAAGACCAGGTGGTGATGGCAAACATATGACCGGAGCCCTGATACTTGGTGCCCTTAAGCACGGTATCGCAGTGCACGCCCACGCCAAAGATGATCATGAGGGCCGTTGCGCCGAATTCGCAGAGGAGTTTGGTAAGCATAAAACCTTATCTTTCTTGTCGGTTATAAACGATTCGTTTAGGCCGCGCACTAGTGCTGCGCGACGACAACGCCCAGGCCATCGGGAATGACGGCCACCTTGGCATCGGCACCCTTCATCTCAAAGGCGAGCTTGAGCGCCTCCTCGATAGTGTTGACCGGCGTCATGTGCATATCCTTGAGCATCTGGTGATCGCACAGATCGGTAACCATAATCACAGGGTGATGCGCCAGGATGCGGGCGAAAATCTGGCTCGTCCACTGGTCGGGCAGGGTCTCGTCCTTGGGACGATCGATACAGGCACGCTCAAACTCCGCCGGATCGTTGTCGGCGATGTTGTGATAGAAGCCCTCGCCACCGTGACCGTCGGCACAACCGGCGACGTCGATGATCACGCCACCCTCGGGAAGCGTGGCCTCGGCAGAGCACATGCCCTTCACGGCCTGGTAGATGTTCTGGTCGAGCGGGTAGCCGCCGTTGGTGGTAATGGCAATCTCGCACTCGACGGGCTCAACGCCGGCAAGGCTCTTCACAAACTCGCAGCCAGCCTCGTGCGCTTTGTGGATATCGCCGGCAAAGGAGCCAATGACCTCGTGCTTGCCGTTAAGCACCACGTTGAGCACAAAGGCAAGGTGAGCCATCTCGGCAGCAGCAAACATGTCCTCGCTCACGTGGTTGTGGCACAGGTTGCCAGCACGCGAGTGGGAATCATTCACAAACTGACCGTTGTGGTTGTACATGATGGTCTTGTAGCTGGCGATGCCGGGCAGGACGGACTTGCGGCTACCAGAAAAACCGGCAAAGAAGTGCGGCTCAATAAAGCCCTCGGCAAGCAGCAGATCGCAATCGGCGGCAATCTTGTTGATGATGCACTCGCCGCCAGAAGGCAGGGTGCCGATCTTCTTCATCATGCTGTCGTCAGTCGCGACGTGCATAACGATTTCCTCGTTGGCAACGATCTCCTCGCCGTACTTGTTGACGAGCTCCTCGTGCGTCGACGGACGATGCATACCCGTAGCAACCAGAATGCGAACGCGCGCCTCAGGTGCAGCAGAGTGGATGTGATGCAGCAGAATAGGCATCGTCACACGCGAGGGAACGGGGCGCGTATGGTCGGAGCTAATGATGACAATATCCTTTTTGCCAGCACAAAGCTCCTCGAGCGAAGGCGAGCCATAAGGGTTGGCAAGCGACTCCTCTACCAGCTCTTCCTGCGATTTCGTAGTCTTAAACTCGTTTTGATGACCTTCCATCACACCAGCGAAGCTCCTATCCTCGAGCTCCAGATGCAGCGTCTTGTGGTCAAACGGCAGTTCACATTCAAACAACGACGAACGCCCTCTTCCTTTCAACTGACACACTAGCAAACCGTTGAGAGGATACGCCGCTCGCCAAAAAATGCCACCGTTTGCTCACCCGTTAACAGAACGTTCATATTAGAATGCTAGAAAACGGCCGCAGCCTCAAAGAGGACCGCGGCCGCATGCACATAGGCGCTAGGCGCGAACGCCCGCCGGGACAGACCCCCTCCAAAACGCGCAAAGCGCGCCGCTCTTCTTTTTAGCTTTAATCCCAGAAGAACGAGGGCGAAGGGGGCCGATGAGAGCCACAGGGCTATCGATTACCCCGTGTTTTGCAATCCCGCCGAGACACCGGTCACAGTCGAAAGAATCAGACTCATGTACTCGGCCTTCGCCTCTTCCGAAAGCTGGTCTTGGTTCATACGCACCTCGCGCAGCGCGCGAACCTGCGCAAGCGAAAGCGCATCGACGTACGGATTGCGCACGCGCACGGCGCGGCCCAACACGCGACGACCCTGCAGGGGCCAATCATCGCCGGTGATAGCAAGCGTCCACTTACGCGTGAGCTGCATCTCTTCAAAGACCTTGGACGCCAGGTCATCGCGATCGCCCAAAGCCAAATACATCTTGGCAATGCGACCGTCGGTCTTGGCAATCGACATCTCGATATTATCGATAAACGTCGAGAACAGCGGCCACTCAGCATAGGCGCGACGCAACAGGTCCAGGTCATCCAGCTTCTCGCATGCGGTACCCAAGCCATACCACGCGGCAAGATTGATGCGCGCCTGCGACCAGCTAAAGACCCAAGGAATCGTGCGCAAGTCGTCAAGCGATTTCGCGCCCAGGCCGCGCTTTGCCGGACGGCTGCCGATAGGCAGCAGGCCAACCTCGGTCAGCGGCGTCACCGTCGAGAACCATGGGGCAAAATCGTCGGTACCCAGCAGATCAAGATAGCGCTCATGGGCCGCCCGGTTCAGGCGCTCCGCCATATCGGCGAACTCTTCCGTCATGCGCGTATTGGTGCGCTCGATGCTCGGAGCCGAATTGAGCAGCGTTGCCGCGGCGACGCTCTCCACGTGCCGCTGAGCAAGCGTTTGGTTGCCGTAACGCGCAAAGATGATCTCGCCTTGCTCGGTCACCTTGAAGAAACAGTTCACCGATCCCGCAGGCTGCGCCAACACGGCACGGTTTGCCGGGCCGCCGCCGCGACCCACAGCGCCGCCACGACCGTGCATGAGCACAAGGTCGATGCGGTTCTTCTCGGCCCAGTGGGCGATGCGCTCCTGCGCCGCGTGCAGCGCGAGCGTCGCCGTGGTGGGACCGGCGTCCTTCGAGGAGTCCGAGTAGCCAAGCATGACCTCCATGCGGCGGCAGGTCTGTGCCAAACGCGCCTGGACCGCAGGCAGCTCGAGCATCTGATCGAGCACGTCGACGCAGCCCTCAAGGTCCTCAAGCTGCTCGAACAGCGGAATGACATCGAGGGCTGGCACGTCCTCGCTATGAGCGAAGGCAAGACGCGCTAGCTCATAAACATCGGCCACGTGTTGAGCGCTCTTGGTAAACGAGATGATGTAGCGGTGTGCCATCTTCTTGCCATAGCGGCGCTGAATGGAGCCGATGGCGCGGAAGGTGTCCAGGACCTCGCGCGTCATGGGCTGCAGGTCGCCGTTCACTCCGTGCTCGCGAATGTCCGCAAGGGCGCGGGCGTGCACTACCGAGTGCTGGCGGAATTCCATCTCCACCATGTGGAAGCCAAAGGTCTCCACCTGCCAGATAAGTGTCTGCACCGGGCCATATGCGGCGCGCACGGCGCCTGCCTTCGCCAGCGAGCGCTGGACAACGCGCAGGTCAGCCAAGAATTCCTCAGCACTACGGTACATAGTGTCTGCGTTGCGCGACACCGTCGCTTCAAGACGCGAAGCCATGACGATCATCACCGCACGATGCGGCTCGGATGCCGAAATATCACGTGCGCGCGAAGTAAGAACTTCGCTCATCTCCACCTGATGATTCCATAGGTTGAGCAGCTCCTCAGAAGGCTCGGTGTAGCCAGTCTGGAGAGTCAGATTGCGGCCGACGCGCATGCACTTATGCGCAAGCGTCGCCACCATATGACTCGAGAACTTAGCTGCCACCTGTCGGCTCACCTTGGCAGTCACATTAGGATTGCCGTCTCGGTCCGATCCAATCCAGCTGCCCGGATGGAAAAAGGCCGGGCACACCGGGGTCACGCGACCGGCACGCTCGCCCAAAATCCAGTCGTCAAAACGACGATAGATGCGCGGTACCGTTTCGAACAACGTGTTGTCAAAGATATCGATGATGGTATCGGCTTCTTCGACAGGTGTCGGCTTTTTGATGGCAATGGGCGAGGTGCGCACCAGCGCGTCAATCTCCTGGAGCAGGTGGCGCTCGTTTTCAACGAGGTCCGATCCACCCAGGCGCGGACGCTCGGAAAGAAGCGCCGAGATGCGACGGATCTTTCCTTCAACGGCTTTGCGGCGTGCCTCGGTAGGATGCGCGGTGAAGACCGGGTGGAACTCCAAGCGATTGAGCAACTCAGTCGCACGCGCCGCTCCGGCTTCTTCCACCAGCTGATGATAGGCAACGGTGAGTTCATTGCCGGGGTCGACATCCATGTCGGTGCTCACGCCCTGTTCGCGCTCATGCAGCGCTTCGACGCGATAGTTTTCCTCGGAAAGATTTGCCAGGTGGAAGAAGGCGGTAAAGGCGCGCACAACAACTTGAGAGCGCTCTACCGGCAGCGAGTCAAGCAGCTCTACCGCGGCACGGAAAGCACGGCCGCTATTGCTTGTGGACAGAGGGATGCCCTCGCCATCAACGGGTTCGTCCGCGGCGGCACGGCCCGGATCGCCCTCGTTTGCAGCGATAACATAAGAAAGCAGCTTGTCGAATAGCTCGCAAATCGACGGATCGTATTCCGTGAGCACTCGACGCTCCAGGCGCAGGAACAGCGCCAAATTATCGCGGAGAGTATCAGGGATATCGATCTCGGTTAGCGGGGTGGCAGCGGTATCCGGCAAAGCCTCCGTCGAGACTGCGGAATTTTGTGCGACCGATTCGGCTGTGGGCTCGCTCATATCAACGCTCCATTCTGCATTGTTCCACGCTATCGGGTTATGCGTCACTGGGGTGTTAGTATAAGCGCCCTATTTCACAAACGGCAAACGCTTGAGTAAAACGGGGCTATCTCTAGACCATGGAAATCGTTTAGAAATACTCAACTGCCATTTGTAGACAGATATCAATAAATGTCGCCAAATAGCTTCTTTTCTCCCGTTCCAAGCCGTCTATAAAATACTACCGCAATAAAACAATTCGAAGTGCGTACCTTAAATCAAAAATGGTAAGTATACCTATTGATTAACCCCCTGCAATCCTGGTGGTTTTGTCGTCTAAAACAGGTGTCTACTCTGCATTATCAATTTAGGGTACGCACTTCGACAAGTTTTGATTTGAGTGCCCCGATTCGAGCGTTTTTTCGGCCGGTGCAGTGGCTTCTACATAGCGCGCGGCGGCACAGCAGCAAAAAAGCGGCTGCGCATCGCGCAGCCGCCTACAACACAAGCAGCAATCAGCTATATAACGCCGCCACACTACAGGCGCGACGAAACCTCGGCGACCACGGCATCGCGCGAAACGAGAACTTCCTCGTGGCTTGCCATATCGCGCAGCTTGACCTTGCCCTCTGCAAGCTCATCGGCACCAACGACCACCATAAGAGAAGCGCCCAATTTATCGGCCTGCTTGAACTGGGCCTTGAGCGAACGGCCCTGGTAGTCGGCCTCGGCATGAATACCCGCAGCACGCAACTCGTTGCTCACGGCAAAGACATCGCCGCGCTGATCGGCAGAAACATTCGCAACATACACACAGGGAGCGGCCACCGTGATCATGCTTCCGCCAAACGCCTCGAGGGCCAGCAGCGCGCGCTCAAAGCCCACGGCAAAGCCAACGCCCGGAGTATGCTTGCCACCCTCGAGCTCGACCAGGCCATCATAGCGACCGCCGCCGCCAATAGAGCCAACGCCAGCGCCCGGAGCCTCGACCTCAAAAACGGTACGCGTATAGTAATCGAGGCCACGCACGAGCGTCGGATCCTCGACATACTGAATGCCGGCGGCATCGAGATATCGCTTGACCTGCTCGTAGTGCTCACGGCACTCGTCGCACAGATGCTCACGCATAAGCGGGGCATCAGCCATGATCTCGCGACAGTGGTCGTTTTTGCAATCAAAGGCGCGCAGCGGGTTGATCTCTGCGCGCTCGCGGCACTCGTCGCACATTTCGTCCGCATGATCCAAAATAAACTGGCGCACCTGGTCGCGATAGGCAGGACGGCACGCGGGGTCGCCCATCGAATTGATAAGCAGGCGAAGCTTGGACAGATCAAAGCCCAAGCGCTTGTAGAACTCCATAAGCATGATGATGCACTCGGCATCTGCTGCGGAATCGGGGGCGCCCAGCCACTCGATGCCTACCTGGTGGAACTGGCGCAAGCGGCCCTTCTGCGGACGCTCGCCGCGAAACATCGCCTCGGCGTAGTACGCCTTGAACGGAGCGGCGCCCTGAGGCACCAGATTGTTCTCCACCACAGAACGCACAACGCCGGCGGTACCCTCGGGCCGCAGAGCCAGGCGCTGCTTTGCCTTGAGCTTGGCGTCGGTACCCTCTTCCAGCACGCGCGCGAAGTTGGCGCCCGAGAACACGCGGAACATCTCCTTGCGCACCACATCCGTAGACTGGCCAATACCATGCACAAAGACGTCAACCTGCTCGATGGCAGGAGTCTCGATGGGCTCGAAGCCGTACGGCTCAAATACGCTGGCGGCAACTTCTTGCATGTGCTGCCACGCGCGCATCTCGCTACCGATCAGATCTTTAGTACCTTCTGCCTTCTGTGCCTGCATGGAGCACACCTTTCTTTTTGCACATTCAAACGCTCAACATTATAGAGGATACGCAACCGACCACTTCACGTGCATCATTTTCGACGCAGAAATGCGAAATGCGTTTCCGAGAGCACGACCGAGAGGAAAATCAGCGCAAAACCAAACAGCAGACGGCCGGTAAGCACCTCGCCGCCCAACAGCACAGAGAAGAGCACGCCCGAGGGCGACTCGAGAGAGAGCAGCAACGAGCCGGTCGAAGAGGGAACGTGCGCCAATCCCAAGTTTTGAACGAGCATGCCCACGCAGGTGCACATCACCGCCAAGAACAAAACAGTACCAACGAGAGACGGCGTAAACGTCGACAGCGGAGGAATCTGCTCGGTGAGCAGCCAGCCTGCAACGCAAAGCAACGCCACCACCAAAAACATCCAAAACGTTATGGCATTCACATCGAGATTACGGCCGAACTTAGCAGCAATCACGATTTCGATTGCAAAAAAGACCGCGCCCGCGAGCGTCAAGAGGTCACCCTTTCCCACGGTAAAACTGTCGAGCGCCACAAATGCGATGCCCGCAAGACACAAAAATGCCGCTCCCAGGTTATAGCGCGTAAGCTTCTCGCCCATCACCGTATGGCCGATAAAGGGCACAAGTACGCAATATGTTCCCGTCAAGAACGCGTTCTTTCCCGCCGTGGTATCGACAAGCCCCACGGTTTGCAACACGTACGCAGCCCAAAGCGAGGTGCCCATCAAAAGGCCGGCGACGATATACGTCCGGTTGAAGTGGGCACGAATGCGGCGGAAAAACAGGATGAGCATGATGAGCGCAGCGATGAGAAAACGACAGGCAAGCAGCAGATACGGCGGCAGTGCATCGAGGACGTCTTTCATCATGCAAAAGGAAAAACCCCACATGAGCGCCATGGCAACGAGTATAAGCTTCCAAAACAGAGGCGAACGGGCACCCGCGCCGCGCAGCTCGCCGGGAGATCGATCCTCACGATCCACCGGCACTCCGTCGTCAAACGGCTTTGCATCCGAAATATCCAGCTTGTTGGCCACAGCCCTCTTCTCCCATAAACATGACAATCAAACCTGAGGTATTGTCACACAAAAAAGGGCCTCGGAGCACCCTCCGAAACCCTTCTCGAAATCAAAATGAGTGTTGCCTCTTACGCGCGGCCCACAGAACCCAGGTTCTCCATGCGGATCTTAACGATATCCGTAATCTCGGCCATGCCCTCGCGACCCGGCTTCTTGGGATCGAAGCACTCGGGATTCTCGGCCATATAGCGCATGAAGCCCTTGGTGAAAGCCTGACGCAGCTCGGTGGCGTAGTTGACCTTGCAGATGCCGTTCTTGATGGCCTCGGCGACCTGCGCGTCGGGCACGCCAGAGGTGCCATGCAGGACCAGCGGGATATCGAGCTTGGAAGCGATGGCCTTGACCACGTCCTGCTGAATGTGCGGGGTGCCCACATACACGCCGTGCGCGGTACCCACGCCGATGGCGAGGCTCGTGCAGCCGGTGCGCTCCACGAACTCAACGGCCTCGTCGGGATCGGTGTAGGGATTTTCGCCCTCGACTGCCGGACCGTCGTCCTCCTTGCCGCCAACCTTGCCAAGCTCGGCCTCCACGGGGACACCCATGGCGGCACCAGCATCGGCAACCAGCTTGGTGAGAGCGATGTTGTCCTCAAACAGCTCATGGCTGCCGTCGATCATGACGGAGGTGTAGCCGCAGCGAAGAGCCTGCATGCAGCGGTTGTAACCGTCACCGTGATCCAGGTGCAGCGCAACGGGGACCTCGGTGCGCTCGGCAGCGGCCTTGACCATGCCGTAGAAGTAATCGAGACCGGCAGTCTTGATGGTGCCCGGAGTGGTCTGCATGATGACGGGAGACTTGGTCTCCTCGGCAGCCTTGAGCACAGCCATGACGAACTCGAGGTTCTCGACGTTAAAGGCACCCACGCCGTAGTGGTTCTTCCTTGCGTCGAGCAGCATCTCCTTGGTGGTAACGAGCATGTTCGCTCCCTTCTGCACGGGGCAGTTCCCGGCATCGCGGCACCGCGCATCCCCGCGCGAGCCAAACGTTGATGCCATTGTATAAAATCCACTCTCTACCTGCGAAGTCATCATCAAGCAGAACCCGAGTCATTCATAAGCAAACGCAACCGCCAACCATTCCCTCCCCTTGGGTACCGCCTGCTTTTAGAACCCCACCTCCATAGCCACCCTTTGCATTTGCACAAAAGATAAGCAAACGATATGCTTTTTCTTGCGTAATACGAAAATAAAGCAAAATAGAATCTGCACATTTCGCCTGAACAGCCGGAGACCACTATGAGCAACACCGCCCATACCTTTGCCGAGGAGCGGCGCGCAGCCATCCTCGGCATGCTCGAGCACTCGGCATCCGTACAAGTCGCAGAGCTCGCACGGGCCTTTGGCGTTTCCGCCGTCACTGCCCGAGCCGACCTTGACTCCCTCGAAGCGGCGGGAAAGCTGCGGCGCACGCACGGCGGTGCCGTTTCGCTGCAAAAAGCGCTGACCGTCTCCATCCAAGACAAGCGTATCAATCTCAACGTCGCCGCCAAACAAGCTATCGCGCAAGCAGCCATCGGGCTCGTCGAAGACGGCGACTCGATCATTGTCGACTCCGGTACCACTGCCCTCGAGTTCGTGCGTGCCCTTACCACGCGTCGCGACATCACGGTTATCACCGCCGATGTCACCATCGCCAACTATATCGACGACAGCCTTCCCCAAACCGATGTGATCTTGTTGGGCGGAACCCTGCGAAAAGGTCATCGTTATCTCTATGGACCACTTGCCCTGCGCGCGCTCGAAGTCCTTCACGCCGACAAAGCGTTCCTGTGCCCCACCTCATTTGTTCCCAACCGCGGGCTCATGACCAACTTCGAACAGATGGCGCAGATTAAAAGTGCTTTTATCGAGGCGGCATCGGCCTCGATCGCTCTCATCGACGCAACAAAGGCCGACGCGGGCGGCCTTATGCTCTTTGCACCATTGAACAAAATTGACGTCATAGTCATGGACCATGACCCCCAAGGCATCCTTGCTCAAGAGATTGCCGAATATGCCGAGAGAGGCGAGCAGGCGCCACGTCTACTTGTCGCCTCGTAGCGCTTCGATGCCTATAGCAAAGGGGCCGCTCGAATGTAATCCGAGCGGCCCCATGCATTTAAATGTTCCAGTGCGCGCCAGGAAATTGCTACTCCCCTGCCGGAACGAGAACGCCATCCAAGTACGTGGCGTCGAGCGTAAGATCATCATTGAGCACGACAAAATCAGCACGACGGCCCGGGGCGATAAAACCACAGCGATCGTCGATGTGCGCAGAGCGAGCCGGAACTTCGGTGCCCATGCGAATCGCCTGCTCAGCCGAAACAATGCTCCAATCAAAGACATTTTTGACCACGTCGCACATCACGGCGACGGAACCAGCCAGGTTGCCCGCATCGCGCAGATAGCAAGCACCGTCACGCATAACCACGGGCAGGCCACCGCTCACGTACTCGCCATCAGGCATGCCCGCGCAACCCAACGCGTCGGTGATCAGGGCAACATGGTCCCAGCCCTTGGCGCGAACCAGCGCCTCGACCGCCGCAGGCATCACATGATGTCCGTCGGCGATAATCTCGGCATACGTGTCGGGCGTGACCATCGCACAACCCACGATACCCGGGTCGCGGTGATGCAAACCGCGCATACCGTTATAGGTGTGGGTAAAGCATGTGGAGCCCGCGTTCACGGCGGCAAGAGCCTCGTCGAAGGTGGCATCAGAATGGCCGATGCTCGTCACAATATTCTCGGCGGCAAGCGCGGCAATATACTCGAGCGATCCCTCGTGCTCGGGAGCAAGCGCGCTCTTTACGATGCGACCGCCCGCGGCATCCTGCCAATTGGCAAACAAATCATACGAAGGGTCAATCAAAAAGGCAGGATTCTGCGCACCCACGTGCTTTTGCGTAAAGAACGGCCCCTCCAGGTAAATGCCCTGAATGCGAGCGCCCATAAACTCATCGCCACGGGACTCGTCCGCCTCGGCAATGGCGGCACAAGCCGCGCGAATGCTTTCGGGAGCCTCGGTGAACGTAGTGGGAACCCAAGAGGTAGTGCCGCGGCGCACGAGCTCTGCACTAGAAATATTAATCCCCTCGGCGTCGCAATCGGTCGTTGCATGGTTAAAGAATCCATGGATGTGCGTGTCCACAAATCCCGGTGCAACCCAACGGCCACCGCAATCGACAATCTCACAATCAGGCATCTCTGTTTGCCAAGCTCCAAAGTTACCATCGACAACCGGTAGATACCCCGTGTTCATAACCCTTCCAGGCAGAACGAAGCGAGCGTTTGAAAGCGCATATATTGCCATTTTTATTACTCCCTGTCGTATCGATTATCCTAACGGTTCGTCGCCGTCATCGAGCCTATTGTGCGTCGTTGCGATAGTGGAACACCTTGTACTTGAACTGGTCGGCACGGGCAACGGAAAGCGTGTACTCGATAATCTCGTTATGCATGTTGTACGTAACGCGCTCGAGATCCAGCACCGGTGCCCCCTCGCCGATACCCAGAAGACGGGCGTCCGCCGGACGAGCGATACTTGCGTAGAACTCCTCCTCGGCAACACGCACTTTTTCGTGAAAGACACCCTCGATAACCTCGTAGAGCGACTTCCCCTCGAGCATCGGACGTTTGAACATCATGAATTTGCGCATGGGCAGATTCGTTCGCTCGATCATAAGCGGCATCTCGTCCGCGCAGCGAAGACGGTCGATTTTAATGACCTTCTCGCCTAAGCGCAGACCCATATGCTCGGCAAGATTCTTATCGGCTTCGATCTCGGAAAACTCCAGGATGATGGTCTTGGGGTCACGCCCCATCTCGCGCATCTGCTGCGTAAAGCTATACGTCTGCATGAGATTGGTAGTATGAACCGAGCGATCGGCAACAAACGTACCGCGCCCGTGCTGGCGAATCACCAAACCAAGGCTCTCCAGCTCCTGAAGGGCAAGACGTACCGTCGTGCGAGATAAGCCATAGCGCTCCGAAAGATCACGCTCGGAAGGAAGCATGTCACCAGCAACGCACTCATGCTCGATTTTCTCACTCAAAATATCGACCAGTTGGTCGTACAGAGGCTGCTTCCTACTCGTTAAAGCCACGTCAGACCTCACTTCCAAATATCCTCAAAATCCATGCGCCAATCAGTCTGTCTCCGCACAAACCGGCGTCAAAATCTATTCGAACAAAACGCCGGAATCTTCTATCGGCTCGCTCGGAACGCGCTGAACTTCCAGCTCAACACCCAAGTCCCGCAGCTCCTTGAACGCGGCGACGTCCGCGTCGTCCACCGCGACGCTCGCAGTAACCTGGCGCCGCCCCTCTGCCATATGCATATTGCCCACGTTGACCTTCTTGATAGGCACGCCCGCGCGGACAAGAGCCAAAACATCTGTTGGGTTATCAACCACGAGAAAAATCAGCTGATCGGAAGATGCTCGATGAATCACATCGATAGTTTTTTGCAGCGAAAAATAACGCATGGCGACACCTGCGGGAGCGGCCATATCCATAAGGCGCTGACGAACGTCGCTTTTGGCGACACCGTCGTTAGCAACCAAGATCAGATTCGCTCCGACCACAGCATTCCATTGAGTAACGACTTGCCCATGAATGAGTCTGTTGTCGATACGCGTCAGAAGTATGTTCGGCTCTGCCACGCTGTACATTCCCTTCAAACTACCGTCGTGCGGAGCTCCACGCGAAACCATCAATACACCAACCGACATGATCGGTCACAAGCACGAGGACCCTAGCGATGGCTAAATGCCTTCCCCCTTCTCGCTAGGGTCTTCGTACTCGACCGCTCGCAGCCGAGGCAGATGCCGATACTTCACACCATCTTTGCCAGCAGCGATAAGCTCCTCGACCATATCGTCGAGGGTATAGTCGGACTCGAGATAATCGAGCGTATCAAGAAGCATCGGAACGTTTGCCCCTGCGATAACGGCGACATCGGAATAATCCTGTGCTGCAATCATTGCCTGATTCCAAGGGGTGCCGCCCATAAAGTCGGTGAGAACAATAACCCCGTTCGACTCTGCTCTCAAAGAACCGATGGCCGCATGCAATTTGGCAGGATACGTCGCCGCACGATGATCTTCAAAAGAAAGGGCTTTGATACGGGGCTGGGAGCCTGCGACCATATTGATAGCGCTTAATAGCCCACCGGCAAACTGGTCGTGACCAGTCAAAAGTAAACCGATCATTTTCTGCCCCTTATTCTCTGGTTTAACTGGTCTCTGGATGTAACCAGTTGGAAACGTAAATTGGATTATACCAGCGTGTAAGGCTTTTGCTTCCCGTATATCGAAAAAATAGTGCCTGACCATAGGAAATGTTGAAACTGCCACCGTATTTTGACAATCGCTTGAAAAGCCGATTCCACAAGCCCGTATACCGTCCCAAAACACAGAGCTACCGTTCGGCATATGGGCAGTCTAAACTAGCAAATCAGAGGCCCTGCTCTGCTATACTTTATAGGCTTTTACCTTGTGTTTTCTAGTGAATTGGAGACAAAACATGGGTTTGTTCGATCGCTTCAAGCAGGCCGCAGAGCCGGTCTCGAACAAGACGGTTATCACCGCCCCGGTAAGCGGCGAGCTGCTGCAGCTTTCCGAAACCACCGAGCCGGTTTTTTCGAGCGAGATGATGGGAAAGGGCGTTGCGATTAACCCCTCTGAGGCAACCATTATCGCCCCCGTCGACGGCACGGTCACCGTCGCCATGCCGCACGCTATCGGCATCGTTACCGATAACGGCATCGAGGTGCTGATCCATGTGGGCATCGATACCGTGGACATGAAGGGCGAGGGCTTTGAGAACAAGGTGCCGCAGGACACCAAGGTCACCGCTGGTACCGAGCTGCTCAGCTTCTCGCGCGAGAAAGTCGCCGAGGCCGGTCATGACGACACCGTCTTCGTCATTATCTCCAACACCCCCGACTGCCAGGAAGTTGTCCCTGTGGCAGACGCTCCTGTCAAGGCAGGCGATTCGGTGATCACCGTCACCAAGTAGCCTTCTCTTATAGCTCATATAGAAATCGAGGCCCCCGCTGCAGCTACTTGCAGCGGGGGCCTTTTGTGATATAAAGCGCCTTCCCAGATGCATCGGGGCGCACCTGCCGGGAAAACATTCAAGAATTCTCGCTTTAACGAGCGAGCTCGCCGAGCCATAAAAAAGGACCGTCCCCGCGGAGAGGGACGGTCCAAGTCAAGCAGTAAGCCGGTGACTCAGTTCAGATGTTAAATGAGCTTCTGGAGCTCGTCGCACACAGCCTGAACCTGGGTGCCGATGATGACCTGAGCGGACTCCTTGGAAGGAATCATAACGCCCACGGCGCCGGCCTTCTTGCAGGCGGCCTCGTCGACCTTGGCGGAGTCAGCGACCTCGAAGCGCAGACGAGTGGCGCAGAAGTCAACGTTCTTGACGTTGTCCTTGCCGCCCACAGCAGCCAGAACACCCTTGGCGATGGCAACGTACTTGTCGTCGCTGGAAGCGGCAACAGCAGAAGCCTCGTCGGTGTCCTCGTCCTCACGACCAGGAGTCTTGAGGTCGAACTTGGTGATGGCAAAGCGGAACACGAGGTAGAACACGATGAAGGCTGCGATGCCCAGCGGGATGATGAGCCAGGTGTTCTGAGCTGCCGGGAGGGAAGCGGAGAACACAAGGTCAGTAGCACCAGCGGAGAAGCAGAAGCCTGCACGGAAGTTCACGTAGTACACGATGATCGTGAAGATGCCGTAGAGGGCAGCGTACACGACGTACAGCGGGAAGCACAGGAACATGAAGCCGAACTCGAAGGGCTCGGTAACGCCGCAGACGAAAGCGCAGATAGCAGCGGAGAGAACCAGGCCGATAGCAGCCTTCTTGTTCTTAGCGGTCTGAACGATAGCGAGGGCAGCACCCGGGATACCGAACATCATGCAGGGGAAGAAGCCGGACATGTACATGCCGACGCTCCAGTTGGCACCGTTCTGGCCCATGACGTCGCCAGCCCAGAAGTGGGACAGGTCGCCGAGGCCGATGGTGTCGAACCAGAAGACGTTGTTGAGGGCGTGATGCAGACCGGTGGGGATGAGCAGGCGGTTGAGGAAGGCATAGATGCCAGCGCCGACGCCGCCCATAGCGGCAATGCCGTTGCCGAGAGCAACGAGGCCGTCAAAGATGATGGGCCACACGAAAAGCAGGATAACGGAGACGACGATGGACACGACGGCGGTCATGATGGCAACGCAGCGCTTGCCGGAGAAGAAAGCCAGCCAGTCGGGAAGGCGGGTACCCTTGAACTTGTTGTACATGGAACCGCCGATGATGGCAGACAGGATGCCGATGAAGCAGTTACCGGCGATCTTGGAGAACGCGATGCCTTCGGCAGTGGTGAGCCAAGCGGCCTGAGCGTCAGCGTCCATACCGCGGACCGCGCCGACGACTGCAGGGTTGAGCAGCTGCTGGATCATCAGGAAGGCGACGAGGCCAGCGAGGCCAGCGGTGCCGTCATGATCGTCAGCCAGACCAACGGCAGCGCCGATGGCAAACAGCCATGCCATGTTATCGATAAGTGCGCCGCCAGCCTTGATGAGCAGGAAACCTGCGGTGTAGGCTGCACCGGATGCCTCAGCACCGGGGACGCCCATGACTGCGGGGGCGAGCATGTAGCCAACACCCATAAGGATGCCGGCGACGGGCAACGCCGCGACGGGAAGCATCAGCGCTTTGCCGAGCTTCTGGAGGTACTTCATCATATTAATTTCCCCCTACCTTTCTTCGTTGTGGTTTCGTGATCCACACCTGCGCCTTTGAAAGTCGACCCCTCCGCGGGCCATATGAGTTCTTGGCGCGTTTTTAAACCCAGCCGTGCCGGGAGCTGGTTACAACCATATCACAAGAGGTTCAAACCTCGTCCACAAAGCCTTCAAATTTCAATCTGATTGCTGAACGGTAAGAAATCGACCCGTGAGTGGTAGTAACCATTGTTTTTATGAAGATGAACGTAGCATTAGAAATCTTTGAGAGCTTTTTCTTCCGCACGAAGATCAAAAACCCTTGGAATCCGTAGGTTCATAAAAGGCACATTGCCGTCAGCTATCTCGTTTCGCCCTCAGTCGACCCGTTCTACAGGGGGACGCAGCATGCATTGCTCTCTCCCCCAAATGCAAAAAGGGCCCCGTTGCCGGGACCCTCCTCGTTTCGATGGAGCCAACGAGCGGATTCGCGTATGCCTCCGGCATCCGCTGCCACGCGGCCGGCTGCCGCCGCCCGCTCGCGCGCTCGGCTACGGGCAGGCCACCGGCCTGCCCGCTTCACGCCTTGCGACCTTATCGGTTCGAATCCCCGTCTCCCCCAAATGCAAAAAGGGCCCCGTTGCCGGGACCCTCCTCGTTTCGATGGAGCCAACGAGCGGATTCGAACCGCTGACCTACGCATTACGAGTGCGTTGCTCTACCAGCTGAGCCACGTTGGCATATCATGCGGTTGACGGGCGCATGCGCGTCAACGGTTGATAATCATACGGGTAAGTGCGCAAACGCGCAAGACCCTTCATTAAATGTGTCAAATTAAACCTGTCGTTTTTCTGACACATACAGTAATCGGCCGGTCGCAGTCGCGGGTCGCTAATGGCCACCCAAGTAGGAAATCGTTCCTTTAAGCACACTTTGAGTTGCAGCGGCGGCCTTCTCGGCAGCCTTAAGAGCATCCTCGTGGCTATTGTCGATCATGCCCGCCTTGTTGGTCACGAGCGTGACACCCAAGACCTCCATGTCCAAAGCCTTTGCCATGATAGCCTCGCACACCGTCGAGCAGCCCACGTAGTCGGCGCCCAGCGTATTGAGCATGCGCACCTCGGCGGCAGTCTCATACGTGGGACCCAACAGACCGGCATATACACCCTCTGCAAGATGCAGGCCCGCATCACGAGCCGCCGCACGGGCAAATTCGGCAAGGTAGCCAGAGTAAGCACCCGCCATAGGGATAAACGGCGTATCCGCCTCGGCGGCAGCGACACCTTGAGGAGTCGCCAGCGGGTTTTGACCAGTAAGGTTAATGTGATCGGTAATGAGGCCCACCATGCCCGAAGCCACAGCAGAAACAGCGCCCGAAGCCACAGCAGAAACAGCGCCCGAAGCGCAGGTGAGGATGATGTCGCGACAACCCAAGCGATGAGCATGACGGACAAGCGAGGTCACCTGCAATGGGCTGTATCCCTGATACAGGTGCACACGGCCCGGATACACCACCACGGGAACGCCCTCAAGCGTGCCGATAATCACCTCGTAGCGATGCCCTTCTACAGGAATCGCCTCGGTGGGAAAGCCATCGATATCCTCGTACTTGATGCGGCGTACCACGCGCACCTCATCGGCAAGCGGGGCCAGGCCGCTGCCAAGCACCAACGCGATGGGATGCTCCATGCTTGGCTCGCAATACTCAACAAGCTTCTCGTCTGCTACCACGATGTGTCCTTCCTGCTCAAACAAGGCGGCCGTCACACCAGAACCGGCGCGAAGCTGCCCCGAAAACGTGCCGTCGTATATGCGGTCAAAGCCGCACGATGGGCTCTTGGATTTTAGGATAGCAAGACTCGCGCCGCATGCGCGTGCGATATCGAGCGAACGGCGAGCACCATCCGCGTACGCACGGGTCACGTCAACGCCCTCGGCCGTAACGACCCGCGACCCGCGCCGTTCCGCCGGCGGTCGCGGACAGGCAGGGCCGCCCAAGACCTCGGGACAAACGGGGACCACCGCCCCTTCTCCCCCGCGTCTGCGCAAGCAGTCCGCTAAGCGTTTGACCGCTAAAGAGGGCTTGGCGCCCCCGTCGTAGCGAACGGGAGCGCCAAGCAGGCATTCACTTATGAGAACACGAAGCGACATCGCGTCTTCCTCGTGCCTTTACTGATACAGACCGTACAGGGTAATATTCGCCTTGGCATACAGGCCATTGACGAACTCGGTCCACTTGCCGCCAGACTCAGAGTTGGCCTGCGCATACTGCTGATAGGCCGTGTAGTAGGCGGTCAGCGCCTGGCCATACGTAGCGGAATCAGCCGTGAACTCCTGGCCGGCAAGCGCCTGCGCGTACACACCGTCGGTGGAAGCCCAGGTGCCCTTCTTGGCATCCCACTCATCGCCCGCAAGCTTGATGATGTAGTCGGCGTAATCCTTAGATGCGGTGTCCTCGTTGCCGTCCTCCGGCTGCGCGGGGGCCTCGGGCATGGTGGCAGAAGAGGTGCCCACGATCTTATCGTAGAGCTTCTGCATGGTAGCCTGCTGCTTGACGATGGTCTTTGCCTGATCCTTGGTCACGCCGTACTGCTGAGACATCTGGCTGTAATCGCTCATGCCCAAAGCGCCCTCGGCATACTCCTTCATCTCCTTATCGGTAACGGAGATACCGCGAGCCTCGGCCTCGTTAAGCAGAATGTGGTTACGTGCATAGGAGAGCACGATATCGGCGGAAGGCGTGGGATAGGTGCCGTCGCTTTGCTTGACGCTGTCCAGACTGTACTGGCTCTCAATAGCCTCGCGCGCGGTGACATCGATGCTCTTGCCGTTATAGGAATACGAAGCCACAACGGTATCGAGCTGATCGGACGTGAGGGAGGCGGAGTCGGCGCCCTTGTGGGCAAAACCGCCCGAACCGATAAAATAGCCCAAAACAGCAGCGATGATCACGGCCACAACGGCGATGGCAATGGCAATCTTCTGACGCTTGCCACGACCTGCAGCCTCGTCGTCCTCATCGTCGTCTTCCTCATCTTCCTCGGGCATGAGGTTCTCGTCTGCCGCGTCCTCAGCCATCTCGCGCTCGGCACGCTCGGCCTCTTTCTCAGCGGTAGTACCGGCAGCCACGTGCTCAGCGGAGGTACCCTCCACGAGCTCCACCTCGTTCTCATCGATATCGCCCGGGGTATCGCCACGGCCGATGATCTCGATGCCGTCGATCTCTTCACGGTCGTTTTTCTTCTGAATCAAACCCATATCGTGTGCATTCTCCTTATCCATGCGCATAGTAACTGCGCTACACAGCAGCGAGCCGCGGTACTGCCATATCGCGGCTCACATAATAGCATCTCTACAGATTGGCGATTACCGCGTCGGCAAACGCCTGGGTGCCCACGCATCCTTCGGTGGAGCCGGTCTGCGCGCGGCGAACGTCGCCCGTCACCGATTCGCCGGCGGCAAGCGTCTTCTTGACCGCCTCGCGAATACGCGTGGCGGCCACGCCCTCGCCCAAGTGATCGAGCATCATGCAGGCGGAAAGAATCTCGGCCGTGGGATTGGCGATATCCTTGCCCGCAATGTCGGGAGCGCTGCCGTGCGTCGCCTCGAAGATAGCGATGTCGCGGCCGATATTGGCGCCCGGCGCCATGCCAAGGCCGCCCACGAGGCCCGCCGCAAGGTCGCTCACGATGTCACCGTACAGATTGGGCAGGACCAGCACGTCGAAGGCGTACGGATCTTGCACCAGGCCCATGCAGGTGGCGTCGACGATCTTGTCGTTAAACTCGATATCCGGATAGCGCTCGGCCACCTCGCGGGCAACGCGCAAGAACAAGCCGTCGCTTGCCTTCATGATGTTAGCCTTGTGCACTGCTGTCACCTTATGTCGACCGCAACGACGGGCATACTCAAAGGCGTACTCCACGATACGACGCGAACCGGAAACGGAGATGGGCTTTACCGAGATGGCGGAATCGGGCTTGAAGGTCTTTTGCCCCGATGCCTCGATAAGCTGCGAAAGCTCGGCTACCTCGGGCGCTCCCTCGTCAAACTCGATGCCCGCATACAAATCCTCGGTGTTCTCGCGCACGATCACCAGGTCGATATCGGTATAACGGCTGCCGTCGCCCGGCATGGACAGGCAGGGGCGCACGCAGGAATACAGGTCAAACTCACGACGCAGGGCCACGTTGACACTGCGAAAACCCGTTCCCACCGGCGTGGTAATGGGACCTTTGATGGCAACCTTGGTGGAGCGAATGGCATCGAGCACATGCTCGGGCAGCGGCGTGCCAAATTCGTCCATCACGCCAGCACCGGCATCCACCACGTTCCACGCGATATCGACGCCAGAAGCGTCCACCACGCGGCGCATGGCCGAAGTAATCTCGGGCCCAATGCCGTCTCCGGGAATAAGTACTACGTCGTGGGCCATCTGCTACTCCTCGTCGTCTTCGGGTTCGTCGGTTTTCGCCACCATGCGAGCGCGCTTTTGAGGCTTCTCAAGTTTGAAGCGCTTGACAAGCATGTTGTAAATCTCAGAAGAACGCGCCTTGAGATAGCTGCCCTTGCCGTTCTCGGCATCGAACTGCAAACGGCCGGCAAGCTCGGCAGCGACGCCGCCCTCGATCTTGCCCTCGGCGAACTCATGAAGACAACCGAGCATATCGCGATATTCCAAATCGCCGTGATAGCACTGAATCGCCTCGTCGAGAATGGGCCAAACCTTCTTGGACCGGCCGCGCTCGGTGGCACCCCAGGTGACAAGCAGGCGGAAGGCCGAGAAGTGCAAAATCGAAGAAAGGTCATCGAACAGAGCGGCCTCAGCGCCGTCAAAGGCGGCACCGATCTCTTTAGCATGCTCGGGAACAAGCAACGTCAGAGCATCGAGAATCTCCCAGCGCGTCTGGGCCTCCGGACGATAGAGCGCATCGATCAGGTCGGGAATGAACTCGGAAAGCAGCTCGGGCTCACGCTGTGCCACGAGTAGCATCACATGAGCGGCCATCTGGCGCTTGCGACGGCTGTGACCGGAGAGGTCGTCGACCAAGGCGCTCAGCGCGTCGCGATCGTTCTCCACAAGCGCGAGCTGCTCGGCTTCCTCGGCGGAAAGCTCCTGTTTCATTTCTTCTGCCATGACCAATCTACCTTTCGTTCCTATTTGCGCGAACCGGACGTGCGAGACTTCTTTTCCACCGAGATAAGATCAGGTGCGTCCTCACGGGAGGCACGGCGCCTACGGCGCTCCTCCCCGCATCCCTTCTCGGCAGTTTCGCGATGCGAGCGGTTCACGTTAAATGCCTTGTCGTGCACGGCCCACGGACCCACCGACTCGCCAAAGGCCATCTTCAGGCCCACGATAGCGCCGGCAAGCAGGCCGACATCCACAGAGTAGAACAGCGGGACGGCAGCCAAGATGAACGAAAGCAGCACGGCAATGACAATGGCAGCGCCGTTCATCTTCCAATAGTCCGCACGCGTGACGGCGCGCACGCCCACCGTGTTTCCAATAAGAAACCCGATGTACACGCTAAATGCAAAGAGCAGCAGCGAACAGACGATAAAAGCGATATCCATTACGCCCTACTCTGCGTCGTGGCCGTGGCCACCGCAGCAGCAACCGCCCTCGTGATGACCGTGATGGTCGCCGTGGCCACCGCAGCACTCATGGCCATCCTCATGGTGATGGCCACAGCCGCACTCGTGCTCACCCTCGTCGTGGACGGGAGGATTGTAGAGCGACCAATCGAGACCAGCCGCCACGGCGTCGGCCTCTTCCTGGTACAGCAACGTGATGGCCTGGGTACCCAGCTTGCTGCCGCCGATGGCGTCGAGCATGTCGTACAGGGTGAATGCGGTATCGGCACCGGGGAGGGCAAGCTCCTTCTCCTCGGCGGCGGCAAGCGCCAAGCGCAGGTCCTTGAGGAAATGCGTCACCATGAAGCCGGGCTTCCAATCGCCATCGAGCGACTTGGGTGCAAGCTGCTCCATGGCACCGGAGCGGCCCGTGCCGCCTAGGATCATCTCGCGCGTCTCGGCAAGATCGAGGTCCATCTGCTGGGCGAAGGAAAGGGCGTCTGCCATGCCCACCATGCAAGAGGAAAGCGCCACCTGGTTGGCGAGCTTTGCAGCCTGGCCCTTGCCCGGGCCGCCAAAGCAGTAAATCTTGGAGGAGAACGTCTCGAGAATGTCGCGGACGGGCTCGATGCCCTCATCCGTTGCGCCGACGATCAGCGTGAGGGTGCCGGCGATGGCACCGGTATCGCCGCCGGTCACCGGGCAGTCGAAGGCATGCTTGCCGTAGGTCTCGGCGGCCTCAGCGATATCACGAGCAAGCTCGGGAGCGCTCGTGGTGAGGTCGATAAGGTAAGCGCCGGGCTTGGCGGCAGCCAGCAGGCCGTCGCCGGAAAGATAGATCTCCTCAACGTCTGCCGGATAGCCCACCATGGTGAAGACGACATCGGCGTCCTTGGCAGCGGCGGCGGGGCTATCTGCCCACACGGCACCGCGAGACACAAGGTCATCGGTCTTGGCCTTGGTGCGGTTGTAGACGGTGACGGGATAGCCAGCATCCAAGATGTGGCCGGCGATGGGTGCGCCCATGATGCCCGTTCCGATGAATGCGACAGACAGCTTCTTGTCAGACATGCAGGTACTCCTTAAACGTCAAACGTGTGCATGCAAAATGATAATCGATGGGAAGAGAGGCTTTAGGCCTTGGTGGCCTCGGCGCCGCGCACGCGATTGGCGATGCGATCGGTAAGCGAGATCTTCTCCGTACGGTTCTTACCCCAAAAGACGATAGCGACCATGCCCGGACCCACATGCGAGCCAATGGTGGGGCCCACCGAAGCGCGCAAGACCGTCAACTCGGCGCATCCGTCCTCTTTACGGATGGCAGACTCGAGCCAGTCGCCATCTTTCTCGCAATCGGAGGTGAGAATGCCTACCGGCAGTGCCGGGTCGAGCACGTAGTTTTCCTTGAAGGATTTGACGAGCGATTTGAGCCCCTTCTTGCGACCGCGATTCACGCCCACAAGCGTAAGCGAACCGGACAAGTCGTAAGACATTTCGGGCTTGATATCGAGCTTGCTGGAGAGCTGCGCCGCCGCAGGAGGAATGCGTCCGCCCGCTGCGAGCGCATCCAGGCTGTCGATCGTAAAGAAGCCGTGGATATAGTGCTTTGCCTCGTTTGCCCAAGCTGCAAGCTCGCGAGCGTTGAGGCCGGCAGCGCGCTGGCGAACCGCCTCGAGCGCCAAAAGGCCGGCAGCTCCGCAAGGTGAGCAATTATCCACCACGTAGATCTCGAAATCGGGATACTGCTCACGCACCATATCGGCCGCTTGGCAGGCCGAGTTGTAGCTGGACGAGAGACCGGCGGTGAAGCTCAGGTATACCGTAGGCGTGCCCTCTTCGGCGCAGCTGGTGAAAAATTCGACGAAGCGCCCCAGCGATACAGCAGAGGTTGAGGCATGGGCACCCTGACGAAGCTTCTCGTAGAACTCATGCGGCGTAATGGACGACCAGATATCGTCGGTGTATTCCACGCCATCCAAGATATAGGGAAATCCCAGGATATCCACATCGAGCGTGGCCGCAATCTCGGGCGAAAGATCGGCGCAGGTGTCGATCACGATACGGCAGCGGCTGGAATGGCCTCCGACGGTGGGTTTGCTCATTGGCAAAGCTCCTTCATAGAAAAAGGCGGCCACCCCGCATGGGATGGCCGCCATCCTTGTTCATGCATTACCATGCATAGTTTACTCGTCGAGGGTCTCGATCCTCGGCTTGATGATGCCGTATCCACCATTCTTACGGTGATAGACCACATTTATAAGGCCCGTTGCGGCATTTTCAAAGACATAGAAATCATGACCCAGAAGGTCGGTCTGGACGAGTGCCTGCTCCTCGGTCATCGGCGTGACGTCGATAACCTTCTCGCGCACCAGCTGATCGTCTTCGTCTGCAGGGATAAGCAGATCTGCAAGGTCCTCGACGGGCTCGATGGGAGCGACATCTGCCGCAGAGGCACCCTGCTGACGGTTGTCCACTACCTTGGTCTTGAACTTACGAAGCTGGCGGGTAGCCTTATCGGCTGCGCTATCGATAGCGGCATACATATCGGAACCGTGCTCGGCCACGCGAATCACCGAACCGCGGGCGCGAATGGTAACCTCGACGATTGCCGGATTGGGATTAGCGGGGTTCTTCTCGTAGCGCAAAACGACATCAACCGTCATGGGGCTGATGTCGAAAACCGAACAAGCCTCACCGATCTTTTCGTCAACGCGCGCACGCAAAGCATCGGTCACGGTCGTCTTGCGCCCAGAAACCTTGATATCCATACGCGACTCCAATCTATAGGGGACCTTAAAGTACTCTGTTCATACCCAACTTGCCACGCGGGTAACCGAAAAATGTAAACCCCCGTTTACGTAATGGATTACACCAGCCGCCGAAGATTTGCGCCCGCAGCCCCAAAGTGGGCTACGGGCGCAAAAAGATCGCGATGATATATCTGACCTGGTCGTTTTATCGATTGACGTCGTTGATGTCAACCGTCAAGGGCTGTTCCTCGGCTGCAGTAGACTGAGAATCAGCAGAATCGCTCGTCGTATCGTCCTGCGTTTCATCAGAATTATTACCCGCGTCCGACTCGTCAATCACCACGCCGGAGACAAGCGTATTGGCAAGGGACAGAGGAGTCGAGCCATACCACAGCGTATGAATAGCATCGAGCGTGCCGTCTGAGCAGATGGTGTCGAGGACACGGCCCAGCTTTTCCGTCAGCTCGCTGTTCTTGGCAAGGGCGGCAACGCTAAACTTCGACACCGACCCAATAGTTCCCCCAAAGGAAATGTCGCTGTAGGCGCGCGAAAGGTACGAACCGGCAGTCATATCGCACGCCACGTACTGAACCTCGTCGGACTCAAGCGCCGCAAAGCACTCGTTGACGTTGTTGTAGGTCTTCTGCTGGGCGTTGATGCCTGCGCGCGAAAGCGCATCCTGCGAGGCAGAAGACATCTGCACGCCGATAGTTGTAGAAGAAAGATCGGAGGCGCTCACGCTGAGCTGACCGGAGTCGGATTTGCCAAAGATCGCGCACGCATCCTCGAGGACATCGCCCATGACCTCGACTTTGGACGAGGCGTCGCTGGAGGTGGCGCCCAGATAGATGTCGGCCTTGCCCGACGTAAGGACGTCTTCTGCACTCGTGGCGTCGACAAAAACGACATCGAGACCAAAGTGCTCGGCAATCGAACGGCCGAGGTCGGCCTGATAGCCGGCGATGCTGCCATCCTGGTTTGTCATGGCCTGCGGGGCATTGGAGGTATCGAGGGCGACAGTAAGCTTGCCTTCCGTCACCAGCGCCGATGACTTGATATCGGTTTTGGCGACCACGCTTTGAGTATCCTCGCTCAACGACGGCGTGAACAGCGAGCAGCCGCCCAAGCCAAGGGCAGCCATCAAAGCAAGCGTCATCGTGGCCGCAAGGGTCGTCTTCCTTACGCGCAGCATCGTCTTCTCCATTCCCCCAAAGAAGGGCGTCCTCTTACGGTCCGCGCCCATGCGCGGGAAAAATACGTTGCGTCCCCCCAGCTGACCTGGTTTTTGACCCCACACCTGCGCACTGGAGCGTTTGCTCACGCCGCCTCAGCGGCCCTCACTACTAACCCGCTCGTCCGGGAGGCAACCATTGCCTCGCAAAAGGAAAAACGGACGGTGCGGCTTACTTCTAGGACGCGCCATGATCGCGCCGCGCGCACGCGGACGCTTACGTGGATCCCTTTGACCGCGTCTGTCATGGACTGAGAAGCGCCTGAGCGCCCCCGCAACCACAGCCTGGGGAGAACGAAGCGAATTATATCAGGAGTAAAGCGTTTTCGCACGTAAACGCGGCCACAATGCAGCGATGTACACGTTTTTATGCCCCATCACCACACGCGCGCGAACGCCAGACAATCGATTTTAACCGCCCCCGCCCGCTTCAAAACCTCCGCGCATGAGCCCATTGTCGCCCCCGTGGTGATAACGTCGTCGATCAAAAGAAGACGCATGCCAGCAACGGGTTCCACCACGTCATACGCATCCGCCGCGTTTGCCAGACGCCCTCCCCGGCCAAGTTTTCGCTGGTCGCACGCGTCCCATTTCGCAAGCGCATCGAGTACGGGAATCCCCATTAGGTTAGAGAACTCACGAGCAACCGCTTCCATATGGTCAAACCCGCGACGTCGATATGCCACAGACGTTGCCGGAACAAAGACCACGGCATCGGCGTCGAGGGCAAAGGCATCCATGCGCTTGGGAACTGCCTTCTGAGCGCGATGCACGGCATCAAAAAGCGCATGTGCAATCCATGCAGCAAGGCGACGCTCGCCCCCATCTTTGTAAGCACGCACGATGCGCGCGGGCACGCCTTCAAACACACATGCCGCAAGGCAGCTGTTCGCCTCTTTTTTGTCCTGGCAAGATTCCGATTGGCATTCTGTACAGAGAAGATTGCCAAAAGGCGCTCCGCAGCGAAGGCAGGCAAAGATGGGGTCGATGATCACGATGCGCGCGGCGCAGGCATCGCACACCAAAGACCCCGGACGCTCGCAGGCCACGCAGCGCGTGGGCGACAGAAGCTCAAGCGTCGCGTCGCGCACCCGCTCCCAAGGCGTAGATGGAGGATAAGAAAGCACAAAGCCCCCTTGTCGACAGAGGCAAGAGGGCTTGAATCAAGCATACCCGCACGCGCAAACGCGACGGTGCAGCTGCGCGCAAGTTGCGTTATCTACTCGGCAGACGGAGTGTTGTCGGCGCCGTCCGCACCTCCGCGCGGCTTGCGCGAACGACGGCGACGGCGGCGCGGAGCCTGGTCGTCGGCAGTCAAGGCGCCCGCACCATGCTCTGCCGCACGCGCTCCCCCGCCATCGCCAGGACGGCGGCGCGTGACCTTGACCTCGCCCGAAGCCACCTGATCGGCCACAGAAGGCACCTGCGGCTTGCTCTGCGAACGCTCGCCGGTCGGCTGTCCAGACTGAGAAGCGGACGTGTGGCGACGGCGACGGGAGCGGCCGGGAGCGCCGTCTTTCTCCGATGCGGAAGAGGCCGCCTCGCGAGCTGCCGCGGCGCGGAAAGCGTCGTCGCGCTCCTCGCTCGAAAGATGGCGACGACGACGGCGCGAGGGGGCCTGTCCCTCGGTCGCCTCGCGTGCAGAACCGCGATTGTCGCGCGTGCTATCTGCACCTGCACCGGCGCCCGAACGGCGACGACGACGGCGCGGCGTTTGCTCGTCGGCCGCACCCTGGCCGCGATCATCGCCTCCGCGACCGCGCTGGCCGCGCTGAGAACGCTCTTCGCCCCCATGTTCACCCGAGCGCTGGCGACGATGGCGTGCAGGCGCCTCGGGCACCAAGCGATCGGCGCGGGAAAGGCCATCGCCCACGTCGATGCCCGCCTCGCGGTCGAGTTCCATAAGGGCAAGCGCGATGTCCGGGGACTCGATGCGCTCCAAGATGTCGCGCGTCACGCAGTCGGGACGACAGCTGCAGCCCTGCTCCTCGGCACGCTTCTTGCAACCTTCGGAGCAGGTCATATCGGAAAGGTTCACACGAAAAACCTTGCCGCTCTCCAGGCGCAAAACCAACTGCTCGCGCGGCGTGTTGTACTCCTGGATCTTGGCCTTGCCAAGCGGGGTGTCGATCAGCGTCTTTTTCTTGGGAGCGCGGCTCTTGAAATCCTTATAGGCCTCGAACTCGTAGCGCAGGCAGCACATCAGACGACCGCAAACGCCCGAGATCTTAGCGGAGTTGAGAGGAAGGTCCTGCTCTTTTGCCATGCGAATGGAGACCGGCTCGAACTGGCCGCCAAAGCGCGTGCAGCACAGCTCCTGCCCACAATGGGCATAGCCGCCCACCAGGCGCGTCTCATCGCGCACGCCGATCTGGCGCATGTCGATACGCGTGTGAAAGCACGAAGAGAGGTCTTTGACCAGCTGACGGAAGTCTACGCGATCCTCGGCGGCAAAATAGAAGACAACCTTCTCGCCACCAAACAGATACTCGACGCCAACGGGCTTCATGTCCAGCTCGTTTTGCTTAACCAGGCGACGGAAATCCTCCATGGCGTCGTCACCGCGCTGGGCCAGCTCATCGGCATAGTCCAAATCATCATCGGTAGCGATGCGCAGCACGGGCTTGAGCGGAGCGGAAAGCTCGTCTTCGGGAACCTCAAAGGGATCTGCGGTCACCAGGCCGATCTCGGTCCCGCGCTCGGTGGAACAGATGGCATGATCGGCCTCGACGATGTCCAAGCCTTGAGGGTCAAACCACAAATCGCGCGAGGCGTAAGCGAATTTAACGGGAACAACTACGGGCATAGAAGCGCCTTTCTTATATCAAAGAGCATGACCTCGCAGGTCAGCTGGGGAGTTATGTTACGCGCGATGCGATGCTCGGCATCGCCTACGGCCTCGATGGCGCGCACGATACCCGTACACGTCGCATGCTCGGCCAAACGACACGCAATGTCTCGCGCGTCCTCGTTGACAATCGAAGCGGCATCGTCTTGGACAAGCAGCAAAACATCGCGCAGCAGCGATCGTACGCACGCTAGCGCTTCCATGATACCCGAACGCTCGCGCGCCGTAAGCTCGCGCTTGTTGCGATCCTCCAGCTGCTTCAAGGCTCCACGCGAAAGATAATCCGAGTCACGGTCGAGCATCGCTTTCTGCGCATCCTTAAGCTCTGCAAGCGGCGCCTTGATAACGCCAAGCAGGTCGCGCACAGAAAGCAAAATGTCCGCCTCGTCTGAGCGTTTGAGCATGTCGATAGCGCGCAGCATCTGGCGGCGCGCCTCCTGGCGCTCGGCGCTCTTGAGAAAACCGATGGCAGCATTGGGCCCTCCCGTTACGGCTACGGCCATGCGACAACGAGCAAGGTCGACGCCGGTTGCACGCGCCACGGTCTGGGCAGATTCGTCGAGCGGCAACGTGCGAAACGGCACGCACTGGCAACGCGACACGATGGTGGGCAAGATGGTATCGGTCGAAGTGCCCAGCAGGATGAACGTCACCGTCTTGGGCGGCTCCTCGATAGTTTTGAGCAAGGCATTTGCCGTATTTGCACGCATCTGCTCCGCGCGGTCGATGATATAGACCTTGTGCTTGGCACGAATAGGGGCCAAAGCAACATCCTCCAACAGCTCGCGCGTCTGACTGATGAGATAGCCCGTGGCACTTTCGGGAGTGTAATAGTGCACGTCCGGATGCGTGCGACGCGCCGCGCGCATGCAGTTATCACAAGCCCCGCACCCGCCATCCTCGCACAAAAGAGCCTGAGCAAGCGCCCATGCAGCCTCGAGCTTGCCAGAACCGGGAGCGCCTACAAACAGATAGGCGTGAGCGGCTCGGCCGCCTTCCACCGCACGTGTCAAAAAGCTCTTGACGCGCTTTTGACCAGATAGCTTTGCCAAAAGCGATGCGTCGGCCACCATCAGGCCACCTCGGTCTGCTCGAGAGCAAGAGCCGCCTGCATATCGGCGTCGGACAGGGCAAAGCCGGCCCTACGAACACAGGCGACCGTCTGTGCAAACACCTCGGCCACGCCGGCCGAGGCATCAATCAGCTTCACGCGTTCGGGCTCCAGTTTCGCAATGGCGCGAAACCCCGCAGCGACGCTCTCCTGAAAGACATCGCCCTTGAGCTCCATGCGGTCTTGGCCTGCGCGTGCGGCGCGGCGGGCAAGCGCCTCGTCAACGCTCACATCGTAGACGAGCGTGAGACGCGGAGTGCACTCCCCCACCGCAAGAGCGTTGGCGCTGCGCACCATCGCGCAGTCGAGACCATCGGCAAATGCTTGGTATGCCGTAGTCGAATCGTAAAAACGATCGCAAACTACCACCTGGCCCGCTGCCAGGGCCGGAACAATGACCTCTTCCACAAGCTGAGCGCGCGCCGCCTCAAAAAGCAAAAGCTCGCACGTCTCGCTCATCGCCGCGTTGGCGGGGTCGAGCAAAAGCGCACGGATTTTCTCGGAAATCTCTGTGCCGCCAGGCTCGCGCAAGCGCAGCACCGCGCAGCCCGCATGCTCGAGAGCGGCGGCGAGCAAACGCGCCTGCGTCGACTTTCCGCAGCCATCGATGCCCTCCAGGGTGATAAAGGCCGGTGTGCTATGGGTATCAATCGTCGGCATGAACTCTCCTTGCCGATTGTGTTCGTTGTGCTCACCTATCATACCGCGTAAGACGGACAAAGCCCGCCGCGCGGCGGGCGCAAGCGGGCTTCATGTGTTCACATTGGCGCATCGGGCACCAATCAGTTACCAAAATCCCCCGACGTGCCCACAAGGCCATCATCGCCGTTGAGGGCCTTGATGTAGATGACATGCGAGCCATCGGCATAGGTGCCCATCTCATAGTCGCGCGTGATGAAGAAGATGCCTGCTTTATCGCGGCCATAGCGATCCATCTCGCAAAGGTGATCGCGCACGTCGCCAGTGTCGCTGATACCGGGATTGGCACGCACGAACGCATCGATGGCGTCGGAGGCCAGGCCCGCTAGCGTGTCCTTGTCGATTCCCAAGGCCACGTCGGCGTCGACTTCGGTGCCCTTCGAGAGATCGTAGTAGACCACCGCATTCTTGTTCCACCCATGGGGACCGCCCGCTGTGTAGTAGCGCTCCTGGAACACGCAAGCTATCGAGCCGTCGAGAGACACCATGGTGTCGTAGCGGTTCTGCAACACCTCGGCAGCACCGTTCCCGTTACCGCTCAAATCGAGCCTCCAGGAGGACGTAGCGTCGACATCGGCGTCAAAACTCTCCTTGAGCTTGGCGTTGAGGTCTTTGCATCCGTTCGCCTTACCGTCCTTGGAAAACTGGAGATAGGTCCAATCGGTATCGACAGGAAGGGCAACGTCACTGGAGGCATCGGGTACCGGTACAGAAACCGTCTTGATGTCGGCAGAGTACGATGCATCCTTTGCGGTCTCGCCCTTCTTGGTCGCAGCACCCTCCTCGAGCGCCTGGGTGGTCTTTGCCACCAAGCTGGGAAGGTCGTTCACCGGATAGTACGTTCCCTCGCCATAGAAGCTAGCATCCTGGAGATAGTTGATAAGTCCATAGCTCAGGTATGCCGGATAGGAATCCTGGAAATCCAAGAGCTCGTCGGAGGTAGCGTCCTTGCCGTTGATGGTACAGGTGGAGTCAGACGAATCCGATGACACGTTGGCATCGGAGTGTGCCGAAGCGTCCTGTTTGAACTTCGAGCCGTCCATGACGTAGAAAACCGTGTCCGTCGTCTCGTTGTAGCCAGCGTCGCCAAGATCCGTATAAGAACTGTCTTGGGTCATAAGGTAGAACTTGCCATCTTTTTGATGAACGCTCACCCACGTCACACCGCCGTTATCGTGCTCGACGTTCGATTTATCAAAGACCTTGACGATTTTGCCGTCGCGATAGGCCCATACCTCGCTCTTAAACGACTGAGCTTGCTTGTCCATCCAGCCGTCCACGTTCGGATTAGCAACCTGCGTGTTGTAGACCACGAACAGCTCGTTCATGCCATCGCCGTCAAAGTCCACAAGATCGGCTACACACAGGCCGGTTGCCAGATTGTAGGAGCCGCCCCATTCGGTTGATCCGCAGGCGCCGTACGTATCAGTCAACTCCTTGATCTTATCGAGGAACAGACCATAGGCCTTCTGCTCATCGGTCTTCCCATCTTCTTTTGCAGGAGCCTTCTGGGGCTTTGAGGGCACCGCGATAATCGCCTCGGAGGGAGCCTTCTTGTTCTCCTTGTCGTAATTGACGGGAATCTTCTGCTCGCTATCGGCATCATCGGAATCGTGGTCCACGATCACCAGCGTGTAACGATTGTTGGGGAGATCCTTGAAGTCGGAGGGCTTGAAGCCCTGATCGCCTTTGACCGTAAGATGATACGGCGTGGTCTTGATAGAGGAAACGTCGCCTTTTGCCTTCTCGTTGATGAGGTAGGCGTCGTAGGAATTCATGAGGTTGCCGTCTTTGCCACGCGGCTTGATGACGGTTGTCACCGCAAGCTCAACCTCGGTGTCCTGGCCAAACTCGATATTACCTGTACCTTTGTTGCCCAGCAGGAAAAAGGCGGCGACGCCGATGATGACGATAACGAGAATCGCCGCCGCGATGATAAACGGCGTCTTCTTTTTCTTAGCAGCGGTGTCGGCGGGAACCGCGGGCGCATCGGCGGCAGAAGCGGCCTCGGGCTCGGCAGACACGGTATCGGGACCCGGCGAAACATCGGGATTCGGCGTGGCGTTGGAAGTCGCATCTGCGGGCACAAGAACAGGAGCCGCAACGGTCGCGTCGGGGGCATCGCCCTCTTGAGGATCTCCCTGGGCGCTCACCGGAACGTCAGCTCCATCACGAGCGGCAACCGGCGCACCACAGTTGGCACAAAAACGAGCGTCGTCGCTCAACTTGTTCCCACATTTTGCACAAAACACCGGAATCTCCCCTCATGAATTGCCATTCGGGAATAATCCTATATCAACGACAGTTTTGCATCTATACGAAAAAAGCCTCGTCCGAAGACAAGGCTTTTAACATTTGATGGCGGGAAGTACGGGACTCGAACCCGCGACCTCCGACGTGACAGGCCGGCGCTCTAACCAGCTGAGCTAACTCCCCATCAGCAGGCGTTGCTGCGAGAGCTAGTATACACAGAACTCTAAGATGCGCGCAACACTTTTTTAAAAATTTTTTCCGACGCCTGACTATCGAGCAACCGAACAGACGGTTAATCACACCCCGCACTCAATGAATTTGCAGGTAGACAGCTCCCTTGCGCACAAAAATGGCGCGGGGACCAAGCCTCGCGCCACACTATAGATCGATGATGTCGGCCGAGATAACCCGACCGTCGGCCACAAAAAGACGAGCCATGGTGTTGCCCCGCGCGCTACGAGGATACGTAGGCGATCCCGGGTTGATAACCAAACACTTGCCCAACTGCACGATTTTGGGACGATGCGTATGGCCGCAGATAGCCACATCGACCGTCCCCACCGGGAGCTCCTCGCGATAGTGGGCCACCGCAAAGCTCAAGCCCTCATATGTAAACGTATTGAGCGCCGGCACCTCTGGTCCGTAATCGCGATAGTAATCGTTGTTGCCCAACACGGCTTTGATAGGAGCAATGGTATTAAGATGATCCCAATCGGCCTCGGACGTCATATCTCCCGCATGGATAATCAAGTCGGCACCCTCAAGGGCAGCGAGAAGCTCATCCGAAAGGTATCCATGCGTATCGGAAATAATATCGACACGCTTTGCATCCGCCAGCGTATCCATTAGAGGTTCAACGCCTTTTTAAGCGGCACCACGCGGCGGCGCGAGACGGGAATGCGATCTTCCACGCTGGTGATGCCCAATTGAATCGCACCGGAAGCTGCCGTCTCGACATCCTCAACGCATGCAAGGTTCACGATATAGCGGCGATGCACGCGGAAGAAGCCAAAATCTCCCAGCTTGGACTCGAACTGCGCAAGCGAGGTCGTGGAAAGGTAGCGATCGTCCTCGGTAAAAATGCAGGAGTAATCGTCCTTGGCCATGATGTAGCGAATCTGGTCCACGGGGATGAGCACCTTACGGCCGCCCTTCTCCACGGGGATGCGCTCGATGGATGACTTGTTCTCCGAAACCGGCTTGACACGCGCAAGCACCTTGCCAATGGCCTGATCGAGACGAGCTTCCTCGACCGGCTTCATGAGGTAGTCCACAGCGTCCACATCAAATGCCTCGACAGCATGGTCGCTGTAGGCGGTAACGAAAACCACCGCAGGGGGGTTCTTCAAACGGTGAAGCGCCTCCGCAAGCTGAAGGCCCGAAGCACCTGGCATAGAGATATCAAGAAAAACCACGTCGACACGATTCTCCATGAGCATCTCGATAGCCGAGCGAACACTCGAAGCTTCGTTAATCGATCCGATTTTTCCAGTCTGCTCAAGCAGAAAACGCAGCTCAGAGCGTGCGGGTGCTTCGTCGTCAACGATCATCGCACGTAGCATCAATATGGTCCCTTCGTTGGAGTAACCACCGGCTTGTACCGGCGCCATTAAAAATAGCGCCGAGCCGGCATACAATGCCGAACTTCTATTCTAACCCTACTCAAGGATACTTTTTTGCAAATCAAGATGCAAAACAACGGAAGTACCCGCTCCAGGGGAGGAAATAACCTGCGTGCTCGAGCGGGGTCCATAAAAACGCGCGATGCGGTCGGCGATATTGTGCATGGCCACGCCCGCACCGCCGCCCTGGGGGGTATCCGTGCGTGGGGCCTTTCGCTGAGTGCAGAACAGTCGCGCCGCCGTCTGCTCGTCCATGCCCACACCGTCGTCCTTAACCTGGATCTCCACCATGGATTCGCCCTCGGGAGCAACCGAGATATCGATATGAAGCGGATCTTCGTCGCCCATCGCATGGCGCACCGCGTTTTCCACCAAGGGCTGGATCACAAATGCAGGCACCAGTGTATCCTCGACCTCCTCGTCGATATCGACATTCACCCCAATGCGGTCCTCGCCAAAACGGGCCTTCTCAAACGTCAGATAGCGCAGCGTCTGCTCGATTTCGCGGCTGACAGGAATAAGCGAGCCAGAATTGTCGAGCGTCGCGCGGTAGAACGAGGCAAACTCGCGCAACAGCTCGCGGGCACGCAACGGCTCGGTACGCGTAAGCGACGCAATGGTGTTAAGCGTATTGAACAAGAAGTGGGGATTAATCTGGGCCTGCAACGCGCGTACCTCGGCACGGGCGGTGAGTTCGGATTGCAGCTCGAGCTCATGAATGGCAAGCTGCGTGGAAATGAGCTCGGCAAAACCGGAGGCCAGCGCATACTGGGTGCGATTGACCTCGTGCGAACGCCGATAGTAGAACTTGAGCGTTCCCACGGCTTTGCCGCGCACCTTAAGCGGGGCGATGATACCCGCAGGAATCTCGCGATGCCCCCGGGTCTCGCTTTTCACATCCACGGCATGCGTGAAGCTCTGCACGATACCGTGTTCGAGAACATAATGCGTGGCAGGTGTATGAATGGGAGAGCCGGGCGGAAAATCGCTCGCAAGATCGCCCGCGCAAGCGAGCACGCACGTATCGTCCGTCATGGCGATGGCCATAGCACGTGTCTCGGTAAGCAACCTGCGACAGATGGCCTCGGCACCCTCGGGAGTCAAACCGTCCTTGATATCCTCCAGCATCTCCGACGCCGACGAGAGCGTTTGCTCGGTGTACTGCGAGCGAAGGATATCGGGATTGAGTGACAAGAAGATAAAAATCAGCAGGAATGCGCATAGGAGAGCACAGGCGAACACCGTCGCCAAAGGTTTGCTGTCCACCATCAATGCATAGATAAAATAGAAGATCAGCAACGCCGCGCACACCGCCACCAGAATGCGCACTCCCGACGTAAGACCGTCTTGCGAAGAAGCCTCGGCCTGCGTTGTCCTATTGCCGCTCATCGTTCTCCTCTTCATGCTGCAGGAGCATGGCCTGCATATCGATATCGTTCCATAGTCCATTCATGATAGCGGGCCAGAAGCTCTGAAGACGCACATAATTGCTCGCGTTCGCACGCGCATAGGACTCCGCCTCGGGGATGCCATCTTTCAAAATCTTGAGATAGGCAAATTTCTCGGGCGTCAGCATGGCACGCGCTGCAGCCGTCTTGCGAACGCGATCATCGAGCTGCTTGGAAATCCACGGCCCCGGATACGGCATAAGCGATTCGGGCGTCACCGGATTCAGGTCGTGCTGACGGTTGGCATAAGCGATCTTTGCGCGCTCGTAGTACCAGCGGTATACGTCTTGCATGAAGCGCGGAGCACGCTGGGTTATCACCGGCGGCAGATGGCGAACCACCCACTGGTTGTCAAACCACATCTCAAAGCCCCAAAGGCGCATGTTAAAGAGATAATCGAGGTCCTCGCCTCGCGTGATCCACGGGTCAAATGCCACATGCATGTAAGCGCGCGCGTGCAAAGAGAAGCATCCGCCGCACACGTAGTTGGAGCGAGAAATGCGCGTCCCCGCAAGGGCTCGCTTCATCCAGCTATTGAATTCGAGACGCTTGGTCCACCAACGCGTTGTGGGCCCCGTTTGGGAGGCGTCGGCCATGGGCGACCCGGCACGATCGTAAAAGTAGCCGCTCTTGGCCAAAATGGGAACGCCCTGTCTGTTTTGCTGCCCCAGGGCGTAGAGGGCCTTATCCATGAAATCGGGGCCGAGCACCATCTCGTCGTCATCCAAGAAAACGACGGTGTCGTGCCCAAAAATCGCCGCGACGGCCAGACCCATATTTCGAATGGCACCGTAGCCGCGTAGCGATATAGGCTCCCCTATGACGTTGGGGGCAAGCTCCGCCACGCGGTCGGCTATATGCGATGCTTCGGCGTTTGTCACAACCAAGGCATCAATCGAGGGGTGTGCCGCCGCGATCTCTTCTACGCGTCGACGCACTCGCGCGGTCGCCGCGGCAGGACACACAACAAGAATGACAACGCGCGGAAGCTTGCGCACCTGCTCGAGCGAACGCAGGCAGCGATCAAGATCGGGCGTTGTCGAATAGATATCGGTAGCGTGGTCGTACCCGCCCGGCGTGCAGACGCCATCCTGGCTTGCTTCCCAGTACGTGGGAATCACGACAACGGGTTTCATGCTGGCTCCGTCCATCGCCGCGCATGCCCATCTGTCAGCCGCGGCGCCACTCGACCCGCATGCGTGCTACCTCGCCGTTAGTTATGCATACCCAACTCGGCGCTCTCTGCAGAAAACATCGGCGTTTTTGCCAGCGAGCGTGCCAACGGGTACCCAAGTACATACATAATAACCGCTTCGCCCACGCCAGTGGTCACCAAGCCAAACAGATACATGAACAGCCAGGAGTTATCGAGCGAGATCGTCGTAAAGGGGATGGTGTAGAAGCCCACGCCCTGCAGCAAAAGCGGAAGATAGGCGGGCACGATCAGCGCGTTTGCAAGCACGGGGCCCGCAAGTGCCACGAGGGGATGGCGGCGCATCTTCCACGTAAAAAGGGCGCCCGCAAAGGTGGCCAGCGAACCAAAGACCACATCAAGCATGCCCAGCATACCCGTACCGGAAATGACGATGTTCATCACGTTGGCGATCACGCAGCCAAGCGTCAGGCCGGGAATTGCGGCAGGCGTGAACAAGGCGAGCACGCACAGCGCCTCGGACACGCGAAACTGGATGGGACCCCACGCGAGACTTCCCAAGAAGAGCAGGGCAATCAGGGTGCAAGCTGCATAAACGGCAGCGATCACACCAACACGGGCAAGATAATTCGATTTCATTGTTCCTCATTCACCTTCTATGAAAACGGAGGGCTTTACTGTGCCGTAAAGCCCTCCGTTCCAAGACAGGTGTGCGCACGTCCGCTTACGCAGCGGACCCCTGCATCTTGGAGAGCTTTACTAGCAAAACGAAACCCACAACCAGAAGGATCCCGATGGAAAGCACTCCTAAAGAAGGATCCCCCGTGAGTGACGTCACGACAGATACTAGCAGAGTTCCCATGACGGAAGCGTAACGTCCAAAAATGTCAAAGAAGCCATAGTATTCGTTGGACTTCTCCTTGGGGATGATCTTGCCAAAGTAGCTGCGTGAAAGCGCCTGCACGCCGCCCTGGAACATGCCCACGAGGATGGCGAGGATCCAAAACTCGGTAGCGGTCTTAAGGAAGAACGCGGCGAACAGGACGATGCACATGTAGGCCACCACAGCCACGGTAATCATGCGGAGCGTGCCCACGCGGCCGGCGAGCTTGCCGTAGATGATGGCAGAGGGGAACGCCACGAACTGCGTGACAAGCAGGGCCAAGACGAGCTGCGTGGAGTCGATGCCCAACGAAGAGCCGTAACTCGTAGCCATGGAAATGACGGTATGCACGCCGTCGATGTAGAAGAAGAACGCCACCATGTACAGGAGGACCACCTTATCGCGGGCAATCTCCTTCATGGTATGAGCGACCTCGGAAAACACACCGGAGACGATATGGCCGAGCGTATCCTCGCTGCTGCGCTCACGACCGTACTTCTGCTTATAGGTACGAAGTAGGGGCAGGGTGAATACGAGCCACCACACGCCGGTGATGACAAAGGCCATGCGCGTGCAGAACATCGTCTCGAGACCGAGCGCCGAAGGGCCGGCCATGATAAGCGCGAGGCAGATGATGAAGGGGATGGTCGAGCCAATATAGCCCCAGGCATAGCCCGAGCTGGAAACAGCATCCATGCGCTCGTCGGTAGTGATGTCGGGGAGCATGGCGTCGTAGAACGTCATGGACGAGTTGAGTCCGATCGTGCATACCACGTAGATCACAAGGAACGCCATGGCGCTCATGGGCACGGCCTGCGCAAAGCACAGCACCAGGCCTGTAAGGAAAAAGCCGATGAAGAACTTGATCTTGTTGCCAGCGTAGTCTGCGAGGGCGCCCAGGATCGGCATGAGGAACGCCACCACAAGCGAGGCGACCGTCTGGGCATTGGCCCATGCGGTGACCAAACCAGCCGAGCTGGCGCCTGCGGCGAGCGCATTGAAATAGATGGGCACCACGGAGGTCTGCAGCAGCACGAGTGCGGAATTGCCCACATCATACATAACCCAGTTCCGCTCGAGCTTGGTGTACTTCATGGTGTGTGTCTCCCTTTGGTTGGCCACAGCGGCGTTTGCTCGGAATATCAATATCAATAGGATATCGTACGACAAGTTTTATCTAGAACGTGTCAAGAACCCGTCAACGCTGCGCGAACCCACCTGCTCAATGTGACAGAAAGTCGACAGGTTTATTTTGTCACATTTTGTGAAGACACCAGTTAGATGCTGAAAAAAGCCCGCACGAGGCGGGCTTGATCGGACGAATTATATGACGGGCGAGAGTCAGGCGACGCACTACTCCTCGCGGTCGAATTCCTCATCGGCAGCAAGCGGACGGCCAGAATAGTTGACGTGCCCCGTCAGCTGCTCCATATCGGCGCACTCGACAAAGCACGCTGCCGCACGCTCGTAGTCTTCCAGCGCGCGATCGAAAACCTCCGGGAAGCTCTCGCGCGAGACGGCCTCGGTAAAGGGGTTCTTCCATGCGATGTGCCCCATGTTGCCAGCGCGCAGCGGCTGTTTATCGGTCACGGGATGCGCAAGCGACGCCAGCAAGGAGTAATCGGACACGAGGCCCTCGAGCTTGCCGATAACATCGGTCTTGAGCGAGCCCGCCGGCTCGATAATGCGATACAGCATCTGCATATCCGCAACAGCGCCGCCATACTCGGCAACGCCCACATCGAGGCCGTAGACGCTACGCGCCACATGGCTCATCAGCGCGCCGCCCACTTTATCGATGCGCTCGCTGGTAACAAGCTCGCTCACCGGCGGATAGTCCGCCGTCGTGGCACCGTTGCGCTTGAGCTGAAGCATCAAGACATCCAAATCGCTCTCGATCACCGCATGCACCTGACTGGCTGCCGACGCCAGATCGGGATCGGCATCGAGCACGCCAAACTGCTGCTCGTACACAAACGGATGCGCGTTGCGATCGAGCACATAGTGGGAAAGAAGTCCCAGGGCAAAAGCGCGCCCAAGCCGCGCATCGTGTTTTTGCAAATGGCTCACGCCGTCACGCAGGCAGGCGAACTGCTTTGACATGCGCGAATGATGCATCACCCTGGCAAGCTGCATGCAGTCGCGCATATACGGCGTACGCACACGGAAGAAGAAGGGGTCTGGGCCTTGGTTTCCCAGCAGAAACGCGCAGCGCTCCTCGTCCGACGTGACGATTCCGGCAGGCAGACGGTCGATGCTCTCCTCGCCAAAAAGATGATGCGTGATAAGTGCAGGCATAAGGGAAGTCCTTTCATGGACACGGAAGGGACCTCCTTCCGCGATAACGTGCATGCGTCCATTATGCCCCGACGCCCCATCATCAAACGTCGGCATGTTTTCTTCGTTTTAGAAGCGGTCCGCAGGGAGGCCCGGGGCCGTTCCCCTGAGCGATTCCGCAGCGCGAAGCGCGAGGACCAGCGAAGGGGAACGACCCCGGGCCTCCCCGGTGGGAAGATAAGCCCTTACGCGCTCCACCTGTTTCGCTCACCAAACGATCCGGCAACGACAATCTCGCCGTCCTTCATGATGACATCCATGTTCTCGGGCGTGAGGTCGTGGATATTCACGGCAGGGTCGCCATTTACAACCAGCAAATCGGCGCACTTGCCCACCTCGAGAGAACCGGTTTCATCATCGCAATGGGCCATCTTGGCGCCATTGAGCGTGGCGCATGTAATGGTCTCCAGCGGCGAGATGCCCACCTTGTCCACAAAGTCGTACATCTCGGCGATCGTGACGTATCCGTACGGCGTCACGAACGAGAAGGAGTCGGAACCAATGGTAAAGACCACGCCTCGCCTCTTGGCTTCGCGCAGGCAGTCATAGTTGCGTTGCAGCTCCTTCTCGACCAGCGTATCGCCGGGGAACCTATCGTGAATCTCGGGCACATAGACAGGAGGATAGGTGCTGTACCAAGTAGGCAAAAAGCCAATGGTAGGCGTGAAGAACGTACCCTGCTCGGCCATAAGGTCCATGGTGCGCTCATCGATATCAAAACCGTGAATCAGCTGCTCGCAACCAAATCGCACCGAGTCATACGCAGCGGAATGCGAATTGTAGCAATGGCTCCAAACGGGAATGCCCACCATCTTCGCCTCGTCGATTACCGCCTTGATTTCCTCGGCACAATAATGCTGAGCGCGACCGGAGTCCCAGCGCCAGATACCGCCGCCGGTGGCCCAAATCTTGATGGCATCGGGGTCCTCGCGCAGGCGCTGCCGAACAGCACGGCGCAGCTCCCACGGACCATCCACCTGATCGCCCCAAGGATGCGACTGTTTGTTCTCGAGCTGACTGCAGCGGTGCGAATCGCCATGTCCTGCAGTGCGGCAAAAGCCCAAACCCGTCGCATAGACGCGCGGGCCCTTGAACACGCCGTTATTGATGCAATTGCGCACATGGATACCAAACCGCCCCACTTCGCACACAGTGGTAAGGCCATGAGTCAGGCAGTCGTATGCCTGTTTGACGGCGACCGCCTGCTTTTCCAGCAGCGGCTGCATGACCCAATCGGTATCGTCATCGGTCAGGTTGCCCGAGAAATGCAGATGCGTATCGATCAAACCCGGCATGACGGTCTTTCCAGCGGCGTCGATGCTAACGTAGCCGCCATCGGCGGGCACGTCCTCGTGCTTACCCGCATACTCAATTCTGCCGTCCTCCCCAATTAGGACGAGAGCGTTCTCGACCGGTGCAGAACCGGTACCGTCAATGAGTTTTCCTCCGACAATCGCATATTTCTTACCCACGATTCCTCCTCCGGGACCATCATAGAGAGTTGCCCTATCCGCACGCAGCAACGCGAGCGGGAGCGTCACGCGCATGTCTATTGCTCGGCAGCTACCTTAACAGGAAACGAACGCATCCGTTGCCTGAAGAGTGCAGGCGTCTACGAGCGTGACTGCAAGGGTCCCGCAATCGAGCGCTCGGCACCCCAAAGCGCAAAAAGCCTGTCGATGCGTTACATCCTTCTTATACGTCAAGCCTCTGGCGGCAAAAGGGCCCAGGCGCGGGACCAGCGGTTATATGTACGCAAAGCCGAGCTCGAAGGGGGTAAACATCCTACTTGAGATAGAATAGGGGCAATCTTGCGCACTCGGCGACTTGACGCCAGCAACGGAGGGCCATGAACGCACAAGAAAACAATAACCGATACCAAAGCGAGACCGCACGTCCTACGGTCCGCCTCGCCTCCGCACGGCCAAGAAGCCCCCAACAACCGCCTTCGCATGAGCCTCAACAGGCGCCTCATTTTCGCCAGGCTCCTTCGCAGCCGGAGCGCAGACACCATTCGCAAACCGAAAGCAACCGGCACGCACACGACCCCGCGCGACATCATGCCGATGACCTCGGCCGCGCACAGCGCTCCTACACTCCTGCATCGGGACGAAAACTCAACGGCGCCCCTGGACGCTCCTCGACCCCGACGAGGCGCAGCGCAAGCCGGCCGCAGCGCAGCACCTCGAGTCAACCCCGTAGCGACCAGCGCCCACTGCGCAGCGCTCAATTTCAAACACGAAGCAGCCAGCCCCCATCGCGTCGAAATACCGGCGCCCGCCCATCGCGCTCGCAAGGCTCCGTAATCGGCCAACCGCTCCGCCGCGGTACCTATTCCAACAACCATATGTACTTTGCCTCTGGACGTCCCGGCATGCGCGGGACAGGGTTTAGGGCACATCGCGGAGCAGCGGCGCCGGTCGGCCCGCCGCGCATTCGACGCGGGCTTCTGGCAACCCTCATCGTGGTCTTTGGCATCGTCGGCGCCCTCTTTGGCGCCATATCCGCAGGCATAGAGCCTGCCACCGAGGCAACTCAGCTGGATATGCCTCTTATGACCCCCGCGGACCTTCCCATATCAACACCTAGGAAGTCGTGGAAACAAGGCAGCATGCCCTACCTCTACCAAACCGACCCTATGTGGGCACAGCGTCCCTATGGCGGCGGCACCGTCCGCGATAATGCCTGCGGACCGACCGCCTTCACGATGATCTATATCTATCTCACTGGCCATGTTGATTACACGCCGGCCACGATGGCCACCTGGTCCGACGTGCACGGCTATGCCCCAAGCGGCGCCACCGAGTGGTCATTCATGACCGAGGGTGCGGCCGCCTTTGGCGTCAGCTCCAAGATGTTCGATAGCGATAAAGACCAGATATCCGCCGCCCTCTCGCAAGGCAAGCCCGTTGTTTCGCTCATGAACATTGGCGATTTCACCAACGTTGGCCACTTTATTGTGCTCTCGGATATCGATGACAGCGGAAATGTGACTGTTCACGACCCCGCGAGCGCCTGGCGCAGTTCCCACACCTGGCCCATCGATACCATCGTGGATCAATCGACCTACAGCTGGGTCCTCTCCCTTTAGCCTTTAAGGAATTGTGCAAAACGTGCCCAGCCCAGCAGGCACCTGGCCTCAAGCAAACCCACGTTACATGAGCATTCCGGCGCGTTTCTTGACCTTGAGAATACGCATGACCGATTCGTCAATGCGGCTCTCCTCAATCACGCCCTCGTTTACCGCCTCGAGCAGTCCCTGGTATGCGTCCCGCAGGTTCTCGGGCATCAAAACCATATCGCCGCCTGCTTGGATAAAGCGCACAGCAGCATCGGCCGACGCGTAGCGCTGCGTAATTGCACCCATGACAAACGAGTCAGATATCACCACGCCCCCAAATCCCAGGCGCACGCGGAGCTCGTCGGTGATCATCGTTTTGGAAAGCGATGCCGGCAAGCCATCTGCCGCCAGATTGGGAGTTTCGATATGCCCCACCATCACGAAGGGGCACCCCGCATCGATTCCCGCTTGGAACGGTTTGTACTCACATGTTCGAATCTCTTCGGCAGAACGCGAGGAAACGACAGCGCCGGTATGGGAATCGCCAGCGGTATCGCCATGACCGGGAAAATGCTTTATGCAGGGCATTGTGCCCGTATCGAGCATCGCCAGGACCTCGGCGGACACCATCTGCGCCACCACGTCGGGATCGGAGGAAAACGCGCGGGGCCCAATTACCTCGTTGGAAGGATTGGTGAGCACATCTGCAACGGGAGCAAAATCGACATTGAAACCAATTTCATGCAGATACTCGCCTATTGCTGCACCGACATGGGCAGCTTGCGCCTCGTCTCCTGCAGCCCCCACCTCAGCCATGTTCGAAAAGCGCTGCACATCGAAGTAACCCGAATTGGCGACGCGCGACACCAAGCTGCCGCCCTCCTCGTCCACAGTTAAAAACGGGGCAATGCCAGCACCGGACCGCGATGCCATGCTATAGGTGCCCAAAAGAAGGTCTCGCAGCTGCTGGTCTCCCGTAATGTTTTGAGCAAAGTAGCACAGACCGCCCACGGGGATATCCTCGAGAGCTCGCTGCGTAGCAGAGCCGGCAACAACCGCCTGAGACACACCGGTAAACTGCTCGGGAGTGACAAGAAAAAGCTGTGCCACCTTTTGCTCGAGCGTCATGGACTCAAGCTTTTGCTGGACAAGAGGTTTTTGCTCGAACGACTTAGTCGAGGAAGACGAACCGGAAAGCCCCGTACTCCGTCCGCCAGAAATGCCGCACGCGCCCAGTCCTGCCGACATCGCGGCAAGGCTCACCGAAGATATGAGTGCACGACGCGAGACGAATGCGTTCATAGCCGCCCCCTCCCCTCTGAATGTGACAACACATCAAGCATATTGTCACACCCTCGGCCGCACATGGCAACGAACCGGCACGGTACCGATCTTCCGCCCAAACAGCCCGCAGGCCCTATCGTCCGCATCCGCAACGCACCGCCCGGTGCACACGGCAGCACCATAAGGATAAAATGCATAAAGATAAGCTGTATATGCATATATAAATCGCTTGCATATCTCCCTTCGGAGAATCTTGCATCCGCAACAGCTCGAAATGACAAAAAAGTTTAGAAATGCGCGACGAAGCGAGCTGGAATGCGCTCCAAAAACAGAACAGAACAGCACCAAATCAAATATGAACAGCGTTCATATTGCGCATGAAGCCCTGCGCGCCTCTCAGAGCTTTATACATGTCAAATCCACAGCCTCCCATCGCGCATTTTTGACCTTTTTTGCCAGAAATGGCGGGAGCGGATGAAAAAACGCGTACGCATGGCCCAAAGCATGGCTCAGCACCAATAGACATAAAAAACGGGCAGCAGAACCCCTGGTCCCACCGCCCGAATCCTCTTGATAGCTCCGCGGGCTCCGTCAACGGCCAGCCCGCAAGCAACGAAAAGCGCACCTAGTACGCAAGGCCCATTCCTGGCAAGCGGAACGTCTTCAAACGCTCCTCGTACGACGCGCGCACATCCTCCTCAAACGCGAGCGGAGCATCCTTCTCGCCGATAAGGTCGAGCAGATAACGCGTAAAATCGGGATTGAGTGGCAGCAGCGGGCCGATAAGCCAGGTTGCCATAAGGTTGTTTTTTCTAAAGCCTTCCTCGCTGGTTTGCTTATTCAGGCCAAAGCCCACCTCATTACGGCAGAACGGCTGCTGACCCGCACCGGCCTCCATCTGAGTGAACTGAATTTTGAAGCCCACGACCTTGATAGCCTCATCGCGTTCGGGAGCGTTAAGGTCGCCAATCACCACATCGTGATAGCGCGCGGGGATATTGCAGTGCGTCACAAAATCGAGAAGGCCCAACGCCGGAGTCTCCGAGCCATCCGGATTTACGATTTTGGTGCCCAAAACCTCCGGAGCGCTACCCGTAAAGAGCATGGGCACACCAGCATCAATAAGCTCAACAAGACGTTCGCGATACGGCTGCAGCAACTTGATAGTGTTTACCTGCTGTGCCTCAGACATGCCGCACAGCAAGATCAATGAGGGCACGTGCTCGGCAAAATAGGGAACGTCGTCATGCGTCGTCTCGATGAACTCGGCATCGGGCAGACATGCGCGCAGATACATGGCATTGCCATTGTCCCCTGCCTGGTTTGCGTATTCGGGGTAGAGCACCTCGATGACAGTCTTTGCATTAGCGGACATCAGATGCCTCCTCGATCTTCTTCCCAATAAGCTCGCGGCTCTTCTCCACGTCGCCACCGTTAAAGATGTCAAATGCCCAGAACACAGAATCAACGCTCATGGGGTCAACCGCCTGAGCAGCCTGTTCGGGCGTCTCGACCATGTGAAGCTTTGCGGGGTCGATATTCGCCATGCGCAGGCGCGGGAGCAAGTCGAGATTCGTGGCACCCTGAATTACAATCTGCTCGATGCTGGGATCGTTGAGATACTCGAAGTCGGTCTGATAGTACCAGCCGATATACTCGGTCTCCTTGGGGTTCGCCGCCTTGTGGGCATCGGCAAGCATCACGATGACTGCCTTGCTACCGGGCTCTTTACGAATGGTATCGAGCGCCACCGACGTCGCCGTGCTGTTCTCGCCTTTGGACGCCACTGCAACCAAACGCTTGCCGCCAACCGTCTTCTCTGTATAGCGCAGCGCCGTCACGTTGATGCCGCGCTCGAGCGAAGCTGCGATAGCCTCGGCGGAAAGGCCGAGCTCGCGAGCAACCACAACTGTAGAAAACAGGTTATACAGGTTTGTAATCGAGTAATTGCCAAAGTGGTACGTGTGGGTAGGCTCCCCCTCATGACAGCGTTCGCACACGGTAAACGTATGAGCATCGCGGTCGAGCGCCACGAGCTCGTAATCGGGCTCGGGGTTAGTGAAACCGCAGCTCTTACAATGCGCGTGACCAAGATGGCGCAGGTGGCAGTAGTCATACTCAAGCTTGCCTCCACACTGAGGGCAAGCGGTGAGGTCGCACACAATGCCCTGAGGATCTGACGAGTCGTCCTCGAGACGAGCGATGGAATAGTAAACGCGGTTCGAATTTTGCGGCGCCAGACGGCAGCTGATCATATCGTCTGCATTCAAAACGAGCTTGGTTGCAGGCGAGATGTTCTCACTCATCACAGAGAAGATGAAGTCGGGGTTGGCGTTGCGCGAGAAGGAATCACGATAGAGGTTCGTGACGAGGATGACCTCGGGAACCAGATCGGGCAGCACGGTGCGGAACGAAAGCTCGTCGAGCTCCATGACTGCCACGTCGAGCTTCTGGCGACCAGAAATGGTGGCATTCTTGATAAGCGTGCTCTCAACGCCGTTGCGAACATTACCGCCTGCACGATTATCGATCATCTCGATGCCGTTATCGCGCAGCAGGTCGCACAGCAGGTTATTCGTGGTTGTCTTGCCGTTCGTTCCAGAGACGAAGACGACGCGCGCAGGCTTGTCGACATCAGCAAGGAACGAAGGATCGATCTTCTCGGCGATAACGCCTGGCATCTGCCCGGCATTACGGCGCGCGAGCTTAAGCGCCGAAGCCGCAGCCCTCGATACTGCCATAGCGAGATGGAAACGAGGTCCCTTGGCACCCTTAGTGGCATTGCTCACAGCGGGTTTTCCTTCCATGTGAAGTTCTCAGTTACCCGCCCATTATAGCAGCGGCCCTTCGACCTCGAAGAACCCCCATCGTACGAACAGGATGCGACGATTAAAAGCCCGAGCACGTACCCCGCAGAACGAGAGACCCCCGCCGCACGACATGCGGTCGGGGGCCTCTCCATGTCCGAGAACATTCGCCGGGAACGCTCTCAGGTCCTGTAGCAGGAAGCTTTACGCCTCGTTATACACCGTCAGGAGCTTTTGCAGATGAGCATAGCGGTCCATAGCGGCCTGCTCGTTCTCCTTGAAGAGCTCCTCAGCGCGCTCCGGGAAGGAACGGGTGAGGGAGGCATAGCGGGCCTCGTTCATCAGGAACTCCTGATAACCGCCGGCCGGAGCCTTGGAGTCGAGCGAGAACTTCTTGCCGGCAGGAGCCGCCGGGTTGAAGCGGAAGAGGTTCCAGTAGCCGCAATCCACGGCCTTCTTCATCTCGGCCTGGCAGTTCTGCATGCCGCCCTTCTTGATGGAGTGCATCTCGCAGGGGCTGTAGCCGATGATGAGGGACGGGCCGTCGTAGGCCTCGGCCTCGTGGATGGCCTTGAGGGTCTGAGCGGGGTTGGCGCCCATGGCGACCTGCGCCACGTAAACGTAGCCGTAGCTCATCTCGATCTCGGCGAGGGACTTCTTCTTGGTGGTCTTGCCCGCAGCAGCGAACTGAGCGACCTGGCCCAGGTTCGACGCCTTGGAAGCCTGACCGCCGGTGTTGGAGTAGACCTCGGTATCAAAGACAAAGACGTTGACGTTGTGGCGGGATGCCAACACGTGGTCAAGGCCGCCAAAGCCGATGTCATAGGCCCAACCGTCGCCGCCGAAGATCCAGAAGGACTTCTTGGTGAGGTAAGCCTTGTCGGCCAGGATGGACTTGGCAAGATCGCAGCCGCACTTCTCGAGCTCAGCGACATAGGCGGCAGCAGTGGTCTTGCTGGCCTCGGTGTCGTGGCGAGCGTCGAGCCATGCCTGGGCGGCAGCCTTCAGCTCGGGAGCGGCACCGTCGGCAGCGAGAACCTTCTCAGTGTCGGCGACGAGCTTGTTCTGGACGGCCTCGTAGCCCACGGCCATACCAAGACCATGCTCGGCGTTGTCCTCGAACAGGGAGTTATTCCATGCCGGGCCGTGACCGTTCTTGTCCGTGCAATACGGAGAGGTCGCGGCGGGGTTGCCCCAAATGGAGGAACAGCCGGTGGCGTTGGAGATGAACATGCGGTCGCCTGCCACCTGAGTCACCAGGCGAGCATACGCGGTCTCGGCGCAGCCGGCGCAGGAGCCGGAGAACTCGAGGTAGGGCTGCTTGAACTGGCTGCCCTTGACGTTCGCGGCGATGAGCTCGGGCTTCTCGGAGACATTCTTGACCAGGTAATCCCAAACGGGCTGCTGATCGAGCTCGGTCTCGGTGGGAACCATCTCGAGGGCGCCCTTGGGGCAGACCTTCACGCAGTTGGTGCAGCCCATGCAGTCGAGCGGGCTCACAGCCTGGACGTACTTCATGCCTTTGGCCTTGGGGCCCATGGCATCGATGGTACGGAGCTGCTCGGGCGCGCCGGCAACCTCTTCGTCAGTCAGAGCAAACGGACGGATGGTAGCATGCGGGCACACATAGGCGCACTGGTTGCACTGGATGCACTTGGTCTCGTCCCAATGCGGAACCATAACGGCAACGCCGCGCTTCTCGTATGCAGAGGCGCCCAGCTCGAACTGGCCGTCAACGCAGCCCATGAAAGCAGAGACGGGCAGCGAGTCGCCGTCCATGCGGTCGATGGGCTCGAGAAGCTCCTTGACCTGCTTGGCGATGGCGCTCTTCTCCTCGTCGGAAATCTCGACGGGGGCATCCTGGGCGTCTGCCCAGTCGGCAGGAACCTCAAACTTATGGAAGGCGGTGGCGCCGGCGTCGATAGCCTTATGGTTGGCGTCGACGATAGCCTGGCCCTTCTTCATGTAGGACTTGGTAGCTGCGTCCTTCATGTACTGAAGCGCGTCCGCAGCAGGCAGGATCTGTGCCAGCGCGAAGAATGCAGACTGCAGCACCGTGTTGGTGCGCTTGCCCATGCCAACCTTGGCAGCCAGGTCGATAGCGTCGATCAGGTAAACGTTGACGCCGTTTTTGGCGATGTAGCGCTTGGCAACAGCGGGCAGATGCTCAGCAAACTCCTCGTCAGTCCACTGGCAGTTGACCAGGAAGGTGCCGCCCGGCTTGACGTCGCGGACCATCTTGAAGCCCTTGACGATGTAGCTGGGGTTGTGGCAAGCGACGAAGTCGGCCTTGGTCACATAGTACGGGCTGCGGATGGGCGAATCGCCAAAGCGCAGGTGGCTGACGGTCACGCCGCCGGTCTTCTTGGAGTCGTACTGGAAGTAGGCCTGAACGTACTTGTCGGTGTGGTCGCCGATGATCTTGATCGAGTTCTTGTTGGCGCCCACGGTACCGTCGCCGCCGAGGCCCCAGAACTTGCACTCGATGGTGCCAGGAGCTGCGGTGTTGGGGGTGTCTTCGGCAAGAGGCAGGGAGAGGTTGGTGACATCGTCCACGATGCCGACGGTGAACTCGCGCTTGGGCTCGTCCTTCTTGAGCTCCTCGTAGATAGCGAAGGCAGAAGAGGGAGCGGTGTCCTTGGAGCCCAGACCGTAACGGCCGCCCACCACGGTGAGGTCGGTGCGGCCAGCCTCATAGAGCGCGGAGACAACGTCCTGGTAGAGAGGCTCGCCAATGGAACCCGGCTCCTTGGTGCGGTCCATGACGGCGATCTTCTTGACGGTCGCGGGGAGCACGTCGACAAAGTGCTTGATGGAAAACGGACGGAACAGACGGACCTTGACCAGACCGACCTTCTCGCCATGAGCGTTGAGGTAGTCGATGACCTCTTCGAGCACGTCGCAGAAGGAACCCATGCAGACGACGACACGATCGGCATCCTCGGCGCCATAGTAGTTGAACAGGCCGTAATCGGTACCGAGCTTCTCGTTGATCTTGCCCATGTACTTCTCGACAACAGCGGGCAGCTTGTCGTAGGCGGTGTTGCATGCCTCACGATGCTGGAAGAAGATGTCGCCGTTCTCATGGCTGCCGCGAGCATGCGGATGCTCGGGGTTCAGTGCGTGATCGCGGAACTCCTGGACGGCCTCCATGTTGCACATGTCCTTGAGGTCCTCGTAGTCCCACATGGCGACTTTCTGGATCTCGTGGCTGGTGCGGAAACCATCGAAGAAGTTGAGGAACGGAACCTTTCCCTCAAGAGCAGCGAGGTGCGCCACCGGGGAGAGGTCCATGACTTCTTGAACGTTGCCCTCGGCGAGCATGGCAAAGCCGGTCTGACGGCACGCCATGACGTCGGAGTGATCGCCAAAGATGTTGAGCGCCTGGGTAGCCACGGTACGAGCCGACACGTGGAAAACCGAGGGAAGGCCCTCGCCGGCGATCTTGTACATGTTGGGGATCATCAGCAGCAGGCCCTGGGAAGCCGTGTAGGTGGTGGTCAGTGCACCAGCGCCCAGAGAACCGTGGACGGTACCGGCGGCACCGGCCTCGGACTCCATCTCAACAACGTTAACGGGCGTACCGAAGATGTTCTTCTTGCCCTGCGCGGCCCACTGGTCGACATGATCGGCCATCGGGCTGGACGGCGTAATGGGATAGATTCCCGCCACCTCGGTGTACGCATACGATACGTATGCGGCGGCCTCGTTGCCGTCCATAGACTTGAACTTACGCGCCATATACCCCTCTCCTCTCGTTTGGGTGTACATGCTTTCCGAAAGACGGCGCCTTTCGGATGTAGCCACGTGTTGCAGTGCATCAGGCGATGTGACGCATTGCGCTGGAACCGCAGGTCATTCTACCCATGAACACGCACTCGATACAGCGCGTCATGCGACGGGTGACCCCGTCTTTGCCATGGGGAATGCTTCGATTTCACAGGTTGTTCTATTGTACTCCGCACAACCGCTTTCGTTTTCGAAAACCGCTAGCGGCAAAGCGGGAACTCGGAAGGGGCGGCGGCACGGCTAGCGTCTACGCAACATCGGCATGTCCGCAGCCGCGCGAGCCCCGTACGCCGCTTGTACCTCGTTCGCATACACGGCAGCTCAATCCCGCCTCGCACATTGCCCAGCCGCCTCGACCGTCGCAACAAAACCCGCGCACAAACGGCCTTCCTTCAGGATCTTTCATCAACGAGGGAAGCGAGACCGTATAGGCCGCTACTCCCACAAAAAGCAAGGTACAAGCTACAGCATGCGACGGGCCTCGATAGCACGACCGAGCGTAAGCTCGTCGGCATACTCCAGGTCGCCACCCACGGGAAGACCGCTCGCCAGACGGCTCACCTCGATGCCGAGAGGCTTGATGGTGCGCGCCAAATAGCTCGCCGTGGTCTCGCCCTCGATATTGGGATTGGTGGCGATAATGACCTCGTGAATATCCTCGGTTCCCAAACGCGCCAGCAACTCGCGGACATGGAGCTGCTCGGGACCGATCTTGTCCATAGGGCTGATCACGCCGCCGAGCACATGATAAAGACCGTGATAGGACCCTGTGCGCTCGATCGCCGTAACGTCGCGAGGCTCGCCCACCACGCAGATGCGCGTGGTATCGCGCGTGGAGTCCTCGCAGATAGCGCACTCGTCATCCGTAGCATAGTTAAAGCAACGGCTGCAAAAATGCACCTGCTCCTTGACGGAGAGGATGGCGTCTGCCAGACGACGCGCCTCCTCAACGTCGGATTCCAGCAGGTAATACGCGATGCGCTGAGCCGACTTGGGGCCAATGCCCGGAAGTCTGCCCAGCTCATCAAGAAGAATCTGTAGGCTATGGTCTGCCGTCATGATTTAGAACGGCATACCCGGGATGTTGAGACCGCCGGTGATGGCGCCCATCTGCTTGTTGGCGAGCTCGCCCACGCTGCGAATGGCCTCGTTGACGGCGGCCATGATCATGTCCTGCAGCATCTCGACGTCCTCGGGATCGCACGCATCCGGATCGATCTTGATGGACTCAATCTTCATGTCGCCCGTCATGGTGACCTTCACCATGCCGCCGCCCGCGCTGGTGTCGACGGTCTGGGTCTTGAGGTTGTCCTCGGCTGCGGCGAGCTGCTCTTGCATCTTGCGCGCCTGCTTCATCATCTGCTGCATGTTCATACCGGCCATGATGGCTCCTTATCTTCGGCGTTTTAACCAGAAGAATCGTACCATGCACGCGGGGCGGCAACCACAAATACCTTTACGCTTACACCATTACGACGAGCGACACGGTGTCACCGTGACATCCGCGCCGCATCGCCGGTACTATTTAGTATGAATCGCGTGCCCGCCAAAGCCGTTGCGCATCGCTGCGACCGCCTTGTTGGCAAACGAGTCCTCGATATGCGAGGCGTTGCGCGTCATGAGTGAAAGCGCAATCACAGGTACCGGGACCTCCAAATCAAGGGCTGTCTCAACCGTCCACTTGGCTTCGCCGCTTGCATCCACTACGCCGCGGATATCCTCCAGGCCGGGATGCTCACCAAGCTGCTGCTCCATAAGCTCCATAAGCCAGCTGCGAACAACCGATCCGCAGTTCCAGTTATGAGCGACGGCCTTGAGATCGTAATCAAAGTCACTCGCCTCCATGAGCGCAAAACCCTCGCCGATCGCCTGCATCATGCCGTACTCGATGCCGTTGTGGACCATCTTCATGAAGTGACCGCTGCCTGCACGACCGGTGTACAGCAAGCCGCCCTCGCACGACATGTCATCGAGCATGGGCTCCACATACTCATATGCGCTACGATCGCCGCCGATCATGAGGCAGGCGCCGTTGCGAGCACCGGACTTGCCGCCCGACGTGCCCGAATCCATAAAGCGGATACCGTGGGCAGCAGCCTGCTCGGCATGCGCCACGGAATCGTGATAGTTGGAGTTGCCGCCGTCGATCACGATATCGCCCTCATCGAGCATCTCAAACAGCTCGGCGAGCACTGCATCGGTAATGGGGCCGGAAGGGACCATGGCCCATACAACGCGAGGAGTGCCGAGCGCAGAAACCAAGCCCGCCATGGAATCGACCGTCTCGACATCTTCGGTCTCGACTGCGGCGCGGGCGGCCTCACTCATGTCAAAGCCCACCACGCGATGCCCGCTGTCCTTCAGGTTCATCGCGATGTTTGCGCCCATCTTGCCCAGACCGACGATTCCGATCTCCATGCTGCCCGCCCCTTTTCCAACAAAGACCGCACTACCAAACATAAGCCGGCATGTCGTGGAGAGAAAAACGCACGCCGGCTCCCCCGTTATCACACCTCCGTGCGCCCCATGCAAGGGTGAAACGTCGTCTTTTTTGCTTGTGGAATTGGTCAAACGTCTTATCAAGACCATTTTTTGAACGCTCTTCGCAAAGTCTCGACAATTCAAGTCGCGAAATTCGAAAAAATTTTTGTCTGATGGCGATAAAACGTTGCTAAAAACAGGGGGATTCGTCACTATATATAATGATGAAAGGCCGAAAAAATAATTTCGGCATCAATGTCGTTTGTTAACAGAAAGTCATGTTTGGCAACGCGGTTTATGAGAGAGAACCGCAAGAAGGGAGCAATCGTGACAAGAGCAATTGACAAACTCGAGCCGTTCCAGAGGGCCATTTCCAAGGCACACCTCGCCTCTGCAGGCGTAGCTGTCGATTCCCTCGAGAACCCCGACAAGCCGTTGATCGTTATCGCCAACAGCTGGAACGAGATCTGCCCGGGCCACGAGCCTCTGCGCCAGCTCGCTCAGGAAGTCAAGAAGGGCATCCTCGAGGCCGGCGGCGAGCCCATTGAGTTCAACACCATCGCCATCTGCGACGGCCTGGCACAGGGCCACGCTGGTATGCACTACAGCCTTCCCCATCGCGAGATCGTCGCCGACTCCTGCGAGGCCCAGATCATGGGTCAGAACTGCTTTGACGGCGTCGTCTACATGGGCAGCTGCGACAAGATCATCCCTGGCCTGCTTATGGCCGCCGCTCGCATCAACCTGCCTGCAGCGCTCGTTACCGCCGGCCCCTGCTATGACGAGGTCAAGCCTTCTTACTCCAAGAACCTGCGCGCCAAGTTCCTCCGTGGCGAGGCCACCGAGCGCGAGGTCATCGAGGGTACGCTCAAGTACTACACCGGCCCTGGCATCTGCCCGTTCCTGGGTACCGCCAACACCATGGGCTGCCTGGGCGAGGCCCTGGGCATGGAGGTTCCCGGCGGCGCACTGCAGCCCGCTCCCTCCGCTCAGCGTCGCTTCATCGCCCGCCGCACCGGTGCCGCCGTTGTGGACCTGGTCCGTCGCGGCATCAAGCCGAGCGACATCATGACGCAGGCCGCCATCGACAACGCCGTGGCCGTCCTCGCCTCCATCGGCGGTTCCCTCAACGCCCTGCTGCACCTTCCCGCCATCGCCGCCGAGCTTGGCCTCAAGTGCACCTGGGCTCAGGTTGCCGAGGCTACCTCCAAGCTTCCCGTCGTCTGCAACGTTGTTCCCAACGGCGACATCTCCTGCGTGAACCTCTATAAGGCAGGCGGCATCCAGGGCGTCCTCAAGACCATCGAGGGCTCCATCGACACCTCCGTCATGACCGTCAACGGCCACACCATGGGCGAGAACCTCGCTCAGGTGGACGTCGAGAAGGACATCGACCGCTCCGTCATCCGCACTCAGGACGACCCCGCTTCTGTAGCAAACGGCATCCAGGTGCTCTACGGCAACCTGGCTCCCGAGGGCACGCTCGTCAAGACCTCTGCTGTTCCTGCCGATCAGCACACCTTCGACGGCCCGGCCATGTGCTTCAACAGCGAGGAAGAGTGCTTCGACGCCTATAACAAGCACGAGATTCCTGCCGGCACCGCCGTCATCATCCGCTACGAGGGTCCCGTGGGCGGTCCTGGCATGAAGGAGCTGCACCGCGTCACCGAGATCATGAAGGGCATCCCGGGCTCCGCCGTCATCACCGACGGCCGCTTCTCCGGCGCTTCGGGCGGCCTCTCCGTGGGCTACCTCTGCCCCGAGGCTGCTGAGGGCGGCAACATCGCTCTTATCCAGAATGGCGACATGGTCCATATCAACCTTGCCGACAACTCCATCAACTTCGACATTACCGACGAAGAGCTGGAGCAGCGTCGCGCCAACTGGACGCCTGTCGTGCACCCCGTGCCCGGCAAGCTTCTCAAGCGCTACCAGAAGATGGTCGGCCCCGCCAAGGACGGCGCTCTGCTGAGCTGCTAATCGCCAGCGATTTCAACGTTTCCCCTAGCAAAGCCCGGAAGGCCAAGGTCTTCCGGGCTTTCTTTATGGAACGATAGATTGTAGGGACGATAGATTCTGGGCATCTATCGAAGTACGCGAAAGAGCATACACGCTCGCATTCCCAAACAAAATGAGGCCCCGCACCAATTGGCGCGGGGCCTCATTGCGAGACTCATATAAGAGTGCGCGAGAACTACTCGCCGCAACCACCCTTGACGAACTCGACGAGAGCGGCCACAGCCTCTTTCTCGTCCTCGCCGTCGGCAGCGATGGTGATCTCGGTGCCGCAGGTCAGGCCCTGGGTCATGAGATTCAGAACGGACTTAGCGTTCACGCCGTCGCCCTCGGCGTCGGACTTCTTGACGGTGACGTTGGACTGGAAGCCAGCGGCCATCTTGGAGAACTGGGAAGCCGGACGGGCGTGGATGCCAGTAGCGTTCACAACGGTAACGTTCTCAGAATACATTAATGCCTCCTATTGGATTGAGCAGAGGTCGGCGCCAACGCAGCGCGGGCTCTACCTAATGACAAGGTTTTATATTACACCATCTCGCGCACGGCCTCGTGCAGACGCTGACGATCTGCCGGATCCGTGCTGTTGTAGTGACGGGAGTTCACAATGTACTCCTCGATCGTGTTGAGGTTCTCCTCGGTGGGCTCGATGCCAATCTCGCCAAGGGTCAGCGGCAGGTCCATCTTGCGCATGAACTCGCGCAGCTCGGCCTCCTTCTCCTGCAGGCCATTGAAGTACAGCTGGCAGAACAGGCCGATGGCCACGATCTCGCCGTGGATGGCATCGGCAGCCTCGTGGGTGAAGTGAGTACGCACGCCGTCATAGATGACGTGAGCGAGCTCGGACTGACGGAAGCTCTTGGTGGTGTTGGCGATAACGCCGGTGGTGATCACGTTGAGGAAGGCAACGTCGCCGAGGGTCTTGGTGCACTTGCCCTCACGGTTGTCTGCAATAGCCTGCTGACCGTAGGTGTGGAGCACGTCGTAGACGTAGGCAGCCATGTTGTAGGCAGTGTAGACGTCGATGGGGTTCTCGTCGATATGCATCTCGGGACGACCGTTGAGCATCTCGATCTTCTTGGCCATGGCGTCCATGATGCCGGCGGCGTTGTAACGGATCGGGCACGCGGCGATAACGTCGAGGTCCATGTAGACAGCGTCGATCTCGTGGTCAAAGCGCCAAGAGGTCTTCTTGCCGCCCTCGGGGGTGTACATAACGCTCATGCAGGTGAAGGGAGCGCAGGTGGAAGCGGAGGTCGGGATGTTGACCGTGCCCAGCTGAGCGGTCTCGCCAGTGGCTTTAGCAAGGTCCATGATCTTGCCGCCACCAACGCCGACGATCTCCTCGGCGCCAAAGGCATGAGCCTTCTCGGCCAGCTCGTCAGCGGCCTCGTTGGAGCACCAGCCGGTCCAGATCTCGAGCTGGTAGTCGACGCCAGCCTCCTTCAGTGCAGGCTCAAGCTGATCCTTGACGGCATCCCAGGAACGAGGGCCGGCAACGATGAGCACCTTCTTGCCAAAGCGAGCGATCTCCTCGCCCAGCTGCGGAAGCAGGCCCTGCTCGCAACGAACGCGACCGGCGCCAAACTTGATAGCGGTATCCAACTTAGGTTGATTGCTGCTCATTGAAATCCCCTTTTCCGTGTAGCAACCATATGTTCAGCGCCTTGCATAAGACGCCTCAAACACGCGTAAATAGAACCTAGGGCAACCCTAGCCGCGGACCTTCTTGACCACGGCAGCGGCCTCGGCGGTCATTTCCTCGACCTTGGAGAAGTCGCCATCGGCAAAGAGCGCGGGCTTGACCATCCAGGTGCCACCAGCGGCAATGATGGACTTAGAGCCCAGGAACTCGGGCAGGTTCTCGAGGTTCACGCCACCGGTGGGCATGAAGCGGTGACCGACAAAGACGGCAGAGAGCGTCTCAGTGGCCTTGAGGCCGCCGTAGAGGTTTGCCGGGAAGAACTTGGTGATGTCGAAGCCGCGGTTGATGAGGTGCGTGAGCTCGGCAGGAGTAACAGCACCCGGAATCAGATTGACCTTGTTCTCGAGGCAGTAGTCGATGATGGCGTCGTCATAGCCCGGAGAGACGATGAACTTGGCACCGGCCTCGACTGCACGCTTGCACTGCTCGAGATTCACCACGGTGCCGGCGCCGACGAGGATATCGGGGCACTTCTCGGACATCTCACGAATGCAATCGGCAGCAGCAGCGGTGCGGAAGGTCACCTCAGCGGCGGGAAGACCGCCCTTGACCAAAGCGTTGGCCATGGGAACAGCATCCTCAACCTTCTCCAGCACAACGACAGGCACAACGGCCGTCTTCTCAAGCTGCTCGTAAAAGCCATTCTCTTTCATGTACTCGGTCGACATATCGATTTCCTCTCTCTTCATGTCGAACTTGTAGATAAGACAAACACCGTAGGCCTAAGCCCAGGCATTAGGGGATGCAGGTACACCACACTTCCTGGTTATGGAAGATGGAGAAGTCGTCAAAGCCCAAGCGCTCAGCCGCGGGCTCGGCACCGTCGCATACGTCTTCAAGCATCTGGTAGAGGCTCTCGCCTAGCTCGGCGATCGTCGAGGTTCCCTCAACAGCGCCCGATGCATCGAAGTCGATGTTGTCGCTCATCCGGGCATACGTCTCACAGTTGCCCGTAACCTTGATGACAGGGATAAGCGGGTTGCCAATGGGCGTTCCGCGACCCGTAGAGAAGATAAGCACTTGAGCGCCGCCGCAGGTCATACCCGAAACAGACTCGATGTCATAGCCCGGGGTGTCCATGATGGTAAGGCCGCTCTCTGTCGGACGCACACCATAGGGAACCACCTGAGTGATAGGCGTGGTACCGCCCTTGCTGATGCCGCCCAGAGCCTTCTCCTCAAGCGTGGAAAGACCGCCCTTCATGTTGCCGGGCGAAGGATTGGCTCCACGCACATCGACGCCCGCCTCGACAAAGCTCTGCTCAAGCCCATGGACGATCGTATAGATATCATCCGCAACCTCAGGCGTAGCCGCACGGGAAGCCAAGATATCTTCGGTTCCGATGAGCTCAGTCGTCTCGCCGAGCATTACCGTGCCACCCGCAGCAACAACCTTGTCGCTCACGACACCAATAACAGGATTGGCAGCAAGGCCACTCGTTGCATCGGATCCACCGCAATTGGTGCCCAACAGCAAATCGCCAAGCTCCATAGGCTCGCGCTCGACCTTCGATGCATCCTCAACGAGCTTCTGCGCAATCTCGACGCCGCGCTCGAGAGCGCGCACGGAGCCGCCGCAATCCTGGATCGTGATAACCTCGAGTGGCTTATCGCTCACCTGTCGAATCTCATCGGCAAGCTCGTAGGGCTTGGTGGTCTCACAACCAAGCCCTACGACCAGCGTGCCATAGACATTGGGGTTGAGCGTAAGGTTGAACAAACAACGACGCATAATCTCGCGGCCAGAACCCACCTGACCGCAGCCCTTGGAATTCTCAAGCGCCACGGCGCCCGGAACCTGGGCCGCAATCTTGCGCACCATCATGTTGGCGCATCCCACGGTAGAAAGAATCAAAACGTGGTTACGGATGCCAAAGCGGCCATCGGGTCTGCGATAACCCTTCATCGTTCCACCCCCGTCTTGATGCTCTCGATATTGTGGATATGAACGTAGTCGCCGCGCTTGATCGGGGCCGTAGCCTCGCCAATCACCTGACCGTACTTGTGCACGATGTCGTGCGCGGCCATATCGCGCAACGCAATCTTATGGAATCGAGGGATGTCGTGTGCGGAGGCGAGCTCCTCCACGGCTTCCCCCTGCTTGGTCTCGACAGCAACCGTGTCGCCCGCGCAAACCGCTTCAATCACGGTTGCGACGTCGTCAGCATCTGCCATCAGCAGCGCACGTTTTGCCATCCTGAACCTCCCTAGAATTTCTTTCCGAGCTTCGCCAAAGGATCTTCGAAATCGACGAACTGAACCTCACCGTTAAGGGCGGGAACCGTCTCCTTCATCCATTCAAAGGTCTCTCGAATATCCTTGCGAGCAACCCACAAGCCGGAGACCTCGAGGGCGTAATAGGCTTTGTTGTCGTTGGCAGCGAGCTGCTGGCGAATTTCGGGCGTAATATTCTCAAGCTGGTCGGCCGTCTTGTAGCCCACGATATTGAGCATCAAGTCGTTGCTGTTAGCAGCTTTGAGACCCACGCTCACCAGCTGGTTCCACGGAAGCGTGATGATGTCTTCGGGCTTGGAATAATCGGTCACACCGTTCTCGTCAAAGACAAACAGCGGCTTGCGGTTGAGCATCTTGCGGAACGTAAACATGAAAGCGCCAGCGATTATCACGTCAATCAAGACACCAAAGACCTTCAAAATCAACAGGTCGGTCTGCGTGAAGACAAGCGCGCTCACGGCGACGGCAATCAGCACATAAGAAACCATGATCATGATGGTCTTTCTGATGCTGGTATATATCTCGCGCTTTTCCATGTCCAAAACCTCGCTTTACTGCCGTATCGAACGGGCTTTCTCCAAGAATCCGATAACGTCATCAAGCGTATCAAACGAAACGTCCGCTTTTTCACGAACATCTTCAACGCTCTTAAGGTCAATAAGGATCGGGAAGCCGGCATCGACCGAACCGGCAAAGGACAAATCGTCGTAGATAAAACCGGACATGAAGCCGCCGACGTTCGCCGCGGTTATACCTGCCAGGCCGTCCTCGAGAACCAAAGCATGCTCGGGTTCGACACCCAAAAGCGTCGCCGCTCTGAGGAAGATCTCTGGGTCGGGCTTGCCTCGTTCCACCTGGGAGCCATCGACGATATTCGTAAACTCGTGAAGCAAATACTCACTTTCAAGATACGAGTCAATGGTCTGCCGGGTGGAAGAACTCGCGAGCGCAAAGGGAATATTGCGCTCATGCAAGTAACTCAGAAGAGCAAGGAGGCCGGAGCGCTTGCCGACGCGACCCCCTTGCGCCTTGCGAATGGAAGCTTTCTGCTCGCGAATATAGGCACGCCAGGCGCGAACATCCTTGTCCTCACCATACATGCACAGCATCCGCGCGACGCCGTCTTCTTCCACACATCCCGTCAAATTAAGGTGCATTAGCTCATTCATCTGGAAACCAAAATGGCGGGCAGCACGGATGAAACTCACCATTGCGATACGTTCGCTATCGAAAACGGTGCCATCCATGTCGAATATAATCGCGTCGATCGAACGCATCTTCCCTCCAAATTTCGATTTCGATGGGGCTAATTACGAAATAATTTCGATTAATTTCGAAATTAAAATCCGCATCCCCCAGCCGGGGCCAGGAGATGCGGATGTCAGTGCACCTTACGCAAGCTTGGTCTTGGCGTTAACCGGAGCCTCGCCGTTGACGAAGCGCTCAACGTCACCCACGCACTTCTCGCCCATGCCGCGCAGGCCTTCCTCCGTGTAAGCGGAGATGTGCGGGCAAACGAGAACCTGAGGATGGTTGAAGTACGGATCGTCGGGCAGCGGCGGCTCGTCGTGCATAACGTCGATAGCCAGAGCCTTGACCGTACCGTCCTCGAGAGCAGCAAGCATAGCAGGCTGATCGATGAGGTCGGCACGAGCGTTGTTGACGACGTAGCAGCCCTTCTTCATCTTGGAGAACGCATCGGCGTTCAGGATGTGGAAGGAAGTGGGGTTAAGGTCGGCGTTGAGCGTCAGGACGTCGCAGTTGGCAACAACGGTGTCAACATCGGCATACTCAAAGGGAACGCCGAGCTTAGCAGCCCAGTCGTCATGATGAACGGGATCGCAAGCAAGAACCTTCATGTCGTAGCCACGAGCGAGGATCTCGACAACGCGAGAGCCAATGTTGCCGCAGCCGATGATGCCCAGGGTCTTGCCCGACAGACCGTTACCGACGAAGCTTGCACGCTCAGCCCAACGGCCCTCGTTGGCGGCGACATGGGAATCGCTCACGCGACGCATGGCATCGAGCAGGATGGCGACGGCACCCTCGGCGACCGGATCGCGCTCAACGAGCGGGGAAACGGTCGTGACGAGGCAGCCAGCCTCTTCGGCAGCGGGGATATCGATGTTGTTATAACCGATACCGTGGCGAGACAGCAGGACAAGATCACGCTTGTTCTCGAAGAACTCCTTGTCGAAGAACGGAGTCACCGAAGAGATGACAACGTTAAAGCCCTCGAGAGCCTTAGCGAGCTCAGCACCACAGCACGTGCCGGCAACGCGGACGCGCTCGACCTCACCGATCTTGCGGAGGCGATCCATCTGATCGGGGAAGCGGGTGCCGAAGGAAGAAGAGTTAACGATTGCGATACGGTAATCCATGTTTTGAACTAGCCCATCTTTGCGAGTGCAGCGGACAGAGAAACGTTCTCAGAAGAAGGAATCTTCTGGAAGTAGACCTTGACGCCAGCAGCGTCGAGAGCCTTGCAGAGCTCAGCGTCGTCCTTGGAAAGACCGACGGACTCGATAACCTTCGTGGTGCCGGGCTTGATGGCGATGCCACCAACGTTCAGCTCCTTGATAGGCACGCCGCCGTCGACGGCCTTCTTGGCGTACGCGATGCTCTTGAAGATCAGAGCAACATTATCGTCGCCGAACTGGTTCTTGTTCCACTCGTCAACAATAGAGTCGGAGGAGAAGACCTTGATGGCGAGGCCGCCCGTGGACTGGGTGGACTCGTAGATCTCCTTCATGAACTCATCAGCAGCGGTGGCGTCATCGATGACGTAGGCGGCGTTGGTGCCATGGCCCTTAGTCCAGACCTGCATGACCTGGCCGTGAACCAGACGGTCATCGACGCGAGCGAGGGTGATTTCTGCCATGTTAGTACTCCTTAGGCTTGTGCGTGCTTCTTCTCAGCATGGTTGATCAGCCACATACCGTTCTGACCCTCGGCGAAGGCGCTCTCGGCAAGCTCCGAGTCCTCCTGGAAGGTCAGGCCGGAGATGGCAGCGATCAGCATCGGCATGTTGACACCGACGAGTACGTCGCAGTCGACCTCCTTGAGGCACGTCATGAGAGCGACGTTGCTGGGGGAGCCACCCATGAGGTCAACCATGACCACGGTGTGGAACCCATCAGCCTCGTTCTTCTTGACGATCTCAAGAGCCTGAGCGTGGAGCTCGTCAACGGACTGACCAGGAATCAGACCAAGAGCCTCAACGTTCTCCTGCTCGCCCATGATCATCTCTGCGGACTTCTTCAGCTCGATGCCAAAGAGGCCGTGCGTAATGATAAGAACCTTGTTCAGCATTCTGAGTAACTCCTTAGAGAAGGCCGATAGCACCGAGGACGATCAGGATGGCGGTGAAGCCAAGCATAGCCTTGGTAACCTTCATGCCCTGCTTCTGGAAGAAGAAGAACAGGCCCAGAACTGCGCACAGCGGGAGGATACCGGGCAGGATGCCGTCGAGGATGCCCTGGAGGTTGAACGCCTTACCAGACATCTCCCAAGCGAGCGGGGTGGACAGAGTAACGTACTTAGCAGCCATGATACCCATCATGAACAGACCCAAAACACCAAGGGCGTTGATAATCGACTTAATCTTGCCGCCCTTCATGATCTCGAGCGCGGCACGACGGCCCATGGTGTAGCCCATCTTGGTGAACAGGAAGCCGTAGATGAAGGTTGCGGTTGCAAAGCAAACGAACGGCAGAACGGCGCCGAGCCAGCTGCCCTCCTGAGCCATACCCAGGAAGAGAGCGATGAAGATGTACTGGACGGTACCGGAGTCGATGGAGTCGCCGATACCAGCGAGCGGGCCCATCAGACCGATCTTGGTGTTCTGGATCATGGAAGGATCGATAGCACCATCGACGTCGCCCTCGTTCAGAGCCTTAGCGCGCTCCTCCTCGAGAGAGACGGTGATACCGGAGATGATGCCGCCGCCCCAGACAGCCTGGGTGTTGAAGAACTGAAGGTGACGCTGATAAGCCTCGCCGAGCATGATGGGGTTCTTGTAGAGCTTCTTCAGAACCGGCATCAGGCCAAAAGTGAGGGAAGGAGCAACCATGCGGTCGAAGGAGTGCGGGACCTCGTTGCACCACCACCAGCGGAACCAAACCTTCATCAGGTCCTTCGTGGTAATCTCCTCGGGCTTGTTCTCCTCGCCCAGCATCAGACGGGGATCGGCGACGATCTGGCCGTCCTCGTTGAGGTAATCGTGATAATCCTGAGAAAGCGGGGCCTCAGCCACAGCTTCGTTCAAAATCTCTTCGCTCATGCGTATTCCCATCCTTTCTTTAATCTAGAAGGGTCGTTACTCAGCGGACTTCTCGGTGAGCTGCTCGTAGACGACAGCGATGATGACGCCGATGATGGCCCAGAAGATCATCGGGACGCTGAAGCTACCCTTGACAGCGGTGAGCTGCGTGTTGAGCATGTTGGCGAACACCTGCATGAAGTAGGCCAGGAAGAAGAACGGCAGCAGCTTGCGGTTGCCGATGACGTGCATGGTAATGGCGATACCAAGAGCGGCAAGGCCGCCACCGACGGTGCCGAGCACGTGAAGCACAGGGCCGTTAGAGATGGTGTCCATGAAGCCGGAGACCACGGGAGCGCCGAGGTACAGAGCGACGAACATCAGGGGCACGAACAGCACGAAGGAGAAGATGGTGGGCATAACGCCGATCCACATGGCAAGACCCTTGGAGTCAGCCTTGACAGCGCAGGCATCCATCTTGGTGACCGCGAACGTGTTCATGAAGAAGCGGAGCTGATACAGGTAGCTGCCCAGCAGGCCGACAGGCACGGCGATGGCGACGGCGGCCTCAGGCTTGAGGTTACCGACGATAACCGTGGAAACTGCCATCGCGGAAGCGATGCAGGGCTCGGACGGCATAGCGCCACCGGGGGCGACAACGCCCATGTAGATAAGCTGAATGGTTGCAACCGTGGTCATTGCGAGGGGCATGTTGCCCAGAACAAGACCAACCACGAAACCCGCCATCAGCGGCGAGAAGCGCATGGTAAGGGTTGCGTAGCCGAGGGCACGCGACTCGACTGCTGCGACGAAAAGTGCAATCAGCAGTGCTTGAACGACACTCATTGGCTCTTCCTTTCTCTCCTCTTTCTAGGACCGGATCCTCTTTAACCCGGTCCTTCTTTCACGAAGCTCGACACTGCGCCAACAGCCGGACTCCGTGCCTTTCGAAAAAAATTTTATTAGCAAACACGATCCATTCATATCTTTAATTTTGACTTTCCGACGAACGGTATGTAACACATCGTTCACATAAATTTACTTGAAGGTGAACGGTTATGGATGTATATTTATAAATTTATGTGACTAAGACTGTTTCAAAAAACATTTTTTGTTTTGCTTTCGAAATTTCTCCCGCTCTCCGTTCACAGTTCCTTTCGTTCATTTTTTATCGATGGGCCAGTCCCTGTGGCAAAAATTGTCATATTCAGCCCTCTATATCCACTATTACCTGCAAATTCTTTTGGAAATACCGCAACATATCGCCACACGTATAAAAAAGTGAGCACCGTTCAATTACCCGGGATGCTTCTCATCGAAAAATATTTGCCGATGAGATACTTTCTTTTGATTTCGGTCTACACTGCAAAGTGAGATATAAGTTTTTTTCTAGCCAGGAGCACCGATGGCCGACGCCGTACTTCTAAAAATCAAGTCCCTCATGCCCAACCTCTCCGCCAAGGAGCAAAAAATCGGGCGTTTTATCCTCGACGACCCGCGCGCGGCATCGCGTATGACCATCTCCGAGATGTCCAGCACGCTCGACATCGCCGATTCGACGGTCTTTAAGTTCACGCGAAGCCTGGGGTACAACGGATTCCGTGACTTCCGCAACAATTTGCTCTCCGAAGAATTCGACCCCGAGATCTCGATTCACGAAAACGTTCGCCCCAACGACAGCTCCCTCGATATCGCAAAGAAGGTATTCCATTCCTCGGCGACTTCGCTTTCCGATACGCTCGCGATGATTCGCGAGGACGACCTGGAGGAGGCGCTGCAGTTTTTAACGAGCGCGCGCATCGTCTCGTTCTACGGTTGCGGCGAATCGGCAGTCGTAGCGCTCGACGCTTACCAAAAGTTTCTGCGCTCCCCCATCAGCTGCCACTTCATCATGGACTCGCACATGCAGCTCATGCATGCCTCCCTCACACAACCGGAAGATTGTGCCTTTGTAGTTACCCACACAGGTGTTACCAAAGAGATGCTCACCATCGCGCGCATGGTCAAAAGCGCGGGCGGCAAGGTCATTGTGATCACGAGTTATCCCAACGCCAAGATTTCCGAGTACGCCGACGTGACGTTTGTCTCCACGTCCGAAGAGACGGGCTATCGTTCCGAGTCTCTCTCCAGCCGCTATCCGCAGCTCGCCATCATCGACTCGCTCTACACCACGTTGATGTTTCGCAACCCCAATGCTTCCGAATCCTTGAGCCGAATCCGCACGATTATCAGCACCACCAAAGAGGACCATTAAAGGCAAGGGCCAAGGGACAAAGGCGCTTCTTCCACATTTCGCTTATACGCGCCCCCGGCGATACTATCCGCTTATATGAGCCCTCAGCAATACTTTCTTCGCCCTCGTTTTGGGACGAGACCACCGCTTGAGCCCTCCACTTCAAATGAGTGGCGGAAACTCGCTTGTTCCCGAGATAGGTGGCGGAAATTCGCTCGTTTATGGGGCGTTTTCCTCTCCCAAACGCATGCGAAACCGCCATTCGCTCGAAAACGATTGAAAAGCCGCCGATCATCAGAGGGCAGTGCGGCGGAAATTCGCGCGTTTCCGAGATGACTGGCGGGAATTCGCTCGTTCTCGAGATGGGTGGCGGAAACTCGCGTGTTTACGTGGCGTTTTCCTCTCCCAAGCGCATGCGGAACCGCCACTCGTTCTAAAACGAATGAAAAGCCGCCGATCATCGAGGACGATGTGGCGGAAAAGAAGAACGGAACCGCCACTCATTCACGGCAGCACGTTGCTTATGAGCGCGCCCGGCCATGTTCGATGCATAGCCGGGCGCGATTTTTATCGTTCGCTATATCGTTCGCTTAATTGTCGACGGGCTTGAAGACGACGCCCTCGCCAAAAACGCTGTTGAGCAGGTCTTTGCCCTCCTCGACGGTCTGCGGCGTCAGGTTTTGCTCCATCACGTTGCCAAACGGGCTAGTGGCAAAAGGCGAGCTCGACGCCGCCGTCGAGCGCGCCGGCTCGACGGCGGGCGCAGAAACAGGCGCCTCATCAACCTGGGGTGACGAAGCGGGTTCGGCAGGCGCCGGCACCGGTGCGGGTACTGCAAAAGGCGAAGCTGCAGGGTCGGAGGCGGGCTCTTGGAAGGGAGGTTCCTCGGCATCGGCCTCGCCGATCATGGCATCGTCATAGGGAACCTGTTCACTTTCCCAAGGGGCACGCTCGTCGGCATCGCTCGTCGGAGCCGCACTGGGTGCCACGGTCTCTGTAGCAGGAGCAACCGCAGGCGCAATCGGTTGCGAAGTCGAAGCCGGCGTTGCAGGGACTGCGTGAGCAGCGCTCGAGGCGGGCGGCTGGAACGGCGATCTTGACGCGACGGCGGCGGGAGCAGCGGGGGCAGCGGGCCCAGCGGCAGGCGGCACCGGACGCTCGAATACCTCGGGCGCAGGAGCGGAAGCGGGCGCAAAATCTTGCTGGGAAGGCGCCGCGGGCGTCGGCTGCGGTGCGCCTGCGCCGGGCTGCGGTGCAGGTGCACCGGGCATTACATACTCGACGGTTCGCGAACCGAATACCTCGCAAACCACCGGCACGATAGCCTCGTAGGAATCTACGCGCTGCAGCATCTTCATGGCAAAGACGGAACCCGCAGGGAGCTCAACAGCCAGACGCGACCCATCATCGGACTGCGCACGAGCGTGGAGCAGCAATGCCCCGCGCGAAGCCTTTTGCGCCGTCACGCGCTTCACAACCTCGTTCCATTTGCGCTGAAGATCGGACTGGTCTTCCACGGCAGGGGTTTGAGGGGCGTCGGCAACGGCACGCTTTGCCACCGTAGATTGCTGTGGCGCCGACTTTGGAGCGGGTCGCCCTAAAGCAGGGGCGGGCGCGGGGACAGCCTTGTGCGCTGTCTGCGCTGCAGATTGTGAAGCAGAAGACGCCGGCTGAGGTGCAGGCGTGGTGGGAACCGAGAAGGCAGATCGTTCTTGAGGCGCAGATGCGGCTTTTGGCGCCGCCTGCGTCAAAGCGGGCTGAGGCGCAGGCGTCGAATTGTTCCCGGGCGCCGCCGCATTCGAAGCCGGCCCGTTCGCCGGCGCGGCAGCCTGCGGCACCGCCTTCTGCTCACGATTCTGCACAGGAGACGAAGCAGCGGGAGCCGCAAAGGAACCAGAGGACAGCTTTGCCTCGAGCATGTCCAAGCGCTCGGCCAAAGCCTCGAGCGTCAAATCGCTCTCGGGGCGCGAAAGACGCGTGAGGGCGATCTCGAGCACCAGACGCGGGTCGGAAGCATTGCGCATCTCGATAGCGGCATCATCCAGCACGGTAAGAATGCGCGCAAGGCGATCGGACGTCTCGAAGCAAGACGCCTCCTCGCCCAAGGCAGGAATGTTCTCCGGGGGGCAATCAAAAAGTTCGGGAGCGGTACCCGCCACGCGCGCCGTATAGACATCGCGCATATGCGAGACAAGATCGCGCGTAACCTCCAGCAAGTCGTTTCCCTCTTCAACCTGCGCGCGAACCAACCCGAAGAGCGTCGCGACATCACGTTTGGCGATACCGTTCGAAAACTGAGCGAGAATCGCGCCCGAAGCCTCACCCAAAAGGGAGCGAGCATCGCCCACTCGCACGGCACCATCGCCAAAAACAGAGAGTTGCTCCAGGGTAGAAAGGGCGTCACGCATGCCGCCGCGGGCATGGCGGGCAACGATCTGCAAAGCCTCATCGTCGCACTCAAAGCCCTCCTGCTCACACACGTAGCGCAGGCGGCCCTCGATGTCCTCCATCGAGATGCGATGGAAGTCAAAACGCTGGCAACGGGAAAGAATCGTCTCCAAGATCTTTTGCGGATCGGTGGTGCACAGGATGAACACCACGTGCGCAGGCGGTTCCTCAAGCGTCTTGAGGAGGGCATTAAATGCCGCCGGCGAGAGCATGTGAACCTCGTCGATGATGTAGACCTTGTAGGCACCGCGCACAGGGGCGAAGCTCACCGAATTGATGATCTCCTCGCGCACGTTGTCGACGCCGGTGCGCGAAGCCGCATCGAGCTCATAGACATCGGGGTGCGTTCCTGCCGCGATAGCCTCGCACTCGGGACATGTTCCGTCGGGCATGCAGCCCGATGCGCCCTGGGTACGAGCCCCTTCTGCCTGCTGACACAACAGGGCTTTGGCGAGAATGCGCGCCATGGTGGTCTTGCCCGTACCGCGCGGGCCGCAGAACAGGTATGCGTGGGATAAGCGTCCCTCCGCCACCGCGTGCTCGAGCGTCGACACGATACGCCGTTGCCCCACAACGGAATCAAAGGTGAGAGGGCGATATTTTCTGTAGAGCGATTCCATGGGTGCTCCTCAACTCAATTGATTACGGGCTCTATTCTACCGTGTCGTGCGACGCCGCACCCATAGCGGCCGTGCTAAACTAACGGCAAACATGACACCCGCACGTACCCCGTGCGAATCAAAACCCAAACGCATTAGGTGACTTCATGCCGTTGTTCTCGCAACATACCCCGCAGCAAAACGGTGCTGCAACCCTCCTGCGCCGTTATCGCCCGCTCGAGACGCGCGCAACCGGAGGTTTTGGCAGCGTCGAGATCTGTCTCGACACGCGCCTGCAGCGGCGCGTCGCCATCAAGCGCATCCCCCTTGTTGCAGAAGGCATGCCCGCACCGGCAGGCTCCACCGCCGCAGCGCTTGCCGAAGCACGCACCGCGAGTATGCTGCAGCACCCCAACATCGTTTCGGTCATCGATTTCACCTATGATGCCTCCTTCGCCTACTTGGTCATGGAATACGTGGACGGACTTTCGCTCGAGGAGTTCCTCGCTCAAGTCGACGGCCACTCGCTCACGTACGATGAGGAGGCGCACATCGCGGACTCCTTATGCCAGGCGCTTGCCTACGCGCACGAAAACGGCGTGCTGCACCTCGATATCAAGCCGGCAAACGTGCTCATCGACCACAGCGGCCACGTCAAACTGGCCGATTTTGGCATGGCATGTCTCACAAGCGCTGCGGGCTGGGGCGGAGCACGGGGCGGAACCATCGGATACATGTCGCCCGAGCAGCTCGACGGCTCCGTGGTGGACGAGCGCTCCGACCTGTTCTCCCTTGCCTGCGTGCTTTACGAGTCGCTCTGCGGCGGCAAGCCCTTTGTCGCCACGTCTCCCGCAGACTCGCTCAAGCGCATCGAAGCTGGTGTCGAGACGCCCAGCGAGCTTTTGCCCGATATTCCCGCTTCTGCAGAGCACGCGCTTTTGCAGGCGCTCTCCCCCACACCGGAGTCCCGACCCGTTCGCGCGGACGACTTTGCCGAGGCGTTCCTATCGGAGATGGGCAATGCGCGTCAGGGCAAAAAGAGCCTCGCACGCATGATCGCGCGCATGACTTCCGACGATATGGACCCCGTGGAGCCGACCCAAGACGACGAGCCCACCGTAACCGATCCGGCAAAAGGCCTTTTGGGAACCAGATACCCTCAAGCCCGATTGCTGCTGGGCGTCGTCGCGTCAGGCTTCGGCGTCGCTTGGCCGTCTTTTGCCATCCTGCACGCCATGGGCCTGGCTCAGGCTCCCGCCGCCCTCTCCGCCATCGTCATCGGGGCCGCTGGCGGCGCCGCGCCTCAGATCGGCTCGGCCCTGCTTGCAGCCGGGCTCTTCACCATGATCGTCAACTCAACCCCCCTCGTCCCCGCACTGCCCTCCCTCGCGCTCATCGCCGCATTGGGAACATCGTGGTGGCTCGTATGGGGACGCACCTCGCGCCATGCATCAACGGCACTCGTCGTAACCTATGCCTTATCCGCATCGCCATCGCTGCCGGCCGATGCCTGTCTTGTCGGGGCTTGCCTGGCCGCGTACCTCGCGTCGCCCGCCGAGGCGGGGATCTCGTGCGCGCTCGGCATGATCTTAGGGAGGCTGTCGCTTCTCGCTTGCACAGCAGGCGGAGTCCTTGGAGCCGATATGTTGGCCCAAGGACTTCTCGATGTGTCCTTTATCGCTCCTGTTCTCATTTGCGCTGCGGGGGCGGCGGGACTCTCATATTTGCTTGACCGCGGGTGGTCAAATTACCAAAAACAGGGCTCTCGCCTGCTCTTTTTGCTCGCCGAAGCCTGCCCGGTCGTCCTCGCCATCGGCATCCTCTGTCTTGCGCACCCTATGGAAATTGCCAGCTTGCGCCCCGAGAACATCGCAAATGCATTTGGAGCCGGAATCGTATCCTCTATAATTGTTTGGATTGACATGTATCTATTTGGCTATGAACACGGCCCGTCGAAAGAGTGATCGTACGTGAAGTTTCTGAACACCTTCGAAGACCACGTGGCAGGCATCCTCGGTGCCGCCCGCGCACCATTTTCCTTCAAGAAGCTCGCCAAGCAGGCGGCTCACGAGATGGAAGATCAGACGCTTGTGGTCAATGGCGTCAACACCGCGCCGGCACTCTATACGATCTTGATTGCCAATGACGACGACCCTTTGATGGCCCCTTACTACCCGCAGCTCTCGCGTGAAGTGAGCGAGTTCGTCAAGGCTCAGGCAGAGAAGAAGCGCTACGCCTTTGTAGGCGAGCCCCTGGTGCGTTTTATGATTGACCCCTCTCTTAAGGGCGGCAAGTTCTCCGTCTTTGCCGAGAACGTCGACGCCCCCACGCTGGGACGTCTGTACGAGGAAGAGCGCGCGTACCAAAACGGCATGTCGGCACCGATGCCGCGTCAGCAGCAAACGCCGCGCCCCATCCAGCCTGCTCCCGCGCCGCAGCAAAACCCCATCCAGCCTGCCCCCGTCTCGCGTCCCGTGGCACAGGTACCCAGCCCGGCCGCCGTTGCAAACGATCCGTTTGCCCCCAACCCGCCCGATCCCGCAGCACCCATCCCCGTGCCGCAAACCGTAACGCGCGAGGCAATCGCCGGCATGGGCGGAGCAGCCGCAACCGGCGGTGCGATCGGCGCCGCGGCAAGCATCGCCGCCAACATGGCAAACGCACGCGCAAACCAAGCTCCCGCACAGCCTTTGGCCCAGCTTATCGATGTCGTGACCCGCGAAACCCTCGAGGTCAACGCGGCACATTGCATCATTGGCCGCGAGCGCGCTGCCGCCGACGTGGTCCTTCGCGACCCCAACGTCTCGCGCCGCCATGCCGAGCTTACCTTCACGGGCTCCGACTGGTCCATCGAGGACCTCAACTCCACCAATGGCACGTTTGTGAACAACCGCCGCATCACGCGCTGTCCGCTGCGCAACGGCGACCTGCTCACCTTTGGTCTTAGCAACTTCGAGTTCAGAAGCTAGGAGCAGCTCATGATCGACCTGATCTTGTTCACGGGGCGCATCGTCCTCGTCGTCTTGCTCTATATCTTCCTGTTCGCCGTCATGAAGACCGGCGTGGGCCTCGTCCGCGGTCAACGCCGTGACTCGGCAATTTGGACCATCGATGTCGACAAGGGCCCTCGCGGCATCCGTGGCATCCATGTGGACATGCTCGGACCCGTAATCGTGGGCCGCTCGCCTTCGTCCGACATCTGCATTAACGAACCCTTTGTCTCGGCATCGCACGCACGTTTCACCACCCAAGGCCCCGCCCTTGTGATCGAGGACCTCAACTCCTTGAACGGAACGCTCGTCAACGGCCGCACACTCACCGAGCCTGCCACCCTGCGCGAAGGCGATGAGGTGCAGATCGGCGATGTCGTGATGAAAGTGAATCGCCGATGATCGACGAGGAGAACAATTTCTCTTTCGAAGCTGATACTGGTCTTGGCGACGATGCCGCCACGCCAGCGGCGCATGCTGCCCATATGGCGCCTTCCCCTGTCGAACACGCCGATGTTCCCGCAGCGGGAGCGCACATGGCAGAGCCTGTGGATGTTCCGCGGGACACCGCACCAGCCGACGATGCCGACCGTACCGCCGTGCACGCCGCCGCCCTCGATATCCTGAACGAAAACGCCGCCACGCATGCCGCTGCCGTCGACATCCTGAATGAAGACATCGATTTGGCCGAAAAGGGCGCTGTCCCGGCCTCCGTCATCCCCACTGCCAGTGCTGAGGCTCCTGCAGAGCCGGCCCCGGAGCAGGCGCCCGACGCATCCGACGCCGCGCCCGATGACGAGCCCGCGGCCCCGGCCCACGCCGCGCCCAAGCCGCGTCCGCTTCCCACCGCCTCGCTCGACGATACCGCCGAGATTGACGTCGAAGCCGTGGAAGCACAGCTCAAAGACCCTGGCAGCACGCAAAGCTTCGCCCCCATCACCGAAGAGCGCATCGACACCGACTCGACCTACGACGCCGGAACCACCACCACGCTCATGTGGGGAGCACGATCCGACGTGGGATGTGTGCGCTCCCATAACGAAGATTCCTATCTGGTGCAGTCGCCGCTCTTTTGCGTCTGCGACGGCATGGGCGGACACGCGGCGGGCGAAGTTGCATCTTCGCTTGCTGTGGAAACCATCGCGAAGACGGCGCCGAATGCTGCCGACCCCGCACTTCTCGCGGCATCGGTCGAGGCCGCCAACGCCGCCATCATCGAAGCCGCAGCGAACGGCTTGGGCAAATCGGGCATGGGTTGCACCGCGACCTGCGCCTATATCGACGGCACCACCATTGCCATTGCCCACGTGGGCGACTCGCGCGCCTACCTGCTGCATGAGGGCACCCTCATCCGCGTAACGCGCGATCATTCTTATGTCGAGGAACTCGTAGACGCCGGTGAGATCACCGCCGACGAAGCGCGCACGCACCCAAATCGCTCGGTCATCACCCGCGCGCTCGGCTCCGACCCCGCCATGTACGCAGACCATTTCCAGCTCAACATCGAAGAGGGCGACCGCCTGATCTTGTGCTCCGATGGCCTATCGAGCATGGTCCCGGACGGCGATATCGAAACCATTGCCACCCAATCATCGACCGCGCAGATTTGCACTGATAATCTGGTGGACGCAGCCCTGGCGGCAGGCGGCGGAGACAACGTGACCGTTGTCGTCGTAGATGTGGTGGACGATGGGCGCATCAAAACCCTCATCGGCAAGCGCCGCCGTAACCTCATCATCGCCTTGGTCGCGCTCGTAGCCGCACTCGTGCTCTCGGGCATCGTTGCCGCCGTGTCTATCACGCGCTCCGTGTTTTTGGGCGTGAACGGCGACGACACCGTAGCGATCTACGCCGGCGTCCATGCCGACTTCTTGGGCATAAAGCTCTATCACATTGAAGACACCACGTCGGTCAAGCTCTCAGACCTACCCGACGATACGCGCAACCGTCTTGAAGAAGGCATTCCGCAAGATAGCCTCGAGGACGCGCGCAATACGATTTCGGAATACCGTGCGCAAATCGATGCCGCCGAAACCGAACAGGTGCTCACCGCCGAGACGATTCGCAAGAGCGCAGACGCCAACGCGGGGAAAACCGATTCGAGCGGCGCCGATAGTTCCGCCACAGGCACTCCGACCGATACGACCGATACGACTCAAACCACCAAAGGAGGCGCATGATGGGAAGCCGCCGCAACACCGAGCTTTTCTTGCTCATCGCTTCCGCGTTCCCGGTAACGCTTCTGTATGCACTCTATGTCGCGGGCACCGGAGCCACGCTTTCATTCCAGACACTTGCCGTACCCATCGGCCTGTTCGCCGCATTCACCGCGGCACACATCGCCGCGCGCATCTTTGTCCCCGGCGCCGATCCGGCGATTCTGCCCATTGTCTTTTTCCTTTCGGGCATCGGCATCACCTTTGTCACGCGCCTGGCACCGAGCCTTGCCATGAACCAGCTGATCATCCTGTTCGTGTCCATCGCGCTCATGATCATCACGCTTGCTCTGGTCAAGAATCTCGACATCGTGAAGCGCTATAAATACACATTCGGCGCGATCGGCATCTTGCTGCTCATCCTGCCCATGTTTATCGGTACCGAGATTTACGGCTCCAAGCTGTGGATTCGCATTGGCTCGTTTACCATCCAGCCCGGCGAGTTCGCCAAGGTCTTCATCGTCTTGTTCCTGGCCGGCTACCTCTCCGAGAACCGCGAGCTGCTCTCCATCTCCAGCCACTCGATCATGGGCTTCAAGATTCCACGCCTGCGCCTGCTCACCCCGCTGTTCTTGGTGTGGGGCATCTGCCTTCTGGTCGTTGTTTTCGAACGCGACCTGGGTTCGGCGCTGCTGTTCTACACCATCTTCTTGATGATGCTCTACGCCGCAACCGGCCGCGTCTCCTACGTGATCATCGGCTTTTTCCTGCTGGCAATCGGAGCCGTGGGCGCCTATCACTTCCTGTCCCATGTGCAGGTGCGTTTCCAAATCTGGCTCAACCCGTTTGCAGACGCGCAGAATAAGGGCTATCAGATCGTACAGGCGCTTTACTCCCTGGCCGACGGCGGACTGGCCGGCGTGGGCGTGGGCAAGGGCCTCGCCAAGCTCATCCCGATCGTCGAATCCGACTTCATCTTCTCTGCCATTGGCGAAGAGATGGGCCTGCTTGGCGGCGCCGCGGTTCTTCTTGCCTTTATGCTCTTCGCGGTGCGCGGCCTCACCACCGCCGCACGCGCCAAGTCCGACCTTGCCGCTTTCACGGCAACGGGCCTCACCGCCGCCATCTCGTTCCAGGCGTTCTTGATCGTGGGCGGCGTAACCAAACTCATTCCGCTTACCGGTGTTACCCTGCCCTTTATGAGCCAGGGCGGCTCCTCCCTGCTCGCGAGCTTTGTCATTGTGGCACTGCTCATGCGCGCAGGCGACGAGGCAACCGGTCGCAGCGTTGAGCTTGCGGGCACGGGCATCTCCACCGCTCTTCCCGACAGCGCTGTTGCAGGAGCTCCCACCAGCAAAAACGGCACCCGCTTCTTCACGGCCAACACCGGTGCCGCCGCAAGATCGCACGCTCGTCCAAACTCGCGCATGCGTCGACGTCTGCTTGACACGCCCGAATCCGGCGTACTGGGCCGCGTCGCGCTGGCAAAGCGCCTTACGGTCACGGTGTTCGTCTTCACCGGCCTGTTTGCCATTCTCATTGGCAATCTCACCTATATCCAGGTGTTCCAGGCCAAGAACATCCAGAGCATGTCCAGCAACAACCACACGATCATGCGCGCCGCCTATATCAAGCGCGGCTCCATCATCACCTCCGATGGCGTGACGCTTGCCGAATCGGTTCAAAACGCCGACGGAACCTACTCGCGCTCCTATCCCAACGGAAACCTCGCCGCGCACACGGTGGGCTATTATTCCACGCAGTACGGATCCACCGGCATCGAAGCGTCCATGAACGATACGCTCACCGGCTCACGCGATTACTCCAGCTGGAAAAATGCCGTCAACTCGCTTGCCGGCATCACCCAGCCCGGCAACACCGTGAAGCTCACCATCAACTCGAGCATTCAGCAGGCCGCCGAGCAGGCGCTTGCCGGCAAGAAGGGTGCCATCGTGGTGCTCGACCCGCGCACCGGCGCCGTGCTTGCCAAGGCGAGTGCCCCCACCTATGACAATTCCAATGTCGAGTCCCTTATGGGCAACGGCAATGACGAATCCCAGGGGTCGCTCGTGGACCGTTCCACCCAGTCGCTCTACACGCCCGGATCGACCTTCAAGGTCGTCACGCTCGCCGCGGCACTCGACTCGGGCAAGACGACCCTGGACCAAAGCTTCGAGTCGCCCTCGTCCATGAAAATCGGCGACGCCGATGTTACCAACCACCTCAACGCCAATTACGGCACCGTAAGCCTCGAGCGCGCTTTTGCGCTCTCTTCCAATGTTGTCTTTGGCCAGCTAGCCACCGATATCGGCGCCGACACCCTTACGCAGTATGCACGTGCATTCGGCTACGGGCAGTCGCTTGGCCAAGACTTTGGCACCGCCGAGTCGATCATTCCCGACGCCAGCGCGATGACGGAATGGGAGCTTGCCTGGGCAGGCGCCGGCCAGCCCGTTGGCCAAGGCCACACCCCCGGCCCTCAGACCACGGTGATGCAAAACGCCGTGATCGCCGCCGCAATCGCCAACAACGGCATCGCCATGAAGCCCTATGTTGTTGCGCAGACGCTTTCCCCCGAGGGCACAGTGGTCAAAACCACCCAGTCGCGTTCACTTGGCCAGGCAATTAGCTCGGACACCGCAGCTAAGGTCAAGGAAGCTATGCTGGAGGTCGTCGAAGACGGTACTGGTCAGGTTGCTCAGGTTTCCGGCGTTAAGGTAGCCGGCAAGACAGGCACCGCAGAGATCGGATCGAGAAATATCAACTCGGTCTTTATCGGTTTTGCCCCCTATGACACGCCTACCGTGGCCATCTCGGTCATGTTGGAGGATTACACCGAAGACAGCGGCGAGGCCAGTGCCGCAGAACTTGCGAGCCAGGTTTTGAAAGTAGCCTTGGCCGTTCAAGGCGCGTGATGGTATATGAATAGTATGCATTCGATGCATTTGAAGTGTGAGGAGTAAGAATGGCGGAGCAACAGCGCTTGCTGGGAGGAAGGTACCTCCTTAAGGAGAAGGTCGGAACCGGTGGCATGGCCACGGTTTTCCGTGCTCAAGACCAGGTTTTGAACCGTGCCGTAGCGGTCAAAATCATGCTGCCCCAGTATGCAGGAGACCCCACGTTCGCCGCGCGCTTCAAGCAAGAAGCCCAGGCAGCAGCAGCCCTGCAGAGCCCCTACATCGTAGGCGTCTACGACTGGGGCAAGGATGGCGACACCTATTACATCGTGATGGAGCTGCTGCACGGCACCGATCTTAAGAGCGGCGTGCGCAGCCACGGCGCGCTCGACCCCAAGAAGGTCGCGCAGATCGGCTCGCAGATCTGCGGCGCGCTCTCGATTGCCCACAAGCACGAGATCATCCACCGCGACATCAAGCCTCAAAACATCATGGTGCAGCCCGATGGCAACATCAAAGTGATGGACTTTGGCATTGCCCGCGCAAAGAATAGCCACCTCACTCAGGACAACAACGTCTTGGGCACCGCCCACTATGTAAGTCCTGAGCAGACGCGCGGCCAGGAGCTCGGTCCCACCTCCGATATCTATTCGCTCGGCGTGGTGATGTACGAGTGCGCCACTGGCCGCGTTCCCTTTGACGGCGACGATGCCATCTCCGTCGCCCTCAAGCAGGTCAACGAGCTCCCCGTACCGCCGAGTCAGATCAACGCCAATGTCGACGGCGATCTTGAGCGCATCATCCTCAAGTGCATGGAAAAAGACCCGGCGAATCGTTTCCAAACGGCAGACGAGCTGCGCCAGGTACTCAACTCCTACCTTGCGGGCCGCGCCGTAGATGTGCCTGAACCCACCCGCGTCATCGCCGGCATGGCGGGCGCTGGCGGAACCGAGGCAATGCGCATGGGCGACAAGACGCAAACCATGGTGCGCCCCACCGCCCCCGGCGACACGGCATCGAATCCCGTGATTCGACCCAACAACCAGATCAATACCAGCTCCTACGACAATGAGAAGCACGGCATGGGCAAAGGCAAAATCGCTGCCATCGCCATTGCAATCGTCGCTTTTGTAGCCATCGCAATCTTTGCCGTATCGGGCTTTCTAAACGGTGGAGACCAAAAGAGCGTACCCAACCTTTTGGGCATGGGGCAGGAAGCAGCTGTTGCCAGTATCAAAAGCAGCGGCTTTGAGCCCGGCAATGTGAATCAAAGCTACAATGACCAATATTCCGAGGGACAGGTGTGCGAGCAAACGCCGGACGGAGGCAAGACCGCTGCCGCTGGCTCAAAAATCGACATCGTGATCTCCAAGGGCCCGAAGCCTATTGACCAAGTTGAGGTTCCCGATCTTTCAAATGCCTCGGATCTTGACGAAGCAAAGAAAATCATTGAGAATGCCGGCCTCACCGTAGGCAGCACCACGCAAGAGGCAAACGATGCCGACGAGGGCAAGATCGTCGATCAGAGCCCCAAGGCTGGCGAGAAGGTCGACAAGGGTTCAAAGGTCGACATCGTCGTATCCTCGGGCCCCGAGACCGATTCGGTCCCCGGCGTGGTAGGCAAGACCGAGAGTGACGCTACCAACACGCTGAGCAACGCCGGCTTTAGCGTGAATGTCGAGAGTGGCGGCACCAGCGACACGTATGCCAAGGGCTACGTCATGAAGCAAAGCCCCACCGGCACCGCCAAGAAGGGCTCGACGGTCACCATCTATATTTCCGAAGGCAAGGACACCTCGAGTGACGAGGTCGATGTCGACTCCCTGGGCCTTACGGGCATGACGGCCGAAGACGCCGAGGAGGCCATTGCCAACGCAGGCCTCAAGTATGACCCGCGCCAGCAGTCCAGCAGCTCGGTCGAAGTAGGCAACGTCATTAAGTACAGCCCTGGCGGCAAGCAACCCGCGGGCACGGTGATCATCCTCTACATCTCGACTGGCCCCAGCGAATAAGCCAGCCTTTACATCACGAGAGCAGCGGGCGCATTCCTATCGGGATGCGCCCGCTTTTTATAGCGGCAGCAATGCCACCAGTACAGGTCATCGTATGGCTTCGCAATTAAAACGCCCCTGCATCTGCTTAGAAATGCAGATGCAGGGGCTCGGCATGCGGCAAGGCGCAATCAACCCCGCCGCCAAATCTCATCGATGTGGATTAAAACTCGCCGATACGGCGCACCTCAGGCTCAAGGTCAACGCCAAACTGGTCCTTAACCTGCTTTTGCACATGCTCAATCAGGGCGCAGACATCGGCGGCAGAGGCATGGTCGGCATTGACCACAAACCCGCAATGCTTTTCGGACACCTGGGCGCCACCGACGCGAACACCGCGCAAGCCGGCATCCATGATGAGCTTTCCGGCAAAATAACCCTTGGGGCGCTTGAAAGTCGAGCCGGCACTCGGCATATCGAGCGGCTGCTTTTCCTCGCGACGTGCCTGATACTCATCCATCGTGCGGCGAATCATATCCGGATCGTCAGACGTCAAGGCAAACGTCGCGGAGAGCACGATCCATCCCTCGTCATGAATGCGGCTCTTGCGATACCCCATGCCAAGCTCAGCAATAGGAACCGTGCGAACCTGTCCGCTCGCGCGGGAGCCATCCTCCAGCTTAGCGCCGGGGACATAGACTTCCACGGACTCCAGCACATTTGCGGTGCAGGAATCGTACGCACCGGCGTTCATAAAGCAGGCACCGCCCACCGTAGCGGGAATACCCCACAGGGGCTCTAATCCCGAAAGCCCGGCGTCGGCAGCGGTAAGCGCCACGTCGCGCAAAAGCGCTCCCGCCGCAGCTCGGATACGATTGCCGGCCACCGTCATGTCACTATAGTTATCACGCAGAAGAATGCACGCCCCGCGCAGCCCGCGGTCTCCCACCAAAAGATCCGACCCGTTGCCCACGATCTCGCAGGGCACGCCGCCCGTCAGACAGATATCAAGGACGCGGACCACTTCATCACGCGTACGCGGCAAGATCATCACGTCCGCAGGGCCACCGATATTAAACGTCGTGTGATCGCGCATGGGCTCGGCCATCAGCACGCCGTCCTCGCCCACAACTGATGCAAGGACACATAGAAAATTGGTATCGAAACAATCGTCAAATTCATGCATGGTATACCGCCTTGGGTCTTAATGGACTGCCTAGACTATACCGCAAGCCCCTTTATGCTATACCGCGTTGATGGTTGATGAAAAACTTAACGCACCTCTCAAAATACGCTATCCTGAATACACATATAGCGCTTTCGACATATACACGAACAACCAATGGAGAACATATGTCACAGCATCTGCGCACTGGCGATGGAACGCGAGCCAACGCCAAGTACGTTAAATCCACTTCATATATCTCGTACGGTATGACACGCCGCGAGGCGCTCAAGTTCGCCTTCGGTGCCGTTACCGCCGCCGTGCTCTATGGCATCCCCCGTACCGCCTCGGCTGCATCGGCAACCAAAGAAACCACCGATGCCCTCAACAACGCCCAAGCAAAGTACAACGAGGTCCAATCTCAGCTCAACGCAATCGCCAGCGAATACCAAGCGCTTGCCGAGGAACTCAACAAGACCATGGGCAACATCGAGTCGGTGCAAAACGATATTGACGCCACCCAGGCAGAAATCGAGAAAAAGCAAGAAGAGCTCAAGCAAAAGCAGGGCACCCTTTCCGCTCGCGTGAGCGAAAGCTACAAGAACGGAGGCAACGACACACTCACCCTTTTGCTCTCCTCCTCTTCTTTTGATGAACTCATCTCGAACGTGTACTACCTCGACAAGATGAACGATCGCGACCGCGCGACCATCGGCGAAATACAGAGCATTCAAGACGACCTCGCTTCGAAGAAAGAAGAACTCGAGAATCAAAAGAGCGATCTTGAGGCGCTGAAAGACGAGCAAACTCAAAAGCTCAACGAGATGAGCGCCAAAAAGGACGAGGTTCAAACCGTTCTCGATGGCCTGGACTCCGACGTCAAGGAACTCATGGCGAAGCGCGACGCAGAGCTACTTGCCTCCCAGCGTGACGAAGAGGCAGCACGCAAGCGCGCGGAAGAAGCGAAGAAGGCCCAGCAATCGGGCGGTAGCTCCAGCGGCAACTCCAGCAGCGGTTCCGGCGGCGGCTCCGGCAGCGCCGGCGTGGGCGGCGGCGGAACAGGCTCTGCCTCGAAGGTCGTCTACTGGGCACAGCACACCCCCTCGCCCGGTGCCGGACTGTGCGCCTGGTGGGTGGCAGACGTCTTTTGCAACGCGGGCCTGGGCAACGTACCGGGCAACGCCTGCGACATGTATGCCAACTACTGCTTTAGCTCCAATCGCAGCAATCTAAAGACCGGCATGATCATCGCCGTCTCCTCGCACCCCTTTACGAGCGCGGGAGCCATCTACGGCCACGTGGGAATCTACGTAGGCGGCGGAACCGTTATGGACAACATCGGCTATATCCGAACCTGCAGCGCCGATTACTGGATCAACTTCTACAACTCCACCGTCACGCCCCGCTGGGGCTGGGCAAAGGGTATCGTGCTGTCCTAGGGTGTCCTAAGGCCACCGCTGCTTTAATCCGCTATTCTCGCCCTGCAACCGGTCGCTTCTGCGGCCGGTTTTTTCATGCCATAACGCAGCGGTTACCCCACTTTCGCAAAACGCATAGGCCAGTGTTCTATACTGATTTGCACGACAACCATTTCCGAAAGGAGACTTTATGTCCCAAATGCTCGAGCCGCAGGATACCTGCGTGCTGGTAACCGGCGGCGCTGGTTTTATCGGCTCCCATACCGTTGTCGAGCTGCTTAATTGCAACTACCAGGTCGTTATCGTCGATGACCTTTCCAATGCAAGTGAGGTCGCCGTATCGCGCGTGCGTCAGATCGTCGGGGACGAGAAGGCGCAAAATCTCACCTTCTATAAGGCAAACGTGCTCGATCGCGATGCCATGGAGAAGATTTTTACCGATCACAACATCGACCGCGTGATCCACTTCGCCGGCTTTAAGGCCGTGGGCGAATCGGTGACCAAGCCCATCGAGTACTATCACAACAACATCGAGAACACCTTGGTGCTCGTAGACGTCATGCGCAACCATGGCTGCAAGTCCATCGTGTTTTCCAGCTCTTCCACCGTCTACGGCGACCCCGATAGCCTGCCCCTCACCGAGGAAAGCCCCAAGAAGAGCGCCACTAACCCCTACGGCTGGACCAAGTGGATGATCGAGCAGATCCTCACCGACCTCCACACGGCAGACCCCGAGTGGAACGTCGTGCTGCTGCGCTACTTCAACCCCATCGGCGCACATCCCTCGGGCCTTATCGGCGAGGACCCCAAAGGCATCCCCAACAACTTGGTGCCGTATGTGGCACAGGTTGCCGTGGGCAAGCGCGAGGCCGTGCAAGTGTATGGCAACGACTACCCCACCCCCGATGGCACCGGTGTGCGCGATTACATCCACGTGTGCGACCTTGCCTCCGGCCATGTTTCGGCCTTGCGCTGGATGAACGGCCGCGAGGGCGTTGAGGTGTTCAACCTGGGCACGGGTACCGGCAGCTCGGTTCTCGACGTGATTCATGCCTTCTCCAAAGCCTGTGGCAAAGAACTCCCCTATGTCATTCGCGAGCGTCGCGGAGGCGACATCGCCGCAAACTGGTGCGACGCCACCAAGGCCGAGCGCGAGATGGGCTGGAAGGCTCAGTACGACCTCGCCGACATGTGCCGCGACTCCTGGAACTGGCAGTCCCGCAACCCCAACGGCTTCACCGACGCCGAGTAACCAATCGCATTTGGCGTGGGGCAAATTCCGTGCAAGGGATTTGCCCCACGTTTTGTTTGTTCCACCCGTTAGCGACCGGCACCCCTCACCCGAAAGAGCATTACCGTGCAGAGTTCCTTCACTGAGTTCCTAAGCGCCCACCTCAACGAGATCAACGCTTATCTGGATACGTACTTTCGCCATCAGACCGATAGCGCCGATATCGAGCAATACCTGTATGCGCCCCTCGGTCACTACTCGGCCAACGCGGGAAAACGCCATAGGCCGCTCATCTGCATGCTCGCCTGCCGCGCGGTAGGCGGCGACTGGAACCGCGCGGCAACTTGCGCCGCCGCAATCGAGCATTTCCAGACCGGAGCGCTCATCCACGACGACATCGCCGACAACGGACAGCTCCGTCGCGGCGAGCCGTGCCTGCACATCACCGAGGGCGAGGGCATCGCCATCAACTGCGGCGACTACGCGCTCATGCTCGTTAGCGCCGCCGTGGCAAACGATCCCGACCTCGACGCGCCCCTCAAAGTGCGACTCATCCAAGAGCTCACCGCCATGACGGCGCGGACTATCGAAGGCCAAGCGCTGGACCTGGGCTGGGTACGCGACGGTCGCTTTGACTTGAGCATCGAAGACTATCTCGCCATGGCCACACACAAAACGGCGTTTTACAGCGGCGCCACCCCGCTTGCCTGTGGAGCCATCATCGGCGGCGGCAACGAAGAGCAGATCTCTGCCTTGCGCACCTTTGGCCTCCACACCGGCCTGGCGTTCCAGATTCAAGACGACTTGCTTAACCTGGTGGGTAAAAAAGAAGCGCGCAACAAGGACTTTCGCTGCGACATCACCGAAGGCAAGCGCACCCTGGTGGCCGTCCATGCCCTCAACTATGCCGACGACGCCTCCCACGACGAGCTGATGGATATCCTCACAAGCGGAACCACCGATCCCGATCGTCTGGACCGCGCCGTTCAGATTTTCGAGCGTACGGGCGCCATCGCATATGCGCACTCATACTCGCTCGATCTTACCGCCCACGCCAAAGCCGCACTGGAAAGCGTCGAACTCGACCCTCAATGCGAGGACCTGCTTTTAGGCATGGCGGATTTCTTTGTCGAGCGTCTGAACTAAAGGTAAAGGACAACGAGAGCAGCAGCCAGCACACCGAACAGCGCGATAGACGCCAAAGCAGCACGGTCTTCCAGCAACGGAACAATGTCCGCCTTTGTGCCGTCGTCCATCGTCAATACCTCGCCCCATGCGTCGCTCATGGCGTTTCCCCTCTCTTGGCGTGTTTTCTTTAGGCTATGGGACAAACAACAAGGGAACGTAAAGGGCGCCCGAGCGTTTTGTCAGGCTCGCGTCGGGCGGGCACTTATGATTTTGCGTGCGTGCGTAGGCTGCAGATGTCGTGCGACTTAGCGCATAACTCGTTAACTTGATACACTGATGGGTAACTTTGAACGCAGACCGCCCACAGACGGCACGCGCCATATTGCATATGAAAGGGGTTCTCTTGGATCCGATTACAAAGGGCATGCAGGGACCCGCAGTTGAAGATATTCAAACGCGCCTGATTGGCCTGGGCTATACCATCGACGAACAGGAATACACGCAGAAGCTCTACGGAGATACGACTGCGCGCGCTGTGGCGTCGTTTCGCGTCACCTCGGGCCTCGACGCCCTGGGCGACGTTGACATCATCTGCTGGAGCGCGTTGGTAGACGCCTCGTATAAACTGGGCGATCGCACGCTTTACCTGCGCCTTCCCAACTTCCACGGGGCCGATGTCGTCGCTTTGCAGCAAGCTTTGAACGCCCTGGGCTTTGGGTGCGGCGATGTCGATGGCTACTTTGGCCCGCATACCGAAAACGCCCTGCAGCAGTTCCAGGAAAATGTCGGCCTGTTTGCCGATGGCATGGCCTTCCAGGACACGTTTCGCTACATCGATCGCCTGCGCCACGTATGGGAGGGAAAGCCCTCTGTGCTGGAGGCGGAAGAGCGTACCGGCTTTGCGCGCGCCGCGAATGTGCTTGAGCATTATCGCATCGCCGTAAGCGGACAGGACGCCATCGCCCGCAACATCGCCTCGCGCATGTGGAATATCGCCTCGGCCACAACGGAAAACAGCGGCATGGTGCTAAGCGAGGGCGAAGCTCCCGAGGGCATGGATTTGGTTCTTGAGCTCGCAAGCGACGAGCTCCCAGAGAACGCCGAGCCACGTCCAACCCTCACGCTCGCTCAGTGCAACAACCTTTCCAAGCGTATTAGCACCGCTTTTGAGGCCGCGGCATCCAAACCCGCGCATCTGCGCATCGAACTCACCGGCCTTACGTGCTACAACGGCACGTTCACGTCAAGCGATGCGCAAACCCTTGCCGTGCGTATTCTCGATGGCGTTTGCGCTGCCTTGAGTGATTAGGTAAACTAGACAGGCTGCGATAGCAGCACGTCCGCATTGGGGTATCGTCCAGCGGCAGGACCCCGGTTTTTGGTGCCGGTTACGGGGGTTCGAATCCCTCTACCCCAGCCCTTGTCTTATTGAGCCCCGGCCATAGCGCCGGGGCTTTTTGCGTTGAGACGGGGATTCGAACCCACAAGGGTGCGGAGCCGAGCGAACGCGCGAGCGTTGGCCCTTGATATCCCTCCATACAGCCCTCGTCCAGAGGATTTTCGGCGTCGGATATCCTGGGAAAACACAAACTTCCTGATTTCAGTAGCAGTCCAGCACTTTTGCAAGTAGATACGCTTTTCCAAACTGAAAAGCCCAGGTAAGACTCATCTTAATAGTCTATCTACTCCACCAAACGCAATACTGCTACTGAAATCAGAAAGTTTCTCAAAGCAAAGGTATTTTTGCTCGTGTTATTGGCTCGCCTTCCCGAAAAGACACGAGAAACAGGCGCCGTAATCAACCCTTTCGCACCAAATGCTCCACTTCCCCGCAGCTAAAGCTTATCCACATCACGTTGAGGAGCCGCAGAGAGGCAGCTGCCGCAATTGTTCAAGGCGTCAATCGTCACATGCAATGGTATCCTTGTTTGCCCATTGCTCAAACGCACCAACGAACGCTAGGAGTCCCATGGATCTCATCGCACAGCTTGCTCGCGAGCTCGATCTCAAAGTCACCGACGTCGACGCAGCCGTCAAGCTCATCGACGAGGGGAACACCATCCCCTTTATCGCCCGCTACCGCAAAGAAGCGACTGGCGGCATGGATGACGTCGCCCTTCGCGCGCTCAACGAACGCCTGAGCTACCTGCGCAATCTTGAACAGCGTAAAGAGGATGTCATCGTGCTCATCAACGCCCAGGGCAAACTTACGCCCGAGCTGGAGCAGCAGATTCGCGAAGCCGAGCAGCTGCAGCGCGTCGAGGACCTCTACAAGCCCTATCGCAAGAAGCGCATGACGCGCGCGCAAAAGGCCCGCGAGGCGGGACTCGAGCCGCTTGCCAACATGATCATCATGCAGGCAAGCCCCAAGGACGGTGGCTCGGCCATCGAGGCAGCCGCAGCGTACATCAATGAGGAAGCCGGCTTCGATACCGCCGAAAAAGCCCTCGCAGGTGCCTGCGATATCGTGGCGGAAATTGTCGCTGAAGACCCCGAGAACGTCGCCGACCTGCGCGCCTTCACTCAAAACACCGCCGATATCGTTGTCGAAGCGACCGACCCTACCGAAAAGACCCCATACGAGCCCTACTATGCCTACGATGAGCCGCTGCGTCGCATCCCTAACCACCGTGTTCTCGCCATCGACCGCGGTGAGCGAGAGGGGAAGCTACGGGTTCGCGTGAACGTCGATAACCAGGCAGCCGTTTCGCGCCTGGGAAGCCGCTGGCCACGTCGACAAGGCGTTTTTGCCCCCATATTCGACGCCGCTATCGCCGATGGTTACAAACGCCTCATGGCACCTTCACTCGAACGCGAGGCCCGCGCCAAGCTCACCGTGCGCGCTCAAGCCGACGCCATCAACGTGTTTGCAAAAAACCTCGAAGGCCTGCTCTCGGCTCGACCGGTTCGTGGCGCACGCGTACTGGCACTCGACCCCGGCTACCGCACTGGCTGCAAGGTCGCCGTCATGGACGAGACCGGCAAGCTGCTCGACCACGGCGTCGTCTACCCCACTAAGCCGCGCCACGACGTTGCCGGCACCAAACGCGAGCTGGCTCGCCTGGTCAAAAAGGACAAGGTCAACACCATTGTTATTGGCAACGGCACGGCAAGCCGCGAAACCGAGGAGGTCGTAAGCGAGTTCATCTCCGAGCAGGCGCCCGAGCTTCGCTACACCATCGTCAACGAAGCCGGAGCGTCGGTTTACTCGGCATCCGAGCTGGCGAGCCAGGAATATCCCGATCTTGACGTCACGGTGCGCGGCGCCCTTAGCCTGGGTCACCGTCTGCAAGACCCTCTTGCCGAGCTGGTCAAGATCCCACCCCAGTCCATTGGCGTTGGCCAGTATCAGCATGACCTTGACCAGGCCGAGCTTTCGTACTCGCTGGGCAATGTTGTAGAAGACGTTGTCAACCGCGTGGGCGTCGATGTAAACACCGCAAGCACAAGCCTGCTGGGCTATGTGTCCGGCATCACGCCAACGGTTGCCCGCAACATCGTTGCCTACCGCGAGGAGAACGGTCCCTTCACCGACCGCGCGCAACTCAAGAAGGTCTCGAAGCTCGGCCCCAAGGCGTATCTCAACGCTGCAGGATTCTTGCGCATTGCAGATGGCAAAAATCCGCTCGACGCAACAAGCGTCCATCCCGAAAGCTACGCCGTTGCCAACGAGGTACTCAAGCGCGCAGGTGTTAAGGCCGATGAACTCAAGCGCGGTGGAATCCCCGATATCGAACGCCGCGTGGGCAGCATCGGCGAGGTCGCCGGAGAGCTCGGTTGCGGCATCTTGACGCTCATCGATATCATCGACGAGCTCAAAAAGCCCGGTCGTGACCCCCGCGACGACGCCCCCGAAGTTGTCTTTAGCCGTTCCGCCCTCTCTATCGATGACCTGGAGGCGGGCATGAAGCTTAAAGGCACGGTGCGCAATGTCGTGGACTTTGGCGCGTTTGTCGACATCGGCGTGCATCAAGACGGCCTGGTGCATATCTCCAAGATGGCCAACCGCTTTGTCAAACACCCCAGCGACGTTGTTCGCGTAGGCGACACCGTTGACGTGTGGATCGAAAAGGTCGATCGCGAGCGAAAGAAAATCTCGCTCAGCATGATAGAGCCTCGATAGCCCTCGATAGCAAAAGTCAAGGCGCCCGCACTGCAACTCGGTTCGCAGTGCGGACGCCTTTTATGAAGGACTTGTGAAAATGTGACAAAATAAACCTGTCGACTTTTTGTCACATTGCTTAGCTGTTGAGGATGCGGTCAAGGCTGCCGGAGCTTGAGTCGCGATAATCGGCCGAGGTTAGGATCTCCTGTGGGATACGGCCGCCCTCACGCAAGATATTGCGGAACTGCACGCGCGTAACCATGGGCAGGTCGGCGATAGCGCGTGCGAGATTTTGCGGCACGCCCTGATTCTCGGATGCATGCTCCACCCCGCGACCGTCCTTCAAACGACGCTTGTGAGCCGCCAACATGGCCTTGTACATACCGGCATGCATGCGAATCTTCGTATTGTTTGCCGCACGGGCCTGTTCGACGATGCGCGCGCCTTCGCGGTCGATATCGCCCGCATAGTACACGTAGTCGTATCCGTAGCCTATATCGGACAGATAATCGTCCAGCGCATGCGAGACGCTCGCCTTGCAACCACTGCCAAAAATTACACCGCTCACCCGCACGCCAAAAAGCTTGACCGACGATTTGCCGCGCAGCAGACGCGCGATCTCGTCGTATGTGTCGATATTCTCGACCATGATGAACGGCTTATTGGCGCCGATGCCAAAGAAGCTCGTAAAGTGATAGGGGCGAGACGGCGTGATCTTGAGTGCAGCCACATTGACGCCACGGTCGTTCAGACGCTTGAACAAACGCTCACCGCGCTTACCATCAAAGGCCTTCTCATCGTTAAAAATTTCAAAGGCGCGCTGACGACGCGAGGCGTACGGGGTATCCATGCCGCCCGTTTGCTCGATCCACGTGGTAATGGCCTCAAAATCATGCGCAAGCTGCTGCTTGGCGTTTTGATGACCGTTTTCGCGCACGGCAGTCTTCGCCATCGGACGACTGTCAACGCGCGTGATCTTGGCATATTGGACGCGATCGCCGTGCACAACAGCGGAAAGCGGCAACACGGTTGCCACCTTTGCGAGTTGTCCTCGAATCACGCGTACGATAGAGCGAGATTCGGGCTGAGCAGAATCGTTCGAACGATGAGCCCCTATTGTCTGAGTCGAAGGCGAATCCTGCTTGTAAGACGACTTGACCGCCTCGGAACGCCCGGGCCTTCCCTTTCGCTTCCTGTTCGCAGGAGTGTCCCTTTTTACCGAAGAACGAGCCTCCCCTTCCTTAGCGTCCTCATGCTTTCGCTGAGTATCTCGCTCGGCAAAAGCAACGCGACCGCGATTTGCCTCCGCCTGCTTAAATGCTGCGCCTTTCTTTGAAACGGCAGGCTCTTTGGGAGCGGGCGCTTTTTTCTCGGCAGGAGCGGACGGAGCATCCTGAGCCTGCAGCTGCCGCCCCTTGGATCCCATGGCATGAACCTCCGGCTTTTGGCCCTTTGGCTCAGCGGGTTTTTGTTGCTCAGCAGGCTTCTGCTGTTCGGCAGGATTGCTCCGGACGTCTTGTGCTGCCTTTTTGTCCTGCGCGCGACGATGTACACGCGCTCCTCGGCCCACCTTCGAGACAAAGGGCGCTGGCGTATCGCTTGGCCTAGCTTGCTCTTCCTTTTGAGCCGCCTCGGAAGGCGCGACGGCAGGCAATTCCTGGTCGCGACGGGTATCCTCGGCTCGAGGTGCCGCGGGCTTCACTGATCCAGAATCTTTCTCGGACCCGCACGCCGCCGCTGCGGGTGCAGCCTGTCCAGCGTCTTTAGCCTCAACAGCCAACGTCTCGGCAGGCGCCGTTTCCTCCTCGACGTCAAAACCATCGTTTAGATCCTCGGCGCCATCAACAATAATAAGCTCGGAAACCTTTGCGCAAATCGAATAGATGGCAGGGCGCCCGTCGACACCGGTCTCATCGATGCGTTCGATAAGACCCGACTTGATGAACTCATCGCGCAGACGCTTGGTATCGATATCCTTATCGATCGAGCGGAAAAGCCCGCCCAGTGAGCTCGACTTGATTTTGAGGACCTTACGGCCCAACAGACCGCGCGAAATAACGGCTGCCTGCTTGGAACTCAACGAGGTGAGAGCAGCGATGCGACGCGCTAGCGCATCGACATCGTTTTGATTATCGCTATACAAAGATGAAGACACACAAGCCTCCTCGAAGAAAAACACAAACGTCTTTATGGTACCCCATGGAATCTAAACGAGGCTTCTTGCTCGAATGATTCCACGGGGAGTGCGGCGCAACAGGACTCTTTGCATGCAATTGGGCGTACCCTTGCACCACGTATCGCCAAAATAAAAAACGCCCGAGTGCGGCTGCAGAGCACTCGGGCGAATATAACGATGTGCGAAAGGTACGCTCAGACGCGATTAGGCGTTTTGAGCAGCTCCGTCGACAGGAGCCTCAACGGATGCGCGACCATACTCGGCGCGGCCCATCTCGGTCCACTCGGGCTCCTCGTCGAGCAGGGAGCCAGCCTCCTTGCCAAAGAGCTCCTTCAAGCAGTTCACGGCAACAATCAGGCCCAGGACCATCAGCAGCACGGCGAAGAGCAGCTGCAGGCCCTTGGTGGCAAGCACGGGCGTCGCAGCGGCGCCGGCAGTTGCTGCGGGGATCGATCCAAACAGACCGTAGGCCTGGATAGCGGCAACGCAGCCCAGGGCGCTCTGTACCAGGGAGGTGAAGGTACATACCAGCAGGAACACCACGGGCACGTAGAGCATCCAGCCCTTGCGGCCGGTACACTTGCAGAACACAGCGAGCGTGATCATGGTCATGCCGCCGAGCAGCTGGTTAGAAGCACCAAACAGCGGCCAGATGTTGGCATAGCCACCAAAGGCCAGGGCAAGGCCGGGAAGCAGGGTCACAACCGTAGCGAACCAGGGGTTGCCCAGGACCCTCATGACGCCGGTCTTGGCGTTGATAGCCAAAGCGTCGTTGGTCTTGGCAAAGAACTCGGAGAACGAAGTGCGAGCGATGCGGGCAACGGCGTCGAGCGAGGTGAGAGCAAGGGCCGAGACGTTCATGGTCATGAACACGGTGGCAACAGTCTGGTCGACGCCAAAAGACGTCATGCCGCGAGCGATGCCGGCAGCGAAGATCTGGAACGGGGTGGAGGCAAGGCCGCCGTTGGCAACGTTCACCGTGCCGGTACCGGCGGTATTCATCGAGGAGAACATGATGCCGGCGACAACGATGGCGAGGACGCCCACAAAGGACTCAACGATCATGGCGCCGTAGCCAACCTTGACGGCGTCGGCCTCCTTCTCGACCTGCTTGGAAGAGGTGCCGGAAGACACGAGGCTATGAAAGCCGGAAAGTGCGCCGCAGGCAACGGAAACAAACAGGATGGGGAACATCATGCCAGAAGCAGTGGAGAAACCGGTAAACACAGGAGCGGTGATGGTTGCCTGACCCTGAGCGCCCAGGACAAAGATGCCCAGCACGGCACAGACAATCATGACAATCATCATGATCGAAGTGAGATAGTCGCGCGGGGTCTTGAGCACGCTGATGGGCATTGCGCCGGCAAAGACCAGGTAGACCATAACGACGGCGAACCACTGGAACTTATCGAGGTACAGCGGGAACTGCATGCCCACGGCGAACATGAGAACCATCAGCACTACACCAGTGACAAACTCGGCCACACCGGTGAGGTTGAATTTCTTCTGGGCATAGCCAAAAGCGATGGCAACAAAGGTGAAGAGGATGGAGATGGTACCTGCGCAACCGGCGGCATAGGACTTGGTGAAGTCGATAGCAGCGGTAGCCACGCCATCTGCACCCATGACCGGAGTGAACTTGAAGGTACCGCACACCATGTCGGTGAAGGCAGCGATGACGATGATGCAGAACAACCAGCAGAACAGGAGGAACAGACGACGACCGGTCTTGCCGATGTACTTCTCGATGAGCTGGGCCAGCGACTTGCCGTTGTTTTTCATCGAGGCATACAGGGCACCAAAGTCATGCACGGCACCAAAGAAGATGCCGCCGACGAGCACCCACAGCACAACGGGCAGCCAGCCAAAAGCCATGGCCACGATGGTGCCCGTGACAGGGCCTGCGCCGCAGATCGAGCTGAACTGATGCGAAAATGCGGTGAATGCAGAGACGGGCGAGAAGTTCTTGCCGTCCTTCATGCGCTTGGCAGGAGTAAGGGCCTCCTTATCGACGCCCCACTTATTGGCCAACCAGCGTCCGTACCCGAGATAGCCGCAGGCGAGAACCGCCGCGCACACGAGCATGACTACAACTCCGTTCATACTATCCTTCCTTCTGAGGTTTCCCCAACACTTTCGATTTCGATAAAAAACGAGGGCCGTCGATTTTCGATTCGACGGCCCTCGTCTTTTATCAGCCGCCCGCATTTGGCACGGGCTGACTGTTTATCGCCAACCCGCGCTAAATAATAATTACGCTGATAATGTGTAGCTGGCTCATAAACATGCTGTGGCATTCCTCTACAAAGCGATGGGTCCCTGTTAAATTCCCATCTCCCTACGTTGCATTTATGCAGTCTACGCTTTAGCTCAATGAAGTCAAGCTTGGCTTTAATTGTTTCGTAAGCGTTTCGTCGGACCGCGCACCGCCATGTCAATCAAGACCGCGCAGCCGACCACCTTCCATACATCCACGCCGTACTCCCTGCCCAAGCGCGACAAATAGTCCTGCTACGCCTAACAACCCCTTACTTTCGATTTTGCATTCTTATCTTTCGAGTTATTGATGGGTTTCGTTTTCGTTTCAAATAAAAAGGGGCCGGGAATTACTCCCGGCCCCCAGAGGCAAGATATCGATTGGCGATTAACTCATCAGTGCATTGGTGATCTCGTCCGCAACGCTATCGGCCTCGGTCCAGTTGCCGTCCTCGTCGCGCTCGCACTCAAGATCCACATCGACATTCTGTGTCTCGACGCCACGGATGGCATCCATCATCAGCTCGCCGACCTTCTTGTAAAGCTCGTCCTCGCTCAAACCTGCATAGTTGTTGGGATCGCCCATAAAGTCATCGGCTGCCTGCTGCAAAGCCGTCATCACGTCCTTCATGGACTTAGAGGTGAGCGTCACGTGCGCAACGGCGGTATCGTCTTCCTCGTCGACATCGACCGAGGTGATCTCGTAATCAAAGCCATCAAACAAAACGTTAACGAACTCCTCGGCATCGATACCGAACTGGGAGAGGTCGGCTTCATCCTCAATGTCGCTGATCATCTCATCCCAATCGTCACCCTTCTTGTTGACGATCGTGTCGAGCTCTCCGGACAGGCCCTCTCGAATGACCTCCTCCGACGAAGGACCGTTGTTGCAGGCGCACAGCGCGAGCATGCTCAACGCAGCAATCAGAATAAGCGCGAGCGTCGTGAGTTTCTTCTTCATCGTTCCTCCGAACGTGATCGCGGGCCCGCCATGGCACTCTCCATGTTCCCCCAAGCCCATTTATACAATGATTTGAATGTATCAGACCCCCTGCTCTCAACAAGCGATGACAGGACATTATTCGAGGAGCGGCATAGATCTTTACCAGTTATTAAAAAGCGGACGCCCCGAATACGGAACGTCCGCTCAACATCTAATTAGCAACGGGCAGAGATGCTACTCCTTGGCGCCATACTGCTCGTAGTACGCGTCGATAGCCGCCTTGAGGGTATCGTCGATAACCACTTTGCCGTCGATCTCGTGGTTGTAGAGCACCTCGACAACCTCGGCCATGGAGACGATGCTCGCGACGGGGAAACCGTACTTGGCCTCGATCTCCTTCTGCGCGGTGGTCACGCCACCCTTGCCGACCTCCATGCGGTTGAGAGACACGATGAGGCCCTTGATCTCGACATCGGCAGCAGCCTTGACCTTGGGATACGTCTCGTCGATGGACTTGCCGCTGGTGGTAACGTCCTCGACCATGATCACGCGGTCGCCGTCCTTGGGTTCATAACCCAGCAAATTGCCCTTATCGGCACCGTGGTCCTTGGCTTCCTTGCGGTCGCAGCAGTATTTGACCTCCTTGCCATACAGCTCGTGATAGGCGATGGCGGTCACCACGGCCAGGGGAATGCCCTTGTAAGCAGGTCCAAACAGCACGTCGAAGTCGTCGCCAAAGTTATCGTGAATGGCCTGCGCATAGTACTCGCCCAGACGCTTGAGCTGACTGCCCGTCACGTAAGCACCGGCGTTCATGAAGAACGGCGATTGACGACCGCTCTTGAGCGTGAACTCGCCAAACTTGAGCACGTCGGACTCGACCATAAACTTGATGAACTCTTGCTTGTAAGCCTCCATACGAAGCTCCCTTCGATTTGCGAGCGAATCTGCTGCCCATGATACCAGTGAATAGCAGACGGGGCGGCAACGTTTAGCGTCACCGCCCCGCCTTGGCCTTTATCTCACAAACCGCATGCTATCCGCTATAGCGCGAAAGAAACGCACGGGTGCGCTCATGCTGCGGAGAGCCCAGCACCTGGGCAGGCGAGCCCTCTTCTACGATCAAGCCGCCATCCATAAAGACCACGCGGTCGGCAACGTCGCGGGCAAAAGCCATCTCGTGCGTGACGATGATCATCGTCGTGTCCTCGTCTGCAAGCTGACGAATCACCTTGAGCACCTCGCCTGTCAGCTCGGGGTCGAGCGCACTGGTGGGCTCGTCAAAAAAGAGAATGTCGGGATTGAGGCACAGGGCGCGTGCGATGCTTGCACGCTGCTGCTGGCCGCCGGAAAGCTGACAGGGGACCTTGTTTTCACAACCCTCAAGGCCCATCTTGGCGATAAGCGCCCGGGCCTGCGCCTCCACTTCTGAGCGCGAACGCTTTTGCACGGCAATGGGAGCGTCGCAGATATTGCGCATCACCGTCATGTGCGGGAAGAGATTGTAGCCCTGAAACACCAGACCAAAGCGGCTCTTTGCCGCGCGAAGATCGGCGCCCTTGGCATAGGTGACCGCACCGCCGTCCGAAGAAGCGACCGTCAGGTCACCATAGCGCAGCGACCCCGCATCGATGGTCTCGAGCGTGGTGGCACAGCGCAACAGCGTCGATTTGCCGCCACCCGAAGGCCCGATAATGGCCACAGCCTCACCAGGACGTACGGAAAGCGAGATATCGCGCAAAACGCAAGTCTTGCCAAAGGATTTGCTCACGTGCTCCATCGAGAAGACAGGAGCCGCACAGCGATTGGAATCGGTCATCGTTGCCCCCTATCAGTCGTGGTAATAATCGAGCTTTTTCTCCAGCGCGCCCATAGCGACCTCGACCAAGAAGTTGAAGCCCCAGTAGAACGCTGCAGAAATGGCAAAGGGCACCATGCTCACCTGCGAGGCGACAAGCGCCTTTGCGGTCGAGAACATCTCGGCCACGCCAATTGCGAAGGCAAGCGACGTGTCCTTGACAAGCGTAATTACCTCGTTGCCCATAGCCGGCAGGATGCGCTTGACCACCTGGGGCAGCACGATGCGGAAAAACGTCTGCACCTTGGTGTAGCCCAAAACTTCAGCCGCTTCGTACTGGCCACGCGGAATGGACTGAATGCCCGAACGGTAAATCTCGGCAAAATACGCAGCGTAGTTGATGATAAAAGCGACGATGCACGCGTACCACTTGGAATCCGGCGTTAAACGGATACCAAAAACGTAGTACGGCGCAAAATAGATGGCGAACATCTGCAACATCAGCGGCGTGCCGCGCATAACGGAGATGTAGATGCGCGCAAGAAGCGCGAGCGGGCGAATCTTGCTCATACGCGCAAGCGCCACGGGCACCGCCAAGGGGATCGACCCCACGAGCGTCAACACAAAAATCTGCAGTGTCGTCCCAAAACCCGAGAGCAACATTCCCGACATCGTTGTGATATCCATGCTCTACCTTTCTATAGACACGCAACTCCCGATGCCGACCAGCCGGCATCGGGAGCACAGTCCACCCATTGCGAGGCACCCGGACGAGCGCCCCGAATGAAGCAATCCTTACTTAAGCACCCAGTTATCGTAGCTAATGCCGTAATCCGCGTACTTCTCGCACAGGTCCTTGACAAAACCGTCCTTGTCCATTTCCTTCAGGGTCTCGGTGACCTTGGAGGCAAGGGCGTCGTCACCCTTCTTGAAGCCCACGGCATAGTGCTCTTCGGAGAGCATCTCGTCGAGCTGCACGTACTCGTCGGGCTTTGCGGCAAGCTGATACTGAGCAATCGAGAGGTCGCAGGCAACCGCATCGACGGCACCGGACTCAAGCTGCATGAAAGCCGTGTTGTAGTCGCCGATGGTCTCCAGGGATGCAAAGGTGGCGGCAAGGTCGGCCTTATCGCCGCTCAAAACGTCCTCCGCAGCAGAATCGGTCTGGGTAATGACGGTCTTGCCGGCAAGGTCGTCCAGGCTCTTGATGCCGCTATCCTTCTTGACCACAATCACCTGGCCGTTGAGCATATAGGGATCGGAGAAGGTATAGTCGTCCTCGCGGCCCTCCATGGTAAAGCCGTTCCAGATGCAGTTGATGGCACCGGAGTTAAGCAGGCTGTCCTTGGCATCCCAGTCGATGGGCTCGAGCTTAAGCTCCCAGCCGCAACGCTTGGCAACCTCGGTGGCAAGCTCGATATCAAAACCGGTGAACTCGCCGTCATCGCCCACAAAGCCATAGGGAGGATAGGACTGGTCAAAGCCAACCGTCAGGGTCTTGATGTCTGCGGAATCATCGCTGCCGGCAGAAGCGGAGCCAGCAGCGGAGCCCGCCGTCTGGGCAGACGTGCCACCGCAGCCAACCAGAGCAAAGGCGGCAACAAGCGCAAACGCGCATGCAACAAAAGCCATAAAGCGCTTCTTGTTCATGGGAATCCTCAATCTCATTGCAATGCCGGCAACTTCGCGCTTTCCGCGCAAAACCGTCGGCCTCTCTTGTAACGCGTTTCACTTTAGCCTAGTAGAGTGTAAGACGCAAGGAATTACTTTAGCTAAGTGGAGAAAAAACGGCACGCGGCGTTAAAAAACCAGCGGGGCCGCAGCTCAGCGCTGCAACCCCGCTCCCGCTCGATTGTTACAAGATAAATACGTTAGCCCCTAAAGCCATCCTCAAAGGGAACCTTCTCGGCCGAACGGCGCTTACCTACCACCACGGCGCCAACGCCCGAAAGCGAGAGCGCTGCAGAGACCACAAGACCGATCGTGCTGGCGTCCGCCGTCGCGGGAAGCTTCTCAACCTCGTCCGACTTCGTATCGGCCTTGTCGGCACCGGCCTTGGCCTTGCCCTGGCCGTTGACGCTCTTGTCGCCCTGGCCTTTGCCGCCATCGTCTTTCGAATCGGCGCCGTCTTTACCGCCATCTGGCTTTCCGTCCGTGCTCGGCAGCGAAGTGGAGCCCGAACCCGGTGCATCTGCATTGGAGGGACTTCCGTTGCCAGAGGCATCTCCGCTCGCCGTGCCGCCATCGGCATCTCCGGCCTCGTCGCCAGAGTTTCCACCGGCGTCCACGGAACCGTTCGAACCCGTCGTGCCGCCCGACGGAGCGCTGCTCGGGGCGTCCGAGCTCGAGCCACCGCCCGATGTCGAGCCGTCACCGGAATCTGCACCGCCGCCCGTACTCGGCGAAGACGTGGACCCCGTACCCGCATCGGTAGAAGGAGCGTTCGGAGAGCCCGTCGTGCTGCCACCCGCAGGCGTTGTGATGGCACCGCCGGCAGCAGAAGAACCACCGCCCGCGCTGCCAGCGCCCTGAGACGGTTGATCGGTAGAGCCCGAGCCGGAACCCGTACCGCTATCGGAACCCGTGCCGGAGCCCGAACCATTGCCAGAATCCGTGCCGGCACCGGAACCAGAGCCGGCACCGGCGTCAGAACCCGCATCGGAGCCGGAGCCCGCAGTATCCTTATTCGCATCGTTTTCGGTCTTGTGTTGGGCCAGATATGTCAGGCACGTCTTCTTTTCGCGCGTGTAGCGATTCGCATAGCTTGCGGCATACTGATTGGTCGACGTGTTGGTCATGTAATCGATCAACGCATCGCAGATAGCAGTCACGGCCTGCTCGTCAGACATATCGTTGGAAAGATTGGCCATCTTGAAGAACTTCTGGCAGCCACCCGATCCAAACAGGTTATTCATGCCCCAGCACAAGCCCTTGAGGCAGTCGGCACGGCCCGAAAGGTCAAGCCCGTACTTGCGCACGATGCGCTCAACCGGCAGGTAATACTCCTGATATCCATATGCATCCTGGAGTGCCGAGAACTCTTGTGGATCGGCAGCATACGCGGCATGCCAGGCATCCTCGGCAAGCTGGCCCAGCTCGGTAAGCTTGTGAGTCTTTTCGTCGTAAATCACGTCATCGACGTCGCGCTTAAGTTCGCTGCCGCGATCGATGACCGCCTTGAACATGCCGTACTTCTGAGGATTGTAGTTGTAGCACTCCTGCATGAAGTCGACGAGCGCATAGCGACGATCAAATTGGTAGAAACCCATGGCATGATAGCCGTCGCCATAGCTAAAGCCCAGATTGTAATTGCTGCCGCTCTCGTTTTGGGCAAAGTACTTCATCTCAGAGGAAAGCGCCTTGGGCTGCAGGCTCGAGGAGCTCGTCGCCATCATCGAATTGAAGGAGAGCGTCATAAGAGACGAGGGGTCCACGGCTTCCGAATACTCATCGGCGGGATCGTAATCCGAAGGAGCGGGCTGCTTTGCGTCGACATCGGTGATGGGGTCGGCGTTGGCATTGCCGGCAATATCCTGCTGCTGGACGGTATCGGTCTGTGCAAACATGGGAATAGGTGCCGCCACGCCCAGCGTGAGCGAAAGTGCGAGTCCGGCAACGATAGCCTGATGCTTAGGCTTCATGGTTCCTCCCTGGTTCTGCGTCCCCTTTTGCGGGAATGGGTTCATTTGGTGTGCGGTTGCGTCAGAGCGCAAGAGGTATATCTAGTATGTTGAATCTCGCCTGTTTTTGCAATCCCCTGTCAGCATGCGGCGCAGGTAAAGGATGCATGTACACCTTCTGTACGCCGCACGCCAACAAAGCGAGACCTTAAAAGCCGCAAATAACCTCGGGAGTCATACGTGAAATGACCTCGACGGCAACACGGGCCGACTCGATCACGTCGTCGATGGCGCAAATCGAGGTAGCCGTGTGGATATATCGGCAGGGCACGCCCGAAACCACGCACGGCACATCCATAAGGTGCACAGGACCGCCATCGGTGCCACCGCCCTCGCGCACACTCTCTTGCACGCGCAGTCCCGCTGCCTCGGCGGCATTCAACACAAAGCGCTGATACCGAGGGTTCGTGATCATGCAACGGTCGAAATGTCTGAACATAGGACCGCCATGAAGCGCCGTCTGCACCTCATCGGGAACCAAGAAGGTATCGTCTGCAGGACAGCCCTCGAACATGTACGCAACATCTGGATCAAGCGTCCGCGCCGCTGCCGCCACGCCGCGCTCCCCCACTTCCTCCTGTGCGGAAACGGATGCGACCACGTCGACGGACAGGTCGTCGCGAGAAGCGAGCTCGCGCAGGGCGATCAGCATCGCCGCCACGCCCGCGCGGCAGTCAAACGCCTTGCCCACCGCAATGCCGCGCTCGGGATCAAAGGTGAACTGCGTCGCCACGACAAAAGGCTCGCCGATGCGCAGGAAAAAGCGCTCACGTGCCTCCTCGGCACTTGTCGCACCCACGTCGAGAATCATCTCGGGCGGTACATGGGCAGCTTTCTCGGCAGCACTGGTAAAATGCGGCGGCTTGACGCCAATGGTACCGTGCAGCCATTCGCCACGGGCATTGCGCACCAGCACGTCCTGGCCGCAAAGGGCCCCTTCGGGAAAACGCCCCAGCGTCACAAAACCCATGGTTCCATTTGCACGAATGGTGCGCACCATGCCGCCCACCTCGTCGCCGTGGGCATCCATCATCACACGCGGACGAGCACGATTGTCATCAAGCCCCGTGCCGTTCGGCACAATCAAGCCATCACGCAGCGTGTTTTCTTCCACCGTGGCCCATCCGTCGCAAAAGTCGCGGGCCACGTCGATAACCTCATCCTCAAAACCCGAAGGACCCTTGGCATTGGAGAGGCGCTCGAGCAGCCGAACCACCTCGTTGCGATCAATCTTCATTGCCGTCCTTTCAACAAAACGACCCCCGCAGGCCTGCGCCGGCGGAGGTCGAGCATGCAAACGCTATTGGTAAATCTACCTTAGCAGACCTTGAAGACCCAGTTGTGCTTATCCTCAACGGCACCATCCTGGATGCCGGTGAGCGTCTCGCGCAGCTTCTTCATTACCGGACCGCACTCGGTGTGGCCGGCGGGGAAAACGACCGTCTCGTCGGCGCCGTAGACCTTATTGTCGATCTCGCCTACCGGGGAGATAACAGCTGCGGTACCGCACATGCCGCACTCGGAGAACTTGCCCGAGGCGACCTCGGCCCACTCCACCGGGCGCTCGTCCACCGTCATGCCCAAGTCCTGGGCAACCTGTACAAGGGAGCGACGGGTGATGGAGGGCAAGATGGAGTTGGTGTGGCTCTTGGGAACCACAAGGGTGTTGCCGTCGACGAACAGCACGTTGGCGCCGCCGGTCTCCTCAACGTAGGTACGGGACTCAGAATCGAGATACAGGTTGTCGGCGTAACCCTGAGCGTGAGCCTCGACGGAAGGCTTGAGGCTCATAGCGTAGTTGAGACCGGCCTTGATGTTGCCGGTGCCGTGGGGTGCAGCACGGTCGTAATCGGAAATACGCAGCTTGACGGCCTTGAGGCCACCCTTGTAGTACGGGCCAACCGGCGTGACGAGGATGCGGAACGTGTACTCAGGAGCAGGAGCGACACCGATCACGTTGCCGGAACCGATCATAAACGGGCGGACATAGAGCGTGGCGCCCGAGCCAAAGGGCGGAACCCACGCGGCATTAGCGGTAACAACCTGCTTGACGGCCTCGACAAAGCGGTCAACAGGGAACGGGGGCATCTCGAGGCGCTGGGCAGAGTCATACATGCGCTGCGCGTTCTGGTCGGGGCGGAAGCACACGACGCTGCCGTCCTGAGTGGTATATGCCTTGAGGCCCTCAAAGACCTCCTGGCAATAATGGAAAATGCCGCCGCATTCGGAAACATGCAGGGTGTGGTCGGACGTCAGGCCGCCCTCGTCCCACTCGCCATCCTTCCAATGTGCCTCGTAGCTGTAGTCGGTCTGCATATAATTGAAGCCGATGTTGCCCCAATCCAGATCCTTCTTCTCGACAGTCATACTGTGCTCCTTCTCTTGCAATAGTCCACGCGCCGCGTCGGCATTTGGACCACGCATGCCTGCAGCACATGTGTGGACTCTCCGCCAAGACGGTCGCATGAAGGGAATTCTACTCCCACCTCCAATGCATGAGCCAAATTTCACGCGCACGGCAATAGCCGTAATACGAACGTAACGTTTCTGTGATAACCCAATGTCGAAGCGTTACCCGCACGCACAAAAAGGCCCCCGTTCCCCTTATCCGGGAAACGGGGGCAGCTCGAGGTGCGCCGAGGAGCAACTCGCTGCATCTACTAATTGAAAAATCGCGATAGGCGCGCTAAGCCCGATACGACATGCAGAACAGCACCGCAGGCGCGCAGGCACAAACGTCGCCTTAAGCCTCTTTCTTCTTGCCAAACTTCGCCTTGAGCAGGCCCACAACCGTCGGAACAACTGAGACGGCAACGATACCTACAATCAGCAGCTCAAAATGCTCCTGGACAAAGGGAATGCCGCCAAAGAAGAATCCCAGCAGTGTGAAGACCGTAGACCAGGTGATGCCACCTAGTACATTAAAGAGGACAAAGGAATGCCACTTCATGCCGCCCACGCCAGCAAGAAACGGCACGAACGTGCGGATGAACGGGAAGAAACGACCCAAGAAGATGGCCAGATGGCCCCATTTGTCGAGGAACGCCTCGGACTTCTCGATGCGCTCGGGCGTCATGACCTTGACCTTGCCCGAAGCGATAATCTTCTTACCAAAGAAGTGGCCGATCATGAAGTTGCATTGGTCGCCCAAAATCGCCGCGGCCCATGCCACGGCAAGCAGCGTGACGATATTGAAGCTACCGTCGGCGGCAAAGCAGCCGCTTGCAAACAGCAGCGAATCGCCGGGCAAAAACGGCATGAAGACCACGCCGGTCTCGATAAAGATAATCAGGAAGATAAAGCCGTATGCCGTGAGCGGACCGGCTGCGATCCAGGCCGAAATCGCCGTGCGCGGATCTCTGAGCAGCTCGATAATCATGTTGATAAAACTCATAGGGTAAAACCTCTCTGCCTTGGGCGCGGAATGCGTCCAGGCAAAAAAGTATACGTGCGGCGGCACCGTGCAACAAAAGCCCAACGCGATTAGCAGCAACTATGCATAAGTAACAGGTGTATCCATCGGGGGCGCCGTCTGGGCACGCACCGCTCTACAATCCCGGGAAACGCTTTCGAGGATCTCCGGCAGACCATTCGATATCGATAATCGTCACGCGAAGGGCCGCTTCATCCGCCGTGTAATAAAGTGTAAAAGGCGTATCGGGAAGCGGCAAATATCTACAGGGAAACGGCGGTCGAGCCGCTATGTACTCAGGATCGTAGACGGGTCCCAGGGACGGAAACGCTGACAGCATCTCGGCCGCCCACTCAAAGCGCCTCAAGACCGACTCCAACGCCACATTCTGTTCGATAAAATCAGCAGCGTAATCGGTAATCTCAACGTTATAGCTCACGCTACCAGCCCTTTTTTTCGCGAATAGCACCGAGGGCGCCCTTTGCGTCCGACATCTTTCCATCAAGGACGTCGGCATAGCCACGCATCAAGCCTTGGTAAACATCCATCTCACGTCTTTGCGCACGCTCCTTGGCCGACACCATCCGGTCAAAAGCCGCAGCGTCCATCACCACCACGCTCGCTTTTCCGTTGCGCGTTAGATAAATAGGCTCTTGGGTTTTTTCCAATGTATCGATAAGGGCTGTTTGATTGCGATTGAACTCCGAAAGCGATGCAACGGCTGGCATGACAGCTCCTTTCAGCGTAGTATCATATTTACAGTAAATATACAGTAAATAGCCTTCCGGTCAAACCAATCGAACTTCGCGAAACGTATTATTCTTTCTTCTTCTCCCAGTACCTATTAATCCTAGTGATTCGCTATACTTAAGCGCATCGTTTGCACGGGAGGGGTGCCGAAGATGGGCTTTATCACGACAATTCGCGAGGATATCGCCAACGTCAAGCGGGAAGACCCTGCCGCGCAAAACGGCCTCGTCATCTTTCTTACCTACCCCGGCCTTCACGCCAAATGGAACCACGTGCCCGAGCACTGGCTGTGGAACCATGGTTGCAAAAGCCTTGCCCGCATCATGTCGCAGATAACCCGGCATATGACCGGCGTCGAGATTCACCCTGCCGCACACATCGGCAAGCACTTCTTCATCGACCATGCCATGGGCGTCATTATTGGCGAGACCACGATCATTGGCGATAACTGCACGCTCTACCAGGGCGTCACCCTGGGTGGCACCGGCAATGAGACAGGCAAGCGCCACCCCACACTGGGCAACAACGTAACCGTTGGCTGCGGCGCCAAGGTACTGGGAAACATCACCATCGGTGACAACGTGAAGATCGGCGGCAACTCCGTTGTCGTCAAGGACGTTCCGGCCAACTGCACCGTGGTGGGCGTGCCGGGGCGCATCGTCAAACGCAACGGATGCCGCGTCTTTGAAGAGACCTTCGACGCCAAGCGTCACCGCGAGTTCATGCCCGACCCCGGCGAAGAGGCATCGGCTCGCAACCGCGCGAGCATCGCCGAAAACGCTCGCCGCGTCACCGAGCTCGAGGCGGAAGTTGCCAAGCTCACCGCCCTTGTGCGCCAACTGACCGATCAAGCTGCCAAAAAGTAGCCTTACGCGCACAAGCAGGCTTTTTACCTCATAGTGAAAAGGCGAGGCGCCAAACCCGGCACCTCGTCTCTTTTCATTTACGCAAACTGGCTCTGATAGAGCGTCGCATACGCGCCGCCCCGTTCGAGCAGCTCCTCATGCGTTCCCTGCTCGATGATGTTGCCCGCATGCATGACCAAAATCAAGTCGGCATCCACGATCGTCGACAGCCGGTGCGCGATCACAAAGCTCGTACGACCCTGCATAAGCGCCGCCATCGCACGGTCGATAGCACGCTCGGTACGCGTGTCCACACTCGACGTCGCTTCATCCAAAATCAAGATTTTGGGATTTGCCAGCAAAACGCGCGCAATGGTGAGCAGCTGGCGCTGACCTTGGCTAATGTTCTCCGCATCGTTTGCCACCTTCGTATCGTAGCCGGCGGGCATAGTGCGCACAAAGAAGTCAACCTGCGCAGCGCGGGCCGCGGCAACGATCTCTTCGCGCGAAGCGCCGTCGCATCCGTACGCGATGTTCTCGGCAATGGTGCCGTCAAATAGCCATGCATCCTGCAGCACCATGCCAAAGTTCGAACGCAGCTCCGCTCGGGTCATGGCGCGCGTGTCCACACCATCAAGCGTGATGCGGCCCCCATCAATCTCGTAAAAACGCATGAGCAAGTTAACGAGAGTGGTCTTGCCCGCGCCCGTCGTACCCACAATCGCGATCTTCTGGCCGGGTTCCGCCGTAAAGGATACGTCCTGCATAAGGGTCTTCTCGGGCGTATAGCCAAACCTCACGTGCTCGAACGAGACGCGCCCCCGCATAGGCTGAGGCACATGCGCCGCCAGCCCTGGCGCCGGGTCGGGCTCGATTTCGGGCTCATCAAGTACATCGAACACGCGCTCCACGCTCGCCAGCGCACTTTGCATCGAGTTGATGGTGTAGCTCAGCTGCGTTATGGGCTCGCCTGCCGTATAGATGTACTGGAAAAACGCCTGGAATATACCGACGGTCATACGGCCGGCAACAAGCATATTGCAGCCCACGACGGCGATGATAATCTGCGAGAGTCTGCTTAGGAAACGAATTGACGGGCCCACCGCATTGGTGTAGAAATCCGCCTTGCAGTTGGCGTCAGCAAGTTCTGCGGCCTGCGAGCAGACTTCGTCGGCGCTGGCCTTCTCGCGGCAAAACGAACGAATCACCAAACGTCCGCTGTAGGCCTCCTCAACTGCCCCGGTCAAGGTTCCCAAAAGCTCTTGTCGCCGCGCCGCAGCGCCAAGAGTCGCCTTGGAAACCCAAGCGGTAATGCCAAGGGAGATTGCCGAAAAGACAAGGAAAATCACGGTGAGCTCAACGCTATACGTAAGCATCATGATTACCGAGCCGATGATACTGCCTATCGCAGTAAGCAGCGTGAGCACGCCACGCTGCAGCACTTCGCTCATCTTGTCCAGGTCGTTTGTAGCACGGCTCACAATCTCACCGGGCTTGTGCCCGTCGTAGAACTTCAACGGCAAACGGTTAAGCTTTGCCGCCAAGCGATTGCGCAAATTAAGGTTAAGGCGCTCCGCAAAACTCGCCATACACAGGCTCTGCGTCGAATAGAAAACAAGCGCCACAGTCCAGATTCCCAGGTAAAAAAGAATCTTCTCGCCGCCCGTCCCCCAGCCGATCGAGAACTGCCTGCCGGCAGCATCGGCCGCTTGAACCTGCGTCCAGATGTAGTCGATGAGATGCGCGGAGTAGGCGGGCGCTGCAATCGAGCACACCGTATAGAAAACGATGGCGATGACTACGACCACAAAGCGCCAGCGCTGGTCTGCCGCCTCATCCCATAGACGACGCACCGTCGCCCAGGTGTTGCGGGGCTTGAGGTCTTCAAGCTCCCCCTCCTCCGAATCGCGCAGATCGGCCAAGCGCTTTTGCTCGCGCCTCAGCTCCTCCCGCTCTTCCTCGGCAAAAATCTCCTCGGCAGAAAGATACTTCCTCTGCTCACTCATGCGCCTCACCTCCCCTCATCTGCGATTCGGCGATAGCGCGATATGCCTCGCACGTTTCCATAAGCTCCTCGTGGTGCCCCTGGCCCACAACCTCGCCGTCCTTAAGCACGATGATCTGATCGGCGTGCAAGATGGTCGAGATGCGCTGGGCGATGATGAGAAGCGCAGAGCCGCGCATCTCCTGCGTCAACGCGGCGCGCAGGGCGGCATCGGTCTTAAAATCGAGCGCCGAAAAGCTGTCGTCAAAGATATAAAGGTCCGCGGGCTTGATAATCGCACGCGCGATGGCCAAACGCTGGCGCTGACCGCCCGAGAAGTTCGTTCCCCCCTGGGCAACCGCCGCATCGAGCCCGCGTTCGAGATCGTAGACAAACTGGCTTTGGGCAACGTCGAGCGCATGGCGCATCTGCTCCTCTGTCGCATCGGGCAAGCCGTCTCGCAGATTACTCGCCACGGTGCCCGAGAAGAGCCATGCCTTTTGCGGCACATACGAGACGCGCGCACGCAGTTCACGCTGCGTGATATCGCGCACATCGCGCTCGCCCAAAAGCACGCGCCCGCGCGTAATGTCGTGAAGGCGCAGCAAAAGCTTTGCCACCGTCGATTTACCCGATCCCGTCGATCCGATAATCGCCGTGGTTTGCCCACGTCGACAGCTAAAAGTAAGGTCATGAAGCGTGTCTTCGTCAGCATCGGCAAAACGGAAGCTCGCGTGGTCAAAGCGCGCCACCACATCCCGTTCGCCTGCAAGCGCACGCGCAGGCGCCGCCACAGCCAAAGGCACCTTGGCATCCGCACTGTCCACAATGGAAGGCTCGAGCTCCAGCACCTCGCGCGCGCGATCGAGGCACGCCTTGGCGCGCGGCATGGTCACCATTACCATCTGCGCCATCATGATGAAGAAGAGGATGAGGATGGCATACTCCAACACCGCCGAAATGCTGGCAATCTGCATGGCATGCGCACCCACGCGATTGCCTCCAAGCCAGATAACGCATACCTCAACCATATTCATTACAAAGAAACACGAGCAATCGAGACCCGAGAACACGTAGTTCACGCGGATGGCGTTTTGCGCATAATCCTCGAATACGCGCCCTTCGCGCTGCTCCTCGCGCTGCTCCCGGCCAAACGCGCGAATCACGCGCGCGCCGACGATGTTCTCGCGCAGCACTACATTCATGCGGTCGACAAAACTCTGCAAGCGAATAAAGATCGGCGCCGTCTTTGCCACCGTAATCACTGCAAGCACCATCACGATAGCCACGGCGATCAGCAACATGAGGCCCATCTGGTAGTCAATCCTAAAAGCAAGGATGATACCGACAACGGCGAGCACCGGCATAGGCAGCACCATCTGGCAGGTCATGATAATCGCCTGCTGAATCACGTTGATATCGCCCAGCGTGCGCGTAATCATGGCGCCGGTTCCAAAGCGTTCGAAATCGCTCGCCGAGAACTCCAGGGATTTACGATAGATCGCACAGCGGATGTCGCAGGCAACCCGCGAGGCCAAGCGCGCAGTGAGGTAAGAGCCGGTCACCGCACCACCCGATGCCATGGCGGTGGCGCCCAGCATGAGCAGGCCGTTGCGCAGGATGTACTCGGTCGATCCCGATGTGATGCCCACGTTGACCATATTTGCAAGCATGGTGGGAACCAGCAGCGTTCCCGCGTTGTCAATCAGCAAAATAAGAAGGGTGAGGGCAACAAGCCCTTTGTGAGGTTTGAGGAAACGCACAAGCGTTTTCATATATATCCTTCGTTCGTTATCGAGTTTCTTCCAGAATTGCTTCTTTGAGGCGCGTGAGCTCGAGCGAAAGCGCAGCATCGTACTTATTTACCAAGGCCTCGAAGCGCTTGCGCTCGGTAGCGGTCAGCGTCGAGAGGGCTTTAACCTCGGCATCGAGTGCGGGCGCGATAAAGCGTTTTGAAAAGCGCGTGCCCTCGACGGTTAGCTGGGCCACTTTGTTCTTGCGGCTTCCCTCGGCATAAACCAGATCCACAAGCCCGCGCATCGACAGATGCTTGAGCGCCGAGTTGATGGTCTGTTTGCTGTAGCCCCACTCCGAGCAAAGCGCGGCAACGGGACGCGAGCCGCCATGCTGCACGATGTCATAGATCATCCAGTACGAGCACTCCGGAAGCCCACATGCCCGAGCAACCTCGTAGTAGAGCTTATCCACCTGGTTGTAACCATGGTCGAGGCGCTGCGCCATCGCAGCGAGCTCGTCCCCATCCATATCGTCCATACCCCTCCGAAGATTCGCTCGGCATCAGTAATCCGAAATCGGACATTTCTTTCGAGAGAGGATAGTCCGGTTTCGGATTACTGTCAAGAGGGGGTCACTCGCGCCAAAGCGAACCTTGCCATAAAAAACCCGCCAACGTGAGCTGACGGGCAAAAGGGGAATCGATTATTAGAACGCAAGCGTTCGTCTAGTCCTCCTGTATCGACTCGTAGAACGTGGCATCTGCGCACAAGTCGTGGATACTCTTGCCGTCATGCCAGGGAAGCTCGATAAGCTCGGACAAGGTGTTGACCAGCTCGGAACAATCCGTAAAGCGGCCCTTCTCGTTTAGCTGGTTGCAATCCTGCACACGCCAGTAGCCATCGGTGTGCGTGACGTAATACTGACCGCCGTCGGCATCCATAAAGATGCGCGTCTTAGACCGCAGGTAGCTCAGGAGATCCTCGAATTCCAAGGATATCGTCTCGTCTGCCTTCAATCCCATGATGACCTCCCAAATGGTCGCGGGCGGATGTGAAAGCCCCGTATCAAACAGAGCGCTATCTTCAAATAAACCCGTTTAAGGCCCCGCGCGACAGGTCATTTAGGCAGGCGGCACAGACATACACGCAAACGGAAGAAAACGAAAAAGATATGGCAGCCGAGTGTGCAACGCACACATTGCCAAGCCCTACGCATCTTAAAATTCTGCAAGTCCTAAGCCATTATTCATATACGCTCAGTGGGTATAGATAGCCCCGTAGACCAATTCCCAATCGAAAGGAACCGTTATGGATGCCCTCGATGCCCTAAAGACGCGCCGCAGCTGCCGAGCATACCTCGATCGCCCTGTCGACGCCCAAACGCTCGATGCCATTATCGAAGCGGGCCGTTTCGCCGCAAGTGGCATGGGACGCCAGCCCGTCACCTTTGTTGCCGTAACCGATCCCGCCACAGTCAAACAGCTTTCGCGCATGAACGCCCAGATTATGGGAGTCGACACCGATCCGTTCTATGGAGCGCAGACGGTAGTTGTGGTGCTTGTTGACGCAAACGTTCCCACCTGCGTGGAAGACGGCGCCCTCGCTATGGGCAACCTGATAAATGCGGCACATGCCCTAGGCGTCGATTCGTGCTGGATCCATCGCGCACGCGAGGAGTTTGAGTCCAAAGAAGGACGCGCGCTTTTGGCATCTTGGGGTCTTCCCTCCGACGGATCGCTGCGCGGCGTAGGCCATTGCATCCTGGGTTACGCCGCCGGCCCCGCGGGCGAGCCCAAACCGCGTCGCGACAACGTGGTGTACGTAAAGTAGCCTTTACCCCCAGTAGCCCTCGTATGCAATCGGGCCTGTCCGCATCTTTGGACAGGCCCGATTTCTCATACGCTTGGTGTGTATGCGCTATTTGCCTTTGACCATTCCGGCGATACGATCGGAAATCGAAGTCTGGCCGCGACGGTCCTCGCCCCAGAAGGAAACAGACACCATGCCCGGCCCCACATGGCAGCCAATCGTGGGACCGATGTTCGTCTCGAGAAACATCGTGGTGTCGTCTTGCTTGGCAATCAGCTCACGCAGCCGACGGGCATCGCCCGTGGCGTCGGCGTTGCCGATAGCCGCGACGTTAGAGTACAGGTCTGCATTACGGCCCTTGCTATAGAACTCCGCCATGCGCCGCAGCCCCTTCTTGCGACCGCGCACCACGCCCACAACGGCGAGTTTGCCATCGGTATCAAAGGTAAGCAGCGGTTTGACGTCCAGCTTTCCGCCCACAAGCGCCACACCGGCAGGAATCCTGCCGCCTCGATGCAGGGCATCAAGATCGTCGACCATAAACATCGTCTGCACGTAATAGCGTGCCTCGGCCGCCCATGCGGCAAGCTCGGCAGCAGTAAGGCCGCGGTCGCGCTGACGCACCGCCTCGGCGATGATCAGACCCTGGGGCGTGGAGCCCAGCTTAAGATCGACAACATACATGCCCAGCTCTGCCGCAGACTCGACCTCGCGCTCGCGGCAAATGCGCGCAAGCGCGGTGCAGGCGCCCTCATATGCACCGGAAAGCCCGCTCGAAAAAGCCAGATACACCGTTGGCACACCCGAATCGATCGCCTCGTTAAAGGCGGTCTCGAAAGCGAGCTGCGAAGGCTGCGAGGTCATTGGCTGTGCACCATGGCGCATGGCCTCGTAAAAATCGTGTGCCGAGGTGCTCTCATACATATCATCTACGCCCGTCAGGCCATCGTCGCCTTTGACGGTCTCGGTATAGGAAAAATTGAGCACGCGCAAGCCCGCACGTTCGCAGTAACCCCTCGAAAGCTCGCAGCATGAATCGACGATGATATTGCAGGCAGCGCCGGAAGTGGGCATGAAAAACTCCGCTCGAATCGAAAATCATATGCGCACAATTGTGACAGCATCGGCAGCCTTCGAGCGACAAAAGCAGAAGTTGCGCACATACGCAAGCAAACGTGCACGCCAAAAGCAAAGCGACCCCGAGAACTCGGGGTCGCTCCTCATTCTTGTGTGGATGGCGTCACAAGAACGGAAAGGGTACCAACGGGGCGTTGAGGGCACTCGGCGGGCTTGTCCGCAGTGTTAGTAATGTCGCTCACCATCGCTGTGCGCACCGGCTCGAAATCCGTTGTCGCACGGCGATGGCGGGCGTTGCCAAGAACCCTCATCGCCCAGTTGGAAGCTGGCGGTTAGCCACTCCGTCAGGCACCTTCTGTTTGGTGCACCACTATAATCGCGTGTCGCCTTTTCCTGCTCTATACTGACAAATGCGAATTATCGTTTAATTTTGAAACAGTCACAGAGGTGGCCCATGGACAACCGAGACGCGAACAGCCCTGCCGTCAACTATCTTGCCCCGGACTCACTGCAAGGACTTCTTGTCGGAGCGCTTGCCGACGCCGGCATCGATATCATCGCCTTCGACAGCGACGCGTCCGTTGCTTTTACCACCCTGGCATCGACACAGGAGCATCGCGATGCCCTGATCCAATACGCGCGAAACCATCGAGACCAGGCATCCGCAGGAGGGCGCCTGCTGTTTACGCGCGACCGAAAGCTTTTTACGCTCTATCCCCGCAAACAAGATGTGGGCGGGCACGCGCTCGACGTCTTTACCGTGCGCCATCGCCATACCACCACCGTTCGCCCCGGCATCGATTGGCTCAACGCCAAAGAAGTGCGCATCGATTTTGAGCAAAGCGCCTTTGGCATCATCGAGGGCGAGGCGGCCCTCTCCCCGCTTGTCCTTACATCCTACGAGCACAATACGCCCGTGATGCTGGAAGGCGAAGCAGGGTCTGGCAAAGACCAGATAGCCGAGCTTCTCTATTTGAGCGGCTCCCTTTCCCACCAGCCATTTGTTCGCATTAGCTGCGATATCTTGAACGACCGCTCCTGGCATCATCTGCTCAAATCCGCAGATTCGCCGCTCTATCAAACCGATATGACCATTTATATCAGGCGCTTGCATGCCCTGGAAGAACGCCGCCATCGCGAACTTCTGGCAACGCTGCGCGAGGGAGCCCTGACCGAACGCTGTCGCGTGATTCTTTCGGGCAACGACATTCCCGGTGGCGGAGAGTGCGATGCCGTGGCCCAATGCGCCGAGCAGCTCAACTGCGCGGTCTGCATTGCCCCCTCCGTGCGAGAACAAGGCGATGCCGCGCGACGCGTCGAACGTTACCTGGCGCGTCTCGCCCAAGAATTTGAAATGGAGGCGCCGTCAATCGAGCACGATGCCGCAGCGATCTTGGACGCCTACAGCTGGCCACGCAATTACGCACAGTTGCGCGAAGTCGCCGAGCGCCTGCTGATTCTAGGTGGAGACGCCCCCGTTAGCAAAGAGAACGCAAACGCGGTTCTTGCCCAGGAAAACGTGATTCGTTCCGGAGTCTTCTCATCTCCGGCCCTGGAAACCGACCTCTATATCCTGCGTCCCCTCGCCGACACCGAACGAGATATCGCCCAGCTGGTTGTCGACCACCTGGGCGGCAACAAAACAAAAGCGGCCGATGTCTTGGGCATCAGCCGCACTACCCTTTGGCGGCTTTTGCGCTAACACGCGAGCAAAATGCGCCTCGTCGAAGCTTTCGCTAGGCTTCCTCGAGAACCACGTGCCGGAAGGAGCCGTCCTCGTAGATGCCGTAGCTGTGCGTCCCGTCTTTGGGAATGGATACGCTGCCTGGGTTGAAAAGCCACAAACCCGGATGCTTCTGGCTCTCCTCGTTGACCTTGATATGCGTATGTCCGTACACCAGCGCGGAGCCGGCGGGCAGCACCGGTGCGCTATCGACGCTGTTGTGCATGCCGGCGCCAAACACATGGCCATGCGTGCAAAAGAGCTCGCGGCCGTCGCTATCCATCACGAGAGCGCTGTCGGACATACAGGGAAACTCGAGCACCATCTGGTCGACCTCTGCTTCACAGTTGCCGCGCACCGCAATCACGCGCCCGCTCTTGGCAAGATCGTTGAGCAGCGGAATCACGCGCTTGGGAGCGTAGTCACGGGGAAGATCGTTGCGGGGACCGTGGTAGAGCAGATCGCCCAAAAGGATGACACGATCGGGTTGCTCCTCCTCGATGGCAGACATCAGGCGCTCGGCCCAATACGCGGAGCCATGGATGTCGGATGCGATAAGAAACTTCATGATGGGGTCCAATCTCAAGACACCTTGCAACGAATAACGCTAGCGCAGGGATTCTTTTGCGACAGCGCTGGCGCAATAGGAAATGCCCGCGATGATCAATGCGTTGATCACAACCGACACAACAGCGGTGCCGTTCAGGATAGCAAGCACCACATCGGCGGCATTAACAAGCAGCCCGACGAGCGCCACGGGCAGCAGGCCGCGGGCGCGAACGGGAACGTTAGCAGCAGAGATGCCCTGCGCCCCCAGCAAAAACGCAAAGAGCACGACAAACCCCATTACGATGGAATGCAGCAGGTCGGGTGCCTGGTCGCCGGAAGTGTTGAGCACGATAAGGGTGATTAGCAAGTCAATGCCGCCAACCACGGCGAGAAGGCTCAGGACCTTCAGCGCTTTTCGCATAGTGGACATAAGGTCTCCTCTCCCCGCCGAGCGGCGGAGCAAAACGCGTATACGCGAAGCATTGTACCCCGCCCTATCGGACGCGAGCGCGCTTCATCGGCCGCAGACCGCCTTGCGCACGGTATCCATCACCGTCTGCAGCGCAACGCCTTTATCGCGTGCGATGGCAGCACAGGCCTCGTACTCCGGAGTCGTGCGCCGCGTGCCGTCGGGAAGACGAACGGTCTTTACCGCCACCTCGCCCCACGGCGTCTCCACCGACTCGATGGCCCGAGGCAAACAGGTACGCTCCATTTGCAGGCGACGAATGCCGATGGTCGTCGTCTCGCTCAAGATAATCTCCTCCATGCGTAAAACATCGGAGGGCTCCACAATAACCTGCAGCTGATAAGCGGGGCGGCCCTTCTTGCAAAAAATCGGCAGCCAATGCGCCTCGCGCGCGCCCGCCTCGCGCAAACGCTCCGCGACATAGGCCAAAACCTCCGGCGAGCAGTCGTCGATATCGCATTCGAGCTTAACGATGCGGTTGGGCGCTTGCGTTTCGGCAGAGAGCGAGGGGCGAGGTTCACGGGCGGCACCAACGTGCGCGTCAAGCTCCTCGATGAGCATTGCGCGCAAGATCGATGGACGCTCGTAGGAGCGCTTGCCCGCGCCGAGGCCCACCGCGCGAATCGTATAGCGTTCGGGCAGGGAAAACTCGGGATCCAGGGCAGCAACGAGCGCCGCGCCGGTGGGCGTCACAAGTTCGCCCTCAACCGAACTCGAAGACAGCGGCAAGCCATGAGCAATGCAGATGTTCAGCGTTGCAGGAACGGGCACCGGGATAACGCCGTGCTGGCAGCGAATCGTCCCATGGCCATCGGTCAGCGCGGGGACAATCGCTCGCTCAATCTCTAGATCGTCAATCAAGAATGCCGCCGCAAGAACATCGACAATGGAATCGACTGCGCCCACCTCATGAAAGTGAACCTGGTCGATCGGCAGACCATGGGCCTTTGCCTCGGCTCGTGCGAGAATGCGAAAGGCGTCGCGGGCAAGGCCGCGTGCACGCTCGGAAAGCGGGGCGGCATCGATGATCTGCTCGACCCGCGCCAAGCCGCGCTGCGCTTGGTCGTGGTCGTGGTCGTGGTCGTGGTCGTGGTCGTGGTCGTGGTCGTGGGAAGTGTCGCCCAAACCGTGCAGATAGGCCATGTCGTGATCATGGTTCTCGTGCGCGGCGTCCAGCTTCACGTCGAAGTCGCAGCAATCGATACCAGCCTTCTTCACGCGCGTCACCGCAACCGAAAACCCCTCGAGCGACAATTTCTCGAGCATTTGCGTCAGCCGCCCCAGTGCAGGCTTTCCCCCAAGGTCAAGAAGCGCCGCAACCAACATGTCGCCGGCAATTCCCGCCTGACAATCCAAGTAGAGCGTTTTGCCGCATCTCGTGCCCGCTGCCCTTATCGCCATCTCCACGCAGCCCCTCTCGATCTCAAGCGCAAACGTTTCCCGCCAACGCTACCACAGCAGATGCGCAACTCAAACAAGCATGTTCTGCGCTAGCCCAACTTATCCACGCAGGCATACGGAGCAGCGGCGCGCACCACGATAATCCCATGCCCGCGTGCTATGCTTTGCGGCATCGTTTGCACGCAATGCGCCAACAATATGTACGGGAGGCACGCATGTCCCAAGAAGATATCAAACAAAGCATCCACGACGCCTTTGATGAGGACGACCCGAGCCCGGCAAAACGAGCCCCCAAGCCCGGCTCCGGCAATCCCGGCCTTCCCGTCGCTTCTCTCATCTTTGCTGTAGCAGGAGCCATCCTCGGCGGCTATGTCAGCTGGATTTTGAGCGTTATCGCCGGTATTGTCGCCATCGTATTGGGCGTTGTGGCGCGCAAGCAGGCATCCCCACGCCTTGGCCTCGCCCTCGCAGGCATCGCTATCGGCGTGCTTTGCATCCTCAGCAGCCTCGCGCTCGTAGGCATCTACCTGTTCAAGCTTAAGGACATGGGCCTGCTGTAACAAGCCATCGCCCAATAAAGGAGCCCTTATGCCTTGCTGCCCGTTGGTCGACTGCCATACTCACACGCATTTTTCCGATGGCGGCTCGACATTCGAGGAAAACGTCCGCGCGGCGGCGGGCATAGGCTGCGAGCTAATGGTCTCGACCGATCACCTCACCCTGCCCGCCAGCATGGACGCCGCTGGGGACGTGCAGGTTACCGAAGCAGACCTTCCGGCCCATCGTGCCGCCTTCGACGATGCAGTCAAACTCGCGGCCGAGCTTTCACCCTCGCTCAAACTGCTCTACGGCTTCGAATGCGACTGGTATCCCGGATGCGAGCCGCTGGTCAAAGCGTGGTCGTCAGGAGCCGCCGTACGCTTGGGCAGTATTCACTGGCTCGGCAGCCCGGGCAATATCATGGCTGGCGCTGCCGGCGCCGCCGGAACCGACGATGTGCCCCGTGCCGACCCGCCCAACTCCGACGCCGGATGGATCGACTACGATGCCGACCTGCATGTTTGGAAAAACCTTGGCGTTCACGAGGTCTGGCGCCGCTATGTCGACGCCTGGTGTGCTGCCTGCGAAAGCCCGCTCGATTTTGATGTGATGGCGCACCCCGACCTTCCCATGCGCTTTGCGAACGAAGGGCTTGCCCCGGATTTTGATCTTGCCCCCTTATGGGACCAGATGGCAGCGTGCGCACACGATACGCACAGGCGAATCGAAGTTTCCACGGCCGGCCTGCGCAAAAGCGTGAATGATTATTACCCCACTCGCGGTCTGCTCGAACGCTTTGTTCGCGCAGGCGTCCCCATCGCATTCGGATCAGACGCGCACCGCGCCTGTGATATCTGCTGGGGCATCCGTGATGCCTATGCATTCGCCTATAGCTGCGGATACCGCTCATTTGACATCCCCCGCGATGCCGGGGCATGGGAGACCGTCTCCCTCTAGGGCGCTGGCCCCTCACGAAACATCGCCACCCGTTGCCAAAAGCGACCAAAAAAGGGTGCTGGCAACACCACATCGCAGCGTCGCCAGCACCCTCTCAACCAAAAAATACGGGTATAGGTAGGTAAAACCCAAAACCCAAGGTACGCCTCTAAAATCGGCGGCATTTTCGCAGGTTGTCGCGCCTCAAAAAGAGCGTCTACTCGAATGAACGGTTTTTACCTACCTATACCCGTAAAAAATGGGCGGGTGCCATCCTCGCAGAAGGCACCCGCCCGATTGCTTCATGTAAAAACGGCTACTTCATGCGCGCGTTGAGCTCGCCGGCAAGCTCGTCGAGAGTCACGCCGTAGCGCTCGAGCGTCACGAGCAGGTGGTACACCAAGTCGCCCGCCTCGTAGCGAATGTGGTCGTGGTCTTTATCCTTGCAGGCCATGATCACCTCGCTTGCCTCCTCGGCGATCTTCTTGAGCAGTTCGTCCTCAACGTCGGTCAAAAGGCGCGCCGTATAGCTCTTTTCGGGAGAAGACTCGCGACGTCCATGTATCGTCGCGGCCAGGCTCTCCAGAGTCTCGCCGATATTTCCATCCTGCACGTTAGCGGTACGTACGCCCATGCTTGACTCCTCCCAAACGTAACGCCGCTGCTATCGCGGCTTGCATCTCATCTACCTACGGCTCAACACGCTTGAAAAAACAACTGCGTGCACCCGTATGACATGCCGGACCGGGGCTGTCGACCTTCACAAGCAGCGTATCGCTATCGCAATCGGTCCACAGTTCGCGCACTTGCTGCATATTTCCGCTGGTCGCGCCCTTATTCCAAAGCTCCTGGCGGCTGCGGCTCCAAAACCACGTGGTACCGCGTTCAAGCGTAAGCCCCACAGACTCCTCGTTCATCCACGCCACCATCAACACCTCACCGGTGTCGTACTGCTGAACCACGCACGGAATGAGGCCGCGTTCGTCATAGGTAAGCTGCGCGGGCGTTGTGACCTCGATCATCTAAAAATCCAATCTTACCGGGATACCCTGACTTGCCATGTACTCCTTTACCTGGCGAATGCTAAAGGTTCCAAAGTGAAACACGCTTGCCGCAAGGACGGCATCCGCCTCGCCCTCGATAACGCCCTCGGCAAAATGCTCGAGCGTGCCCACGCCGCCGCTCGCAATCACGGGAATAGAGACCGCACGAGCAACGGCACGCGTGAGCGCCAGGTCAAATCCCTCTTTGGTACCGTCGCGATCCATACTCGTAAGCAAAATCTCGCCCGCACCGCGGCGTGCCGCCTCCGCAGCCCACTCAACGGCATCGATACCCGTGGCATTGCGACCACCCGCGGTAAAGACTTCCCACTTGTCGGCGCCGGGCTTTCCGGGCGTGCCCACGCGCTTGGCATCGATAGCGCACACCACCGCCTGGCTGCCAAACGCCGCAGCGGCCTGGGTAATCAGGTTTGGATCGCGCACGGCCGCCGAGTTGAGCGACACTTTGTCGGCACCCGCAGCAACCATCTGGCGCATGCCCGCAAGATCGCGAAAACCGCCGCCCACCGTATAGGGAATGGAGAGCTCCTCAGCCGCATGCGCAGCCATGTCGATTGTTGTCGCGCGATTGTCGCTCGTGGCGGTAATGTCCAAGAACACAACCTCGTCGGCGCCCTCGCGATCATATGCCGAGGCAAGCTCGACTGGATCGCCCGCGTCGCGCAGTTCCACAAAGTTGACGCCCTTCACAACGCGTCCGCACTTGACGTCCAAACACGGAATGATGCGCTTTGTTAGCATGCGCCCTCCTCTCCGTGGGCCACGGCCAAGGCCTCGGCCAACGTGAAGTTGCCCTCATACAGGGCACGCCCGGTGATGGCGCCCTCGATGACATCCGCGCCCGCGGCGGCAACCGCACGAATGTCGTCAAGCGTGGAGATTCCTCCCGAGGCGACAACCGGAAAGCCGGCAACGTGGGCCACGTGGGCATATGCCGCCACATCGATGCCGGTCTGCATGCCATCGCGTGCGATGTCGGTATAGACCAGGTGCTTGAAGCCCTGCTCGGCAAGCTGCCCCACCACCTCGTCAAGCGCCAGGCCCACGCCATCGCGCCAGCCGTTCACCTTGACCTGACCATCGCGAGCGGCAACGTCGGCAACCAGCAGGTCGCCAAAGCCGCGCGCCGCGACCTCGGCAAAACCCGGCTCCGTTACCAAAACGGTACCCATAGCGATGCGCTTGGCGCCATACCCCGCAAGCTCATCGATGCGCGCAAGCGAGCGCACGCCGCCGCCCACATCAATGGACAGGCCATCTACCTGGCAGATTGCCTCGATAGCGCGCGAATTAGCCTCGCGAGCGTCCTCATCCTCCTCGAATGCTGCCGAAAGATCGACCACATGGAGCCACGTTGCGCCCTGAGCGGCAAACTCCCGCGCAACCGAAACGGGATCGTCGGAATAAACCTTGCAGCGGCTTCGGTCGCCGCGCTCCAGGCGAACAACCTTGCCGCCAATCAGATCGATAGCGGGAAACAAAATCATGCGTCTACCTCCCCACCGTTCATGGCACCCTCGACGATGCCCACGAAGTTCTCGATAAGCCGCAGGCCGCGCGTCGAGGATTTCTCGGGATGGAACTGGCAGCCAAAGACCCGGCCGTGCTGCACCATGCAGGCAAAGCTGCGCGTATAGTGCGTATGGGCAAGGGTGTCGGCAGCGGGCACATCGAGGCCTGCCGCATACGAATGCGTGAAATACATGTTGGCGCCCTCGGGAAAGCCGCGCAAAAGAGGCGAAGCGGCACCCTCCTTGGTCAGATGCACCTGATCCCAACCAACATGGGGAACTTTAAGACGCGTGGACTCAAGGCGCGAACACGACCCCTGAATCAGTCCCAAACCGCGTACCCAACGCCTGCCGTCAGCCTCAAAAATCACTCCGGGATTTAAACCCTTGCCGTAGGCATCATTCGCAACAGCTGCAGAAACATCCTTGGGAACGCCCTCGTCACCGCGGTCAAGCAGCAGCTGAAGCCCCAGGCAGATACCTAAGATCGGCTTGTTTGCGGCAGCGGCCTCGAGCACCGCCTGGTCAAGCCCCGACTCGCTCATATAGGAGATGGCATCGTAAAACGACCCCACGCCGGGAATCACGATGCCGTCGGCCGCGCGGACATGCGCAGGATCGTCGCTCGCATAGGCCTCGGCGCCAGCGCGCGCAAAACCGCGCACCACGCTCGACAGGTTGCCCTTGTGGTAGTCGACGATGACAATCGATGGACTGAGCACTGTTCCCTCTTCTCTTACCGTTCAATCGATTAAAACGCCCAGCTAAAGGGTGCCCTTGGTCGATGGCACGCCCTTCACGCGCGGGTCCATCTCACATGCAAAGCGCATGACACGGCCCGTGGCCTTAAAAGCTGCCTCGATGATGTGATGGCTGTTCTCGCCCGCCAGCTCGCGCACGTGCAGCGTGAGCTTGGCATCGCGCGCAAAGGCGTAGAAGAACTCGACCGCAAGCTCGGTATCGAACGAGCCCACGCGCTCGGTAGGCAACGGCAGGTCGCAATAAGCCTGACCGCGACCGGAAATATCGACCGCCGCCATGACGAGCGTCTCGTCCATGGGGATGGTCGAGGAGGCAAAGCGCGCGATTCCCGCTTTATCGCCAAGCGCCTGGCAAAATGCCTCGCCCAGCACGATACCCGTATCTTCCACGGTATGGTGCGCATCGACCTCAACGTCGCCCACGGCATGCACCGCCAAGTCAAACTGGCCGTGACGGCCAAACGCGTTGAGCATGTGGTCGAAAAACGGCACACCCGTATCGATATCGCAAACGCCAGACCCATCGAGGTCGAGCTTGATCTGGATGTCGGTCTCTCCCGTCTTGCGGGTTACCTCTGCGGTGCGAGACATCTACATCTCCTCCTTTACGAGCACAGCAAGCGCGCTCAATACAGCGTCGTTTTCTGCAGGCGTGCCCACGGTGATGCGCAGGCAGTCAGCAAGTCCGGGCGCATAGCTAAAGTCGCGCACAAGAATCGAGTACTCGTCGCGCAGCCGCTCGCGCACACGGGTCGCATGCGCCGTGCGCACAAGCAGGAAGTTGCCAAAGCTCGGCCAGACCTCAACGGGCAGGCCTTTGGCAGCAAGCGCCTCGAGCGCAGTCTTGACGCGCTCGCGCTCCGCGGCAACCTGGGCCACAACCGGCGCATAGGCATCGCGAGCGCGCACGGCCGCAAGCGCCGCCGCCTGCGTAAGCACATTGACCGAGTAGATCTGGCGAATCGCCGCAAACACGTCGATAACCTCGGGCGCCGCGATCACATATCCGCAGCGCGCGCCCGCCGCCCCAAAGGCCTTGGACAACGTGTGCAGGATAACGATGTTGGAATACTTCTCGATAAGTCCTTGGGCCGTGGTCTTGGCACCAAAGGAGGCGTCGGCAAACTCGATATATGCCTCGTCGACCATAACCATACCGGGACATGCCTCGCAGAGCTTGCCGATAAAATCGAGCGGAGCCACGTCTCCCGTGGGATTGTTGGGCGAGGTCACGATAGCAAGATCGCATGAGGGGGCCGCCTCAAGCACCGCCGCGCAATCGAGCTCGAAGGTCTTGGGATCGCGCCATACGTCATGCACCCCGGTCTCAACAAGCGAGGCAAAAAACGCGTATTCGCTAAAGCATGGCGGGCAATTGAGCAGCGTGCGCCCGCGCCCGCCAAAGGCGAGCAGGAAGTTATAGAGCAGCTCGTCGCCACCGTTGCCTGCGCAAACCATCTCGCGCGGCACACCGTGCCAGGCGGCCAGCTCGTCACGCAAGTCGTTGCTCATGGGATCGGGGTAGCGGTTGAGGGGCGTTGCGGCCAAGGCGGCGTCAACGGCCTCGCGCACGCCCTCGGGCACGGGATAGGTGTTCTCGTTTGCCGAGAGATTGATGCTCGTGGGCGTGAAGTTTGGGTCATACGGCTCGATGCTCGCCAGATACGGCTGCACGAGCTCCTTCATCTTCTGGGAAAGCTCTGCCATCGCTATTCACCCACTGGCGTCGCGCCGTCGGCGACCGTCTGGACGTCATCGTCCGGCCAGGCAACGGAAGTAAGGTCCGTGCCGGCAAGTGCCTCGCAGCTCACGGAGTCCTCACCCTGCTCCAGAATGCGACGGCGCAGCGCCGCAGAAAGAGCGTGGGACCACAGACCCTCGGCCTCGGCCAAACGCTGGGTCGCAGGCGCATCTTTCATCAGGCCCTGAGGCGTATAGCAAATGACGCTCGAGCGCTTGACGAACTCCTCGACAGAAAGCGGATTGGAAAAGAGCGCCGTGCCACCCGTAGGAAGCGTGTGGTTGGGACCGGCAACGTAATCGCCAAGCGGCTCGGAACTCCAAGCGCCCACAAAGATGGCGCCCGCATTGCGAATGCCACCCAACAGCCCCATGGCGTCTTTGCAGTGAAGCTCCAGGTGCTCCGGCGCCACGGTGTTGACGGCCTCGACCGCCGCCGCCATATCGGCAGCGACTACGATCGTGCCCTCGTTGTCAAGAGAGGCGCGCGTGATCTCCTCACGGGGCGACTGCGCCACCAGAACCTCGATACCGCGCTCGACCTGAGCGGCAAAATCGGCGTCGCAGGTAACCAAGTAGCAAGCCGCCAGCGGGTCGTGCTCGGCCTGCGCCATAAGGTCGGCCGCGACAACCATGGGGTTCGCACTCGCATCGGCGAGCACGCAGACCTCGGACGGACCGGCAATCATGTCGATGCCGATATCGCCCGAGACGATCTGCTTGGCCGCGGCGACAAACGCGTTGCCCGGACCGGTAATCTTATCGACCTTGGGGATGGTCTCGGTACCATAGGCAAGGGCCGCTACCGCCTGCGCGCCACCCACCATGTAAATCTCATCCACACCGCCGAGCCTTGCGGCAGCAAGCGTGTAGGGGCTGATAAGCCCATCCTTTTGCGGAGGCGTGACCATGACCACGCGCTTGACCCCTGCGACCTTGGCAGGAATAGCGTTCATGAGCACCGTAGAGGGATACTGCGCGCGTCCGCCCGGCACGTAGATGCCGGCAGCAGCAAGCGGGGTCACCTTGACGCCGAGCATGGTGCCATCCGCGCGCGTGGTAAACCAGCTCTGCTCGACCTCGCGCTCGTGGAACTCGCGAATCTGCGTAGCGGCCTTCTTGAGTGCCGCGACAAACGTGGGGTCCAAGCCCTCAAGCGCCGCATCGATCTGCTCCTGCGGCAAACGGAAACTCTCAAGGTCAACACCGTCAAAACGGCTGCAATAGTCGCGCACTGCCGCGTCTCCCTCGGCGCGCACGCGGGAGACGATCTCCTTGGCAGAAGCCACGATATTCTCGGGCAGCACGCCCTTGCGATTGAGTTGGTTGACGCTCAGCAGCTCGCCCGCTGCCAACTTGATGGTCTTCATCTCGAACAGTCCTATCTCTATTGGGCATCTGCGCCCATGCTACGTCAAAATCGATATATGCCCGCTACTGAGCCGAGCCCGCAACGGGCTCGAAATGGAGATGCTCCACCGCAGCAGCCAGTCGCTCGCCCAAGACGCGCACGCGCGAATCCAAACGGGCAGCGCCGGGGTTCACAAAGAATCGCGCTGTGCACTCCATAATCTCGCCGGTGACAACCAGATCGTTCTCGCGCAGGGTGGCACCCGTGGCCGTGATATCGACAATGCGGTCGGTCATGCCCACGATGGGCCCCAACTCGATATTGCCGTGCAGCGAAACGATATCTGCCACCACGCCCCGGCTCGCATACCACGCTGCGGCGATGCGCGGATACTTGGTTGCCACGCGAAGCGATCCGCGACGGGCATAGTTGCGCTCGGCCTGCCCCGCACGCCACGAGGGCTCCGCCTCGATAAACTTGCAGGCGCCATAGCCAAGGTCGACCAGCTGCAAAAGGTTGAGACCGGCCTCGATCAGGGAGTCGCGGCCGCAAATGCCGCAGTCGGCGCCGCCACAGCCCACAAAGGCAGGGGCATCGCTGGGGCGCACGATAATAAACTCGATATCGCCGATGCCGTCCTCGCCCGCGCGGGCATCACGGCCGTGCACGATAAGATGACGACCCGGGTCGCGTAGCTCGGAGGCATCGATGCCGGCGGCCTCCAGAACCTCGATCGTATCGGCCTTGAGAGAACCCTTGGGCACGGCGATACGCAGCGGGGCGCCCGCTGCGTTGCCCGTGCGCACGGCAGCGTGATCGCCGTCGGCAGCGTCCTCTGCCGTGTTCAGCGCGCTCTCCAGACGCTCGAGCGAAAAGGCAAAACCCGCCGCCGGAACATCTGCCGCAGATGCGAACACGCCACAGAACACCGAATCGTACCTACCGCCCGAACCCACAGGATCGGGAAGACCGCCCGCATATGCCTTGAACACCAGGCCGGTATAGTAATCGAACGAATTCATGATGGAAAAGTCAAAGGAGAGCAGCGCGGCGTCCTGAGCATCCAAACCCGCGATAAGCGCACGAAGCTCGCAAGTCATGTCGCCTGCGACACCGGCTGCGGCGAGAAGCGCGTCCACACGATCGAGAACCGACGCACCGCCCACCAGGCGCGGCAACTCGCAGATGGCAGCCTTCATGGCATCGGGCTCGCTGCTTGCCATCACGCGAGCGTCCAGGTCCACAAAATCATTTGCGTGGACCATACGCAAGGCGTCCTCGGCCAAAGATGCGTCGCTCACATGTGCAAGAAGCGTTTTAAAGGGACGGACGCTGCCGCATACGACCCTGGCATCGGCAAGGCCCAGAGCGCGAACAGCGCTCGTCACCAGCGAAACCATCTCGACATCGCCTGCGGCGTCCCCTTCGCCGATAAGCTCGAAACCCAGCTGCGTAAACTGACGGGAGCCGCCAGCGCCACGCACCTGCTCGCGCACGACCGGAGCCTCATAGCGCAGGCGAAGCGGCAAATCGGCCGAGCGCATGCGCGTAGAGACCAGGCGAACAATGGGAAGCGTGTTGTCGGGACGTACCACGAGCAGGCGGCCATCGTCATCAAACAACTTAAACGGGGTGTCCGCAATGCGGCCGCCCTCCTCGAGAGAGCCCTTGTCCTCGAGCAGCGGCGTTTCGACCGGAAGGTAATGATGAGCACGAAAGCAGTCCCTCACCGTCTGTGCGATCTCCTCGCGCGCTTGAGCTTCCTCGGGCAAAATGTCCCTGAATCCCCACGGTGTGGCCGTCATACGCGCGCCCATCCCCTCTACGATAGCCAAACATATCGAAAAAAAGACCCGGCCTCAACCGGTGTCTGGTACTTTAGCATACTAGAGTGTATTCTGCGCGAACCCTCAAAATCGGTAACAGAACCGTGACAATCACACGTGGAAGTCCACATGAGAGGACATGGTCCCACTCACAAAAAGGCCGCACCCGGAAAACCCAGATGCGGCCTTTTGCAAATTAGCAATGTCTACTGCAAAGCGTGGCTCAAAAAATCCCTGCCAGAATCGTCGGAGAACGCGACCACGCGATCGCCTGCGCACAGCTCCGTGCCGCCATTGGGGATAACAATATCCCCGTCACGCTCAACGGCTACGAGCACAAGGTCCTCGGGCAGCTGCAAGTCGCGCACCGCCTTCCCAACCACCGAGGAACGGGGACGCACCTCGCCTTGAACAATAGCGTGACCGCTCTTGCCCAAGCGCATAATCGTGTAGACGTCCTCGATATCAAGGCCCTCCTCGACGGAGCGCGTAATCAGATCGGCCTGGTCGATGGCCACATCGACGCCCATAGAGGCATCGAACATCCAGGCATTCGCCGGGTTGTTGACGCGTGCGACCACGCGGCCAACGCCGTACTCCATCTTTGCGAGCATCGAAACCACGAGGTTAACCTCGTCGTCACCCGTAACGGCAATCACGACGTCCGAATGCAGCACACCTGCCGCCTCGAGGACATCGGGGCTCGAGCCCATGCCGCGCACGACCGTACCCTCGGGCAGCTTTGCCTCAAGACGCTGCACCACGGTTTTTCTCGATTCGATAACGCGCACCGTGTCGCCGCGGCCGCTCAGCAGGGAGGCGAGATACGAGCCGGTCTTGCCACCGCCAACGATAATGATATTCATGGTTGCCTCCTTACTCGGCCAAGCCGAGCATGGTGCGGAACTTGCCCGCAGCGCTCGACGCAACCGCCGCATAGATGATGTCTCCGTGGTCAAGCACCGTTCCCTGCGTGGGCACGAACGTCTCATTATCGTGCGAAACGGCAACGATGCTGATCTCGCCCACAACAGTGAGCTCGCGCACCGGGCTTCCCTCAAGAAGCGCCGGGACGTCGGCGCGCACGAGGCGCACATCGCCGGACCCAAGTTCGACAACATCGTCCAGCTCGTTGAACGTCAAAAGCTCGCAAACGCGGCGCACGCCCCAATCGGTGGTGGAGATGCTCTGGATGCCGAGCCTACGGTAGGTTTCGGCATTGGAAATCTCGTACAGGCGGGCGATGACGCGTGGGACGCGATAGGTCTGGCGCGAGATACGCGCGACGACGATGTTCGTCTCGTCGGACGAGGTGCAGGCGACCACAGCACTGGCACGGTCGATCCCAGCGGCCTCGAGAACTGCACGGTCAAAGCCAACACCCTCTACGGTGCTGCCGCCAAACGACTCCCCCAGCGATTCAAGGCGCTCCGGGTCCTGATCGATAGCGCAGACGTTATAGCCCTGCCTGTCAAGTTTGCGGGCGAGGCTCACGCCCATGCGTCCCATGCCCACGACGATTACGTTCATGGCTACCTCTTTTCCGGCGTCTGAGAAAGCGCGACGCCATTACGGTCGATATGGTTCTTCTTGCGAACGATGGCCTTGCGGCACTCCTCAATCAACAAGATGACGGGCGGAAGCAGCACCAAGAACACGTAGTCGCTCAGCAGCAACGGGCTGGTGTGGAAGACGCCCTGGAACGGCGGGAACAGTGTGATGAAAACAATGAGCACGATCTCGAACAGAATACCCTTGTTGATCTGCTTGTTCGAGAACAGACCCGCGGCAAAAACCGAAGCGGTCTCCGTACGGCAGTTCCAAACCTCACCAATCTGCGTGAAGACGATAGCAGCGAGCGCCATGGTCGTTGCACGGACATAGACCGGATCGAGGTCGGCGCCCACGCCAAACATCGCGATGCCCGGATGCCAACCATTCATGATCTGGCAGAACATGAACGCAGCGAAGGAGAAGAGCGCGCCAAGCATGCCGTACCACAGGAAGGCCTTGCGCATGACCTTGCCCGAAAGCAAGGGCTCGTTCGGGTCGCGAGGGGGCCTGCTCATAACGTCGGCCTCGGGAGGCTCGGTGCCCAAACCAAGGGCAGGCAGCATATCGGTGCCCAGGTCGATGGTGAGGATCTGCATCGTCGTAAGCGGCAGAGGCACCGCTCCGCCTGAGAGCAGGTAGATCGCAGAAGGAACAGCCTCGGGGACATTGGAGTTCAAGATATAGAGCATGAACTTCCTGATGTTGGCGTAGACCGCACGGCCTTCTTCGATGGCATGGACAATCGAGGCGAAGTTGTCGTCGGTCAAGATCATGTCCGCGGCCTCCTTGGCCACGTCCGTGCCGGTGATGCCCATGGCAACGCCGATGTCTGCCTTCTTAAGCGCAGGAGAGTCGTTCACGCCGTCTCCGGTGACAGCCACGATCTCGCCCATCTGCTGCAGGTTCTCGACAACGCGCAGCTTTTGCTCCGGCGCCATACGAGCAAAGACTACCTCGCCCTTCAACGCCTCTTTGAGCTCCTCATCCGAGGTCTTCTCGAGCTCGACGCCCGAGAAAACGCGCGGGTGCTCACCCTGCACGATACCGATCTTGCGGGCAATGGACACTGCGGTAAGACCGTAGTCGCCCGTGATCATCACAACGCGGATGCCAGCGCGGCGGCACTCAGCAACAGCTGCCGCAACCTCGGGCCTTGGCGGGTCTTGCATAACGAGCAGTCCAACAAAGGTAAGGCCGCACTCGATGTTATCGGGAGTGTAATCGCTCATCGAGCGGGGAATGGAATCGTCGTCGGCGCACAGCGGGCGATATGCCAAAGCGAGGACGCGCAAACCATTCGCTGCATAGCCATCGTTTGCAGCCATGATGCGCTCGCGCATCTCATCGCTCATGGGAGCGACCTCGCCGCGGCAGCGCACATGCTCGGAAAGACGGACAACCTCGTTAGGGGCGCCTTTCACAAATGCGATACGGGAAGCGCCTTCAAACGGACGCTTGAGCTGATGGATGGTCGTCATGCGCTTGCGGCGGCTCTCAAAGGGAAGCTCCCTCACGCGCGGCATCTCGCGCTCGAGGTCCTCGAGCGTAAGTCCGGCTTTCTGGGCACTCACGAGCAGGCATGCCTCGGTGGGGTCGCCCAAAACGGTATACCGGCCGCCCTCTTCCTCGGGAGCAACAAGGCGCGCATTGGAGCACAGCGCGCCGCCTGCCACCAGCAGGCGAAGCTCGTTGTTATCGGCAGCCAGCCACTTCTCGCCGTCGCCCTCGATGTCACCCGCAGGCGCATAGCCAACGCCAGTGACCTCGTACTCGCGCTCGCATGTCCACAGATGGTTGACGGTCATCTCGTTTTGAGTAAGCGTGCCGGTCTTGTCGGTGCAAATAACGCTCGTAGAGCCCAAGGCCTCAACAGAGCTGAGTTTCTTCACCAGGGCATTGCGCTTGCTCATGCGCTGCACTGCCATAGCAAGCGACAGCGTAACCGTGGGCAGCAAGCCCTCGGGAATAAAGGCAACAACCATACCCAGAGCAAAGATGAACGAGGAGGCAAGGCCGTTGTGCACAAAGAGCACGTCAAGCAGGAAGAACGCGATGCCCATGCACAGGGCAAACAGCGTAACCTGCTTGGTCAGGCGATCAAGCTGGCGCTGCAGGGGGCTCTCGGAGTCCTCCATGTTCTGCGTCAGACTCGCGATTTTGCCAAACTCCGTCGCCATGCCGATCTTTGTGACAACAACACGGCCGTTGCCCTCGGAAACAGAGGTTCCCGCAAACACGAGGTTGGGCGTTTCGGCAGCGGTAAGATCGGTCTCGAGCACGGCGTCGGCGGTCTTTCGCACCGGATTGGACTCGCCGGTAAGCGTCGACTGGTCCACCTGCAAATCGGAAGCGCGAACAACACGACCATCAGCAGAGATCTTGTCGCCTTCTGCTAGAACCATGATGTCGCCAGGCACGAGGTCTTCCGCAAGCACCTGAGACTGCTGGCCGTCGCGAATAACATTGACGTAAGACGGGAGCATCTTCTTGAGCGCTTCGGTTGCCTTGTCCGCCTGATGCTCCTGCCAAAAGCTAAAGCATCCGTTGATCAAGTTGACCAACCACACGGCAACGCACAGCTCGGGCATACCCGCCACCAGGGCGATAATGCCCGCCGCCCACAGCAAAATAGCCATGAGATGCGTAAAGTTGGAGAGAAATGCCAGGACTGGAGATTTTTTCTTGGCCGCCTGGATGAGGTTCTTGCCGTATTTGGCCTGCAACTTCGCTGCCTGATCGCTCATCAGGCCAGCAGCGCTGCTGCCCATGGCCGCCAGCGCATCCGCGCCGGTGAGCGATGCGAGCTGCGAAATCTTCTCCTCATGCGATTCGGACACAGTATCCAAGGGTCCTCCTTTCTTTGATTGCGCGCGTGCCCGACGGACATGCGCGGCCGGCGGCAATGCCGCCAACGCAAAGGAAGAATAGCCACCCTTGAGCCTCTCCAGAACAAGACTGCCACCCTCGCACGATTCAACATGCGCCAGGCATAAAAGTGCCGTTAAACTCGGATAAAGAAAGCCTAAAGACCCCAGGTAAACGGCTATGTTTAGTCTTTAGCCGCAGTGGCGCGAATCATGCGATAGCCCACACCCACATGGGTTTGGATATAGCGGGGATGCGCCGGATCGGACTCGATTTTCTTGCGCAGCGTGCCCATGAATACGCGCAGCGACGCAAGGTCCGCCTGATGCTCGACGCCCCAAACCTCATTCAAGATAAAGCTGTGCGTAAGGACCCTGTCCACATTGTGCGACAGCAAGCACAGGAGCTTATACTCAATGGGCGTCAGATGCAGCTCCTCGCCAGACAGGTATGCCACGCCCGCCGAATAGTCGATACGAAGATCTCCGTTCTCGAACGTGGAGCTCTCGCGCGTGGGGGCATTCGAAAGGTAGCTCGAGCGGCGCAAGGTCGTGCGAATACGCGCCTGGAGCTCGCCTACCGAAAACGGCTTGGTGAGATAATCATCGGCTCCCGCATCGAGCGCAGCGATCTTATCGGCATCTTCGCTTCGGGCCGACACCACGATGATCGGCATCTGGGACCACACGCGTATAGCGCGAACGACCTCGATGCCGTCAATATCGGGAAGCCCCAGGTCGAGCAAAACCACATCGGGTGCATTCGTGGCGGCCGAGGCGATGGCGCCTCGCCCTGTAGACTCGGCAAGAAGATCAAAACTTTGGGCCTCAAGCGCCGTGAGCACCAGGTTTCTAACCGTAGCGTCATCCTCGACAACAAGGATTATTGCATGGCTCTCAATCGGCATGGTCTATATCTCCATTCTCCATACGATGCAAGGGCAGCGTAAACCAAAACGCGCATCCATGCGGTTCGACCGCATCGACGCCAATGCTGCCGCCATGTGCCTCCACAATCGATTTGCATAAAGCAAGCCCTAGGCCCACGCTCCTTTTCGAATCTGCCAGAGCATGACTTGCCGTGTAGAACGATTCGAACACACGGGAACGATCCCCTTCGGCAATACCGGGGCCGTTATCCTCCACACGCACAACGACCATGTTGGCATCGGCGCGCGACATAATGCGAATACGCGAGCCCACCTGAGTATAGGCAACGGCATTGTTCAGCAGGTTCACCACAACTTGCACCATAAGACGCGCATCCACGTCGACAAGCAAAAGATCGCGGCTCGGCTCGACCTCGATGTCGTGGAACTCGGAGTCCGGGCTTACATGGCGCAGCGCTTCCTCGACGATATCATCGAGCAGCTCCGTTGTCGTCGAAAGGTGCACCTCACCATTCTCTAGGCGCGTGATCGCAAGCAGGTTTTCCACCGTGGCGTTGAGCCACATGGCATCGGAGCGGATATCGCGCAAAAGCCCTTCGCGCTTCTTGGCACTCAGGTCCTCGCCATCAGACAGGAGCACATCGGCATTGCCCGAAATTGCCGTAAGGGGCGTTCTCAAGTCATGCGAGATAGACCTGAGCAGGTTGGCGCGCAGCTGTTCATTTTTAGCCAGAACGGCAGCCTTTTCGCGCTCCTCAAGCGCCCTTGCACGGGCAAGGGCAAGCGATGCCTCTCCCGCAACGGCCTCGGCCTCGTTGCGCTCCGCAGGAAGCGGGACTGCGCCCATAAGGCAAATGCCCATGACGCCCACGACATCGGTGCCAGAGCGCAGGGGCAGGTACAAGCCGGATGCCGAAGGAAAAAGCTTCGTCCCAACGCCGACGCTCTCGCCGTCCTCCAAGGCCCTTCTTGCCATAGAGAGCTCGATCACCGGAGGGGTTGGAGACGCGCCGGCCGAGGAGAAGCTCCTTTGCTCCAAGAAGCCCTCTCCCTCATCGCAGTACCAGACAACCGTTGCGTCAAGGAGCCTCGACAGCTGGGCGCCCGCCGCGCTCACGATCTCGCGGCGCGTCTCGCAGCGACGAAAGGCCTCGTCTGCCTCCAGCATAATCTTGGTCCTGCGGTACGCCGTGTGGGAAGCGTGCAGCTCTCGTCTCAGCGTCATGGCAACCGTGCTCGCAATAAGAGCAACCGCAAACATCACGGCGAAGGTAGCGGGATACGCGCGCCCCCAGGCCGTCAATGAAAAGCGCGGCGTGGTGAAAAAGTAGTTGTACAGGAGCGCAGAAAGCGCCGATGCGACAAGGCAGTACGCGCGCTTTGCCGTGAGGAGCGATATGCAAAGAACCGCAAGCACATAGGTGACGACGATGCATGCCTCCATATCAAAGGCAAAGAAGGCAAAACCAACCAGCGTGGCCGTCACCAAAAACAAGAATATGCAGGCAAGATCGATCGCATAGCGCTTTGGCGTGGGGTCGTCGGACCAAGCGAAAACCTTGCTTTCGAGCCAAGAAGCACCCAGACGGTCCCTCCTGCTGCTATCCAACCGCTCGCGCCGCTCCAACACCCGCGCGCCCCTCCCGTTTCATCGGCATCATTTGCGAGTATCTTACAACCCAACGCGCAAAAGCATCGAAATGAAACAATAGTCAGGCAGGGCGCAGCTCATGCAAAAAGCGGAGGCACGATCCCGTCCGCATGGCTTCTCTCAATATGAAATAAAAGGTCCGCGCACATAAAAATGCCCGCATCCGGAAAACCCGGACGCGGGCATGCATAGGGGGCTGAGCTTATGGAGCGTCAAGCAAAATCGAGAGGCAACTTAGCCTATTGCCCGAGCGCCTGGACGTCCCTCAAACGGAGGTACGCCGCCTACACGTTAAGCAGCTACTCGTTATCGCCGGCAGTCATTTGCGTAGCCGACAGCTGGCCTTCGCTCGCGGCAGCGGCATCGGGCCACACCCAGCTAGTAAAGGCCGGATGATCGTAGCCCTCGTCCACGGCAAACTGGAAGGCTTCCTGGCGGAAGTTCTCCCACTCCTCAATCTGCGCCGCCCACCTCTGAGCGTCCACCATGCGCAGAGCATCGGCGGCAAGCGCCCAACGGTCCATGTTGTTAAGGCGCAGCATGTCAAAGGGAGTCGTCGTGGAGCCCTTCTCCTCGTAGCCGTGCACGCGGAAGTTGTCGTGGTTGGGGCGATCCCAAATCAGACGATGAATAGTACCCGCATATGCGTGGAAGCAGAACAGGACCGGCTTGTTGGCGCCAAAGAACTCGGCAAAGCGCTCGTTGGAGATAGCCTGGTTGTTCTCGGCCACGCTCTTGATCTTGAGCAAGTCGACCACATTTACAAAGGTTGCCTTCACGCCGATCTTCTTGAGCATGTCGAGCGCTGCCAGCGCCTCGAGCGTGGGCACGTCGCCGCAAGAAGCGATGACCAAGTCTGCCTCATCAAGGCTGGAAGCACTGCTTGCCCACTTCCACTCGGCAAGGCCCTCTTCAAGCTCGGCACGGGCCTCGTCCACCGTGATGAACGTCGGCGCCGGCTGCTTACCGCAGAAGATGGCATTCACACAGTTCGTAGACGTATACGCGCGCTCGGCCACGGCAAGTGCCATGTTTGCATCGCACGGATAGTACGCGTTGACCACATGGGTGTCGTTTGCCTTGTTGAGCAGCAGATCCACAAAACCGGGATCCTGATGCGAGAATCCGTTGTGGTCCTGACGCCACACGTGGCTGGACAGCAGGATATTCAAGCCGGAGATGGGAGCACGCCAGGGAATCTCGCGCACGCAGGCCTCAAGCCACTTGCAGTGCTGGTTGACCATGGAGTCGACGATATGCACAAACGACTCGTAGGAGCTCCACACGCCATGACGACCGGTGAGGGTATAGGCCTCGAGGAAGCCCTCGCACTGATGCTCGGACAGCTGCTCGACCACGCGGCCGGTGGGCGCCAGCAGCTCATCGTTGTCGGCATCGGCATAGTAGCCGCCGTCCCACTGCTTGCGCGTCACCTTGTAAGCGTCCTGCAGGCGGTTGGATGCAGTCTCGTCCGGACCAAAGATACGGAAGTCGTCGTTGAGTTCCATGACATCGGCGGTATAGGCACCAAAGACGCGAGCCGCCTCGGTTGCGCCCCAGCCATGCCCCTTCTCCGCCACGGGAACCTCATGGGCATGGATGTCGGGCAGCGTGAGCTCGTGGCGCACCTTGCCGCCATTTGCGTTGGGGTTGGCACCGATGCGCAGGTCGCCTGCGGGCATGAAAGACGTCACCTCGGGGCGAATCTGGCCCTCCGGGGTAAAGAGCTCCTCCGGTTTATACGAGCGAAGCCAGCTGCGCAGCACGCGGAAGTGCTCGTGCGTATCCTTGGCAGATGCCAGAGGCACCTGGTGCGCACGCCAGCTGCCCTCGGTCTTCTTGCCATCGATATGCTTGGGGCACGTCCAGCCCTTGGGCGTGCGGAACACAATCATCGGGTAGACGGGACGCGTCTCGTCGCCCGCCTCGGCGCGTGCCTTGATGTCGCAGATCTTGTTAAAGACCTCTTCGAACAGATCGGCAAAGCGGCGATGGATGGAGCTGTGGGGCTCGTTGTCAAAGCCGGCCACAAAGAAGTGCGGCTCGTAGCCCATGCCCTCAAAGAACTTGGTGAGCTCTTCATCGGAGATGCGCGCCAGAATCGTGGGGTTGGCGATCTTATAGCCGTTGAGGTGCAAGATGGGCAGCACGATGCCATCGGTCTTAGGATTGACAAGCTTGTTGGACTGCCAAGAGGTCGCAAGCGGGCCGGTCTCGGACTCGCCATCGCCCACCACGGCCACGGCAAGAAGGCTCGGGTTATCCATCACGGCGCCATACGCGTGGGACAGGGTGTAGCCAAGCTCGCCACCCTCATGGATGGAGCCCGGGGTCTCGGGCGCAAAGTGGCTGGGAATGCCACCGGGGTAAGAGAACTGACGGAAGAACTTCTGCAGGCCGGCCTCGTCATTGGTGATGTCGGGGCGAATCTCGCGATAGGTGCCATCCAGCAGGGACTGCGCGGTACCGGCCGGGCCGCCGTGACCGGGGCCCATAAGGAAGATGGCGTTTTGCTGATGATCGGCAATAAGGCGGTTTACATGGCCAAACAAAAAGTTCACGCCCGGAGTGGTGCCCCAGTGGCCCACCAGACGATGCTTGACGTCGGGGCGGCCAAAGTCACGCACTTCGCCCGTCTTCTCATCGACAAAATCCTTGCGCATCAAAGGATTAGAGCGCAGGTAAATCTGGCCGACGGAGAGATAGTTGGCGCAGCGCCAATACTTCTCCACTCCCTCGAGCTCCTCGCTGGAAACGGGCGCATCGAGCTTTTTCCACGGCGTTCCGATAACGGGCTGAGTCATGTATTGCCTCCTGTATTCTCGCCGGTGGGCACCGGCGTGTAACTCCCGATAAACGATGCGCTGCGTTCCCGCGGCCTGCCGGGCAGGGCAATCGCCGCGGGAGCGCATCTCGCACGCATCGGCGCATGCAAGGGACTGCATGCGTCAGATCTCAAGCGCTTTGATGCTGGCCTCCCGGGCACGCACCGCTCTCTCCTACGGGACGCCAAGGCTTAAAAAGCGTCTGAAAACACACCCCGTTAGGGACAGGTGGGGCGTATGGGGGGAACCGACGCTTATTGGCACGGCATCAGGTACAACAAGCACCTGTATCCGAAGTGAAAGTATAGGAGGTAAAACGTTTTATCGTTATGAAAAAACGTTTTAGCACTGTAAAGACTTATACATATTGAGGGACATTATTTGGTTATTTATGCAGCGTGGTGGGCTCGTTCGCAGTTTTGACAATCTAAAAGATTATCGCCCCGGCTCTCCATAACGCCTTCATATGAAGCATTCGGGCAAAGCCATTTTTGCTTTTACAGCATGCGCCAAGAAGACGCGGGCGCCCCGTCCCCGCTAACGCGGGGAAACGCTGCCCTGCACCACAAGACGCGGTTCGAGCACGCGCTCGATGGGGCGCGCCGTCGGCTTTTCGATCCTGCGAAGCATCATGTTGATAGCGTGCTCGGAAAGCATGGTCACGTCTTGCTCGATCGAGGTCAAAGCCGGCTCGAACAAGGCATCGGCGGCGCTGTTGTCATAGCTCACCACCGAGTAGTCGCTCGGGACGCGATGGCCGCCCTTGTACAAACGCTTGAGCAAGCCAAGGGCAATGTTGTCGGAGCTTGCAAAAACAGCTGTGGCATCGGTATCCAGCACGTTTGCCGACGCCTCATAGGCATCGGAGATGTAGTAGTCGGTCTCGACCACCAGCGAGGGATCAAATGCCACGCCGGCTTCGGTAAGGGCACGCTCATAACCGGCAAGACGCTTGCGACCCGTCATAGACTTGGCCGCGTTGACCAAGCAGGCAATGCGCTCGTGGCCCTTCTCGAGCAGGTATTTTGTTGCCATGTAGCCGCCCTGCTCATGATCGAACAAGACCTTGTCGCAGGAGAGGTTGTCCACCACGCGGTCGATCATCACATAAGGAACAGGCAGATGAGAAAGCTCATTGACCAGCACGCTGTCGTCTGCGAGCTCATCGGCGACAACCAAGAATATGCCGTCCACACCGCGTGTAACCAGAAGCCCCAGCAAATCCAGGTCGTTTTCGGGCAAGCCATCGGAGTTGGTGATGAACAGAGCGTACCCCTCGGCGCGGCAACGCTGCTCCAAATTCTTGGCAAGCGAAGAGAAGAAGCGACTCTCGATATTGGGGACGATGAGGCCAAGCGTCTTGGACTCGCGCATCACCAGGCTGCGAGCGATCTGGTTGGGAACGTAATGCTCACGCGCCGCGACTTCCTTGATGCGGCGACGATTTTCCTCCGAGATGCGGCAGGGCCGATCGTTGAGCACAAGGGAAACCGAAGAGGGAGAAAGCCCCACCTCGTTGGCAATCTGCTTGAGTGTCACCTTTTGAGCCAATGCGATCGTTCCCTTTCCGCGCCTGCATTTCCGTGTGGTCAACAACTTTACCACCCCGGGAGGGGAAGTGGTACAAGAAGCGGGCCCCAACCCGTCCGACGTCAGATCGAAAGCTTACGCCGATGGGTTGTTAATAGGGTTGTTAATAAAAGAGAGGCAGGAATGCCCGGCGAGCTCTTTGAACGGAACTGGTTGATTTCGTTAACAAGATGTTAACTTTCGCTTTACTTCGAAATACGTTCACCGAACAAATGCCACCGTTCGAAATTTTTTTCCAATTTTCGAAAAAAAAAAAACGAATCGCTATTCTCGATTTCAGGCAGCGCCCATATGCATCGATGCTCCGCAAGCGTTGTAGAAACGAATGATAACGAAAGGGGTTTTATGCTTGAAAACTGGCTAGAACCGCAATGCGTTTCGCTTCACAACAAGGTAGACAGCTACGAAGAAGCGATCGCGATTGGTGGAGACCTCCTTGTCTCAGCAGGTAAAGCAACCGAATCGTTCACCAAAAGAATGATTTCTGCTGTCGAGGAATTCGGCCCTTACATGGTCATAGCCCCTGGCATTGCCATTCCTCACGCTCGCCCAGAAGACGGAGCACTTGCTGTCGGCCTGAGCTTGATCACCCTCGACACTCCCGTTAATTTCGGAAGTCCCGAAAACGATCCCGTGAGCCTCGTGATTTGCCTCTGCTCGACAGATTCAGAGTCGCATCTCGATGCTCTCGCAAGGCTGGTTTCGCTTCTCGAAGACAAACGTAATGTCGACGGGATTCTCAACGCAGCGGATGTGTCTGAAGTCATGGACCTCATCAGCCGCTTTTAGCTCAATCAATCTGATCGATTAACTCAAGAAATGGATGATTCTCATGGATAAGCGTTACAAAATCACTGCCCTTTGCGGTATGGGCCTTGGAACGAGCAGCCTTGCTCGCATGGCAATCATGGACTATGTGAAGGGACACGGCATCGACGCCACCGTCACCGTCGCCGACATCGGAAGCGTCAAGAGCATCGATGCCGACATCATCTTGACCACCAAGAGCATGGCAAGCCATATCTCTGACGATATTCGCAGCCGCACCACAGTCATGTACGTCACGAACCTCATCAAGAAGGACGAAATCAACGCAAAACTCGACGAGTTCTTCGCTGGTCAGGATGAGTAAAAGCTTCCGCCTGGCTCCTTTTTTCAATTCCCGTCCTTAGTTCCTCATCGATTGGAAGAGACATGGATATTCTTGCCTCCATTGGCAACTTCATCATTTTCCAGGTGCTTGACCAAGCCCCCATCTTCCTGGGCATCATCACGCTTGTCGGCCTGCTCCTGCAAAAGACCCCCGCGGGCGAAGTCTTCGAGGGCGTAATCAAGACCATCGTCGGCATGCTGATCCTCAATGCCGGCGCAGATCTTATCTCCAACACCATCACCCCCGTTATGCAGCTGCTTAACGATGTCGTTGGCGTTAATGGCGTTATGCCCATGAACGAGGCAGCATTCGCCGTGGGCATGTCCACCATGTCCGAGACCGTTGTCTCCATCTTCGTCCTTGGTTTCATCATCCACCTTGTGATGGTGTTCCTCATGCCCAAAAAGGATATGAAGAACGTCTACCTCACGGCGCACATGATGCTGTACCTCGCGGTTTTCCTCGCGCTTTCGATCAACTGCATCCTCGGTCTTCAGGGAATGCCCCTTATTGTCACCTGCGCGATCCTGGCTGCACTCTACTGGACCTTCACTCCTGCAATTCCCCGTGCTCTGGGAAAGAAGTACTTTGGCGAGGACTTCACCCTCGGTCACGCAGCACAGTTCGGTACCCTCATCGGCGCACTCTGCGGCAAGCTGTTTGGCAAGCACGCTGAGGACGAGGACGCTGAGAACATCAAGCTCCCCGGCGGACTCTACCTGTTCCAGGACGTCACTTTGGCGCTCTCCCTCATCATGCCGATCCTCTTCGTCATCATCGGTCTTGTTGTGGGTCAGGGTCAGGTCGAGACGCTTTCCGGCTCTCAGAACTGGGCCATCTTCCTCATCATGGAAGGCCTGAAGTTCGCAGCCGGCGTATCCATCATGCTCTCCGGCGTCCGCATGTTCCTCAACTCCATCATCCCGGCATTCAAGGGTATTTCTGAGAAGCTCATCCCCAATTCGGTCCCCGCTCTCGACTGCCCCGTTCTCTACCCGTTCAGCCCCTCCGGCGCCATGTTCGGCTTCCTGGGCTCCATCCCCGCTGGCATCATCGTCTGCCTGCTCACTGTTGCCCTCGGCTCTTCCGTGGTTGTCTTCCCGAGCCCGATCATCCTCTTCTTTGACGGTTGCACGGTCGGCGTGTTTGGCAACAAGTACGGCGGCTGGAAGGGTGCTCTCCTGGGTGGCTTTGTTTCCAGCTTCATCGCTCACCTGGGCATCATCGCCCTCTACCCGATGATGGGCTCGCTCTTTGGCACCGGCCTCATGCTTTCGAACATCGACTACGCCGTGTTCTGGCTCCCGGTCCTCTTTGTCATCAAGCTTATTGCAGGCATCGCATAGCCGTTCCCGCAAAAAGCCTTTCTCTCCGTGCGGGTGCCTTGCCAAAAGGTGCCCGCACTTTCTTTTGGAGGCATTTATGGCATTTATCGAAACAGTCCTGGGAAAAATCGATCCGTCAAACATCGGCAAGACCGATGCCCACGACCACCTCATCAGAAAGGGCGGTGTCGAAGTCATCACCAATGGAAGCGACTTCGACATGCCCAACGAGAACAAAGCCCTCGAGGAATTGGAGCTTTTCAAACAAGTTGGCGGCAACTCCCTCGTCGAAATGACCCCCATCGGCAGTGGGCGCAGCATCGAAAGCCTGCGTGAAATCAGTGCAAAAAGCGGCGTTAACATCATTGCGACCACCGGCTTTCACAAGTCGGAGTTTTATGACAAGTCTCACTTCCTGTGGAAATACGACACAGAGCAGCTTGTCGAGCTCCTCGTTGCAGACGTATGCGACGGCATTGATATCTATGATTACGCCGGCCCCATAGTCAAAAGATCGGAAGGCCGCGCCGGCGTCATCAAAGCGGCATGCAGCCTGCAATCAATTACGACTGTCGAGAAAAAAGAGCTTCGCGCCGCGGCAATCGCTTCAAATATAACCGGTGCGCCCGTTTCCCTTCACCTTGAGAAGGGCACGATGGCGCTCGAAGCGATCGATATTCTTCTCGAAAACGGAGCCAAGCCCAACAACATCATTCTTGGCCACATCGACCGCAACCCGGATTACTACTACCACGAGCAGATTGCCAAGCGCGGCGTTTTCCTTATTTATGATGGCGCCGCCCGCGTTAAGTACTACACGGACGAGGTAATTGCCCGCCTCATCGAGCATATGGTCGAGACGGGATTCGAAGATCAGCTGCTGATGGGTGCCGACCTGGGAGGAAAATCGTACTTCCGTTCCTACGAGGGAGGCCCCGGCCTCGGTTACAACCTTGGCATTTTCACTCCTCGCCTTCTGGCTTCGGGCATAAGCCAGCAAACGGTAGACAAGATGCTCATCCACAATGCCCGCCGCGCCTTCACGAACAAAAAGGCCGGTGCCTAGATGAAGAAGAATCTGTATTTGCTAAGGCACGGCCAAACGCTCTTTAATTCCAAGCATCTCATTTCCGGATGGTCCGATTCCCCTCTTACCGAGAAGGGAATCGAGCAGGCAAAGCGAGCCGGCCTCTTCTTTCAAAGCAAGGGGATTCATTTTGACCATCTCTACTGTTCGGATCTCCATCGAGCAGTAGAGACCTCAAAGCTCGTTGAGCCCAACCTTGCACCTGAAATTAAGCAGCCGCTTCGCGAATGGTTCTTTGGCTATTACGAGGCAGAAAGGGTTGCCATAATGCCTCAGGCGCCTTTTGGTGACTACTTTTGCCAATTCGGTGGAGAGGCCCAGTCGACAGTGCGAACCCGTATTTTTGATTGCATTCATGACATCATGGAGCAAGACGACACCGAGTGCGTTCTCGTTGTAAGCCACGGACGCTCGTGCAAAGAGTTTTATGACGCCGTTCTCGAAGAGGCAGCGAATCCAAACGACAAGGTACCTGGCAACTGCGGAGCAATCCACTTCTCCTACGAAGATGGCAAGTTCTCGGTTGTGGACCTTTTCACGCAAGAGGATTACGCGCAAGAGCTGCGGCTTCCTGAGATTGACTAATTGAACTCAGGGTTCGGGTGCGCCAAATAACGGCCAGAACGTAAGGGGTCGATTCCGGAACTCTTCCGAAATCGACCCCTTTGTTGGTTGGTCATGTCCGCCTCAGCAGACGTCATGGCCCTTACTCTTAACGAGCGTTACGTCCACCGCGCAGCTTCTTCATCGAAAGCCCAACAGCTAGCACGCCTGCGATTGCCAGCAGTGCGGCGCACTCCATAGCCAAAGTGTTGCTGTCGCCCGTGCTGGGAATCTTGCCCGCAGTGGTCTTTTTCTTTCCGGCAGGCTTCGTGGTGTCAGCAGGCTTTTTGCCGGTATCAGGTTTATCGCCCTCGGCAGGTGCGGTCTTTTCTGTATAGACGTTCTCGAACGTCATGCTCGTCACGGGCGTGTCCTGAGTCTTCTCGTAGAATGCACCGTTATCGGTTTCCACCAGCTTGACGGGGAAAATTTCGTAACTCGACTGGGTGGCCGACTGGGCGTCAGCCACAATTGTGTACTCATGGCAGAAAATCTGGTAGACAGCATCGGAGTAAGTCCAGTTTGCCACACCCGTATTCTTCTCGCGCACGCAGAAGCCCTCGCAAGTGACATCGCGAACCTGGCTCTTGGGGCCCTTAATGGTGAGGAGCCCCTCGTACTTCTTTTCGCCATCCGTAACAACGCTCGCCGTCACGGTCACGCCAGCGTAATCCTCAATTTGGCCAACGCCGACGTTGAAAATCTCAAGCTCAAATTCCTGCTTGCCGGGAGCGATGTCTCCGCCCTTCTTGACAACCTTCGTGAAGGGGAAGCTGTAGCTGACGGATTTCTCACCGGTAGTGAAGTGGATATTCTTATAGAGATGCAAGAAGCCCTTGGCCTGCTCGGCGCCATCATGTTCGATGAGATCGATGGTCGTGCCCTCGCTATCGACGGCGACGGCATGCGTCAGGTCAAAATCGGCATTGATGACAAGGCTATCAAAAAGCGCGGGGATATTATCCGTGTTTGTGTTCTTGGCATCGATTTCGGCCGCGTAGACCGTGAAATTGCCGCCGCAGCCAGCAGGATATGCGCCAGTAAGCGCGACCTTTGCGCCGCCCTTGATGGTCAGATCGCCGCGTGCCCACAGGCCAGAATTCTTGGTAGAGGTTGATTGAACAGAACCGCCGTCAATCGTTAGATTTCCACTAGCAAACAAACCGGGAGAGAGGCTCTTTGCCACGACGCTAGAATTCGAAATGCTCAGGTTGCCACCCACGGGGTCGCCACGAGAACTGATAAACGCGGCGTTGCAATTGTTTTCCGTCGCCAAGATGTCAACCACGCTGCCGTTTCGGATGGTGAGGTTAACGGCGTCGATGCCCGCATACAGCGCATGCGACGTAAGCCGCGCGTTATCGAGGACCACCGAGCCGTCGCTAGCAATGCCAACGCCGCCCGGAGCATTAACGATAAGAGTCGTCGCGCGTACCGAAACGTTGCCGGCAGCACTTATGCCGTCCTTCGTTTCCCCCGCTACATTGATCGTAAGGCTGCCAGACCCCGAGAACTCGACATTCCCTTTAGCCATAATGCCCATATTGTCATCGAAAGTAATACGGTTCTCACCCTGAAGCACGATGTCCAAATCGCCTGTCAATTGTGAATTGATGCCGCCGTAGCCAAGCGTGTTTGTGATAGACGCGTTGTTCAGCGTAAGGGTTTGCGCGTCGGGGTCGTACGTCGCCGTTCCCTCGCCGCATGCGATAGTGAGGTTATCGCTGGTGAATTGTTCGCCGTTAACAAACAGGTTGTACTGCGTTGTCTCGGCAAACGCCAACGCCGGCAGCATCGCTATGACAAAGGCGAGTGCTGAGGCAAAACCTATCAGTTTCCGTATCTTGCTCATGACGCTCCTCTCGTCCTGGTGGACTCGCAAAGGAGTGAAACCGGCGTTTGACGCGCCCTGGTGCAACCATGAGTACCGACGGTTGATGTCGAGGTCGCTGCGGCATGTGTCCGACAGCAGTCGCGGTGGCGCCGTTTTCGATAGCTTTGCGATCTTATGTAGCATGTTAGATGGTACAGGGAGCGAACGTCCTGCTCATATCGCCCAGCGGCTCATTATCCACTGGCAGCGATAGACACATGGCCCGGAAATGGAGCCAGGCGGAGGTGCAGGAGAGGTTTGTGGAGGCTCGAGGAGGTACCGCGCGCAGGCATCGCCGCACCAAACCAGACGCCGCGGCGACACCAAATAAAAACCCGCGCACAAACGTCAACTTTTTGCCAAAAATAAGGAAAACTGAACGTTTGTGCGCGGGTTTTACCAGCCGGGGCCCAGCAAGGCGCCCCGACACGCTTTTTACTCTCATTTCGCCCCGTGAGCACACGATGAGCTAAAAGCAAACGGGCCGGAAACCAATATGGCTTCCGGCCCGTATAAGCTCTGGTGCCCCAGATACGATTCGAACGTACGACACCCGCTTTAGGAGAGCGGTGCTCTATCCCCTGAGCTACTGAGGCATTGCGTATTGCATTCTAGCAGATACAAGCTCTCAATCGACGAGAACCGTCCGTCCTCACCCTATTGGTTAATCTCTATCTGATCGGCATACAATCCCGGAAGAGATATTTTTGCACCCAGGGTCGACTGGTATGAGTACTGTCCCACGCAGGTACCATAAACCGTTACCGTATCGTCTTCGAGAACACGAGTTCCGCCCATAATGCTCGGGTCAAAGCCCACGAATATAACGTCGTCGTATCCGCCATCAGTCGCAATACGCAAATCCGTCTCGGAGTCCCCCTCTACAACCTGAAGGACCTTTCCCTTAAACGCAAGTTTCTGACCGGAATAGCTATCAGGGTTCCTCGCGACATCACGGTACGCAGGCCATGAATAGTTAGCGGGGTTAAATGCTTCTACCAAGCCGTTGTAAGCGGTGTAGAGATCGCCCTTTGCCGAATCAACCTGCGATTGTGTGGCGTCTTCGTCGGCGTCCACAGACTTGGCATTCTCAAGAGCGCTCGAGTACGCCTGGTAGGAATCCTCGGTGTATCCATCTGCGGCAACGGATCCATACGAATCGATGTAGGATTCAAGCCCTGATTTATCGACCTTGACTTTGGCCGGAGTCTTTTTCTTTTCTTTCTTCTCAACCGTCGTTGAGGCACTTTGTTGCGAATCGCTCGATTCCCACGCGTTTCCAGCACCGTTCCCATTACCGCCGGCTGCGCCAATAACAATAAGGACAACAATCACGCCAATAATTATCTTTTTCTTTTTTGAAAGAGGCTTTTTGGCCTTCTTTGCTGGCTGCGCTTCTTCCGCGACCGGCGAAGTTGATTGCGGATTCTTCTCCTCGTCCATGGTTTTCCTTCCCCGAAAAATGGAACTTGATTGCGAGCTCGAACAATTCCATTTTCTCAGCGAAAAAAAAATGCAACTTAAATCGATGGGCGGAAGAAACACTTCTGGCCAGCCGTCGCTCGCGCGATGTGGCTGACGCTTAATTTTTATTGCCCCAGCCCGGCCTCACTCGATAATCAACGGGTTGGCGGCATCCACCGGGTCCAGTGGTGCCTCTCGCATGGCTCCTTGGCCCAATGGAGATACACCGTCAACGTACTCTTTGTCCACGTCATCGCGCGAAAGCTGCTCGTCGGGAGTTTCGATCTCCTTCACCATCACCTCTTGGCCCTGCACCAAATACGTGCGAGAACTTCCGCAGTGCGGGCATGTCTTGCCGTGTGCTACCGTTTCATACGTTTTTTTGCAGTCCTCGCAATACGTGACAGCAGGTATTTCTTCGATCTTAAGCTCGGAGCCCGCTACCAACGGATTCTTGTTGCTTGCCCAGCGCCAGGCATCCTCAAGATAGTGCGGAACCACGCCCGATACCTCGCCAAGTTGCAGCGTCACCGAAGACACGCGCAAAATCGCGTTGTCGCGGCACGCGTCCTCGACCGTCCTGATGATATGAAACACGATGCCCAGCTCGTGCATGACATCAACCTCTTATCTAAAAGGCGAGGCCGGCATTGCGTCCGGCCCCGCCCATCCAATGCAGCAACTAAACCTCAAGGCCCGCCGCGCTATTTCTTCTTGCCAAAACGAATCTTGATCTCGCGCTTGAGGGCATATTTTGCCAGCGAGGGAACCTTCTTCTCGTACTTGACCATATTCGAGCACTCGGGACGCTCGCGCGTAAGGTGAATGGCGTCAAACGCGCACTTGGTAGTGCACAGGCCGCAACCAATACACTTGTTGGGGTCGACAACCGAGGCGCCGCAGCCCAAGCAGCGAGCGGTCTCGGCGCGCACCTGCTCTTCGGTAAGCGTCTGCACGTACTCGCGGAAAGGCGCCGCCTTGGCAGCCGCAGCGTCCTTGGAAGCCGGCGCCTCGCGCTGGGCGGTGTCGTAGCTCGAAAGATCGGCGTCGTCCTTGTTAAGCTCAACATACTTGCGCTGGTTGCGGCCAATGGTAAGCGTTCCATGCTGGACAAAGCGATGAATCGACACGGCGGCCTCGTGGCCAGCGGCAATGGCGTCAATAGCAAACTTAGGACCCGTGTAGACGTCGCCGCCCACAAAGATATCGGGCTCCGCAGTCTGATACGTCTGCGGATCGGCAACGGCGCCCTGGCCACGGCCAAGCTCGACAGCAGAGCCCTCCAGCAGGTTACCCCACTCGATGCTCTGGCCAATGGCAAAGACAACCTGGTCGCACTCGATGGTCACAAGGTCGTTCTCGTCATACTCGGGGGCAAAGCGTCCGTCCTCGCCAAACACGCGCGTGCAGCGCTTGAACACAACGCCACGCACAGCGCCGGCCTCGTTGGTGAGGACCTCCTTGGGGCCCCAGCCGCAACGGATGTCGACGCCGTCCTCGCGAGCCTCGGCAACCTCCTCGTCGCTTGCGGGCATTTCCTTGGCCGACTCGAGGCACAGCATCGTAACCTCGGGGGCCTGGGTACGCGCAGCCACGCGAGCAGCATCGATGGCAACGTTGCCGCCGCCCACAACCACCGTGCGGCCCATCGCAGGGGCAGCGCCCGCGCTTTGATCGGTGTACTTGGCCAAGAAGTCAACAGCGGTCCAGGTGCCCTTCGCGTCCTGCCCATCGATGCCGGGCAGACGGCCTCCCTGGCAGCCGATAGCAACATAAAAGGCGGCAAAGCCCTGCTCACGCAACTCGGCCAAGGTCACATCGCGACCGACCTCCACGCCATAGCGGAACTCGGCGCCCATCTCACGAATGACCTCGACCTCTGCCTCGATGACGTCTTTCTCGAGCTTGAAGGAAGGAATGCCGTAGGTGAGCATGCCACCGGGACGCGGCATCTTCTCGAACACGACCGGCTTGTAGCCTTTCTCGGCCAGATAGAAGGCGCACGAAAGGCCCGCGGGGCCAGCGCCGATGATGGCGACCTTCTGGTCAAAGCCGCCCGCGCGCGTAGGCGTGACCACCGGCGGAATATAGCGCGTTGCAGCGTCGAGGTCGCGCTGCGCAATGAACTTCTTTACCTCGTCGATGGCGATGGCGGCATCGACCCTGCCGCGCGTGCACGCGTCCTCGCAGCGGCGATTGCAAATGCGGCCGCACACGGCAGGCAGCGGGTTTTCGCGCTTGATGAGCGCGAGCGCCTCGCCATAGCGGCCCTGTGCCGCGAGCTTGAGGTAGCCCTGAACAGCGATGTGCGCCGGGCAGGCGGTCTTGCAGGGCGCGGTACCCGCCTCGTGAGTCTCGACGCGATTATCGTTACGATAGTTGGGCGACCACTTCTCCGGCCCCCATTTCACGGTATCGGGAAGCTCCTGGCGCGGGTACTCCGGGACCTTGCCCGTCGTCTTGCTGCAAAGCTTCTGGCCCAGCTTGACGGCACCCGCGGGGCATACCTCCACGCAACGGCCGCACGCCACGCACTTGTCGGCCTGTGTATGGGCAACATAGGCAGAACGCGATAGGTTGGGCGTATTAAACAGTTGCGAGGTTCGCAGGGCGTAGCACACGTTCACATTGCAGTTGCAAATGGCGAAAATCTTGTTCTCGCCATCGATGTTGGTGATCTGATGCACGAAGCCGTTGTCCTCGGCAGCACGCAAAATGTCGTAAACCTCTTCGCGCGTGATGTAGTGGCCGCGATCGGTCTCGACTACGTAATCGGCCATGTCGCCCACAGCGATGCACCAGTCGTGCGGATCGTCACCGCAACCCTCGCCCAACACCTTGCGGCTTGCGCGACAGCTACAGGTCGAGGCAGCGTACTTGCCGTCATACTTGTCCAGCCAATGCTCGATATGCTCGATAGGCACCGACGTGCTCGCGGCATCTATGGCTTGCTCGACAGGAATAACGTGCATGCCAATGCCCGCGCCTCCGGGAGGCACCATGGGCGTCGCCTTAGACAGCGGGCCTTTGGACGCCTGCTCGAAAAACTTCGCGAACACCGGGTGCTCATCCAGCTGGCCTACACGCATATTGAGAAACTCGGCAGAGCCGGGCACGAGCATGGGCAGCACCCATTGCTTGGTGCGCGTCGGATTTTCCCAGTTGTACTCAAGCAAGCCGGTATAGCTCATGTCGTCGAGCATCTTTTCGATCTCGGCCTCGGGCATACCCGTGAGCTTGACCATCTCGGCCAGGGTGTAGGGCCGGCGCATCTTCATCTTGAGCAAAACATCTGCCTGCTCGTCAGTGGCTGCCTCGGCAAACGACCAGTACTCATAGCCCAAAAGCTCATCGCGATGCAGCAGGCGATTCGTGCAGTGCTCGCAAAGCTTCACGATCTTCTCGCGCGGGTGCTCGGGCAACGGCGGCACGAACTCCGCACCGATATCGGGCTCGGTATAGCTAATCCCCGGTCCATTGAGAATCATGGCGTCCCCTCCCTTGCCGCGCGGCGACTGCGCAGGCTGCGGTCCTTGTGTAAGCGAGCTACGCGCGGCTGTTCGCGCTCGACCCGTAAAGTTGACATACTGTCAAAAACAGTATTGACGAACCGTCAACAATATTCAAGACTAGAAGGTGAATCACCGGGCCGGAACATCAGAAAGGCGGCAAGCGGATGAGCACCCGCAGCGCGACATCGAACCACCCAGGCGATGCCGCCTCGCAGCAAAACGAAACCCAGCCAAGCCAGGGCACAGCTGCGCTCACGATTTCCAAGCGCCTGCCCGGAGACGAGCGCCGACGAGAGATCCTCAAAGCGGTACGCATCGTAAGCGCCGAGCGCGGGGTATCCCATCTCTCGGTATCGGCAGTAGCAAAGCAGGCCGGCTGCACGCGCTCGCTTTTCTACCACTATTTTTCCGATATGGACGCCGCCGTCGAAGCCGTCATGGACGAGGCTATCGAGGGTTTTGTCAGCGAACTTGAACACTGGAACGCCAGCCGCACCGTAGGCGACATCGAGGGGGCGCTCGACAGCGTGGCCCCGCTCTTCAAGCGTTTGGTGGTGGATGATCATGAGCTGCCCACCACGCTCACCTCGGGCAGCGGGGCCCTCTACGGCGGTTTTCTCCACCATGCAGTTGAGCGCGTTGCGCACTACCTGTGCGAAACGACCGTCGCCGACTTTGTTGCCCATCACGAGCTGCGCATCGACCATGTTTACGAAACCTTCTACACGCTTGTCATGGGACTGCTCATGTACATTCGCACGCACCCGGATGTGCCCGATGAGACCGTGAAGGACATCATTGCTTCGACGCTGCACATCGAGGGCTACACCGCCAAGTACCCGGAGCGCCGACCATCCAAATAGGATGCTAACGGCCGCAACTGTTTATTTGCGCCCGTTGTGAACTAGAGGGAGAGACGGGCATTAAGGAAAGGAGAGGGACATGTTGTTTGATGTTTGGGGGAGCAACACCGGCATCCATTGGCTCGGCTGGGCCATGGTCTTTATCGGCCTGATTGTGCTCAATGAGGTCGGGCGCCGCAGCAAGGCGGGCGCTGCCATTATCTTTATCGTGGCGCCCCTCGCCATGACCATCTACTGCATCGCCATCGCCGTAGGCGTGGCCAACGGACAGGAGTGGGCACTTACCAACCCCACGCATGTGTACCAGAACAGCTGGTTCCACTACGCCAAGGTTTATGCCGCGCTTGCCGGATGCTGGGGCTTTATTGCCATCAAGTACCAGTGGGGCAAGATCGGTAAGGCCAAGTGGTTCCGCGCATGGCCGTTTGTCATCGTTGCCATCAACATCATGATCGCCGTTGTGTCCGACTTTGAAAGCGCCTACCACTTCTTCGCCCTGGGCGAGACCACCTGGGTCACCTCCGAGGGCGCCACGCAGCTGGCCGGTTGGAATAACGTGTTCAACGGCATCGCCGGTATCATCAACATCTTCTGCATGACCGGTTGGTGGAGCGTCTACGCAAGCGAAGACAAGACCGACATGCTGTGGCCCGACATGACCTGGGTCTACATCATCGCCTACGACATCTGGAACTTCTGCTACACCTACAACTGCCTGCCCACGCACTCTTGGTTCTGCGGCTTTGCCCTGCTGCTTGCGCCCACCGTGGCGGCCTTTATCTGGAACAAGGGCGGCTGGATCCAAAACCGCGCCTTCACGCTTGCCATTTGGTGCATGTTCGCGCAGGTATTCCCCTTCTTCCAGGAGCAGTCCATCTTTGTGACGCACTCCACGCTCGATCCCAATGCGGCACTTGTGGTTTCGATCCTAGCGCTCGTGGCAAACGTTGCCGCGATTATCTACATTGTCTATCGCGCCAAGAAACTCGGCCGCAACCCCTACAAGCAGGATGTCTTTGAGGGCACCCGCGACTGGGAGATTGCAACCGCGCGCCGCGCCAAGGTCGATTACGCCCATATGGACTAGCGCCGCCTCGCGCCTATTGGACCGTCGCCTTCAAAAAAGACGGTTATAGGTAGGTTGTCGGCAAATTGCCAAGTAGCCTAAAGAAAAACCCAGGAAAGCGAGCCGCTTTCCTGGGTTTTTTGCGTCTCTACTTTGAAGAAGCGCTTAAACCTACCTATAACCGTCTTTTTTAGATTGCCCAAGCGGCTTTGGCTGCAGGTTCATGCGGCAAGGGTGGGCAGATGCGCCGATTTCCGCCGGCTACGCGCCTGTCTTCCATGCGGCAACGCGATCGCGAAGCCACTGCGCCCACTGATCGATCCCCTCGCCCGTCTTTGCGCAGATTGGGATGATGGTGGCATTGGGGTTGCGCATGAGGATATTCTCGCGTGCGCGTTCCATGCTAAAAGTGTCGAATATCGGCAGTGCGTCGATCTTGTTGATAAGCACAACGTCACAGATGGAAAACATGAGCGGATATTTGAGCGGCTTGTCGTCACCCTCCGGGACCGAAAGAATCATCGCGTTGGCGCAGGCCCCCGTATCGAACTCCGCGGGGCACACCAGGTTGCCCACGTTCTCGAGAATTGCCAGGTCAACATGGTCGGCATCCTCATCAAGCAAGGCATCCAGGCCCTGCTCTGTCATATATGCGTCCAGGTGGCACATACCGCCCGTGTGAAGCTGGATAGCACGGGCACCGGTTTGAGCGATCGTCTTCGCGTCAACGTCCGAGTCGATATCTGCCTCCATAACCGCCAAGGACATCTCGTCGCGCAGAGCCTCGATCGTACGTGTGAGCGTCGTGGTCTTGCCCGAACCCGGGCTCGACATCAGGTTGAGCAGAAACGTCCCCTGAGCACGCAAACGGTCGCGCAACTCGTCGGCATGGGCGTCATTGTTGGCAAACACGCTCTGCTTGATTTCCAGCACTCGTACGTCTTCCATGTATCGTCCCTTCTTTATCTGCCAAACAAGGCAGGCATCACATGATTCGCTCATCCATCAGTATCACTGTCTTATGTTGACACATTGTCAACAATATTCAAGAGGATGACGCCAAGCGGCCCTCCTGTCTTCTGAGCAAGCCAATTAAAGCTGGTATATCGTCATATTCCCCAGCAAGGCGGGGTATCATGTGTCTCGTTTCAAGCCCTCATATCCTTGGAGAAATCCCCATGTCCAGCAACCGCAAGATGCTCAAAATCCTAAGCCTCGCCCAGATTGTCTTTGCCGTCCTTTGCTTTGTGATGGCATCGCTTGTTTTCAATGGCGCACCGCGTGTGGAGGGAGACGTCGACGTTCTCACCTTCTTGACGGCAAATCTCGATGCCGTCCTGTGCACCATCGCCGCCTTCCTCACGGCCTTTTGCGCTATCGATGGCATCAAAGGGGCCAACCGCCCCAGCGCTCTGGGAGCGCATCTTGTTGTTGCCCTGCTGGCAATCGTAGCAAGCGCGGCGGCCTGCTTCTTCTCCCCTGCCGTCCAGGGCCTCTCCGTTGTGTGCGCCCTCGACGCCGTATTGGCGATTGCCGCTGCCGTCTTTGACAAGAAAGTGCGCGCCGAAATCGACCGCTAAGCAAACGGGAGAACATCTAGGCTTCGGCCATCCCATCCAAACACAAAGGCACCGCTGCGAGAAGATCCTTGCAGCGGTGCCTTTGTGTTTTTTATCGCCAAGTACACGATATTTTGGTATGGTGGTACTACCACAAATACGGTCAACGACCGTCTAAGAGGAGGCACATTTATGGCTAACCGTTTCGTTCTCAACACCATCTCTTACCACGGTTCCGGCGCTATCAAGGAGATCCCGGGCGAGCTCCAGCGCCGCGGCTACAAGAAGGTCTTCGTCTGCTCCGACCCCGACCTGGTG
>NZ_JABBCP010000008.1:0-28424 GCF_012844445.1 Collinsella acetigenes
GAGGTCGCCGTCGCCATGGGCGTCGACACCGCGGGCATGAGCGCCGACGAGGCCGCCGACGCCGCCATCGCCGCCGTCAAGCAGCTCTCCGCCGACGTGAACATCCCGCACGTCTGCGAGGCCATGAAGGCCGACGAGATCGAGGTGCTCGCCAAGGACGCCATGGCCGACGCCTGCTTCCCGGGCAACCCGCGCGAGGCGACGCTCGACGACGTCATCGAGCTCTTCAAGAAGATCTGCCCGGCAGCCTAGCCGCGCGTCTTTATTGAGTGATGCTATATATGCCGGAGAGGGTTCGTCCCTTTCCGGCATTTTTCTGTTTGTCGCGCGTCTTGTGTACTATGGAGAAAACCGACCGGGAAGGAGCCCGATATGACAAAACCCCGTTTTGCCACAAAGGTGGCGATCTGCCTCGGTTGCATTGTTGCTCTTGGCGCAGTTGCCCTGGTTGCACATCATGTACTATCCGGACAGGATGTCTCGTGGACCGCTGAGCAGGACGATTCGCTCGACATTCTTGCGACGAAGGCCGCGGGTGATGACGAAGCGGCTCAGCCAGAAGAGGGCTGGGCGCCCCGTGACGGCTACATCCAGCTCCAGCTTTTGGGCTCTTCGATCCCCGAGCAAGAGATCGAATCGGTCGAGCAGGACGGCGACGAGCTTGCGGTTACGCTCAAGGTGCAGGGCGGCCCTATGACCATGGATATTCTGCTTACCGAATGGCGCCTCACGGGCGGCGACGTTGAGAGCGTCAAATCCGTAACCATCGATTACGGCAAAGGGGACATCCGCCGCGCCCCTCAATGCCCCTAGGGTGTGACAAAAAGTAGACAGGTTTATTTTGTCACATTTTCATATTTCGACCACATTTAATGCATCGATCCTAAGGAGAGAAAATGACCGACACGCTCGATTACATCGGAGAGCAGCTCAAAGCCCTCACTTCCATTCCTAGTCCTACGGGATTTACACGCGCGGTGACCGATTATGTAATGAAGACCCTCGAGGAGATGGGCTTTGCGCCCGAACGCTCGACAAAAGGCAACGTGCTTGTGTGCCTGGGCGGCGAGGGCGAGCCTCTTGTGCTTGCAAGCCATGTGGACACGCTTGGAGCTATGGTCCGTTCCATCAAGGACAATGGCCGCCTGCGCCCGACGACTCTTGGCGGACATCAGTGGTCCACGGCAGATGGCGAAAACTGCACCGTTCACACGCGCGACGGTCGCGTCTACACGGGTGTGGTCCTAAATACCGAGCCTTCTTCTCACGTTGCAGACGAAAAAGTCGAGACGCTCGAGAAGAACATGGAGATCCTGCTTGACGAGAACGTTGACACCAAGGACGACGTGGCGAGCTTGGGTATCCAGACCGGCGACATCATCGCTATGGATCCCCGCGCCGTGATTACCAAGAGTGGTTACATCAAGAGTCGCTTTTTGGACGATAAGCTCTCTGCTTCGGTCTTGTTGGGGCTGGCTCGCGCGGTTGCCGCCGGCGAGGTGAAGCTCGCCCGTAAGGTCTCGCTGCTCTTTACCGTGTACGAGGAGGTTGGCCATGGCGGGGCATTCGTTCCTGCCGACACGTGCGAGATGATCAGCGTTGACATGGGCTGCGTGGGCGACGACCTGGGCTGCACCGAGCGCATGGTTTCCATCTGCGCCAAGGATTCGGGTGGTCCCTACAACTACGAGCTGGTGAGCGCCCTTGCCGATACGGCCAAGCGGCTGTCCCTGGACTACGCTATCGATGTTTATCCGCATTATGGCTCCGACGTCGAGGCGACGCTTCGCGCTGGCTACGATATTCGCCACGGTCTTATCGGTCCTGGCGTGTATGCAAGCCACAATTACGAGCGCTCGCACATGGATGGCGTGCACAACACCTACGAGCTGCTGCGCGCATACGTAGGGGAGTAGCAAGCAGGCGATTGTCCTTTGATGCATTAAAACGCCGAGACGGGCCGTAATGCTCGTCTCGGCGTTTTCTTAATGAGCGCCACGTGCGCCCTGCGTTAATGCACGCGTCATCGTGTTACTCCCTGAGGGCGGCGGTCACGGTTCCACCACCAAGAACGATATCGCCCCGATAGATGACAACGGCTTGGCCTGGGGCGACGGCGCGCTGGGGTGCATCGAAGACGATCTTCATCTGTCCGTCGGCCTGACGCGTGATCGTTGCCGGCTGGTCTGCCTGACGATAGCGGTATTTAGCACGCATGCGAATACCGCCGGCGGCAAGCTCGGCTTCCATGCGGTCTTCTGGTGCGCTCCAGATCCAATCGTTTGCGAGCAGGGCGCCGACCGTCAGGTCCTCGAGCTCGCCCAAGTGCACGGTATTGCTCGCTGCGTCCACGCCGGTGACGTAGACGGGATGCGCCATCGCCACGCCAAGTCCCTTGCGCTGGCCGATCGTGTAGCGCAGCGCACCCTTGTGGCGTCCGACCACGGTACCGTCGCGCCAGACGATGTCGCCCGGCTCCGCTGCGTGTCCACATCGGCGTTCGATGTAGCCCGCGTAGTCGCCATCGGGGATAAAGCAGATGTCCTCGCTCTCGGCTTTCTTTGCGTTGGCAAAACCCTGCTCGGCGGCAATGCGGCGCACATCGCGTTCTTTATTCATGCCCGCCAGCGGAAAGATCGTGCGAGCCAGGCGCTCTTGGGTGAGCGAATAGAGAAAGTAGCTCTGGTCCTTTTTGGGGTCTTCTCCGCGGTGGAGCTGCCAAGTGCCGTCGGGCGCCTGATCCGTTTTTGCAAAATGGCCCGTGGCGATATAATCGCAATCCATGTCGAGCGCGGCGTCGAGTAACGCTCCAAATTTAATGCGTCGATTGCAGATGATGCACGGGTTGGGCGTGAGTCCCGCCTGATAAGCGGTAACGAAGCGATCGATGACGCTATTCTCAAAGGTTTCTTGAAGATCGAGCACGCGATGGGGGATGCCGATGCGGGTGGCAACGGCTTTTGCATCGGCGATATCGCGGTCGACTTTGCTGATGCCCGTTGCGGGGTCGGGCGCAGGACAGGTGAGACGCATGGTCACGCCTACGCATTCATATCCCTGCTGTTTGAGTAGATAGGCGGTTACGCTCGAATCGACTCCGCCGCTCATGGCAACAAGTACGCGCCCTTTGGACATCTGTGCTCCTCACGTGATGCCGTTCGAGTCTGAACGGCATTAAAACGGCGCGGGGCACATCCTGTCCCGCGCCGCTGATCTTTCCGATTGTACTGCATGCGTCGCACGATATCGTTTGCGTGCGCCGCGCTCGTTTTGCCCGCCTGCAGAGGGACACCGACAACAATCGACACCGATGTAGGCAGACTTCCGCGCCTCGGTTCTTAGGCGAACAGAGCCGTGGAGAGATAGCGCTCGCCGGTATCGGCAAGAAGCGCCACAATCGTCTTACCCTCGTTCTCGGGGCGCTTGGCAAGCTGGATTGCTGCCCATACGGCGGCGCCGGAGGAGATGCCTGCAAGCACGCCCTCCTTGTGGCCAACGGCACGGCCCATGGCAAAGGCGTCGTCGTTTTCGACGGTGATGATTTCGTCATAGATCTGGGTATCCAAGACGTCGGGCACAAAGCCTGCGCCGATGCCCTGAATCTTGTGCGGACCCGCCTGGCCTTTGGAGAGCACGGGCGAAGAAGCGGGCTCGACGGCAACGACCTTCACGTTGGGGCTTTGCTCCTTGAGGTACTCGCCCACGCCGGTCACGGTGCCACCGGTGCCCACGCCGGCAACAAAGACGTCAACTTCACCATCGGTATCGGCCCAGATCTCCGGACCGGTTGTTGCCTTGTGGATGGCCGGATTTGCCGGGTTCACGAACTGCCCGGCGATGATGCTGTTGGGAGTCTCCTTCTGCAGCTCCTCTGCCTTGGCGATGGCCCCCTTCATGCCCTTGGCGCCGTCGGTGAGCACGAGCTCGGCTCCGTATGCTTGCATGAGCTTGCGGCGCTCCACGGACATGGTTTCGGGCATGGTGATGATCACTTTGTAGCCACGAGCGGCGGCCACGGAGGCAATGCCCACACCGGTGTTGCCGGAAGTCGGCTCGATGATGGTGTAGTCGCCACCGCGTACGAGCTTTCCCGCGCGCTCCGCCTCGTCAATCATGTTCTTCGCAACGCGGTCTTTAACAGATCCTGCGGGGTTGAAGTACTCGAGTTTGACGAGCACGCGTGCGTGCAGGTTTTCATCGCGTTCAAAGTGAGTGAGCTCGAGCAGGGGAGTGTGGCCGATAAGTTGGTCGATGGAAGTGTAGACGTTGGACATGGTGTGCTCCTTAGCAGTTAGTTCTAGAAGAAAATGGACCGGTTGTTCGGTAGGTGTGAGGCGCGAGAGGGGCTCATTCGCCGCTGCTACATCGTTTCTGCTCTTCCATATGACAACCTCCGAGTCGCGCCGAAGCAATTAACCTATAAGTCTGCGGGTATATATGAGTTCCCGTTGGCAGTATTAAACGAGGCAAAACCTAGTATGTCAATAGGAATATAGTTTTATTTCGAGACGATGAAGCGAACGAGCGCTCCCCAATTGCCTGGAGAGGCGATTTATCCAGCTTGCAGCATGTAATCAACCTAGTATTTTGGTATGATATGGTGGTTAAAGAAAGAGGAAAGAAGGCCAGTCATATGCTTGTTTCCACTAAGGGCCGGTATGCCCTGCGTGTCATGATCGACCTTGCGCAGCATCAGGCTGCTGGCCGCACGCCGCTTAAGGAAATTGCCGCGCGCCAGGGAATTTCCGAGAAGTATCTGGAGAATATCCTTGCCATCCTTGTGCGAAATGGCATGCTTTCCGGCATGCGTGGCAAGGGAGGCGGTTACTGCCTAACGCGTCCCGCCGATCAATACACCGTAGGCGAGATTCTGCGTCTTACCGAGGGAAGCCTCGCGCCCGTTTCCTGCCTTGTCGAGGGCGCCGCCGCCTGCGATCACGAAGCAACGTGCACCACGCTTGGCATGTGGACCAAACTTCACACCATGATCAGCGAATACCTGGACAGCGTGACTGTAGCCGATCTGGTTGCAGAGCCCCAATCGTTTGATTACGTCATTTAAAGCGAAGCGCACGGCGTGAGCGAATCTCGCGCCCACAAGACACTAGGCCATCCAAGCGGCGCCGGGCTGCCCTAAAGCGGCCCGGCGCTGTTGTCTATTCTTCAACTACGCCGTTCAGTATCGCGTACATGATGCTTACGATGATGGCGCCGATGAATGCAGAGCCAAAGCTTGCGATGGATATTCCTGCGCCAAGGATATTGATAGAAAGCCAGCTTGCAAGCTCAAGCATGAAGCTGTTGATAACCAGCTGGAAGATTCCGAGCGTGATGATGGTCACGGGCAGCGAGATGGCGGTGATGATTGGCTTGACAAGCGAGTTGACAAACCCCAAAAACAGGCCAACGAACATAAAGCTCACCCATGCCTCGCCTGGGCCAAACGGCGCAATCCCCGGAACGATGAACGTTGCGATTGCAATGGCGATCGAGGTGAGGAGCCAATTGAGCAAAAAGCGCATGATAGATTCCTTCGATCGAAGAGCTATTGGGATATGAATACCCATCATCGCGCCGTGTCTAACACAAAAGTGCCCCATACAGCAAAGGCGGGCATGCACGCGTGCACGCCCGCCCGGCAAGCCCTCTTGAGGACGATGCTAGTTTTGGCCAAATTCCTCGAACGTGTGCGCTATGCGCGCCTCGACATCGTCCTCGCTCACGCCAAGGGCAACGGCAAGCTCTTCGACCGAACGGCGATGGGCTTCCTTGAGAATGCGCATATAGTAGCTGCTGGGTTTTTTAGCCTGAGATTCTGCGTCATGAATGCGGCAACGCATAGTCTTCGCGACCTGAACCGTGGTGGGGGCACCTTGCTTGAGCAGCTGTTTGAAATAGCTTTCCTCAAGGGAGCTGTTGCGCTCGGTAAACGAATCGCACGCTATCGAGTCGTAGTCGGAGAGCAACTCTTCGGCCCGGTCCTTGTCGATGCAAGCGTGAAGGCGATCGACCTGTGAAAGGGGATAGAGGAGCTTGGTCTTTGAGTGTCCGGAGTGCGCCTCGAGCTCGATCATGGGGGTGGGGGAGTCTTTGAATCCCGTCACCGTGCAGACGCCCTGGCCCGGATGTATCACGTGCTCGCCGATCTTAAACATGCTTCCTCCATCTTTTAGACGCGTGCCTGTTTCAGAATAGCATCTCTACGTGCGCATTTGTTAAAAATGATCAGAAAAAGCCCACATGATTGCATGGTCGGGCAAAAGCGCGTCGGCGGGCCGGTGTGCTAGAGTATTGCCTGCTTGTGCCGATAGTTGGCGCAAGCGCTCGGCAGGCGATCAAGAGCCTGCGAGATTCGTTATAGAGGAGGACCCATGTCCCAAAAGATCGAACAGCTCCTACGCGACGCCCTCGCCGCTGCTATCGAGGCCGACCAGCTGCCCGCATTCGAGCTTGACGACTATGCTCTCGAGCGCCCGGCAGACACCTCGCATGGCGAGTGGACCACTACGCTTGCCATGAAGTCGGCAAAGCTCGCGCACTGCGCCCCGCGCAAGATCGCCGAGGCGATCGTGGCGCACCTTCCCGAGGACGCTTCGGTCGAGAAGGTCGAGATCGCAGGTCCGGGCTTCATCAACTTCTATCTCTCTGCTGCCGCTAAGAACGCCGTTTTTGGCGAGGCGCGCGCTCAGGGTATGGATTTCGCTCGCAGCAATGCCGGCGGGGGAGTTAAGACCCAGGTCGAGTTCGTGTCTGCAAACCCAGTGGGTCCCATGCATATCGGCCATGGCCGCTGGGCAGCCCTTGGCGACTCCCTATGCCGCGTTATGGAGCATGCCGGCTATGACATCCAGCGCGAGTACTACATCAACGATCACGGCAATCAGATGAATACCTTCGGAAACTCCGTTGCCATGCGCTATATGCAGCTTGCCGATATCGTTCGCACCCGCGGTGTCGATATCGACGAGGCGCACAAGATCCTCGTTGCCGATCGTGACGCCTTTGCTGCCGACGACGCCGACGAGCATCCCGAGACCCATCCGTACCAAAATGAGTTTGCCGAGAAGCTCGGTCGCGACTCCTACGGCGGTTCCTACATCATCGACGAGGCTGTCTACTTCTATCGCACCGATGGCGACAAGTGGGTCGATGCCGACGAGCACGATCGTATGATGGAGTTCCGCGAGCGCGGCTACCTACGTATGCTCGAGGGCATCAAGCAGCTTTGCCACGACGTGAACTGCGATTTTGACGTTTGGTTCTCCGAGCGTACTCTCTACGTCAAGGATGGCGAGGGAGAGCTCGCTGGCACTTCTGCCGTCGACCGTGCCTTCAAGAAGCTCGACGAGATGGGTTATCTCTACGAGAAGGAAGGCGCCCTGTGGTTCCGCTCGACCGATCTGGGCGACGACAAGGACCGCGTTCTCATCAAGTCCGATGGCGAGTACACGTACTTTGCTTCTGATGTTGCCTATCACTGGAATAAGTTCCAGCGCGTGGATCATGTGATTGACATCTGGGGCTGTGACCATCATGGCTATATCAATCGTGTTCGCAGCGCCTGTGATGCTTTGGGTTACCCGGGGCGCTTCGAGGTTCTGCTCGGCCAGCTCGTAAACCTGCTGCGCAACGGCAAGCCCGTCAAGATGTCCAAGCGCCGTGGAACCATGATCACGTTCCGCGAGCTTGTGGACGAGGTTGGTGCCGATGCTGCGCGCTATACGCTCATTTCGCGTTCCAGCAACCAAGAGATCGATTTCGATATCGAGAAGGTTAAGGCTAAAACGCAGGACAACCCCGTCTATTACGTTCAATACGCCCACGCGCGCATCTGCTCGATTCTTCGCCGTGCCGCCGATGTGACGCCCGAGGAAGCGGCGGAGCTCGGCATGGATGTCGTTGCAGCCCGCGCTATCGGCGATAATGTGGATTATGCCCTGCTCACCGACCCAACGGAGCTGGCCCTTTCCCGCAAGCTCTCCGAGCTCTCCGAGCTCATCGCAAGCTGTGCACGCGATCGTGCGCCTTTCCGCCTTACGCATTATGCAGAGGAACTCGCTGGCGACTTCCACAGCTTCTACGCTGCTTGCCAGGTTCTGCCGAGCGAAGGCCGTCCGGTCGATTCTGCGCTTTCGCGTGCCCGCCTGGCCGCGTGCGATGCCGTGCGCTCTGTTCTGGGGCTGGTTCTTTCCCTCGTGGGCGTCTCGGCGCCCCAGCGTATGTAGTAAATCGCTGTAAAGTGAGCTATTTATTTATTAACCCCCGCTAAGGCGTTTTTCAAGGGGATTTTGCAAGCCCGTCCGTGGTTCGCGGACGGGCTTTTTGTTCCTAAGAGCGCTTACGAATGTCTAAAAACCCTATTCCCACCGGGTATTTAGAAATTAAAAAGACTTATTTTGGTATGCAGAAAATAGTCAAATTTATACATTACTGCGTTAACAATTGTGAAACATGCACGGGTGAACAAGGCCATTCTCTTGTACAGCGATTTATATACAACGTACTTTATTCAACTAGAGTTTTATAGTTAACCATAGTAAACCTGCGCATCGTGCTCGCACCACATGCCGAACACATCCTCTGAGCGACCGTTCGGCTTGCCCTTGCGCAAAGTACACGTCACTGAACGGTGGTTCACCCCGTACTATCCCCCTAGCGATGCGGGAAGCCCGAAGGAGGGACACGAAGGCCGACCGCAACGAAGTTAGGGTCTGCACGTTTGCACACAAGGAGGTACACCGTGGACAAACAGACAAAGATCTTTGAGATTCTCGAGGCACGCAACAGGCAGGATAAGAGCTTGGACGTCTCCGTTGACGCCGGCTACACCGAGGAAGAGATTCCCGCTCCCAGCCCGCGCTTTGAGAAGCTCATCAACATCTACTACCAGATGAAGAACACCATCGATATGGAGATCCCATATTGGTATAACCGCGTCTGGTGGGAGAACGAGGGCGACGTTCCCGAGATCCGTCGCGCAAAGGCTTATGGTGCTGCTCTCGCACACACCACCCCGACCATCTGGCCGGGCGAGCTGCTCGTTATGAATAAGACCAAGAACTGGCGCGGCGCCTTCCCGTTCCCGTGGGTCGACGCTTCGTTCTTCAATGCCCAGGCTGAGGCCCTCCTCGCCGAGGCAGAGGCTCCGGCTCTGTCCGAGGCCGACCGCATGTCCGTCGTCGGCGCCGGTGGCGGCAACGTCACCGAGAGCTTCGGCAACGTCGTCTCCATCGCTCAGAAGTTCGGTCTGCGCAAGGAGGAGGTCCCCATCCTGGTGAAGATCTCCAAGTACTGGGACAACTGCTCCATCGAGGTCGTCACCCAGAAGTACTCCGAGGCCATTCCTGACTACTACAAGTACAAGGCCTATCGCGACACCGTTCTCGTCATGTTCGACTCCTGGGCCATCCCTCAGGGCCGCGAGATCATCAACTACTACATGCCTCTCGAGTACGGCTTCGACCGCATCATCGAGATGTGCGACGAGAAGATCGCCGAGATCCTCGGTCTTGCCGAGAACGGCGACGGTCTGCTGGGCATGAGCCGTGGCTACTACTACATGGCTATGAAGGAGCTCACCAAGGGCCTCTCCGCTTGGGCCGACAACTACGGCAAGCGCGCCGAGTCCCTCGCCGAGTGCGAGCCCGATCCTCAGCAGAAGAAGGAGTACGAGGACATCGCTGTTGTCATGCACAACATCGCTCACAAGCAGCCCTCGACCTTCCGTGAGGCCCTCCAGCTCACCTTCCTGTGCCACCTCGCGGTCATCAACGAGGACCCGCAGTCCGGCCAGTCCATCGGTCGTCTGGGCCAGGTCCTGCAGCCCTTCTATGAGAAGGACCTCGAGGACGGCACCATCACCGAGGAAGAGGCCATCGAGCTTCTCGAGCTCTACCGCGTTAAGATCACCTCGATCGAGTGCTTCGCTTCCTCCGGCGTTACCGGCGGCGTTCTGTCCGGCAACACCTTCAACAACCTGTCCCTCGGCGGCCTCGCTCGCGACGGCCTGACCGCTGTCACCCCGCTCGAGTACCTCATCGTCGAGGCCGGCACCCGCGCCCGCACCACGCAGCCGACGCTTTCCGTCCTCTATGACGAGAAGACGCCCGAGGAGTTCCTCATGAAGGCGGCTCGCTGCTGCAAGGGCGGCCAGGGCTACCCCGCATGGATGAACAACCAGTGCGGCATGAACTACATGCTGCGTCATTATCACGACGAGGGCATGACGGTCGAGGACGCCCGCGCATGGTGCCTCGGCGGCTGCCTCGAGTCTTCGCCCGGTTGCTTCCTGCCGCTGCACTACAACGGCAAGACCACCTGGATCCCCGGCGGCGCCGCTCCGACCGCTGGCACCGGTATTCACTTCACCGGTTTGCCCAAGCTGCTCGAGCTCGTCCTCACCAACGGCGTCGACAAGCGTACCGGCATCAAGGTCTTCGAGCCGCACAACCGCGAGCTCAAGACCATGGACGACGTCTGGGATGTCTGGATGGACTACATGACCGAGCTGTGCGACATCTCGCTCAAGGTCAACAACATCCAGATGGACATCTGGCGTAAGAACAACCCGCCTGTGGTCGCCTCCCTCCTGAAGCCCGACTGCTTCACCAAGGGCCAGACCCTCTCCAACATGGGTTGCCGCTACAACGCCACCATCAACTTCGAGTCCTGCGGTACCGTTACCTTCATCAACGCGATGGCGTCCCTCAAGAAGAACGTCTTCGACGAGAAGAGGTACACGCTCGACGAGATGATGGATGCCCTGGAGCACAACTTCGGCTTCAAGACCGCATTCGAGACCGGCGTCTTCTCGCCCGACCGCCGCGAGGCTACCGACGAGGCCGTGAAGTACGAGAAGATCTTCACCGACTGCGTCAACGCTCCTAAGTTCGGCAACGCCGATCCTTATGTCGATGACCTCATGGTGCACTACGAGGACCTCATGACCGCGCTCATGCCGACCCTGAAGTCCTACTACGGCAAGCCGCTGTACATGTGCCAGATCTCCGTGTCCACGCACGGCCCGCAGGGCGCTATCACCCTCGCATCCGCCGACGGCCGCCTCGCTGGCGTTACCTACGCCGACGGCTCCGTCTCGCCTGCCGCCAACACGGACAAGAACGGCATCTACGCGGTGTTCACCTCCGCTACCTGCTACGACCACTCCAGGAACCAGAACGCTCAGATGAACGTCAAGATTCACCCGAGCGCCGTGGCCGGCATCAACGGCACCCGCAAGCTGCTCGACGTCATCCGCGCCTACATGCGCAAGGGCGGCTTCCACGTCCAGTTCAACATCACGTCTTCCAAGACGCTGCGCGAGGCCCAGAAGAAGCCCGACGATTATCGTGACCTCATGGTCCGCGTCGCTGGCTTCACCCAGTATTGGTGCGAGATCGGTAAGCCTATCCAGGACGAGGTCATCTACCGTACTGAGTACGAGATGTAGAAAACTGAGGAGTTGTATTCGATATGAAGCATTACGAGTGCAAGCATTTCCTGGCGCTGGACTGCGAAAAGGGCATGTGCGCCGTCAGCAGGATGATCGTTCCGCTGGATGGCGAGGGCTCCGACGCCTGCCCCCACTTCGAGTGCGGCAAGCTGTGCAAGTTCTGCGCTAAGTTCCACGATGCCGATTCTCACGGCATCGGCACCTGCTCTGGCTTCGAGAAGGAGACCTGGGCATACGGTGACTGCGGCGCATTCTGCTGCGAGAACTTCGAGAACGCGTAGCGACACGTTCCGACTTCCCCATAGCGGGATCTAGGTCCCGGCCGGTCTATCGCCTGGCCGGCCGGGACTTCTCTATTCCTACCACGTGATCGGAGGGGCCATGAGCGCCGAGCCCACGGGCATGATTTTTGATATCCAGAGTTATTCGGTGCACGATGGTCCCGGCTGCCGCACTAACGTGTTCTTCACGGGATGCCCCCTGAAGTGCCGCTGGTGCGCCAATCCGGAGAGCTGGCGCCCCAAGCTCCAGTTCATGTTCGCTGACCGCGTGTGCAAGTGGGACCAAGGCTGCAGGGCGTGCAGGGATGCGTGCCCCCACGGATCGATTCAGTTCGACGAGAACGGAAAGCCGAGCGTAGACTGGAAAATCTGCAACGACTGCGAGACCATCGAGTGCACCGCGTCGTGCGCTGCCGGTGCCCTTAAGCAGACCGTTCGCATTATGACGGTATCCGATCTTGTCAACACGCTGCGCCGCGACTACAACAACTGGGGCTCCGACGGCGGCGTCACCTTTACCGGCGGCGAGCCGCTCCTGCACCATGAGTATCTGGATGCGGTTCTTAAGGAGTGCAGGAAGCTCTCGATGCACACCGCTATCGAGACCAGCGGATACGCCACCGAGGAAGTGTTCATGAAGATCTTCCGTCGTCTGGACTTCGCGTTCGTCGACGTCAAGAACATGGACCCCGAGGCCCACAAGTGGGGCACCGGCGTTTCCAACGAGCGCATCCTCGACAACATCCGCTCCCTCAAACGCTCTGGATGGCCCGGGCGCCTGGTGCTTCGCCAGCCGACGATCCATGGCTTCAACGACAGCGATGAGAACGCAAAGCGCCTCATCGAGTTCATGAACGAGAACGGTCTCTACGAGATCAACCTGCTTAAGTTCCATCGCTTGGGCCAGACCAAGTGGGAGCAGCTGGGCAAGGAGTACGAGTACTCCGACCACGGCGATATGACTCCCGAGCGCATGAGCGAGCTGCAGGATCTGTATCTCGACAACAACATCGCCTGCTATGTCGGCGATGACACTCCGTTCTAATTAATCTCAATCGTGTAGCTGAGGAGGCGTTGGACATGGTTTTCGACGCTAACGCATATAGAGCGACGGTGAACGATTGCCGTCGCCGGGGGGACATGAACGCGCTCGAGGGTTATCTGACCCAGGAAATCGCGCGCTTGCGTGAATCGGGCACGATTTGCGCCGGCGTCGCCTGCACCTGTGGCAAGGATGCCGACGCCCTTGCCGAAGAGGACGCTGCATGGCAGCATAATCGCGAGCAGGGCCTCGTTGCCGCCCTCTCCGACCTAGCCGATCTCTATCGTTCGTCCGGCGCTTGGTACAAGTGCCTGGAGACGTACGAGGAGCTTCGTCAGTGCTTGGTCGATGCGGGCCTTGAGAACACGCCTGCCTATGCGAGCGCCCTTGTCAACGCCGGGTATGCCTGCCTGGACGCAACCGATCCCGAGCGCGCTGCCCGCCTTGTCGGTGAGGCCCTCAACGCTCTGGGCGATCCCGACCCCGAGGTCCCCACTGCCGTTCTGCGCGCCCGCGCCCATGATGCCCTGGCTGTTTCTTGGGCCATGCGCGGCTTTGCCGATCAGGCCGAGCAGGCGTCGGACGCCGCCGCCGAGGCGGTCTCCGTGTGCTGCGCGACGGGGGAGGACTTCATCGGCGCCCTCTCCAACCACATCGCGACTCTGGCGCAGATCGGACGCGTCGATGAGGCCGTTTCCGCCGTGCGCGGCGCGCTTGAATCCGGCGAGCAGGCTCTAGCGGCGCAGGATCGCTACACCTTGATGAATCTTCACGCGATGGTGCTCTATCGCGCCAAGCGCTTCGCCGATGCCGGCGATGCCATGGCGGAGCTCATCGACCTTGCCCGCGCTTCGAACGATTTGACGGCCCGGCTTCCGTCGATCGCCCGCAACGCGGCAACTATGTACAACCGTGCCGGCGATGCCGAGAGGGCCCAATCCTTCACCGCATTGGCCGACCAATTGGAAAGCTGAGGTTACACTCATGGCAATCTCCAAAGAGACGGCTAAAAAATATGGTACTTGTACCGTAATCGCTGCATGGCTTGCCGTTTTCTGCCTCTTTGGCTACAGGTCTTCGTTCTCCATCATGCAGACGTCGCTTGTCGACGGCATGGGCTGGACTTCGACCCAGGCCTCGCTCGGCTACTGCTTCATGATGACGTTCTACGCCATCACGGCATTCTTCAGCGGCTCGCTGATCGACAAGCGCGGCACCAAGCCCACGTACATCATCGGCGCTATCTGCTGCTTCCTGGGCTTCTTCCTGACCTCCTTCATTCCCGAGGGCGTCTCCTGGTCCTTCCCGGTCTACCTGCTGAGCTACGGCGTTTTCGCCGGCGTCGGCACCGGTATGCTCTGGGTCTCTTCGACCATCTCCTGCCGCAAGTGGTACGTCGGTGCCTCCTATGGCTCCAAGTGGGGCCTCGCCTTCATGGGCGCCCCGATGGCCCAGCTGCTGCTCACCATCGTGGTCTCCCCGGTCCTTAAGAACGCCGGTTGGTCCATGGGCATGAAGCTCCTCTCCGTGATCATGGCCGTCATGCTGCTTATCGCCGCTGCCGTTGCCAAGCCCATGCCCGACAAGATCGGTGCCCAGCCCTTCGGCCTGGACTCCCTGCCCAAGAAGGACGAGAGCGCCAAGCCCGCACGTACCTGGACGGTCGGCGAGGCATTCAAGACCCGTGCTCTGTGGTGCGATATCTTCGCCTTCATGTTCGCCGTCATGGGCGAGTTCCTCATCTGGTCTCAGGTCGTTCGCTTCTTCACCATCGATCTCGGCTGGACTCAGGAGTCCCTCTTCGGCATGCCTCTCGCCAACGTCGTCTACATGCTCATCGGTTTCGCCGGCATCTTCGCTATGCCTATCACCGGTAAGATTTCCGACGCCCTGGTTGTCAAGATGGGCGTCGAGCGCCCCGCACGTCGTCTCATGCTCGTCATCTCCCCGCTGTTCGGCATCGCCGGCGTCCTTTGCGCCCTGACCGGCAACTTCCCGATCGTCTGCCTGGGCATGGTCTTGCTGTCCGTCTACTGGGGCATCGAGCCCGGTGGCGCTGCCGGTTATGCCGGCACCGTCTTCGGCGGCGCTTCCCTCGGCAGGATCTGGGGCCTCTCCACGCTCATCATCATGGGCATCGGCCCTTCGTTCGGCACCTTCATGGGCGCCTTCCTGTTCGACATGACCGGCACCTACACCACGTCGCTCTACTTCGGTCTGGGCGCCTACATCGTGTCCACTATCTTCGCTATCCTGCTTCCCAAGAAGATGAAGGGCGAGGAGTAAGACTATTACTTGTTGAAATATGAGCTAACCCTTAAGGAGCTTAATTATGAAGACTGCCGAATTCCTTCCGAGCCTCTATACCCGCAATGAAGTTGTCGATGGCCAGCACAAAGAGCTCATCAAGCGCATCAACGACCTCTATGCCGCCCTTGCAAGCGAGGACGAGGCCGCCCGCGCCGCCAAGGCGGAGGAGACTCTGAACTTCCTGGCCGAGTACACGGTTTTCCACTTTGCCAGCGAGGAAGAGCTTATGCAGAACGCAAAGTACCCTCTCTTCACTGAGCACAAAGCCAAGCACGACGCGTTCGTCGAGACCGTCAAGGGTCTTCATGCGGACCTCGTGGCCGGCGGCCCGACCGATGCTTTTGCCGAGAAGGTTGAGGAAGAGGTCACCAACTGGCTCATCAACCACATTAAGGGCACGGATATGCAAGCGATCGAGTGGATTAATAACAAGTCCGGCGATCAAATGCAGAATCTGCAGTAGTTCCATCTACTAGCCTCTCTCGACGCCCCCGGCCTTATGGCCGAGGGCGTTTTTCTTTGTGCGGCCGCGCTCTAACAAAACGAATCCGGGCGCCCGCAAGTTTCGGGCACCCGGATTGGAAAGAGGACTCTTTGTTTTTTGCTAGTTGAGCACAAGCTGTTTCATGAAATCGGCTGCCTTGGATACGGAGATATCCTGACGCACACTTTCATTTTCGCCGCTAGCGGCGAAGAATCCCACGAGGCCTTCGGTAGGCATACCGTAGGAGGAGGAGAGACGCTCGACCTCGTTGGCGTAATCGGCGTCAGTGGCCTCGAGGCCTTCTGCCTTGGCGATCGCCAAAAGGACGATGCGTTGCCTGAGCTGCTGCTTCGCCTCAACTTCGAACTCAGCGATAAGCTGGTCCTTGGTGGTCTTCATGGCCTTGAAGTAATCGTCCAGCGAAAGTTGGTCGCTCTCTAGTTTTTGTTGCAGCGCGCGGCCCATGGAAAGGGCTCGTTCGTGTGCAATCTGTTTGGGTACGCGCAACGTGCTGTTGTTGGTGACCTTCTCGACAAATGCAGCCTGCAAGAAGTAGTCGGTAGTGAGTTCCTGTTGGCTTTCGGGCACGGCTGCTGCTTGCTGTACGGCGTGCTCTCGCTCTTCATCGGTAAGGACGATCGTGCGATAATCCGCAAGTTGTACCGGGATGCGGAAAGACTCGTAGGTAACTTCCACGGTGTTCGGTGCTTTGGTCATGATGTTTGTTCCTAATCGCGATTCTCGTTGAATTCCAGAGCGGGCTGGGCGATATTTCGCAGTTGCTCGCGGTCCCTGATGCTTACGAGGCCGGTTTGCTCATAAGAGATGATTTTGAGTGCCTCGAAGTCGGAGATGATGTTGTATAGATTGCGGCGGCTGATTCCCAGCTCGTCGCAGGTCTTGGAGACGTTTTCCATGTAGCAATCGTTATCCTCGGCATCGAGAATAAGGTGAGCCGCAAAGCGTTGGCGCGGGGTGAACAGGTCGTAGGACAGTCTGCGACGGTACATATCGTAAAGGCGCGAGCTCATCTTGAAATAGAAGAAGAGCTTGAAATCTTTATTCTTGATAAGGTTGTTGAAGATGGGATTGGGAATGCGGATGCAGGCACAAGGCGTGACTGCAATGCAATCGCAGTATAGATTCTGTCCCCAGTACTTGCTTAGATGTCCGGTCCACTCGTCTTCAACGTTGTCGTCTACGTGGATGCGCCTGCCGTTGTGCGAGGTCGCCACAACCTCGATTTGGCCTTCGATTACATACCAGTAGTCTTCATTGTGCGCGATGGAGTTGGTGATGCATTCACCCTTTCCAAAACGATAGAGGATTTTGCATTTAGGATAATCCTTGATAAAGGGATAAATTCCAGAGTCCTCAAGCTTCACGAGCCGCCTCCCTTGCAATCGCGGCGGAATCTGTAATTTGTTGTATTATCGGCACTTTAATGAGCAACGTATACGCGCAAAATGCGCATATGCCGGATGAGCGGCAGTATATTTCGATTAACGTTAAAGGTTGCGCATGGGGACTATTCAAAAGCTTGTGCGGATGTGCTTTAAATACCTGTGCTTCCAAGGGTTTTCCATGCATCAGGGTTTTGTTTTAACCTGCATGTAAAGCAAACTGGATCATTAAATTAATGGCTATGGTTTTATGGCTTTTGATTATGAAATATCCCGCTCGGTTGGCGGGCGTGTCACGGAATGCACGCGCCGTGCGATGGATTTATTAACGAGGCGATCCATAGCGCATCGGTGTTTGCAAGTGTGTAAAGCTCGCTGGCCTATTCCGTTATGTTGCGCCTTGCATGCTTGTGCTACACTTGGCAAAAGAGCGCAACACATCCACTTTCTACAGTTCTATTACGTATTTGCTGATCGCATATGAGCTTTACCTGCGTATTTGCGCTGCTTTGAACTCGCGTAAGAGGCGAGTTGAATTCTCTCTATTCATAGGAAGCATGCCACGGCAAGAGTGGCTGCATATAAGGAGGTAGTATTCCGCATGAAGTTCTTCATCGACACCGCTGATCTTGACGAGATTGCAGAGGCCAAAAGCTGGGGCTGCCTAGCCGGCGTCACCACCAACCCGTCCCTGTATGCCCGCACGGGCGGCAAGCTTGCGGACTTCGAGCCCCACATGCTGAAGATCGCAGAGCTTTGCGAGGGTCTTCCCGTTTCTGCTGAGTCCACCGCAACAACCGCTGAGGGCATGATCGAGGAGGGCCGCCGCCTTGCTGCGCTCGCCCCCAACATCGTGGTCAAGCTTCCCGTCTGCGAGGCAGGCATTGCCGCCACGCATGCGCTTGCTGCTGAAGGCGTCCGCATTAACATGACGCTCGTCTTCTCTGCGACTCAGGCGCTTCTTGCTGCTAACGCGGGCGCTCGCTACATCTCGCCGTTCGTCGGCCGCTTTGACGATATCGCCGAGGACGGTATCGAGCAGCTGGCCAACGTCGTTACCTGCATCCAGAACTACGACTGGACCGGCAAGAACGTCGATGACCAGGTCGAGATCATCACTGCTTCCGTGCGCACTCCCAACCACGTCACGCAGGCGGCCCTGCTGGGCGCCGACATCGCGACCGTGCCGTTCGCCGCGCTTAAGAAATGCCTCCAGCATCCCCTGACCGATCGTGGTCTCGCAAGCTTCGAGGCCGACTGGAAGAAAGTAGTTGAGCAGGCATAGTGGCAACTGAAGAAACTCAGATTCCCGAGAATCAAACGCCTGTTGAAGTTGATGCTGCGCCAAAGGCCCCCGCGCGCCCGCGGCGCGCGCGCAAGGCTGCGCCGAAAGCTGAGGGGGAGGCTGCCCCGAAGCCCGCTCGCAAGCGTACGCGCACGGTGAAGGAGGAGACGGCAGAAGCCGTCTCCTCGGAGGTGGCGCAGGCCCGTGCCCTTGCGCAGGTCATGCAAGCGCAGGTCGTTCGGGATGAGCGCCAGCGCCAGGAGCGCGAGGTCGAGGTGCTTGTGGGCGATGCTCCCGCGGCACCTAAGAAGACAACGCGTCGCCGCAAGGCGGCTGACATAGCGAAGCCCGTCGATTCGGAGAAGCCGTCGGAAGCGTTCGTTCCTGCCGAGGCTTCGGCTTCTGCCGTCGAGGAGCCCGCTCGCCCTGCTCGCCGTACGCGTAAGCCGAAGGTGGACAAAGCCTCAGCGGGCAAAGAGGGGGCCGAGGGGTCATCAAACGAGGCTCCTGCGTCTGACAATTCGGAGGAAAAGGACGTTCGCCCTGGTCGCGCCCGCCGTACGCGCAAGGCGACCGCGACGTCGCAAGAGGCATCGCAAGACGACTCCCCGTCCCCTTCCGAGAAGACGAATGAGCAGGATACGCCCGCACCCAAAGAGGAAAAAGAACCTGAGGGGGCAAAGCAGGCCGAGGAGCCCAAAGCGGCAAAGCTGGGCAAAGGGGATGAGTCAAAAGACGCATCCGGCAAGAAGGACGTCTCAGCCTCTGAAGGCGATGCTTCGACTGCAGATTCCTCAGATTCCGCTCGTGGCGATAAGCGCCGCAAGCATCAAAACAAGCGCGAACATGCCGAGCGCAACGATCGCAACGGAGACCGCCGCAATGGCCGCCAGCAGAACCGCAAGCAACGCGGAAACAATCGCTATGCTGCTCCTCTAGAACCGAGCCTCTCGCGCGAGGAGCTGACGGCAATGAAGGTTGCCGAGCTACGCGAAAAGGGCAAAGAGCTCGATCTTGATGTGGCTGGCAAGAAGAAGGCCGAGCTTGTCGAAGAGATTTACGTCGCCGCTGCCCGTGCAGAGGGTTTCCGCGACATTCAGGGCATTCTCGACATCACCAATGAAGGCTTTGGTTACATTCGTGCTCACGGGTATATGCCCAGCCGCGATGACGCTTTTGTGCCGCTGAATATGATTCGCGCCGCTCGCCTGCGTCCGGGTGACGTGATCGAGGGAACGCTGCGTCCTTCTCGCGCAAACGACAAGTTTCCGGGTTTGGCAAAGATCCGTACCATCAACGGTAAAGATCCCGAGGAAATGCGCCATCGCCCCAAATTCTCCGAGCTCACGCCGATTTATCCCAACGAGCCGCTTAAGATGGAGCATGGTCGCGATTCCATTACCGGTCGTGCTATCGATATCGTTTCGCCGATCGGCAAGGGTCAGCGCGGTCTGATCGTCTCGCCGCCCAAAGCGGGCAAGACGACCATCTTGAAGAAGATTTGCCAGTCGATTGCTGCGAACAACCCCGAGGTTTACCTCATCTGCCTGCTGGTAGATGAGCGCCCCGAGGAAGTTACCGACATGGAGCGCTCCATCAAGGGCGATGTCGTTGCCTCGACTTTTGATATGCCTGCCGATAACCACACACGTGTTTCCGAGCTCGTTATTGAGCGCGCGAAGCGTATCGTCGAGATGGGCGGCGACGTGGTGGTCGTACTTGACTCCATCACCCGTCTTGCTCGCGCATATAATCTCGCGGCACCGGCATCGGGCCGTATTCTTTCCGGCGGTGTCGACTCTGCGGCGCTGTATCCGCCCAAGCGCTTCTTGGGCGCCGCGCGCAATATCGAAAACGGCGGATCTTTGACGATTCTCGCTTCGGCGCTTATCGACACGGGCTCCAAGATGGACGAAGTTATCTTCGAGGAGTTCAAGGGCACTGGCAACATGGAGCTTAAGCTCGACCGCGACCTGGCCGATCGTCGTATTTTCCCGGCTATCGATCCGGTTGCGTCCGGTACTCGAAATGAAGATCTACTTATCGACGAGAGCACGCGACCTTTTGTTTGGGGCATTCGACGAATTCTCGCCAATATGAACAACACCGAGCGCAGTGCGGCTGCGTTCATCAAGGGTCTCAAGGGAACGAATTCCAACGAAGAGTTCTTGATTCGATCGGCGAAAAAGGCTGCCGATCATGAAGCTTCGCTCTAGCGCGTTTTCGTAAGAGTTTCTGGGAACCGGGGAGGATTGACCTTCCCGGTTCTTTTTTGCAGCTTTTCCTGGGTGTCGTCGTTCATTTATCCGAACAATTCTTGCAATTACCTTGGGTTTTGCGCATAATGGCCATAATACGCGACGGAAAACGCAGATGAAACGAACCATAATCCGTTGCTAGGGGCCCAGCGTTTCCCAGCTACATGAAACTTCATCATTTTCCGCAGGCGCGCAGGCGTGGCTTTTGCCTACCAAAAGATGGCGAAAGCCGCTGATGTTGGATTGTGAGTAGTCGAAGGGATTCTGGTCATGGCTTCTAACGTTTGCGCACATCGCGCTCTTACGGCCGGACTGTCCGCTGGTGCGTGCCTGGCGATTCCCGCGGTTGCATTTGCGGCGACGATTCCGTTTAAAGACGTCCATGCGGTTGTTGGAACTGCGGCAATGCCATTTGCGATCGGCTCTCTTGCTGGAATGGGCATGCTTGCCGCTACAAAGCGCTTGATTTCTTCGCACGAGGAGCAGCTTGATCAGGCTGCCGAGCATGTTGAGGCTGCTGCGCATCGACGCTCGGAGAATGTCCGCGCTGCGCACCAGCAGGGAGTGCCTGTTATCTCCCGTGCCGTGGATGCGCTTTCGGAAGAGGAGGCGTGGGCAGAGATCGATTCGTTGCTTGATTCGGATCTTTCGGTGAGCTGCGACCCCATCCATTCCAAAGACATGTATCAGATTGCCCTTGAAGAAATCGCGCGTGGGACTGCTTCCAATACGGCCTCCGAATCCACCGACACTTTTATGACGATTCCCGATGCTGCCGTGACGGGATCTTCTCGTTCGCAAGAGCAGGTTGCTGCCAGGTCTAGTGCGGTCGCGGCGTCCGTCGCTTCGATTTGCCCTGATCCGGTGCCTGAGGAGCTCGAGGAGCCCGAGGCCATTGAGGTGCCCATGGTTGATTACAGTGGGCATGAGGACATGTGGGCGGCGGCCTTGGCGATCCTGTCCGAGGATGCGGAAGAAACGCGCGCTATCCCGGTCGGCGAGGCAGCGCCGTTCCAGACTGCTCAAGGGGCGGAAACGACAGCGCCCGTTCCGCAAGAGCGTTGCAAGGCTATTGCAGAGGGCGCACGCTCAACGGGCTTGCATACGCATGTGAATGAGATTCTTGAAGAGGAGTTCGATAAAGTTTCCTCACAGAGTGTTCGCACGCGCAGTCATGAGTATCTTCGCGTTATTCAGGGCGGAACCATGACGATGCCACGACTTGTCGCCCAGGAAGCATAGGGTACGTGAACGCTGACTTTCCTTTGAGCGAAGGTGATGCGTTGGCGTCTCTTTCACGTGGATGGCTCATTGCTGCAGGCTGTATGACCCTCTTTATTTGGGGAAACTCGCTTGTCCCTGGAACGGGCAGTTCCCACCTGAGCCTTTCTGTAGTGTCGATGGCGCGGTCTTGGCTATCTGGAATGGGATTGCCTTCAGCTTGGCTCACCAATCTCTTGGTGAGAAAAATGGCTCATTTTTCTGAATATGCGCTATTGAGCATATTGGTTCACAACGCTATTTCGACGGGTCCGGAGCTTTCGATACGCCGCTTTGCGATGGGGTGCGTCGCCCCCGTTATGGTGGCTTGTGTCGACGAGACGATTCAGCGTTTTGTTCCCGGGCGTTGCGGGACTCCAGTCGATGTTTTGATTGATTGCTGCGGCGCGGCTTTTGGCATTCTTGTATGCCATGTGATGGGACGCGTGTTGCGTCGGAGGAAAATTGAACATGAATAGCCCTTTTGTAAACTTAACGTGCTGGCAAATGGCAAATAGGCTAAAAAAGTTAAAAAAGGGGCTTGCGCGCTTGGTTGTAGGAGTGCATAATAGTCAAGCGCTTTGAGAGAGGCACATGGTGGGTGTAGCTCAGTTGGCTAGAGCGACGGGTTGTGGTCCCGTAGGTCGAGGGTTCGAGTCCCTTTACCCACCCCATCACCTCTCATAGAGTAGTTGGACCGTTAGCTCAGCTGGCTAGAGCAGGGGACTCTTAATCCCAAGGTCCAGGGTTCGAATCCCTGACGGTCCACCATTTCATAATAAAACTCCAGCGATGGAGTTTTTTATTGGACCGTTAGCTCAGCTGGCTAGAGCAGGGGACTCTTAATCCCAAGGTCCAGGGTTCGAATCCCTGACGGTCCACCATCTGATTTTACGGCCCCATTCTTGGGGCTTTTTTATTAGCTATTCGAGACGCCGCTGTTTTCTCCTACGGGTCTGAATCAGTTTTCATGGTCTTGTTTGCCTCGGTGGCCCCTCCTCCCATTCATTGGGGCATACGCGTCGCATTTGTCCTTTCAGCGCCATATATGAGGTATCAGTAAACATAAGCTTTATCGTGGCGCTGTCGTTGCGTTAAAACGTTTCCAAATTATTCCAGGGTTCATTAACGGTTAATATCATCCCCTTTGGGAGTACACTCAGCCCGTTCGTGCTATCAAGGGGGCAACAATGCAGCCACTGTCCGACCGTACTGCCAGTTTTACCGATTCCGTTATCCGTCGTATGACGCGAATCTCGCTTCGATACGATGCGGTTAACCTGTCGCAGGGTTTTCCCGATTTTGATCCGCCTGCAAAGCTCCTTAAGAGTCTCGAAGAGATCTCAAAGGATCCTTCGCCGCGCTACCATCAGTATTCCATCACCTGGGGTGCCCAGGCTATGCGCCAGGCACTTGCCGAAAAACAATCGCGGTACATGGGCATTCCTGTCGATCCCGATGAGAATATCGTTGTTACATGCGGTTCAACAGAAGCGATGATGGCTGCGATGATGACTGTGACCAATCCGGGCGATAAAGTGGTTATCTTTAGTCCCTTCTACGAAAACTACGGTGCCGATACGATTCTTTCGGGCGCAAAGCCTGTCTATGTGCCGCTTAATCCTCCGCAATTCGATTTTGATCGCAAGGTGCTAGAGCGCGCCTTCTGTGAAAACAGGCCAAAGGCTATTGTTCTTTGCAACCCTTCAAATCCGTGCGGAAAAGTGTTTACGCGCGAAGAGCTCGACTTCATCGCGAGTCTTTGCAAAAAATACGATGCGTACTGTATTACAGACGAAGTCTATGAGCACATCGTCTATGCCCCTTGCAGGCATACGTATATGGCCAGCCTTCCGGGGATGTTCGAGCGCACCATTAGCTGCTCTTCTCTGTCCAAGACGTACGCGATTACGGGATGGCGTTTGGGATACACTATCGCCGCGCCGCAGATTACCGAGCGCATTAAGAAAGTGCATGACTTTTTGACTGTGGGAGCTGCGGCACCTTTGCAAGAGGCGGTGGCGTGCGCTTTGAGATTCGATCAAAGCTACTACGACGAGGTTTTGGCGCTTTATACGCATAAGCGCGATCTGTTCTGCAAAGGGCTTGACGAGCTTGGCTTGGTTCATAACACGCCCGAGGGCGCCTACTATGTGCTTATGGACATCAGCGAATTTGGCTATTCGAGTGACCTTGAGTTTTGTGAAGATCTGGCTCGTCTTGTAAAGGTCGGCGCTGTGCCGGGCTCGAGCTTCTTCCGTGAGCCTGTCAACCATCTCATTCGTTTTCATTTCGCCAAAAAGGACGAGACGCTGTTGGCGGCTTTGGAGAATCTGAAGAGCCTGCGCGATATGATTCCTTCCCGTTGCTGACTGGTGGACCGAAGGGGCCCTCGCCCCAATTTACCGTCTGAGCTTCTAAAACAATAGGGCCGTCGCCTTTGATAGGCGACGGCCCTATGAGTCAATTTCGCAGTTGCGAAGAAGGACTAAGCGTTCAGAGCTTCCTCAACGGCAACAGCGCAAGCGACGGTGGCACCGACCATGGGGTTGTTGCCCATGCCGATGAGACCCATCATGTCGACGTGCGCGGGCACGGAGGAAGAACCGGCGAACTGGGCGTCGGAGTGCATGCGGCCCATGGTGTCGGTCATGCCGTAAGAGGCAGGGCCGGCGCCCATGTTGTCCGGGTGCAAGGTGCGGCCAGTGCCGCCACCAGAAGCGACGGAGAAGTACTTCTTGCCAGCCTCGATGCGCTCCTTCTTATAGGTGCCAGCGACGGGGTGCTGGAAGCGCGTGGGGTTGGTGGAGTTACCGGTGATCGAGATGTCGACATTCTCGTGCCACATGATGGCAACGCCCTCGCGGACGTCGTCGGAGCCGTAGCAGTTAACGGCAGCGCGGGGACCATCGGAGTAGGGGATGGTCTCGACGACCTTGAGCTCGCCCGTGTAGTAGTCGAACTGGGTCTTCACATAGGTGAAGCCGTTGATGCGGGCGATGATCTGGGCGGCGTCCTTGCCCAGGCCGTTGAGGATAACGCGCAGCGGCTTCTTGCGAGCCTTGTTGGCGTTCAGAGCCAGGCCGATAGCGCCCTCAGCGGCAGCGAAGGACTCGTGGCCAGCCAGGAAGGCGAAGCACTCGGTGTCATCGGAGAGCAGCATAGCGCCCAGGTTGCCGTGGCCCAGACCGACCTTGCGGTCCTCGGCGACGGAGCCGGGAACGGTGAAGGCCTGGATGCCCTCGCCGATGATGGCGGCAGCCTCAGAAGCGGTCTTTGCCTCACGCTTGACGGCGAGAGCGCAGCCGAGGGTGTAGGCCCACTCGGCGTTCTGGAAGGCGATGGACTGGGTGTTGTTGACGATCTCACGCGGGTTGAAGCCCTTGTCGGTGCAGATCTGCAGAGCTTCCTCGAGGGAGGCGATGCCGTTGTCAGCGAGGCACTTGTTGATCTTGTCAGCGCGGCGCTCGTAACCTTCGAACGTAACAGTCATTGTGTTTTCCCTCCCTTTCTACTCGTGAACCGGGAACACGCTGGCGACGGAGTGGGTCTCCTCGTCGGTGCGCGGGTCGATGTACTTGGCAGCGTTCTCCCACTGACCATAGTGGCCCATGGCGCCAGCGATGGCTTCCTCGGGGGTCTTACCGGCCTTGACGGCGTCGGTGAACTTGCCGAGGTTCAGGAACTCGAACGCGATGATCTCGTTCTTGTCGTTGAGAGCCATACGGGTGACGTAGCCCTGGGCGAGCTCGAGGTAGCGAGCGCCCTTTGCCTTGGTGCCGAACATGGTGCCGACCTGGGAGCGAAGACCCTTGCCAAGGTCGTCGAGGGAGGCGCCCACGGGCAGGCCGCCCTCGGAGAACGCGGTCTGGCTGCGGCCGTAGACGATCTGCAGGAAGATCTCACGCATGGCGACATTGATGGCGTCGCAGACGAGGTCGGTGTTCAGGGCCTCGAGGATGGTCTTGCCCGGAAGGATCTCGGAAGCCATGGCGGCGGAGTGGGTCATACCCGAGCAGCCGATGGTCTCAACGAGCGCCTCCTCGATGATGCCCTCCTTGACGTTGAGCGTGAGCTTGCAGGCGCCCTGCTGGGGTGCGCACCAGCCCACACCATGCGTAAGGCCGGAGATGTCGGAAATCTCCTTGGCCTGAACCCATTTGCCCTCCTCGGGGATGGGTGCGGGGCCGTGGTATGCGCCCTTAGCGACGGGGCACATGTTTTCCACTTCCTGTGAGTACTGCATGCCTCTCCTCTCTTTCGTGTTTGGGGCCACGCAGGGCTGCCCGAGGCGAACGATCCCCGTGCGCGGTGTGCGCGCTTTGAGAGACGGTTTCCGCGTTTGACCTTGCGCAAGCCTTATGACATGCACGGCTATCATACCGCGTTTTTCTCTTGACTATTCGGCGAACGGCCGAGAATTCAGTCCTGCACGATGTTTCAATTATTGATGCGCTTCAATCTTTCTTTTCACCTTATTTTCGCCTGTGTCATGCGTCAAGACTCTCGCCGGCGGTCTTTTTTGAAACGTTCTTGTGCCTTCCATTCTTGCTCGCGGATGAGGTCGAAATAGCCCGTGAGGGCGGCAAAGGGCATGAACTGCGCCGCGCGCGTTGCGCGCGTTTTTCCGTTCGCGCAACGCGAAGGTGCCGCCGTTGAAGCGCCTTCGGCACATTCGTTTTCGTGCTTTTCGCTAAGGGGCGCGCGAACGGCTTCGAATGTCAGCTCCCCCCAGGGCGAGGGGATGTTCTTGCTTGCATCCATATCAGGCATGATGTCCTCCAACTTGTTTGTTCCGTTCCCGGCCCGTTGCTTCCTTTCGGTAGCTGACGCCACGCATCAGCGCGTTTTTGCCGTACCGATGTTTGACGTCCAAGATTGCTCCTTGTAGGTTGCGTTCTTCCGTTTCACGCTCGCAGCCGTTGAAGAGCGTGCAGGTGCGCAGCTCTTCGGGAATAAGGTTGCCCACGCCGATGTTGAGTCGTTTTATCGTGCGTTCTTCATCGGTGATTGCCCGGTAAAGGGTGTCGAAGTGCGAAAAGAGCAGGGAGAACGAGCCCGTTTGCTCGGGAAGCTTTCGAGATCCCGTGGCGCAAAGGTTGGGCTCTCGGGCCATGTTTCGCGCGCCGTGCTCTCCGACAAAGATCGTAGGGCTGCGTGCTTTTGTTTGGTTTTTGGGCATTGCGTATCCGATATAGAGCGAAATACGGTCGCATATTGCACGTTTTTCCAACAGGTCAAAGGAAAGTGATTCGACCATTTCACGCAAGATCGTACGCCCTTCCTCAAAGGAGTAGGGACGGCAGAGGACCTGTCCTTTGCTGAGCGAGGAGGTCGATGGACGGTACGTGTGGATATCGGCCATCGTGCAGCTCTCTTGTCCCCAGGCGTGGTCGATGAGGTATTCCGCATTGACGCCGAACTCTTTATAGATGACCTCTTCGGGTAGTTGGGTGATTCCCTTAAGATCAAGGACTCCTAGACGTTCGAGACGGCGCGCTATTCCCGGCCCGATACCCCAGATATCGGTTATGGGCCGATGGTTCCACACGTGCTGTCGAAAGAGCTCCTCATCGAGGATGCCGATGCCGTCTCCTGCGTGCTTGGCCGTGATGTCGAGCGCGACTTTTGCCAAGAAGAGATTTGTCCCGATTCCAGCCGTTGCGAGTATGCCAAAGCGTTTCTTCACAGCGCCCATCAGCTCTAGGGCAAACGCACGCGCATCGCAGCTATATAAAGAGAGATAAGGCGTGGCATCGATGAAGCACTCGTCGACGGAGTATACGTGGATATCTTCGGGCGAGACGTATTCGAGGTATGTGCCATAGATTTGGGCGGAAACCTCCATATAGTGACGCATACGGGGCTGCGCTACCGTGTAGCGGACATTTGCGGGGATCTCAAAGATGCGACAGCGGTTGCGTATCCCCAAGCGCTTCATGGCTGCTGTGATGGCGAGGCAAATGGTTCCTCGGCCGCGCGTAATGTCGGCTACGACAAGATTGTCTACAAGAGTGTCGAGCCCTCGATCGACGCATTCCACACTTGCATAGAACGTTTTCAAGTCAATGCAGAGGTAGATGCGTTTCCCATCTTGCCGTGTTGATTTTTGATTCACACTGCCTCCCGTTGCAAACATATGTTCTAAGAACGTTTGTTCGATAGTATCGACTCGTGCGGACAAGAGTCAAGGAGGGGATGCGGATGCATATATAAGTAGGAATGGCCGGAGCGTGAGGACGGGGGCCGCGACGAATCAAAAAATCAAGAGCCTGCTATGAGCACTTCGAGGGCAGGGATTATAGGGAGGACGCTTGACCCTTAAACAAGGAGGTAGGGAAGGGGCAGCGGGAGGGGCGGTGCTTTACGGCAACGAATAAGTCCAATGCGACGGAGTTCTAGAGCGGTCTCGATTCATCGTGAAGAGCGGTCCTCGCACAAGACTCTTTCTAGATAATGCTCTTGTAAGGGCGTGGGCGCTCGGGGAAGTCGGCGGGGTCGGATTTCGGCCTTGCGAAAAAAGCCGCCCCCCCAATTGTGTGCGAAACGTGGAGACCGATATTCCCGGCCCAGAGGGGCCTCGCCTCTGGCATCATTAATCCCTGCGCGACGGCAGCCGACAGGCGGGCCGGCGCGGGTACCTTGAGAA
>NZ_JABBCP010000009.1:0-5381 GCF_012844445.1 Collinsella acetigenes
TCCCCCGCGGCGCCCCCGCGCCCGAGCCCGCTACATACGGGTCGAGCGCCGTCCACCGGTCAGCGGCGCCCTGCTCTCCCACGGGCTGGCCCCGCAGTACCATCGGCGCTCGGCGGCTTAGCTTCCGGGTTCGGAATGGGTCCGGGCGTGCCCCGCCCGCCATGGCCGCTGACCGGTGGGCGGCGCTCGTCTTCAGACGATGAGAGTGCCTCCCACGATGAGGGGGTGGTCTCCGCGTGCCCTGGGGGCCGCACAGCGAGCTCGCCGGATCCTATCCCTCTTCGACCTGAGTTGCACCCGCCAAGCACATGCAGCTGCGCCCGCGGGGATGCGACGGGTAAGAGCTCGGGCGATTAGTGCCGCTCGGCTGAGGCTGTCGCCAGCCTTGCACCTGCGGCCTATCAACCAGGTGGTCTACCTGGGCCCTTACCGAAAGGAGAACTGATCTCGGGAACGGCTTCCCGCTTAGATGCCTTCAGCGGTTATCCGCGCCGGACGCGGCTACCCGGCCATGCCGTTGGTCGACAACCGGTTCACCGGAGGTCCGTCCACCCCGGTCCTCTCGTACTAGGGGCAGCCTCCCTCGATTCTCCTGCGCCCACGGAGGATAGGGACCGAACTGTCTCACGACGTTCTGAACCCAGCTCGCGTACCGCTTTAAACGGCGAACAGCCGTACCCTTGGGACCTGCTCCAGCCCCAGGATGCGATGAGCCGACATCGAGGTGCCAAACCTTGCCGTCGATGTGGACTCTTGGGCAAGATCAGCCTGTTATCCCCGGAGTACCTTTTATCCGTTGAGCGACGGCCCACCCACTCGGGGCCGCCGGATCACTAGAGCCTGCTTTCGCACCTGCTCGTCTTGTAGGACTCGCAGTCAAGCCCGCTTGTACTCTTGCATTCAAAAGGACGGTTGCCGACCGTCCCGAGCGGACCTTCGCGCGCCTCCGTTACTCTTTAGGAGGCGACCGCCCCAGTCAAACTACCCACCTGGCACGGTCCCCGCACCGGATCGCGGCTGCGGGTTAGGACGCCGGCGCGGCGGGGGCGGTATTCCAAGGGCGACTCCCCCGGGACTGGCGTCCCGGGTTCGGCGTCTCCCGCCTATCCTCTACGCGCCGCGCTGGCGGCCAATGCCAAGCTGCAGTGAAGGTTCACGGGGTCTTTCCGTCCTTCCGCGGGTAAGTCGCATCTTCACGACTAGTGCAATTTCACCGGGTCCATGGTCGAGACAGCGCCCAAGTCGTTGCGCCTTTCGTGCAGGTCGGAACTTACCCGACAAGGAATTTCGCTACCTTAGGACCGTTATAGTTACGGCCGCCGTTTACCGGGGCTTGGGTTCGGGGCCTCGCCTCGCGGCTAACCCCTCCCCGTGACCTTCCGGCACCGGGCAGGCGTCAGACCCTATACGTCGCCTTTCGGCTTCTGCAGAGTCCTGTGTTTTTGGTAAACAGTCGCTTGGGCCTCTTCACTGCGGCCCGCCTCCGCTCGGGGAGCTAGTCCCTCCACGTACGCGCGGGCACCCCTTCTCCCGAAGTTACGGGGCCATTGTGCCGAGTTCCTTGACCATGGTTGACCCGATCGCCTCGGTATGTTCTACCCACCCACCTGTGTCGGTTTGCGGTACGGGCGCGATGGCGCCTGCCTAGGGGTTTTTCTGGGGACCACGGGCTCACTCGCTTCGCTGAAATCGCTTCGTCCGGAGCCTCGCCCTCGTGCGGACCGGATTTCCCTGGTCCGCGGGCCGCGCTCCATCACGGGGACGTCCAGAACCCCGCCGAGCCACCCCAATCCGTCGCCCCGTCGGTCATAGCGCCGCCATCGCGGTGCAGGAATATCGACCTGCTGCGCGTCGCCTACGCCTTCCGGCCTCGGCTTAGCCCCCGACTGACCCTGGGAGGATTAGCCTGGCCCAGGAAACCTCGGGTTCACGGCGGACGAGTTACTCTCTCGTCTCTCGCTACTCATGCCAGCATTCTCGCTCGCGCGCGGTCCACCGTCGGTGGCCCTCCGGCTTCGCCCCGCGCGCGACGCCCCCCTACCGATGATATATAAATGTCATCCCGCCGCTTCGGTACCACGCTTAGCCCCGTGTATTGTCGGCGCGCGCCCACTCGACCAGTGAGCTGTTACGCACTCTTTGAAGGGGTGGCTGCTTCTAAGCCAACCTCCTGGTTGTCTGCGCGAGCGCACATCCTTTGCCACTCGGCGTGGATTTGGGGACCTTAGCGGGCGGTCTGGGCTGTTTCCCTCTCGAGCACACAGCTTAGCCCACATGCTCTGACTGCCGGGGTGTGGGCCGACGGCATTCGGAGTTCGGTTGGAGTCGGTAGGCGGCGAAGCCCCCTCGTCCATCCGGTAGCTCTACCTCCGTCGGTGAACCCCCGACGCTAGCCCTAAAGCTATTTCGGGGAGAACGAGATATCTCCGGGTTTGATAGGCCTTTCACCCCTATCCCCAGGTCATCGGAGCGGTTTTCAACCCACTTCCGTTCGGCCCTCCACGGGGTCTTACCCCCGCTTCAGCCTGCCCAGGGATAGCTCACCCGGCTTCGCGTCTGCGGCCGGCGACTGGACGCCCTGTTCGGACTCGCTTTCGCTACGGCTCCCTTCCGGTTAACCTCGCCGCCGGCCAGCAACTCGCTGGCTCATTCTACAAAAGGCACGCCGTCACAGCGCATGGCTGCTCCGACTGCTCGCGGGCGCACGGTTTCAGGTACTGTTTCACTCCCCTCCCGGGGTGCTTTTCACCTTTCCCTCACGGTACTTGTGCGCTATCGGTCACAGGAGAGTATTCAGGATTGGAGGGTGGTCCCCCCGGGTTCGGACCGGGTTTCACGTGCCCGGCCCTACTCAGGTGCCGGCCCGCTCCGGGACGTGGGTTCGCGTACGGGGCTTTGACCCTCTGCGGCCGGCCCTCCCATGCCGTTCCGCTCCCCACGCCCGGCCGCGCGGGGCCCCGGCAGGGGCCCCATGGCCGGTCCTACAACCCCGGTGGCGCGAAGGCTGCCGCCCGCGTGCGCTCACCGGTTTGTCCCAGGCCCCCTTTCGCTCGCCGCTACTCGGGGGATCTCGGTATTGATTTCTTCTCCTCCGGGTACTTAGATGTTTCAGTTCCCCGGGTTGTCCTCCCCCGCCCTATGGATTCGGGAGGGGGATGGCAGGCCCGCGCCTGCCGGGTTCGCCCATTCGGAGACCCGCGGGTCGAAGGGTGTGTGCCCCTAACCGCGGATTATCGCAGCTTGCCGCGTCCTTCATCGGCTTCCTGTGCCAAGGCATCCGCCGTGCGCCCTACATATCTTCCCGCGCGATCCCGCGCGGGCGCCGCATGAAATCATGATGCTATGGTAACGTTCGTTCAATTAGTCATAATTGGGTATCGCATACCGCGCCCCCCCGCAAGGAGGGGTCGCGATCAGATGCTTCTCACTTCTTCAATACAGATTGAGAATCGATCGAATCAGAATATTTGATCCGTCTCGCTATGCGGCTCTCAAGGTACGCGGGGGTGACCCCCGGGGACCGGGCGCCGCGGGCCTCCGGGACGAGATGCGCCGGACGGGTGTCGCCCCGCGCCGTCATATCGAGCTATCTTTCAGGTGAGTGAATTCTCCCTAGAAAGGAGGTGATCCAGCCGCACGTTCCCGTACGGCTACCTTGTTACGACTTCACCCCCCTCACCCTCCACACCTTCGACGCCTCCCCCCGCAAAGCGGTTGGGCCGGCGGCTTCGGGTGCAGACGACTCGGGTGGTGTGACGGGCGGTGTGTACAAGGCCCGGGAACGCATTCACCGCGGCATGCTGATCCGCGATTACTAGCAACTCCGACTTCATGGGGGCGGGTTGCAGCCCCCAATCCGAACTGGGGCCGGCTTTACGGGATCGGCTCCCCCTCGCGGGGTGGCATCCCTCTGTACCGGCCATTGTAGCACGTGTGCAGCCCAGGGCATAAGGGGCATGATGACTTGACGTCGTCCCCGCCCTCCTCCGGCTTGACGCCGGCGGTCCCGCATGGGTGCCCAGCTTGACCTGCTGGCAACATGCGGCGGGGGTTGCGCTCGTTGCGGGACTTAACCCAACATCTCACGACACGAGCTGACGACAGCCATGCACCACCTGTACGGGCTCCTCTCGGCCACGGGGTCTCCCCCGCTTCACCCATATGTCAAGCCCTGGTAAGGTTCTTCGCGTTGCTTCGAATTAAGCCACATGCTCCGCTGCTTGTGCGGGCCCCCGTCAATTCCTTTGAGTTTTAGCCTTGCGGCCGTACTCCCCAGGCGGGACGCTTAATGCGTTGGCTTCGGCACGGAGGGATCGTCCCCCCACACCTAGCGTCCATCGTTTACGGCTGGGACTACCAGGGTATCTAATCCTGTTCGCTCCCCCAGCTTTCGCGCCTCAGCGTCGGTCACGGCCCAGAGGGCCGCCTTCGCCACCGGTGTTCCACCCGATATCTGCGCATTCCACCGCTACACCGGGTGTTCCACCCTCCCCTACCGGACCCAAGCCTAGAGGTTCCGGGGGCGGGCGGGGGTTGAGCCCCCGCATTTGACCCCCGGCCTGCCAGGCCGCCTACGCGCGCTTTACGCCCAATGAATCCGGATAACGCTCGCCCCCTACGTATTACCGCGGCTGCTGGCACGTAGTTAGCCGGGGCTTCTTCTGCAGGTACAGTCTTGTCTCTTCCCTGCTGAAAGCGGTTTACGACCCGAAGGCCTCCGTCCCGCACGCGGCGTCGCTGCGTCAGGGTTGCCCCCATTGCGCAAGATTCCCCACTGCTGCCTCCCGTAGGAGTCTGGGCCGTGTCTCAGTCCCAATCTGGCCGGTCGGTCTCTCAACCCGGCTACCCGTTGTCGGCACGGTGGGCCGTCACCCCGCCGTCTACCTGATGGGCCGCGGAGCCATCCCCTCCCGCCTGGGCTTTGCCGGGGGCCGCATGCGCGGTCCCCGGGTCGTCGGGCATTACCCGCGGTTTCCCGCGGCTATTCCCGAGGAGGGGGCAGGTTCTCCACGTGTTACTCAGCCGTTCGCCACTCGCTTCCCCCCGGAGGGGGGTGCCGTTCGACTTGCATGTGTTAGGCGCGCCGCCAGCGTTCATCCTGAGCCAGGATCGAACTCTCCGTCCAAAGGGGATGTGAGACATCCCCAAATATTGGGCGCGAGGCGTCCGTCCGGCCAGCTTCGTCGCTGATCGGATCCATTCGATTTGAAAAGCTTCTTGGTTAGGAAATGATGGGGCCTGCCCGACGGGCAGACCTTATCAAGTTATACTTCCGTACACATTCGCTCATACTTCGAATTGGTATGATTTAGTGCATCTGTCCCGGATGGAGTCGATATGCTATCGCTCCACCCGCGGTATCCGGTTCTCAAGGTACCCGC
>NZ_JABBCP010000010.1:0-1389 GCF_012844445.1 Collinsella acetigenes
GCCGTCCCCCGGAGCGGGCCCTCCCCATGCTACGCCGCGCGCAGCTTCCTGTCGAACGCCTCCTCGACGAGCGCGAGGACGCTCCCGACCTCGGCGGGCGAGGGCTCGGGCGACGGGGCCGCCGAGAGCGGCCCCTCCATGCCCCTGCGGTCGATGAAGTTCCTCTCGCACGCCCATGCGTCGTTCTGGTCGCAGCACACCGCGCCCACCAGGCGCAGCAGCGACGCGGTCGAGGGGAAGACCTGGACGACGGAGGTGCGGCGCTTGATCTCGCGGTTCATCCTCTCCTGGACGTTGTTCGTCCTGATCCACAGCCTGTGCTCGCGGGGCAGGTCCAGGTACGCGAGCGCCGCCGGCTCGGCCTCCTCGAGCAGGTCGGCCCCGGCCCCGTCGCGGGCGCGCAGCAGCTCGCACGCCCTGCGGTACCCGGCCCGGACCAGGGCGGGGTCCGACTCGGAGAAGGCGGCCTTGAGGGCGGCGGCCGCGGCCGCCCCGTCGCCCCTCCTGCGGCAGCGCTCCGCCACGCCGCGCTCGAGGTGCGCCACGCAGCGCTGCCACGACGACCCCAGGAACACCTCGCGCACCGCCCGGGCGAGCCCCGCGTGCGCGTCGGAGACCACGAGCCTCACGCCCGACAGCCCCCGGGCCCGCAGCGACAGCAGGAACGAGCGCCACGACTGGTAGGACTCCGCGTCGACCGCCTCGACCCCCACGACCCGCCTGCGCGCCCGCGAGTCGCAGGCCACGGCCGTCACCAGCGCCGTCGAGCGGGCCGCGCCCGCCTCCCGGCAGGGGACGTAGGTGGCGTCGAGCCACAGGTAGGGCCACCCGGCCCACGAGAGGTCGGCGCCCCTCATCTCGTCCACCTCGGCGTCCAGCGAGGCGCACAGGCGCGACACCCTGCTGCGGCTCATCCTCTCGACGCCCATCTTCGCCGCCGCGGCCTCCACCTTCCTGGTCGACACGCCACCGACCCACATCTCGCATATGGCGGAGGCGAGCGCGGTGTCCGTGCGGCTCCAGCGCTCGACCACGTCGTCGGGGAAGTACGTCCCCGTCCTCAGCTTCGGGATCCTCAGCGTGACCCTGCCTATGCAGGTGTCCAGCGACCTCTCCCGGTAGCCGTTCCGCTGGGCGCCGGTCTCGGAGGCCTGCTCGTCCATCACGGCGTTGAGCAGGCCCTCGAGCAGCGACCTGGCCGCGGCGTTCAGGTCGATGGTGCCGTCCGGCCTCGTCCCGGCCGCGGCGACCGCCTCTTCGTGTATGGTATCCATCTGGCCGTTCCTTTCTCTAGGACCGTAAGTTGTGGTGACCCACGATTCTAGGGAACGGCCGGGCCTCCCGGCGCGTCGCCGGGAGGCCTTTTACACCAAAATTAGTGACGCGACC
>NZ_JABBCP010000011.1:0-898 GCF_012844445.1 Collinsella acetigenes
AAGGTGACCGACGAGCTCGACGCCGCCGGCATCGCCTGGAGCCTCTACTCCGAGATCAAGCCCAACCCCACCATCAAGAACGTCCAGGACGGCGTCGAGGCCTATCAGGCCGCCGGGGCCGACTCCATCGTGGCCATCGGCGGCGGCTCCTCCATGGACACCGCCAAGGCCATCGGCATCATCGTCAACAACCCCGAGTTCGCCGACGTGCGCAGCCTCGAGGGCGTCGCGCCCACCAAGAACCACGCCGTGTTCACCATCGCCGTGCCGACGACCGCCGGCACCGCCGCCGAGGTGACCATCAACTACGTCATCACCGACCCCGAGAAGGTCCGCAAGTTCGTGTGCGTCGACACCAACGACGCCCCCGAGGTCGCCGTCGTCGACCCCGACATGATGGCCTCCATGCCCGCCGGCCTGACCGCCTCCACCGGCATGGACGCTCTGACCCACGCCATCGAGGGCTACACCACCAAGGGCGCCTGGGAGCTCTCCGACATGTTCCACTTCGAGGCCATCAAGCTGATCAGCGAGAACCTGCGCGACTCCGTCGCCGAGGCCAAGTCCGGTCAGCCCGGCTCCGGCCGCGAGGGCATGGCCCTCGGCCAGTACGTCGCCGGCATGGGCTTCTCCAACGTCGGCCTGGGCATCGACCACGCCATGGCCCACACCCTGTCCGCCCACTACGACACCCCGCACGGCGTCGCCTGCGCCATGCTGCTGCCGATCGCCATGGAGTTCAACAAGCCGGTCTGCGCCGAGCGCCTGGCCGAGGTCGCCGTCGCCATGGGCGTCGACACCGCGGGCATGAGCGCCGACGAGGCCGCCGACGCCGCCATCGCCGCCGTCAAGCAGCTCTCCGCCGACGTGAACATCCCGCACGTCTGCGAGGCCATGA
>NZ_JABBCP010000012.1:0-861 GCF_012844445.1 Collinsella acetigenes
GGACGGCGCTCGACCCGTATGTAGCGGGCTCGGGCGCGGGGGCGCCGCGGGGGATTCCCTGCGGCGCCCCCCTCTTTTTTCTCCATATCGTTCAGCCGAGGGCCCCGTGGGGCCCTTTTCCATGCCGCGGGGTCCCGCGACCGAGCGCCGCATCCCCTGGCCGCCTGTTTGCGGGCCGGACGGGGCCACCCATATCGGCAGCGGGGCCGGACGGCGCCTTCCCCGCGGCGCGCCCCCTTTCCCCCGGGGCCGTTCCTGCCGGCGAGGGGGCGCTCGCCCCGCCGGGAGCCGAGGGGCCGTGCCCCCGGACCCGGGGGGCTTGCGGCCGCATGCGGCTCCGGACGGCCCGCCCGTTCACGGGAGCGGCGCCCCGGGGTCCGCCCCGTCAGGTGGCCGTCCCGCTCGGCGCTGGCGGTCCCGCCGGCATCCCGCGCGAGCCTCTCTGCCGGCCCCCGGCCGCGCCGGCCGGACAGGGCCCCGCGGCGCGTCCTGCGGGCACGGTGAGGGGCCGGCGATTCAGCTGTCGGGAGCCGGGCCGGCCTCCCTGTTTCCCTTCCTGTCTGAAAAGAAATCGCCGGATCATCCCTCGAGCGCCCGCCCCTCTCCGGGAATGAGCCTGCGGGCCCTCTCGCCTCCGCTCCTTTGGATGATTGCCGACATGGCGCCTCACCTGCGGGCTTCTTGCCTTCCGCGGCGCGCGCCGAGGGCGCGGGGCGCTCCCGGCGATCCAGATATGTGTGCGAAACGTGGAGACCGATATTCCCGGCCCAGAGGGGCCTCGCCTCTGGCATCATTAATCCCTGCGCGACGGCAGCCGACAGGCGGGCCGGCGCGGGTACCTTGAGAACCGGATACCGCGGG